>NZ_JBAHWD010000002.1:0-534828 GCF_037044575.1 Nonomuraea sp. LPB2021202275-12-8 | reverse complement strand
TGGTGGTGCCGCCGCCCCTTAATTCCCGCTTCAGGTTGCCCGCGGCGTCATAGGTTACAGATTCGAGCACCACGTCCTGGGCCGTGGCGGAACCGTTGAGCTTGACGTCGTCAGCGATCACCTTCGAAAGCAGGTCATCGTCGTAGTAGCTGAAGGACGTCTTGCGTCCCATCGCATCCGTCCGAGCGGAGAGCCGCCCTGCCGGGTCGTACGACAGCGACTCCAGCACTATCTCTGTAGCTGCCTGAGGGCTGACCGGGCTGCCCGTCCAGTTCTTCAACGTGCGCGTGGCGAGCTCGCCACGCTTGGTGTAGGCGTAGCCGAACACCGCCCCGAGCTCGTCAGTTAGAGAGGTTTGCAGCCCGAACTTGTCCCAGCTGGCACGTACGACCCCGCCCGCAGGATCCGTGGCCGTCTCCTGACGGCCGAAGCCGTCGTAGGTATAGCTGGTCAGCCGTTCGGTGTCACCACCAGTTAGATCTGCAACCGTTTCGGTAAGCAGGTTGCCATCCGGATCATAGATGTAGCTCGTCCTCGCGGTATGCGTGACGTCGGTGATCTGGTTCTTCACCCCTGGAGCGTTCTGGGTGGTGAGCCACCCCCGTTCGTCATAGGTGTAGGTGGTTCTCACACCGCTGGGCTCGGCTTCGGAGACCTGCGTCTGGGCGATCTTCCTGCCCAGGGTGTCGTACTCGAAAGTGGACACCAGTCCTGCCGGCTCGGTCTGCTCAGCAAGGTCACCCGCAGCGGTGTGACGCAGCAAGGTCGTGTTGCCATTGGCGTCGGTGTGGGTCTTCACCAACCCCGCCGGCGTGACACCGCCACCGACCGCCGCTTCCGTGCCGTCTGTATACACGAGCGTGACGGAACGTCCATCGGGGAAGTCGAGCGTGGCCGGGGTTGTCTGCTTTGTCTGCTCGCCGTACTCGTTGTAGTTGAACGTGGAGGCGTAAACGTTGCTGGTTCTGTCGGCTGAGCGAGCGTCTCGCACCTTTACCAGACGATCGTTCCGCTGGTCGAATTGGTCGTTCTTATTGAGGTAGAACTCGGACCACGCGGTTTGGCAGCTTCCAGCACTGCGGCAGGTGGATGTAGCGAGGACGTTGCCACGGCTGTCGTTGGAGCGTGTGACACTGTTGTTGTTCGCGTCGGTGATCTTCGACACGTACCCGCCCGTGTCGTACAGGTAGGCCGTCTTCTTACCGAGTTGATCGGTCTGCGACACCAGCCTGTAACCGCGCCAGGCGTCATGCACAGAGGTCAGCGTGCCACTGGCCGGATCAGTGACCGTGATCGTGGACAGGCCGGTCGTCCGGTCATAGGCAGGGTCGCCGAGCTGCCAGGTGCCGCCGTTGTCGTCCGTGTGGGTCTTGATCCGGTCGGTGATGCCGTCGTACGTGTTGCTCGCCCAGACGCGGCCCGATGGCAGGGTGATCTTTGTGAGCTTGTGGGGGGCCTCGGCGCGCGCGGCGTAGTGGCGGGCGATCTCGGCTGCTGACAGCGGGCGATCATAGACGGCGACCTCGTCAACACAGCCGGCCAGGCCACCGATGCCCATGGCCTCGGTGTAGTGGGGCCCGGTGTTGGAGATCGCGCCCGCGAACGTCCCAGCGACCACGCCGTCCACGTAGAGCGTTTGCGCGTCTCCCTCGGCGGTCAGCACGGCATGATGCCAGGCGCCGTCTTTGACGGACGCGGCAGTGGTGATGCGCGATGGGGCCTCATAGCCGGCAGCCAGCTTCCCGTCGGCCGTCACCTGCAGCAGCGGGTAAAGCGCAGCCGACCCCGTGCCGTCAACGGTGATGATGTTGCCGCTGGCGCTCGTCTTGAACCACGTCTCAACCGAGCCCCAGGCGCCCGCGCGCGGAATGATGCCGGTAGGCAGGTCGATAACGGGCCAGGCTGATGTGGGGATGGCCACCGCCGTGTCCGACGTTCCGGCCAGCGCGCCGGGCTGTCCCAGGGTCTGCCCGCCACGGTAGAAGGCGTTACCGATCCAGCCCAGGTCCATGGCCTGGGTGCCGGAGGCCTCCCCAAATCGCCAGTAGCCCATCGGGTCGGAGTCCAGGACCATGCTGCGGTACAGCGATCCCGGGTTGTGGCCATAGAGGGTGCAGTCCTGCGCCGGGTTGCATACCTTTTCGAGCACGTCTCCGGTGTAGGTGTAGGTCCATGTCAACGCTTGGCCGTCGACCGGGTCGGTGGACACCGACCCAATGTGCGCTCCTGACCAGGTGAAGCTCAGAGAGCGGCCGCCAGGCGCGGTGGCCTTGGCGAGCTTGCCGTCACTGCCGTACGTCAGTTCCTGACTACGCCCGCGCTGGTCCCTCACTCTCAGCAATTGGCCAGCGCTGTTGAAGCTGTATGAGGTGGAGGACTTGTCCATCAGCCGCCAGCCACCATCCGCGTTCTTGGCAAGCGTTGCGAACATGCCGGGCGGTGGCTGGTAGTCGCCGTTCCCATTCTTGGCGAAGCGCACCTGTCGTCCGTCCGGATACGTCACCAACACGGCGGGACGGCCTTGTATGTTCTCCTCGACCACGCGCATGTCCCAGCGGGAGGACCAGCCGGCACCGAAAACACCGTCGCGTCGCGGGTCCATGCTGTTGTAGGACCGCACCACCGCGAGCGACGGACCCGCTACCGCGACCTGCGCATCGGTGAAGGTAGTGGTGTAGTTGCCGGATGCCTGGTGGAACTCCTGCCCGTCGATGCCCGGTGTGGACAGTTGCGATGTGATCGTCGGCTGGCGCACCCCCACGACGAAACTGCGTGTCTCCGAGTACGCGCCTTGGCCGCCGATCGTCGATGCGTCACGGACCTCCAATCGCCACCAGTACTGACGCCCCCACCCAAGCTCTCCTTCCGGCACAGTCACGCTGCCGGACTGGGCGCAGCAGTCGTCATACGTCGTGCAGTTGTTCATCGATGGGCCGTCGCACACTTCGAAATCGAAACTGATTGTGCCTCCGGCCCACGTCGTTGCCGTGGCACTGAACGTGGGTGTCGTGGTCAGCATCTGCAGAGCGTTATCCGGTGCCAATGACGTGATCTTCGGCGCGGGAGGCAGCGGGCACGTTCCGTCCGCAGCCCATCCCAACGGATCCTCTGGCGGCGGTGTGATATTGATCAGCGTGCTCACTCTGGCCCGCCAGATGCGCTGTTGGTAGGCAACCCGATCGCCGGCTGTCACCGCTCTGTTCGGCTGCCACGCCGGGACACTGCCACACGGTGGGTCAGCCGCGAGCAGGGCGACGGCTGATGGTGATGACGTGCCGCCTGTGTCCCGCAACGGAGTCCTGACCTGACGGGTCAAGTCGGTGCGCTGCTCCTGAGGCAGAGCGTTCTTGGGCGGGTAGACGTCCTTCTTCGGCGTGCCCGGGTCGACGTCGGTCTGCGTTTCCTCGCTTGAAGTAAGCGGCGGAAGAATCTTCGTCGTGCCGAAAGCCTGCTTCGGCGTCTCCGGCAAGCCTTGAGAGACGGCGAAGCTAGCCGGATCCGCGAGGTCAGCCCTAACAGGTGTCGGCTGCAGCAGCAATAAGCCTGGGAACAAGCCGACAAGAACCGCTGTAACCAACGCCGGCGACGGGCGAGCAGAACGAGGCCATGCCAAATAGCGGCGCATACGCCGTCACACTCCGAACCAACGAGGGGCGTCTGTGGACGCCGAACGTCACTCCACCCACCAGCAGGTAACGAGGTGCCTGACTGTGCGGCTCGGAGCATGTAATCAATCAGACGCAGCGTAACTCTCGCATGATCATGCAACAAGAGGCCATTTCGGTCATTGCGGTCATACGGACTGTGACTTACCGAATGAGCCTTTTACGACATGGACTACCGAGACCTTGGCAACACACGGACGTCCGCATCGAGCCTCCCTGACAGAGCCGCGCTGTCCGCCGTGTACGACGTCGTGGCCAGCGACGCGCGGCCGCCGAGCCGGTCGAGGGTGGCACCTCGCGGGGGCGGGAGGGTTTGGGTCACGCCTTTCGTGGCATGGGTCGAGAAGGTGACGAAGGGGGACAAAAGTCATGGTCAAGCCGCAGCAGCCGGAGCTCCGCAGGCCCGGTGAACCGCCGGGATCGCCGTTCCACGCCCGGCGAAACGCCGGGGAATCGCCGCTTCAAGGGAGGCCGCCATGCCCGGTCATGGAAGCCTGACGTTCATCGGGAACGCCACCGTGCTGATCCGCTACAACGGATTCACCCTGCTAACCGACCCGAACTTCCTGCACCGCGGCCAGCGCGCCTACCTCGGCTGGGGCGTCACCTCGCGTCGCCTGACCAACCCCGCGATGGAGATCGACGAGCTCCCGGCGCTCGACGCCGTGGTGCTGTCGCACATGCACGGCGACCACTGGGACCGCGTCACCCGCAGAGGGCTGGACCGGGACACACCGATCATCACCACGCCGCACGCCGCGCGCCGGCTCGGCCATCAGGGATTCGGCCGGTCGGTGGGGCTGGGGACGTGGCGCGCGCACGAGATGCGTGGCGGCGGCGGTACGCTGAAGATCATCTCCCTGCCGGCCCGTCACGCGCCCGGCATCGCCGAGACGCTGCTGCCGCCGGTCATGGGCAGCATGCTGGAGTTCCGCGACCCGGAGGGGCAGCTCGACCTGCGCCTGTACGTCAGCGGCGACACGCTGATGGATCCCTGGCTGAAGGCGATCCCGCGCCGCTTCCCGGAGATCGACGCGGCGATCGTGCACCTGGGCGGGACCAGGCTGCTCGGGATGATGACGGTCACGATGGACGGCGAGCAGGGCGCCCGCTGGGTGGATCTGATGAACGCGGACATGGTGGTGCCGGTCCACTACGACGACTACACCGTGTTCAAGTCGCCGCTGGACGACTTCCGCCGGCACGTCGAACAGGCCGGCGTGGCCGACCGGGTGGTCTATCTGGAGCGCGGCCAGAGTCATGAGCTGACCGGCCGCCCGGCGCCGCGCCGCTCGATCCCGAACGCCTAGCGCCAGAGCGCTGCGCCAAACAGTGAGCAGTGCTCTTGCCGTAATGCCTCCAAGGATGGTTCACTGATCCCACGAGAGAGCGCCGCTCTCATTGAGGAGCAGTGAACATGACGGTGATGACGACCACGGCCGGCGGCCAGATCGCCTACCAGGTGGCGGGCCCGGCCGACGGCCCCTGCTGGTCCTGGTCCACGGGATGGGCGACACCGGCGCCACCTTCCGCCTCCTGACTCCGCACCTGCTCGCCGCCGGGTACCGGGTGGCGGCCATGGACGTGCGCGGCTACGGAGCCTCCGGCACCGGCTGGCCCGACTACGCGCCGGCCTCCATCGGGGCCGACCTGCTCGACCTCATCCGGCACCTGAACGGCGACACACCAGCCATGGTGATCGCCCACTCCATCGGCTGCTCGTCGGCCGTCTGGGCGGCGGCCGAAGCTCCGGAGGCGATCACCGCCCTGGTGCTCATCGGCACCTTCTCGGGCGAGGCGCCGATCAAGCCGTGGATGAAGGCCGCCTCCCGGCTCGTCGGCCGCAGTGCGGCGCTGTGGGGACTGTTCGTGCGCTCGTCCTACCCGACCGCCAGGCCCGCCGACTTCGGCGACTACCTGGCCGCGCTCAAGGCCGGCCTCCGCGGACCCGGCCGCCTGGCCCCGCTCCGGGCGCAGATCGAGGTGTCCCTGTCCGGCGTCGAGAACCGCTATGCCGAGGTCACGCAGCCGGCGCTGGTCGTCATGGGCACCAGGGACGGCGACTTCGCCGACCCGGCTGCGGACGCGGCGCTGAGTGCCGCCAAGCTGGCCGGTCCGGCCCGCGTCCACCTGGTGGATGGCGCCGGCCACTACCCGCACGCCGAGATGCCCGCCGCGACGGCCGAGGGCACGCTGGCTTTCCTGTCCCGGCTCCGGACGAGCGCCACCTCGTCCCGGTCCCGGCAGGGGCTGTGAGCCGGAAGGTCAGAGCAGTGGGGGTGACGTCCACCTGGGCCGGGGCGGCGGCCCGGAGGCGTCAGAGCAGGCCCAGCAGGATGGGGGCGGCGTTCGGCGGGCTGCGCCACTACTTCGACAGCCAGGACGGTCTGCTCCTGTTCGCCGCGGAGGCGGTCGCGAGCGGGGTGGGCGCCCGGGTCGTCGAGCATCTGCGTGCCGACCTGCGCCTCCTGCCGCGGGGCGCGCCTGCCTGAGGTGATCGGCGAGCAGCTCGAGGACACCGGGCTGGAAGCCAAGGCTCGCCGGCTGCACGTGTTCGTGGACGGGCTGACGCTGCAGGCCGCGACGTACCGGGACGAGCTCCCGGCGCAGGAGGTCCGGCGCGTTCTCCGTCACGAGCTGGCTCATCCGGATGGAGGCCCCTCAGGCCGGCGTGGCACCGACCGTCCGCGCCAGCTCGACGGGCAGCGCATAGGGGCGCTCGGCGGGCAGCATGCCCGTGATGTCCTGCCGAGCGCGCAGGGCGGCGTGGAGGTCGTGGACCCGCTCGGTGACATCGGTGATGGACACGGTCCATTCGTCGACGTAACGGGTGACCGCCTCGCCGGACAGGCCGATCTGGATCGAGCGGTGCGGCAGCGCGCCGTGGTGCGGATCGCGCTCCGGATCCCACTGGATCCGGACCGGGCTGTGCCGGAGGCGTTCGGCCCACGCCTCGCGATCGGCGCCCGCGTCAGGGTGACTGAGGCAGGAGTGGGCCAGGGCCCAGGTGAAGCCCTCGTGGGTGAGGTCGATGGCGAGGACGCGGGTCTGGCCGGGCTTGGTGGCCCAGCCGCAGCGGTACATCATCCAGAGGAACGAGGGTTTGACCCAGGTCATCCGCTCCCGCTTGAACGGCGCGACGAACCGCTGCGCGGCGACCGCCGGCTGGGCGATGGCCGGGTCGTAGGCCTGGTAGACGGTGATGGACTCCTCGCCGTAGGCGGCACGGATCTGCCGGTGGGGCACGTTCATGCCGATCAGCGTGGCGAACAGCGGCTCCGCTCGGCAACCTGATTATCGGATGGCGCCGAACGCGACGGCCGTGGTGGAGGCGATCACCGTCGTCAGCACGACCATGATCAGCACGGTGGCCAGCGGATTCGGGCGCCGGGGCGGCACGGTGGGGCGTGGCACGTAGGCGCGAGCCTCCGTCACCGTGGGCGTGGGCGTGGGCGTGGGCGTGGGGGTCGGGGTCGTCCGGACCGGGGCCGACGCCCGGGCGCGGACCGGCGCTTCGGGGGTGGCCCGCCGGGTCTTCGCGGGACGGGACGAGGTCGGCCCGCACCGGCCGATGTGGACGCTCCCTCCGGGGCCGTCCACGCAGACCGCGTCGTCGTACACCGACACGCCGCCCCTCGACACCACCGGCGCCGGCCTGGCCTTTCTGGGCCGGGGGGTGCGTGCGATGGAGACGCCCGGCACCGACACCCGGGGCCCCGCCTTGCGCGGGATCGACACCCCGGGCAGCTTCACCCCCGCGTCCGACACCCCGGGCACCGACACCCGGGCGTCCGGGACGCCGCGCACGGACGCGCGCACGTCCGGGACGCCTGGCAGCGGGACGCCCCCGACCTGCGGCGGGCGCGGGTCGGCCGCCGCGGGGCCGCTGGCGCAGATCGCGAAGAGCGCGACGGCGGCGAGCAGCGGCGTGTGCCTGACAGCCACGGTCACACTCCCCCGGCGATCCGGGCGAACTCCTGCAGCGCGCCGCTGAACGCCTCGGGCCCCACGGCCAGCGGTCCGGCGAAGGCGTAGGAGATGTCCCAGGTGAGGTAGATGCCGAAGCCGAGCATGGCGGCCATCGCCGCCAGCGGCAGCAGCGCCGCCCCGCGCGGCCTGGCCCCGGCCAGGAACGGGAAGACGACGACCACCAGGCCGGTGAGGATGGTCAGCAGCAGCAGCCCCTCGGGGGGGGTGGCGGCGGCGTCGGAGGCGCGCTGGGCGCGGGCCGCGGAGATGGCCCCGATGCGGTCGAGCACGGCGCCCCTGGCCTCTTGCTGGTCTTCGGTGCCGCCGTCGAGCTCGACGACCCTGGCGCGCAGCTCGTCGAGCCGCGCCGATCCGGCCGCGTGCATCTCCCCGTGCCCCATGACGGGCCATTCGTCCTTGACCACGAACGTGACGTAGTCGCGCAGCCCGGTGCGGACCGGGGCGACGGCGTCGGCGGGCAGGTCCGCGGCCGCCCAGTAGGCGTCGATGGCGGCCCGGCTCTCGGCGTGCGTGTTCTGCCTGGCTGCGTCGGCCGTGGTCCACGGCACGATGATGGCGATGGCGAAGACCAGCAGGAACAGCGCCGACAGCATCGCCCCCGCGTGGCCCGCCGACGGCCCGTCCGCCGCGTGGTCGTCGCTGCCCTTGCCCGCCAGCCTGAACGACAGGGCCGCGATCGCCACCACGCCCACCGCCGCGAGGACCGAGAACACGTACGCCAGCATGAAGATCTCCCCCAGCACGTAGAACACGTAGCGTTAGATGAATATCACAATACGCAATCATGACGCGCGCGCCAAGGAGGGAAAGCTGCGGCAAAGTCCGATGGACCGTCGTGCCGCTGGGCGGGCCGGCCGGAGGGGGCCGCTGGACGGATCGCCGGCGAGCCCGGCGCCGGGGCGGCGATCCGTCCAGCCGGGCAGCGCTCGCCGTCGTGACCTCGCGACCATGGGCACCGTGAACCTTCTCAACGGCCGCAGATTCGTGATGGTGAGCTCGACGGCGAGCGCGGTGGACCCGGAGCGGCCCACCGAGTTCCTCTACTGGGAGGCCGACGGCGTCGTGTGGGGCGAATACACCGGCGACACCGTGACCCACGGCCGCTTCGTCGGCACCCGGGACGGCGACCAGGTCAGCATCTCGTACGCGCACGCGCTGAAGGCCGGCGGCAAGGCGGGCGGCCAGAGCAACAGCCGCCTGGAGACCGAGGCCGACGGCAGGCTGCGCCTGGTGGAGGAGTTCCAGTTCGCGGGCGACGAGACCCGGCACGTGAGCGTGTGCACCGAGGTCGTCACCGCCTGAGGCTGCCGCCCGGGTCCCGGCCCGGGCAGGCCGGGGATCCCGGTCAGGTGTCCTTCTGCAGGGCCGCCCGGCCCTCGGCCGCGCCGACGAACCGCATCTTGCCGAGCGGCACCTCTCCGCCCTGCGCCTCCTGCGCGGGGCGGCGGGCGGGCCGGGCCTTCTCGCGGTCGCTCGGCAGCACGTACGGCCGCTTGAGCACCTCGTCCAGGATGAACACGGTCTCGGTGGCCTTCACCGCGGGGATGTTGGCCAGCCGTTCGGTCACCATGGCGTGCACCTCGGCGACGTCGCCCATCCGGACCAGGATCATCGCGTCGTGCTGACCGGTGGTGATCGCGCAGTACTCGACCTCCGGCATCCTCGCCAGTTCGGCCCTGAACTGCTTCCACATCTGCTGCCGCACCGTCACGAAGATCAGCGCGGTGATGCCGAGCCCGGTCCTGACGGGGTCGATCTCGGCGGTGAACCGTTTGATCGCCCCGTCGGCCCGCAACGCCTCGAACCGGGTGTAGGCGTTCGCCCGGGAGATGCCCACCCGCTCGGCCAGTGCCGCGACCGAGATCCTGCCGTTCTCCCGCAGGACCTCGAGGATCTTCATATGGGTGGCGTCCAGCTCCAGACCGATGCCGATCCGTCCAGGCTGAACACCGCCGCTGCCGTCATTTCTGGAAATTTCACTCATAGTTACCTCACGCCCCTTTATATCCGTCTTGGTGACCGTACGGAGCCTGGACATTCTGCCTGACAATCCTGGACATCTTCGTTCCAACCGTCCATCTGGAGGACACCCATGGCGACCCGCTCGCAGACGGCGGCTGTGCTGCTCGCCGGTGCACTCGCCCTCGCCGCCTGCGGAAGCGGCGGTACCCAGGCCCCCGCCGCCCAGAGCGGCGGCAAGACCCTGGTCATCGACACGTCCTTCGACCTCAAGACGGCCGACCCCGGACGCACGTACGAGCCGACCGGTCTGATCGTGGGCAAGGCGACGTACGAGACATTGCTCACCTTCGACGGCGCCGACGTGACCAAGCCGGTCCCCGCGCTGGCCGAGTCCTACGAGCTCTCGGAGGACGGCAAGGTCCTGACGCTCAAGCTCAAGCAGGGCGCCACCTTCGCCGACGGCTCCGCCATCACCGCGGACGACGTCGTCTTCTCGCTGACCCGGGTGCGCGACATGAAGGGCACCCCGTCGTTCCTGCTCGACGGCGTCGAGATCGCCAAGACCGACGACTCGACGATCACGATGACGTCCAAGAACGCCAACGCCGCGCTGCCGTACATCCTGCCGAACCCGGCGCTCGGCATCCTCAACAGTGACGTCGCCAAGCAGAACGGCGCGACGGCGGACGCGCAGGACAAGGCCGAGCAGTACCTCAACGCCAACTCGGCGGGGTCCGGACCGTACCTGATCGAGTCGTTCAACGTGAGCAGCCAGGTCGTGCTCAAGGCGAACCCGAAGTACCACGGGACCAAGCCGGCCTACGACAAGGTCGTGATCCGCAACGTCGAGGCGGCCACGCAGAAGCTGAACGTCCAGCGCGGCGACAGCCAGGTGGCGCTGAACCTGTCCGGTGACCAGGTCGCGAACATGCCCGCGACGCTGCAGGTCGACAAGACCGCCTCGGCGAACGTCATCTTCCTGCTGGCCAACCAGGACTCCGCGGTCAGCAAGACCACGCCGAACGCCAAGTTCGTGGAGGCGGTGCGCAAGGGCGTCGACTACGCGGGCCTGCTGGAGCTGGCCGGTGAGGGCTCGACGCAGGCGCCGGGCGTCATCCCGTCGCAGCTGCTCGGCGCGCTGCCGGCGGACCAGGCGGTCAAGCGCGACGTCGAGGGCGCCAAGGCGGCCCTGGCGGCGAGCGGGCTGTCGAACCCGACGGTCAAGCTGGAGTACCCGACCGAGCTGACCGTGAACGGCCTGTCCTTCCAGCCGCTGGCCGAGCGCGTCCAGGCCAACCTGAAGGAGGTCGGCATCACGGTGGACCTCCAGCCCGCCCCGGTGACGACGGCGCTGGACAACTACCGCAACGGCAAGGAGGAGATGGGCCTGTGGTACTGGGGCCCTGACTACCCGGACCCCAACGACTACCTGGCGTTCCTGCCCGGCCAGACGGTCGGCAAGCGGGCCGGCTGGCAGGCGGGCGCGGCCAAGGAGATCGAGGCGGCGGGCGAGAAGGCCGCGACCGCGATCGGCGACGAGGCCCGCAAGGAGGCCTACTTCGACGTGCAGACCAAGCTCAACGCCTCCGGGCCGTTCATCCCGCTCATCCAGCCGAGCCAGAACATCGTGACGGCCGCCTCGGTGACGGGACTGGAGTATCACCCGGTCTGGACGGTCGACGTGGCCGACCTGGGCGCGAAGTAAGCACGTGTCCGAGAAGGACGAAGCAGGCGCGGCGGCGGTGCCGCCGCCGCGCCCCCGCCCCAGGCGGCGCGGGCTGCCGCCGCTGGCCAGGTTCCTGATCCGGCGGATCCTCATGGCGGTCCTGCTGGCCTGGGGGATCACGCTGGTGACGTTCGTGCTGACGAACCTGGTGCCCGGCGACCCGGTGGCGGCGAACCTGGGCCAGCGAGCCCTCGGGGACCCGGCCATCGTGGCGCAGTGGCGCGCCGAGCACGGCCTGGACAAGCCGCTGTGGGAGCAGTACGTGCTGCACCTGCAGGGCGTCGTCCAGGGCGACCTCGGGATGAGCCAGCAGAGCCACCGCCCGGTCAGCGAGGACCTGGCCGAGTACGTGCCCGCCACGCTGGAGCTGGCGGGCGCGGCCATCCTGGTCTCGCTGGTGCTCGGCGTGGCGTTCGGCGTGGTGGCCGCGCTGCGCAGGGACAGGCTCTCGGATCACGTGCTGCGCGTGCTGAGCCTGGTCGGCATCTCGGTGCCGACGTTCTGGCTGGCGCTGGTGGCGTTCTACGTGTTCTTCTACCGGCTGCAGATCACGCCGGGCAGCGGCCGGGTCGATCCCGCGCTGGGCGCGCCTCCGGGCGTGACGGGGTTGCAGACGGTGGACGCGCTGCTGGCGGGCCGATGGGACATCTTCACCTCGGCCGTCGGCCACCTGATCACGCCGGCCCTGGTGCTGGCGCTCTACACGATCGGCCTGCTGACCCGCTTCACCCGCTCGGCGGTGCTGGAGGTGCTCGGCCAGGACTACGTGCGGGCGGCCCGGGCCAAGGGGCTGCCCGGCAGGACGATCCTGCTGCGCTACGTGCTGCGCTCGGCGCTGGTGCCGATCATCACGGTGGCGGGCCTGGCGTTCGGCAGCCTGCTGTCCGGCACCGTGCTGGTGGAGGCGATCTTCGCCTGGCCCGGTATCGGCCAGTACGCCTACAAGAGCGCCACCAGCCTGGACCTGCCCGCCGTCATGGGCGTCGGCCTGGTGGTGGGCGTGGTCTATCTCGCCATCAACCTGATCGTGGACGTGCTGTACGGCGTGATCGACCCGCGAGTGAGGCTCCAGTGAAACGGGATCCCCTGGCCCGCAAGGGCCTGCTGAGGCGGCTGCCGGAGGCGTGGCGGCAGCCGCTGGCCGTCGTCGGCGTCGTGATCGCGATCGTCTGGCTGGTGGTCGCGGTGGCCGCGCCCGTGCTGGCGCCGCACGACCCGCTGGCCCAGGACCTGCCGCGGCTGGCCGCGCCCGGCCCCGGGCACTGGTTCGGGACCGACCAGCTCGGCCGCGACATCCTGAGCAGGGTCATGTACGGCGCGCGGGTGTCGATCCCGCTGACCGTGATGCTGGTGGCTCTGTCGGTGCTGATCGGCGGCCTACTCGGCGCCTGCGCCGGATATTTCGGTAAATGGGTGGATGAGACGATCATGCGGGTAGCGGACCTGGTGTTCGCGTTCCCGACCGTGATCCTTGCCATGGTGGTGGCCGCAGCGCTCGGGGCCAGCCTGACCAACGCGGTGCTGGCCGTGCTCGTGGTGGCCTGGCCCGCGTACGCCCGTGTCACGCGGGGGCTGGTGCTGGGCGTGCGGGAGCGCGAGTTCGTGCTGAGCGGGCGGCTGCTGGGCTTCTCCGCGTGGCGGTCGCTGCGCGTGGACGTGCTGCCGAACGTGACCGGCCCGATCCTCGTGCTCGCCACCCTGGACATCGGCACCGCGCTGCTGCTGCTGTCGGGCCTGTCGTTCCTGGGACTGGGCGCCAAGCCGCCGTCCCCGGAGTGGGGCGCGATGGTGTCGTCGGGCGTGGAGGTGTTCGACAGCTGGTGGGTGGCGACCTTCCCGGGCCTGGCGATCCTGACCGTGGTGCTGGCGTTCAACTTCCTGGGAGACACGCTGCGGGACGCGCTGGATCCGCGTACGGCCCGCGCCATCAAGGAGCGTGCGCTGTGACGCTGACCATCACGGACCTGAAGGTGTCCATCGGTGGCAAGGACATCCTGCGCGGCGTGGACCTGTCGCTCCAGGAGGGCAGGGTGCACGGCCTGGCCGGCGAGAGCGGGTCGGGCAAGACCATGACCGGGCTGGCCGTGCTCGGGCTGCTGCCGCACGGCGCGCGCGTGACCGGGAGCGTCGCGCTCGGCGGGCGCGAGCTGCTCACGCTGCCGCACAAGGAGCTCAACCGGGTGCGCGGCGGCGAGGTCGCCATGGTGTTCCAGGACCCGGCGACGAGCCTGCACCCGATGCTCACGATCGGCAGGCAGCTCACCGAGCACATGCGCCACCACCTGGGCGTGGGCAAGGGGGAAGCCAGGGCCAGGGCGGTGGAGCTGCTGGGCAAGGTGCGCATCCCGGGCGCGCAGGAGGCCTACGGGCGCTACCCGCACCAGTTCTCCGGCGGCATGCGGCAGCGCATCGCCATCGCGATCGCGCTCGCCTGCTCCCCGAAGGTGCTGATCGCCGACGAGCCGACGACCGCGCTGGACGTGACCGTACAGGCGGGTGTGCTGCGGTTGCTGCGCGGCCTGTGCGACGAGCTCGGCCTGGCCGTGCTGCTCGTCACGCACGATCTGGGCGTGATGTCGGCGGTGGCGGACGAGGTGAGCGTGATGAAGGACGGGCTGGTCGTGGAGACCGGCCCGCGCGGCCGGGTGCTGCGCGAGCCCGCGCACGCCTACACCCGCTCGCTGCTGGACTCCCTGCCCGACAGCAGTACTGATGAGGGGGTTCGATGAGCCTGCTGACCGTCGACGACCTGGTCGTCGAGCACCGCTCCCCCGGCCGTCCCGTCGTCAGGGCGGTGGCGGGAGCCAGCCTGGAGGTGAACGCGGGCGAGGTCGTCGGCCTCGTCGGCGAGTCCGGCTGCGGCAAGTCCACCCTGGCCCGCGCCGTCTGCGGGCTGAACTCGGTCACCGAGGGGCGCATCGCCTTCGACGGCGAGCCGGTGACGCCGCTCGGCCTGCGGCGCAGGAAGCTGACCGGCATCCAGATGGTGTTCCAGGACCCGTACGCGTCGCTGAACCCGCGCCGCCGGGTGGGCGACCAGATCGCCGACGGCCTGCGCACCTCGGGCGACACCGTCACCAAGCCGGCCGACCTGCTGGAGCGCGTCGGCCTGCCGCGCGACTTCGCCGGTCGGCATCCGCACGAGTTCAGCGGCGGCCAGCGGCAGCGCATCGCGATCGCCAGGGCGCTGGCGGCCAGGCCGCGGCTGCTGATCGGGGACGAGCCGATCTCCGCGCTGGACGCCTCGGCCCAGTCACAGGTGGCCACCCTCATGCGGGACCTGGCCGTGGACTCGGGCGCGGGGCTGCTGTTCATCAGCCACGACCTGTCGATCGTGCGGCTGATCGCCGACCGGATCGCGGTCATGTATCTGGGCCGGATCGTCGAGACCGGCGCCACGGCCGAGGTGTGGGCGAACCCCCGCCACCCCTACACGCAGGCGCTGCTGGGAGCCATTCCCAAACCCGACGGGCTGGGCGTGCTGCCCGCCGAGTTGCCGGGCGACGTGCCCGACCCGGCCGACCCGCCGCAGGGCTGCCGGTTCAACCCGCGCTGCCCGCACGTGATGGACGTGTGCCGGGTCAAGGATCCGGACTTCGGCCCGGTCGCCTGCTGGCTGCACGAGCCGTCCCGCGCCCACACGCCGTGAGTCCGGAGGCGGCGGGCGCGGATGCCGCCAGGCTGGGCGCCGTCCGGGTGGCCATGGCCGAGGGCGGGGTGGACGCCCTGGTGCTGCGCCCCTCGCCCGACTTCCGGTTCCTGGGCGGCAGCGGTGACGGCTTCCTGGTGGTGACCAGGGACGCGGTGGCGGAGACGGGTGATCCGGCACAGCATGTGCCAGGTGACGCGCGGCGGGTGGGCGTGGATCCGGAGATGCGGGTGCGCGAGCTGTTCGGGCTGGCGATCGAGGCGGAGCTGGTACCGGCCACCGCCGTGCTGGAGCCGCTCAGGCTGCGCAAACTGCCCCGGGAGATCGATGCCGTCGGGCGGGCGGCGCTGGCCGTGGAGGCGGTGCTGGGCCAGGCGCGGGAGCTGGCCTGGTTCGGCGCCACGGAGCGGGGCATGGCGGGCAGGCTGCGGATGCTGCTGCTGGAGACGGGCTGCGAGGAGGTGCTGTCGGTGCGGGTCGCCGCCGGCGAGCACACCGCACGGCCGGGTCACCCGCCGGGCGGGCGGGTGATCAACCCGGGTGACGCGCTGGCGATCTCGCTGTGCGGGCGGTGGGAGGGCTACTGCGCCGAGGTGGCGCGCGTCTTCGCCGTCGCCGAGCCGCCGGAGGACTTCGAGGCCATGTACTCGGTGGTGCTCGCCGCGCAGCGCGCGGCCCTGGCCGCGGTACGGCCCTCCGCCCCGGCCGCCGGTGTGGCCGCGGCCGCCGGGGACGTGATCGACGGCAGCGGCTACGGTCACTTCGCGGCGGCCTGCGCCGGCCGGGGCGTCGGGCTCGGCCACGACGAGGGCCCGCGCCTGCGGCCGGGCGAGGAGACCGTGCTGGAGCCGGGGATGACCCTCTGTGTCGAGCCGGCGATCTACGTGCCCGACCTGTTCGGCGCCCGGGTGGCGGACGTCGCGGTCTGCACGCGGGCGGAGGCGGCGGTGCTGACCACGGTCCCGGACGCGCTGCACGTCCTGGAGCGCTGAACCGGTCCCGGTGGCGCGGCCCGCCGGCCGACTGGACGACCGTGTGTCATGGATCGCGACAGAGGGTAGTCATGCCCCATGCTGCGCATCGGCACGTGGGGCGCCGCCGGCTCGGCGGATCTGGTCGCGTGCGGATGGCGCGACGGCCAGCCGGGACATCTCGAGACCGGCATCAAGCTGATCTTCGAGGCGACCGGGAACGTGCCCGAGATGCCCGGCCTGAAGGTGGCGACGCGGGCGGTGCGGGGTGCTCCGGAGATCGCGCGGGCGCTGCTGTGCGGCCTGGACGTGGTGCTGGCTGCGCCGGACGACCCGGCCGCGCCGGTGGTCGCCGCGGGCATCTGGCACTACGGCTGGACCGTCGCGGACTCCGGCGCGCTGGCGAGCGCCACGGTGGCGGGCCTGGCGCTGGCGGGGCTGCCCGCGCCGGGTGTGCTGGAGATCCGCCGCGACGGCCGCGCCTGGCTGGACGGCGGCGTCACCGTGGCGGACGTGCTGGCCCGCGTCACCGCCCGCCACCCGCCGGACGAGGCGGCGGCGCTGCTCGCGGCGGTGCGGCTCACCCAGGAGCGGCCGTCGCGGATCCGCGTCGAGCCGGGCGCGTAGGAGGCTCCGACGAAGACGGCCGCCCTCTTGGTTGTCTGGCACGAATCCCCCGCGCGCGCCGTGGCGTACGGTCGCGATGACATCCGATGCACCGAGAGGAACGACGGCATTGATCGCCATCAGGGAGCTCCACGAGATCGGGGAGTTCGAGCAGGTCATGGCGCTGTTCGAGAACATCTGGCACTTCGATCCGGGCAGGCAGCCGATCACCGTGGAGCTGATGCTGGCTCTGGCGCACGCGGGCAACTACGTGGCGGGCGCCTTCGACGGCGACCGGATGGTGGGGGCGTCCGTGGCGTTCTTCGCGGCGGGCTCGGCACTGCACTCGCACATCACGGGAGTGGCCGGAGCTCCTGGCGCCGGGCTGGCGCTCAAGCTGCACCAGCGGCAGTGGGCGCTCGATCGCGGGCTGGCGCGGGTCACCTGGACGTTCGACCCGCTGGTGCGCCGCAACGCCCACTTCAACCTGGCCAAACTCGGCGCCCGGCCGCACGAGTACCTGCCCGCCTTCTACGGGGTCATGGACGACGCGATCAACCAGGGTGACGAGTCCGACCGGGTGCTCGCCGTCTGGCCGCTCACCGCGCCGCGCGTCGAGGCCCTCGTCCGGCGGGGGCCGGTGCCGGTCGCCGTCCCCGCCAGCGCGGTGGTGGCGCTGGCCGACGAGGACGGGTGGCCGGTTCCCGGCCCTCGCACCGATGCCCCGGCCGTGCTCGTGGCGGTGCCCGAGGATGTCGAGCGGTTGCGCCACGCCGACCCGGGAACGGCCAAGGCGTGGCGGCATGCCGTACGGGAGATACTGGGCGGCATGCTGGCCGACGGGGGAAAGATCACCGGATTTCATGACAAATCGTTTTATGTAGTGGAGAGAACGTGAAGATCACCGGAGTTGAGCTGCGCCGGATCGCGATGCCGCTGGTCGCGCCGTTCCGCACCTCGTTCGGCACCGAGACGGCCCGCGACGTGCTCCTGGTCCGGGTCGTGACGCCGGACGCCGAAGGCTGGGGCGAGTGCGTGGCGATGTCCGAACCGCTCTACTCCTCCGAGTACGTGGACGGCGCGGCGGAGGTGATCCGCCGCTTCCTGCTCCCCGCGCTGCCCGCGAACGTGGACGCCCAGTCGGTCGGCCGGGCGCTCGAGCACGTCAAGGGGCACCGGATGGCCAAGGCCGCGCTGGAGACGGCCGTGCTCGACGCGCAGCTCAGAGCGGCCGGCGAGTCGTTCGGCCGGTTCCTGGGCGCGGCCCGCGACCGGGTGCCGTGCGGGGTCTCGGTCGGCATCATGGACTCGGTCCCGCAGCTCCTCGACGCGGTCGCGGGCTACCTGGACGAGGGGTATGTACGGATCAAGCTGAAGATCGAGCCCGGCTGGGACCTGGAGCCGGTCAGGGCGGTGCGCGAGCGGTTCGGCGACGGCATCCTGCTCCAGGTGGACGCCAACGCCGCCTACACCCTCGTGGACGCCCGCCACCTGGCCAGGCTGGACGACTTCGACCTGCTGCTGATCGAGCAGCCGCTGGCCAACGACGACCTGGTCCAGCACGCCAAGCTGGCCACGCAACTGAGCACCCCGATCTGCCTGGACGAGTCCATCGAGTCGGCCGAGCACGCGGCGGCCGCGATCGCGCTCGGCTCGTGCTCGATCGTCAACATCAAACCCGGCCGGATCGGCGGCTACCTGGAGGCCAGGCGCATCCACGACCTGTGCCGGGCCAACGGGATCGCGGTGTGGTGCGGCGGCATGCTGGAGACCGGCCTGGGCCGGGCCGCGAACGTGGCGCTGGCCGCGCTGCCCGGGTTCACCCTGCCGGGCGACACCTCGGGCTCGCGCCGCTACTATGCGACGGACATCACCGAGCCGTTCGAGCTGGCCGACGGCCACCTGGACGTGCCGACCGGCCCGGGCATCGGCGTGGAGCCGATCCCCGGGATCCTGGACGAGGTCACCACGGCCAAGGAGTGGATCCCGCTGTGACCGACGCTTCGAGGAATCAATGGCGAGCATCATCGCGGAGCTTCTTGACCGGCACGAGATACTCAAGTATCCGGAGGGCGTCGCCGACGTCGAATCGGCGTGGAGGCCGACCGGGATCGACAGCGATCCGGAAGGCTGGATCGGCAGCGGTCCCGACGGAATCTCGATCGACGGCCTGACCGTGCGGGCAACCGGCGGTGAAGCAGGAACCCTCACGGGCGACCGTGGGAATCCCCTCCCTTCGGGGAGGGGAGGAAGTCAACAGACCTCCCAGCAGGCGACCCGGTGGGCGTCGCCGTACTCGCTCAGTGGGGGACGCTCGGCCGGGCAGCGCGCGAGCGGGCAGCGGGGCGCGAACGCGCACCCCTCCCCCACCTCGGAGGGGGCGGACTGGCGGCCCGGGATGCTGGCTAACGGAGCGACCGTCGGTATCCATGCCAGGCAGCGAGGTGATGAGCGCCCGCGTGTAGGGGTGCGTTCCAGCCGATCTGGTGCTATGGCCCAAAGATCCGCATCTGCAGCATAACGGTCAGCCTGGCGTCGGGGTCGGCCAGGTCGAGCCCGCTGATCTCGACGAGCCGCTTGAGCCGGTAGCGGAAGGTGTTGGCGTGCACGTGGACGCGTGCCGAGGCGAGGTTGACGTCGCCGAACGCGTCGAGGTAGGCCCTCAGCGTGGCGGCCAGCTCGCTGCCGTGCTCCCGGTCGTGGGCGAGCAGCCGCTGGTAGGGGCCGGTGGGGGTCTGCTCCTCGGCACCCGCGACGTCGGCGACCTGCAGCAGCAGCGACTCGAAGTGGACGGTGGTGTAGCCGGCGGCCGCGCCCGAGGTACCGCGGGCGCGCAGCACGCGCAGTGCCCGGTCGGCGTCGGCCCGCGACCTCGCCACCTGGCCGAGGCTGGCGGCCAGGCGGCCGACGCCGATGTTGGCCGGGTGGCGCGGGCCGACCCTGGCCAAGAAGTCCTGGGCGATGTGCACCGCCCGCGCTTCCTCGTCCTCGGCGCCGGAGTTGAGCGGCAGGACGGCGTAGGCGACCGAGCCGACCAGCGCGGCGGCCGCCTTGGGGTGGATGGTGGCGACGTGCAGGGCGAACGCGTCGCAGAAGCGCTGCCGGTCGCTCTCGCCCCGCGCCGGGTCGGCCTCGGGCAGGTCGGTGAGCTGGGCGGCCAGCACGCACAGCCGCTGCGTGGCGACGCCGAGCCGGCCCGCCGCCTCCGCCGCGCCGGAGCCGCCCGCGAGCACCGTGGACAGCAGGTCGGCGCGTAGCCGCCGCTGGGTGTCCGCCCCGGCCCGCTCGCGCAGCAGCCGCAGCGCGACGACCTTGGCGGCGTCGGCGAACGCGCGGTGCCGCTGCTCGGTGAGCGGCTCGTGGACGGCGGCCCAGATGGAGCCGAGGATCTCGTCCCCCGAGCGCACGGCGACGGCGGCCCTGTTGATGCTGTCGCCGGGCAGCTCCATGTAGATGGGCTCGCGGCTCTGGTAGAGCTCCTTGAGCAGGCCGCGCTCGTCCAGCATGCGCTGGTAGCGCTCGGGCACCTGGCGGCCGAGCACGGTGGCGATCCGGCCGGCGTCGGCCTCCTCCTGGCGCCCGGAGTAGGCCAGCACCATCGAGGACCTGTCCTCGATGGTGACCGGCGCGTCGAGCAGCGCGCAGACGGCGTTGGCGAGGGAGAACAGGTCGCCGTGCGGCTCCTCCCCCGGCTCGGCCAGCTCGCCCTCGGCCATGAGCGAGCGCAGCAGGGCGGCGATCTGCGACCAGGAGGCGGCCCTGGTCAGGCCGAGCACGGCCACCCCGGTCTCCGCGACCGCCGCACGCACGTGCTCGTCCGCGTCGACGGGCACCTTCACCACGACGCCGGCGGCCTGGCCCGCCGACTCCAGCAGGGCGCGGATGTCCCCGGCGCGGTGGATCCCGACGGCGAGCACGATGCCGCCCGGCGGCACCGGCTGCTCGTCGAGCGGGTCGTGGATGTGCACCCCGCTGACCTCGGCGTCGAGCGCGCCGGGCGAGACGGCCACGTCGAGCACCGTGCTGCCCAGGTCGTGCAGGATACGCCCCAGGCTGGCGCGTGGGCGGCTGCTCATCCACTCACCATAGGGGTCGGGCGTCTTCAGGCTCGCAGCCGGTCCACCGCCAGGCGGGCGGCCCGCCCGATGGCCGCGTCGGCCGCGGGATGCCGCCCGCCGAGCTTCGCGGTGCGCAGGAACACCGCGACGGCATAGCGTCTGCCGTCCGGATATTCCACGACTCCGGCCTCGTTGCGTACGCCCCACAGGGTGCCGGTCTTGCCGGAGACGCGTACCTCGTCGGGGAACCCGGAGGCGAGCCGGTGCGGCCAGATCTGCTCGCCCATGATCGCGCGCACCTCGGCGCACGCCTCCGCCGGGCCCGCCTCGTCCCGCCAGATGCGGGCGAGCAGCGTGGTGATCTCGCGGGGCGTGCCGGAGGTGGTCCGCTCGGGATCGCGGACGGCCAGCGGCTCGATCAGCTCGGGCGGCATGCCGTCCAGCTCCGTGGTGCCGAGCTCGGCCGTCACCTGCGCGAACAGCTCGGCGCAGCCGCCGATCAGCCTGGTGCGCCGTAGCCCGAGACCGGCGAGGGTGGCGTGCACCCGGTCCAGGCCGACCCGGCGCAGCAGCACGTCGGTGGCGGCGTTGTCGCTCATCGTCATCGTGAAGTGGGCGAGGTCCCTGAGGGTGAGCGAGACGTCGTCGGCGCAGCCCGAGGTGCCGATGCCGCCGTCCTTGTCCGCCGCGGTCACCGTCAGCCGTTCGGTGCGCTCCAGCTCCCCCGCCGCGGCCTGCCTGGCGTACTCCAGGACCACCGCGATCTTGAACACCGAGGCGAGCACCACGGGCTCGTCGGGGTCGAGCCCGAGCTCGGCGTCGCCGTCGACGTCGCGGGCGTGCACGAAGCCGCGCGCGCCCACGTCGTCGAAGATCGCCCGCATGTCAGCCCGTCTTGGGGGTGGCGCGCGCGCCCAGGTGGACGTACGGGGAGCCGTCGGCGAGCTGGTAGAACACGGCGGACAGCCAGTCGGGGTCTCCGGCCGGGCGGCCGACGAAGGTGACCTCGTCCAGCGGGACGAGGTCGATCTCCTGCGGCTCCTGCAGCGCGGCGAGCGCGCCGGTGGCCTCCATGAGCATCCGCAGCCCGCCCTCGCGCCGGGTCATCGTGATCCGCGCCCCGGCCCGTTCGTAGACGCCCGCGTAGCGGCCGGCGTCCACCTCGACCGGGGCCTGCGGCGGGCCGAGCTTGGGCGGCACGGTCAGGACGCCGAGCTCGGCGAACAGCTCGGTGACGACGGCCCGGGTGAACGCTCCGCTGTGGCCGCCGTTGGCGGCGACGCAGGCGATCGTGCCCGTGTCGGGCACCATCCAGAGCATCGCGTGCTGGCCGATGGTGTTGCCGCCGTGCGAGATGACGCGCCGGCCGTCCCACTCGTCGAGGATCCAGCCGACACCCCACTGGCTGCCGAGCGCGTGCGGGTTGGGAATGTCGACCTGCGGCTCCCACATGGCCTGCGGGTCCTCCAGCAGGCCGCCTTCGAGGTGGGCGCGGGCGAAGGCGACCACGTCGGAGGGGCGGGCGCAGATCAGCCCGACAGGCCCGGCGGAGCGCATGAGACTCCAGACGGGGGCGGGCTTGCCGTCCATGTGGCCCATGGCCGCGCGGAAGCGCAGCACATCCTCCGGCAGGGTCCAGGTGTGGGTGAGGCCGAGCGGCTCGACGATCCGCTCGCGCAGCACCTCGTCCCAGCTCTTGCCGGTCAGCTTCTCCAGGACGCGCCCGGCGATGGTGAAACCGGAGTTGCAGTAGGACTGGGTGGCGCCCAGGGGGTGGTTCTGCGTCAGGTCGGCGCAGGCCTCGACGTACTTGGCCACGCAGTCGTCGCCCCGGCCGGTGTCCAGGAACAGGTCGCCGTCGATGCCGCTGGTGTGCGACAGCAGGTGCCTGATCGTGACGGTCTTGGAGACCTCGGCGTCGGCCACCCTGAAGTCTGGCAGCACCTCGGCCACCGGCGTGTCGAGCGTCAGCTCGCCCCGCTCCACCGACTGCATCAGCATGGTCGCGGTCCACACCTTGGTGACCGACCCGATCTGGAAGAGGGAGTCAGGGGTGGCCTCCACGCCCGTGTCCACGTTGAGCACGCCTGCGGCGAACTCGTGGACCTGGCCGTCGTGCAGGTAGGCGAGGGCCGCTCCCGGCACCTCGTACCGCTCGATCAGCTCGGCGAGCCGGTGACCCATTGCTCCAGCCACGCGATGATCCTCTCGTTGTAGTCCAGGCGGTGTGAGGGGCGTCCGTCGAGCAGGAACAGATGGGACGCACCCGGATAGCGCACGAGCCGTACCGGCACGCCGCGCTCGCGCAGCGCCGTGAAACCACTGCTCGGCCTGGCTCACCGGGCAGCGGTCGTCGTTCTCGCCGTGCAGGATCAGGGTGGGGGTCGTCACGTCGGTCACGTGGGTGAACGGGGACTGCGCCGCAACCTCACCCCCACATTCAAACATTTTCAGGAAATATCCGGCATCTGAGGTTCCGGACATGCTGTTGAGGTCTGTTACGGCTTCTCCGGGGATGGCGGCCTTGAACCTGTCCGTCCTGGTGGACAGCCAGCAGATCATGTAGCCGCCGTAGCTGTAGCCGGTCACGGCCAGCCGCTCCGGGTCGGCGATTCCGCCGGCGACGAGCTCGTCCAGTGGCGCCAGGAAGTCGTCGGCGTCGGCCAGACCCCAGGCGCCCACGGCCGCGGCGTAGAAGTCCTCGCCGTACCCGTCGCTGCCCCGGGGGTTCAGGGTGAGCACCGTCCAGCCGCGGGCGGTGAGTACCTGGTGGTAGAGGTGGGCGCCGTCGAAGACGGGCGCCCACGCGTTGTGCGGGCCGCCGTGCTGCCGTCAGGCGACCACACGGGCGCGCCCGTGCCGAGCGGCGCGGCGGTGAGCGCGGCGGGCTCGCCGCCGTCCATGGGCAGCAGGTGGATCTGCGGGCGGCCCTCGACCGGCCGGAGGTAGGCGAGCGTACGGCCGTCCGGCGACCAGCGCGGGCACGATGACCGAACGCTAGGCGAGCGCGGCCCCGCCTTCTTCGGTCTGCAGGACGAACGCGCCCGCCGGAGTTGTGCGCGCGGCCAAACGGAATATTCCGTTGCGGTCCGTTGCTCAGGATCAGCACTATGGTCCTCATGATCCGGCACGCATCGCTGACGACGCCCGCCCTCGCGGGCGCGTCCGGGCGTGCCCGCGACGGCCTGGAGCGCTGACCTCTTCCCGTAAGTCCTGAGAGTGACCCGGCGGGGAGAGGTAGCGGCCCTGACACGGGTCACCACGCGTCCAGGAGTCAAAGAGGAAGGGATCATGGCCAAGCAGGCCTATGTGCGCAACAAGCCGCACCTCAACATCGGCACGATGGGCCACGTCGACCATGGCAAGACCACGCTGACCGCCGCGATCACCAAGGTGCTCGCGGAGCGGGGCCAGGCCACGTACACGCCGTTCGAGCGGATCGACCGCACCCCGGAGGAGCACTCCAGGGGTATCACGATCAACATCTCGCACGTCGAGTACGAGACCGCCACCAGGCACTACGCGCACGTGGACATGCCGGGCCACGCCGACTACGTGAAGAACATGATCACGGGCGCGGCGCAGCTCGACGGGGCCATCCTCGTCGTGTCGGCGCGTGACGGGATCATGCCGCAGACCAGGGAGCACGTGCTGCTCGCCAGGCGGGTCGGCGTCGAGCACCTGGTCGTCGCGGTCAACAAGGCCGACGGCGCCGACCCGGAGCTCACCGACCTGGTCGAGCTGGAGCTTCAGGACCTGCTCGACGAGCACGGCTACTCCGGCACCCCGATGGTCCGGGTCTCCGGGCTGCGGGCGCTGGAGGGCGACCCGTCGTGGACGGCGTCGATCGAGGCGCTGCTCCAGGCGGTCGACGACCACATCCCGGTGCCGATCCGGTACGTGGACGCGCCGTTCCTGATGCCGGTGGAGAACGTGCTGACGATCACCGGTCGCGGCACGGTCGTCACCGGGGCCATCGAGCGCGGCGCGGTCCGGGTCGGCGACACCGTGGAGGCGGTCGGGTTCGGCGAGGGTCTCACCGCGGTGGTGACCGGGGTGGAGACGTTCGGGCGGACCATGGAGCGGGGCGAGGCCGGCGACAACGCGGCCATCCTGCTCCGCGGCGTCCAGCGGCAGCAGGTGCGGCGCGGGATGGTGCTGGCCGGGAAGGACAGCCAGCGGGCCCACCGGTCCTTCACCGCCCGCCTCTACCTGCTCACGGCCGACGAGGGCGGGCGGCGCAGGCCGGTCGCGGCGGGTTACCGGCCGCAGTTCTACCTGCGCACGACCGACGTGCCGGGCGAGCTGCTGCTGGCCGAGCCCGCACAGCCGGGCGACACCGTCGAGGTGTCGGTCGAGCTGGGCAAGGCCGTGGCGCTGGAGCCGGGGCTCGGCTTCGCCATCCGCGAAGGCGGGCTGACGGTGGGCGCCGGAACGGTGCTCGCGGTCACGGACTGACGTCTGAGGGCTGCCGGGATCCTGTACGGGATTCCGGCAGCCGCCGGTCGATCACGCCGGCCGGAGTCTCGAAGTCCACTTCCGGAAAATTGCCGGACCACGACGCCAGACCGATGAACGTAGCAGGCATTCCCACCCCTTGATCTCTCCAGGCATCCATTCCGCCGGCTCGGAGCGCCGAGACCGCCGGCCCTCGGGGCGAGGGCCGGCGGCGAAGGCGCCCTCGCTAGAGCGCCTCGAAGCGGAGCCGGAGGGTCGCCGGCTGGGCTTTGAGGTCGTACCGCGGGAGCGTGCCCGGGCCGCAGGCGGCGGTACCCACGCCGTGCTGGGCGAGGTCCAGGTTGACGTGCACCCGGTCGCCGGGCACCAGGTCCGGCAGGTGGGTGGCGCGGTCGAGGTCGGCGGTGGTCCAGCGGCGGACCGTCAGGCCGAACACCGGGTCGCCGGACACCCTGACGGCTCCGCCGAGCTCCGCCCAGCGGACGTCGGCACGCTGGCCGTTCTCCTGGGGGTAGACGTACGGCGTCTGGAGGTCCTCGACGGCGGCGGTCCATCTGCCCACCCTGGTGGCCATCCCGGTGTCGGGGTAGGCCTCCCCCGGCCCCCGGCCGAACCAGGTGACGCGGTCGAAGGTCGCCGGCAGGGACATGGCGACGCCGAGGCGCGGGATGGGGTCGGGCCAGTCTCCCTCGGGGGTGACGTCCACCGTCAGGTCCAGGGCTTCGCCGGAGGCGGTCCACCGGTAGACGACGCGCATGCCCAGGTCGGTGGCCGCCGGGGCGACGCGGGTGCGCACCACCAGGCCGTCGCCGTGCTCGACGCCGTCCACGCGGTGGGTCAGGCGGTGCAGACCGAGCTGGCGCCAGCGGAACTCGGCCCCGCTGTAGCGGTCGTTGTCGATGGGGGCTCGCCACAGCTCCAGCAGGGGTCCCTCGACGTCGATGCCGAACAGCCGGATCAGCCGCCCGGTGGCCGCGTCGAACGCCCCACCGCCGACACCGGCCTCCCCTGCCCTCGGGGACAGGCCCGCGGGGGAAGAAGCGGTGGCTCCCTCGGAGGGCGCAGCCGCGCCCGCCTGCGTGGTGCGGCGGGGGTCGCCGGCGCCCTGGTACGGAGCCCCACCAGGCGACAGGCGCGCCTGGCCCCAGGCCACCTCGTGACCGGCCGCGGCCCACGCCTCGTCGCGGGCCAGCACCGCCCGCACCGTCAGCCACCGCTCGCCGTCGCCTTCGGGCAGGCCGGGCAGCTTCACCTCTCCTCCGGAGGCGGGCACGTCGAGCGGGAACTCCGCGATCCGCACGCCTTCGACCTCGACCACGCCAGAGAAGGCCAGATGTGACAGGTCGCGGAACCCGTACTTGGCCGTCACCGTCACGGCGCCGTCGGAGAAGGCGAACCCCACCGGCTCGTACACCTTCTTGAGGTCCAGCAGCCCCGGCGAAGGCGTCCGGTCCGGGAACACCAGCCCGTCGATGACGAAGTTCCCGTCGTGGACGGGCTCGCCGTAGTCGCCGCCGTACGCGTGGCCGAGCGACGGATGCGCGAGCCCGTGGTCGATCCACTCCCAGATGAACCCGCCGGCCAGCCTCGGATACCGCTCGAACAGCTCCTGGTACTCCACGAGCCCGCCGGGCCCGTTGCCCATCGCGTGGGCGTACTCGCACTGCATGAACGGCATCACCCGCCGCCGCGCGTCGAGCTCCGGGTCGTCCAGGGGGTCCTCGACACCCTGGCCGATCGCCTCCACCTCGGCGTGCGAGGCGTACATGCGCGAGTACACGTCCACGTGCGCGCACGACCAGTCGCCCTCGTAGTGGATGGGCCGCGACGGGTCGCGCTCGCGGGTCCACTCGGCCATGGCGGCGAGGTTGCGGCCGACGCCGGCCTCGTTGCCGAGGGACCACATGACGACGCTCGGGTGGTTCTTGTCGCGTTCCACCGTGCGGCGCATCCGGTCGAGGTACGCCTCCTCCCAGCGCGGGTCGTCGCTGGGGTTGGCGCGCCAGCCGACCTGGCCGAAGCCGTGCGTCTCCAGGTCGCACTCGTCGATCACCCACAGGCCCAGCTCGTCGCACAGGTCGAGGAAGTCGGGGTGCGGCGGGTAGTGGCTGGTCCTGACGGCGTTGACATTGTGCCGCTTCATCAGCAGCACGTCCTCGCGCATGGTCTCGTACGGCACCGCGCGGCCGTGCTCGGGATGGAACTCGTGCCGGTTGACGCCCTTGAACAGCAGCGGCCGCCCGTTGGCCAGGAGGACGCCGTCCTCGATGCCGATGGTGCGGAAGCCGACGCGCAGCCGTACGGTCTCCTCCTCCAGAGTGACCACGGCGTCGTACAGGCGCGGTGTCTCGGCGGTCCACGGCTCCACGCCGACGTTGACGGGGGTGTCGGGCTCCAGGTCGGCGATGCCGAGCTCGGCGATGCTCAGCCGGCCCTCACCGGCGAAACTGAGCGTGCCCTGCCCGCCTTCGTACGAGGCGTGCACGAAGACGTCGGCGGCCGAGCGGGTGAGCGTGACGTCGCGGAAGATGCCGGGCAGCCACCACATGTCCTGGTCTTCCAGGTAGCTGGCCGCCGACCACTGGTGCACCCGGACGGCCAGCACGTTGCGTCCCGGCTTCAGCCACGGCCCGGCGTCGAACTCCACCGGCAGCCGGCTGCCGGTGGAGAAGCCCAGCTCGTGACCGTTGAGCCAGACCTTGGCGTACGACTCCACGCCGTCGAGGCGCAGCCGCCCGCCCGTCCAGCCGTCGGGCAGGTCGAAGGCGCGCCGGTAGTCGCCGGTCGGGTTCTCGGTGGACACGTTCGGCGGGTCGATCGGGAACGGGTAGGAGACGTTCGTGTAGGCGGGTGAGCCGTGCCCGTGCAGCGGCCAGTGCGACGGCACGGGCAGCTCGTCCCAGGCGGAGTCGTCGTGGCCAGGCTCGGCGAAGTCCTCCGCGACGTGCGCTGCCGGCGACAGGCGGAAGCGCCAGGTGCCGTTCAGGTCGAGGGCGGGGGCGTCGGAGCGCAGGGCGGCCCGGGGGTCCAGGCGGCCGGAACCAGGGGTGAAGTCTTCGCATTCCATCGCCGCAAGAGCCTAGAGCTTTGGGAGGATTTCGTCAGCGATGAGTATCGGGGTCGCCACTGGTCTGTCCCGGTGACAGAAGGAGAGTGGCATGGGCGACGTAGTGCTCAACATCACGGTGTCGGTCGACGGGTTCGCTACCGGGCCGGATGAGGACCTGTCGAAGCTGCACAGGTGGATCTTCAGCGACGATCCGGCGGACACGGAGGTGGCGGCGGAGTTCGCCGCCGAACCGGGGGCCTACGTCATGGGGATGGGCATGTTCCGGGCGGGTCAGGAACCGTGGGGGGACGAGCCGCCGTTCCCATGGCCGGTGTTCGTGCTCTCGCATGAGGCGAGGGAGCCGCTGGTCAAGCCGCCCGCGACGTACACGTTCGTCACGGACGGGGTGGAGAGCGCCGTACGGCAGGCCGGCGCGGCCGCCGGGGAGCGGGACGTGTGGGTGATCGGCGGGGTGGACGTGTGCCGCCAGGCGTTGCGTGCGGGGCTGGTCGACGAGCTGCGGCTGCACGTCGCGCACATGCTGCTCGGCGACGGCATGCCGCTGTGGGCGACGCTGAAGGAGACGGTGGAGCTGGAGCCGGTCCGGACGGCGCAGACGGCGGGTGTCACGCATCTGGCGTTCCGGGTGCCGAAGTGAGCGTGGCGGCGCGTTCCCGGCGCAGCTCGCGGGCCGTCCTGGCGACGTACCCGAGCAGCGCCGTCCGGTCGGTGCCCCGGCGCAGGAGCGCGCGCAGCGTCCATCCGGCCAGGCGGGGCGTGGTGAGCGCCCGGGCCGGGCGGACGACGCGCGAGTAGACGTCCAGGAAGCGGTGGCGGGCGCCAGCGTCCGCGATAGGTGCACGAGTTCCTGGAGGAGACACTGGTCAGGCTGCTGGAGGACGTCATCCCCAGGTGCTCGACGACCCGCCGCGCTGAGCCGCCGGTTCAGTCCGCCCGCCAGATCCGGCTCCACAGGTCGGTGCCGCGGATGACCTGGACCCGCCAGGGAGCCAGCCGCAGCACGTGCAGCTCGGGATCGTCGGGGCTCTTCCAGAAGTTGCCCAGGTCGTAGCCGGCTCCGGGCGGGCTGCCCGCCCGGTAGAGGTCCCACACCCGGCGTTTCACCTCCTCGTCCTCGACCCACCCGGCCACGGTGTCGACGCTCACGGCGTTCTGGCGGGGACTCCAGTAGGAGAAGGTGGTGTGCGGGTTGTTCGCCAGGTGCGCCGCCTTGACCGGCGTCCGGTACGTCGCGAGCCAGCCGAGGGGGCGACCGTCGACCACCTCCCAGATCGGGATCAGGACGCGGGCCCGGGGGCGTCCCTTGGCGTCCACGGTCGTCATGGTGGCGTAGACGATGTCGCCGACGTAGGCGTTGAACTGGCTCTCGATCTCGGTGAACGAGGTGACTGCGGTGGCCATCGGTCTCCTCCGTGATGGTCAGGGTGATGGTCTGGGTGGTGGTCAGGCCGGAGCGGGCGCGGGTTCGGGCTCGCCGCTGCCGGCGCGGGCCCGGATGCCGAAGGCGGTGACGATCACGCCGAGGACCGCGGCGGCCACGGGGACGGCGAAGGCGGTCTGGAGGGCGCCGAGCCGCTCCTGCGCGGTGGTGGCGTCGCCGAGCGCGGCCACGGCGGTCACCGCCGACAGCCCGAGCGCCGTGCCGAACTGGATCGAGGTGTAGAGCAGGCCGCCGGCCAGCCCGTGCTCGTGTTCGGCGACCCCGTCGGTGGCGGCCATCGTCAGCGGGCCGTACGCCAGCGAGAACGCCAGGCCGAGCAGGAGCATGGTCGGGAGCATCGCGGCGTAGGTCCAGTCCATCCCGGCGGGCAGGAACAGGGCGTAGGCCACCGCGGCCAGCACGAGACCGCCGAACAGCACGCGGGCGTTGCCGAACCGGTTCACCAGCCGCGGCGTCAGGGTGGGGGCGAGGATCGTGTCCAGGCCGATCACCAGCATGGCCAGACCGGTCTGCAGAGTGCTCCAGCCGCGGACCTCCTGCAGGTAGAGGGTCGCCGCGAACTGGAATCCGGCGAACGAGCCGACGAACAGCAGCGCGCCCAGGTTGGCTCGGACGAGCGGGGCCGAGCGCAGGATGCCGAGCCGCACCAGCGGGTCGGGCGAGCGCCGCTCGATCACGACGAAGGCCGCCAGCAGTGCCAGCCCGGCGGCGAACGTCGCCACCGTGCCCGCCACGCCGTCGCCGGGGTGCTCCAGCCGGATCACGCCGTACACCAGCAGCAGCATCGCGCCGGTGATGGCGAGCGCGCCCGCCAGGTCGAACCCGCCCCCGGCCGGTCGGCGCGGCGGTGCGGTCTCCCTGACGAGGGGCACCGCCGCGGCGAGGATCAGCATCGACAGCAGCACCGGCGCGAAGAACACCCAGCGCCAGCCGATCGAGGCCAGCAGGCCGCCCACGACCAGCCCGAGCGAGAACCCGCCCGCGGCCGTCCCGGCGTACACGCCGAGCGCCCTGGTGCGCTGAGGCCCTTCGGGGAAGTTGCCGGTGACCAGCGCCAGCCCGGCCGGTGCCATGAACGCGGCCGCCACGCCGGTGACGAACCGGGCGACCAGCAGCATCCAGCCCTCGGTGGCGAAACCGCCGAGGCCGGAGAAGACCAGGAAGACGGTCAGCCAGAACAGGAACATCCGGCGGCGGCCGAGGACGTCGGCCACCCTGCCGCCCAGCAGCATGAAGCCGCCGTACCCCAGCACGTAGGCGCTGACGACCCCGCTGAGCATCCCGGTCGACAGGCCGAGATCGGCCCGGATGGCCGGCAGCGCCACGTTCAGCATCGCCACGTCGATGCCCTCCAGGAAGACTGCTCCCGCCAGGACGAACAGCACGCTCCAGGCGCGTGCGTCCATACGGGTCTGCGATGTGGACATCGTCGGTTTCCTCTCAGCAAGGAGGGACCGGAGCCTCGGTATTCAAAGTGCCTGCCAGTTCCCTCTTGTAACCAAGCAGCATGCTGGAGGATCCTGGGGGCATGGAAGACGGCACATCAGAATTCCCCGGTTACTGCGGGGATACCGGCGGCGACTACGACGTTCTTCAGTGGGACATACGGGAGGGCTGCGAGGTCCGGCAGATCCTCGACCGCGTCGCGGACAAGTGGTCGCTGCTCGTCATCGCGCTGCTCGACAAGCGCAGCCTCCGCTTCACCGAGCTCCGCCGCATGATCGACGGGGTCAGCCAGCGCATGCTCACCCGCACCCTGCGGCATCTGGAGCGCGACGGGCTGGTGAGCCGCACCGTGCACGCCACCGTGCCACCGCGGGTCGACTACGCGCTCACCCCGCTGGGCGCGACCCTGCACGAGACCATCCGCGCGCTGGTCACCTGGACCGAGGGCCACCAGAACGAGATCGCCGCCGCCCGTGCGGCCTACGACGTGCGCGTGGCGGCCGAGCAGCAGGCGACGGCGGAGGAGACGGCCCGGCGGGAGGCCGTCGCCAGGGGCGTGCTCACAGCCGGGCGCTGACCCTGTCGGCGGCGTCCGCGGCGTCCGTGGAGTCCGCGGCGAGATAGCCCGCGAGCAGGCTCTCGGCGACCGCCTCCACGCTGGAGTCGTCGGGCAGGAAGTCGGGGCTGTGCAGCCCGGCCTCGGTGTCGACGCCGACGAACATCATCAGCGACGGCACCACCGCGCCGTACTGGGCGAAGTCGTCCCCGCCGCACGAGCGCAGCTCCTCGCTGACCGTACGGCCCTGCTCCCGCAGCAGCTCCCCGGCCCGTACGGCCAGCGCAGCGTCGTTGACGAGCACCGGCTCGCCGGGGAAGACCTGCACGTCCGCCTCGCAGCCGTGTGCCGCGGCCACGTTCCGCACCTGCTCGGTGAACCGCGCGTGCAGGGTCTCGCGCCAGCTCCGCGACAGCGTCCGCAGCGTCCCCCTGGCCACGGCCTCGCCGGGGATGGCGTTGGGCGCGGTGCCGGCATGCACCGTGCCGAAGGTCACCACGGTCGGCACCATCGGGTCGGTCACCCGGCTGACGAGCTGCTGGGCGGCCACGATGACCTGCGCCATGGCGGCCACCGGGTCGCGGGCGAGGTGCGGGTAGGCGGCGTGCCCGTCCCTGCCCCTGATGGTCACCCGGAACTCGTCGGCGGAGGCGTTGACCGGGCCGGGCGTGCAGGCGATCACGCCCGGCTCCAGCACGGGCTGCACGTGGGCGCCGATCATGGCGTGCACCCGGTGGCGTTCGAGCGCGCCCGCCTTGACGATGTCCCGGGCGCCCGACGGGAAGCTCTCCTCGCGCGGCTGCAGCACCACCATCAGCGGCGCGACCCGGCCGGTGCCGTCCGCGACGGATTCCAGGCCGCCGTCACGGGTCCCCCGCCTGCCCCGCAGGATGGCCCCGACCCGGTCGACCGCCCGGGCCAGCGCCACCACGGCGGCCAGGTGGACGTCATGGCCGCAGGCGTGCATGGCGCCGTTCGTGGCGGCCCACGCGACGCCGGTCCGCTCGACGATGGGCAGCGCGTCGAGCTCGCCGCGCACGCCGACCGCCGGGCCGCTGCCGCCCACGCGCAGCATCGCGCCCGTGCCCGCCACGTACTCCACCTGCCCGTCGGGGAGCGCTTCGAGCACGCGCTTGAGCGTCGGCCCCTCCTTGCCCGAGACTCGTGGCTGGGCGTGCAGCTCCCGCCTGAGCTCCTGGGCGGCGTGCAGCTCCCCGCGGAGCACCTCGCGCAGGAGCACGTCCCTGTGATGCGATCCCGTCACGCGGCAGCCTCCAGGCCGTAGACGCGGCGCGCGTTGCCGGCGCCGACCATGGTGACGACGCGCACCGCCTGCTCGGAGGAGAAGTCGCCGTCGGCGACGAAACGGCCCAGCACCCGGGCCATCGCCCGCCGCCACAGCACCGCCCCGAGGTGGTGCAGCTCGGCCGGCCCCCATCCGTCGGAGGAGAACAGCAGCTTGGCGAAGGGCGCGACCTCCAGGCACTCCGCGACCACCGCGTCGCTCCTGGCGCCGGTGTAGTGCACGGCCAGGCCGGCGTCGAAGTAGACATGCGGGTACGCCTGCGCCAGGTAGCCGGCCTGGCGCTGGTAGGGGTAGCAGTGGAGCAGGACCATCGGCACGCCCGCCGGCTCGGCCAGCTCGATCAGGCCCCGCAGCAGCAGCGGGTCGGAGCGGCGCAGGTCCAGGTCCGGGTCGCCGTAGCCGATGTGGAACTGCAGCGGCAGCCCGCGGTCCAGGCCGGTCCAGATCAGGTGCCGCAGCAGCACCGGGTCGTCCAGGCGGGCACCGCCCGCGGCCAGCCAGCGGCCCGCCGCCTCGGTCACCTCGGCGGGCTCGGGCGGTGCGGGGTCGAAGTCGAGGCCGTGCCGGTAGGCGACGATGGTTTTGAGGCCGCGCGCCGACCTGGTGCGCTCCCACAGCACTTCGGCGAAGCGGGCGGCGAACCCGCCGGCCGCCACCCCTGCCGCGGCGACCTGCTCGGCGACGGTCTCCAGGCGCACCACCTCGTCGACGGGGACGCCGGTGACCTCGGCCATGCCGGAGGTGCCGAGGATCTCCTCGGCGCGGTAGCCGGTCTCGATCAGGTAGTGGCCGACGCCCGAGGCGCCGAGCAGCCGCCGGTTCACCTCGTCCGCGCCCAGTCTGGCGCGGCGGGCCAGATACGCCTCGGGCGGGACGTGCGGCTCCAGGCCGAGCACGGGGGCGCAGTGGCGCAGGATCGCGTAGCCCACCTGGGAGTCGAACTGGGTCATCCACTCCGGCACCGGCCGGTCCGACTCGGTGATCAGCTGCTCGAACGCGGTGCGCGAGAGGTCGTGCCCGCTCGCGCCGTGCGCGTGCTGGTCGACCAGCGGCAGCTCCTCGATGACCCGGAACAGGCCGGCGGGGATGTCGAGATCAGCGGACACGGGCGCCCTTCCGGTGGCTTCCCGCGCGCGCCGGATGGTTGAACACGTCGGTCATAGAGGAACGTCCTACCCCAGTGGAGAACAGCGGCATCACCCTGACCGTGCCCGCCACCGGGGCCGATGAACGTGGGGACGGGCACGAGATCCGCGCCCGCCCCCTCGCCTCAGGCGGCCGCCCTGGCCGCGATCGCCACGCCGGCCTGCCGGGTCTCGCCGCTCACCGTGACGGCCACGGTGACGTTCCCCGCACGCAGGGCGGTCAGCGTGCCGCTGCCGGGATCGAGCACGGCCACGTGCCAGGGCTTGGCCGTGGCGCGCGGCCCGACGTGCAGGTTGGGCGAGCCCGACCAGCGCGCCGACACCGGGTGGACCGCCGGGACCACGCGGGCGCCCTGCCGGACGGTGGCCGTCACCTTCGCCGGGGCGCCGACCGCGACCGTGGCGGGGACCGTCAGCGTGAGGTCGTCCACGTGCGGGCGGACCTGGGCGCCGATCCACGAGGGCGCGTCGGCGAACCAGTTGCGCCTGACGTGCTCGGCCTCCTTGGCCGTCACGGGGTCCACGCCCCACAGCGACCAGCCGGTGAAGCCGCCGTCGTCGGGCGGGGTGGCCGGGTTCTTACCGGAGTTGCCGTTGATGAAGTACGGCACCGCGTCCACGCGGGCGGCGTTGAACGTGCCGACGTGCGCGCCGATGTAGGCGGCGCCCTTGCCGGTCTCCCGCTGGAAGTCGGCCAGCCAGCCTTCGACCAGCGCCGCCTCCTTGCGGTCGCCGAGCTGGCTGCCCTTGCCGGGCGTCGGGTCGCGCGGCGGCACGTGGAACAGCACCGCCACCGAACCGACCGCGTCGTCCTCGGCCGCCTTGTCGAGCTCGGAGCGCAGCAGGGCGATCTGCTCGAAGCCACCGCCCCGCAGGTTGAGCCGGGAGGTGTCGAGGGTGATGAAGCGGGTGCCCTTGTGGTCGAAGCTCTTGTACGTCTCGCCGAAGGCGGCCTTGAAGTTGTCGATCTTGCCGCCCATCACCTCATGGTTACCCGGGATGTAGTGATATTTCAGCTCACCGCCGAGTTCCTCATCGAGGATCCTCTTCGCCAGCGCGAAGTCCTCCGGGGACGCCTCGTCCACCAGGTCACCGTTGATCAGCAGGAAGTCGGGCTTGGCGGCCTTGATCTCCCGCAGGGTGCGGCGGGCGTTGCGGACGATGTCGCTGTCGGGGTCCCTGGCCACGAACTGGGCGTCGGACATGACCGCGAACCGCCACGGCATGTCCGCCACCTGCGGCCTGACCACCGGGTCGGCCACCTTGGCCGGCTGCGGCGTCTCGACCGACGGCGGCACCTTGGCGACCAGCCCGTCGATCACGATCTCGTTGGTGTACTTCGCGTCGGCCTTGGTCTCCGCGACATAGAAGCGCCGCAGCTTGAGCGGGTAGCTCACACCGGGCGGCACCGCGAACTCGACGTACTTCCAGCCGGTCCACGTCATGTACGGCCCGCGCAGGATCTGCGACTGCCCGAGCGCGTCGTAGAACTCGAGGCTGGGCCACTCCCCCTTGCCGGTCGAGTGGATCCACAGCCCGAAGGCCTGCGGCTGCCCCTCCACCACGATCTGCTGCGGCGGGCTGGCGTAGGCGGCGCGGGTGGCGGTGGACTGGGTGAAGTCGTAGGCGAGCTTGAGCCCGCCGCCGTCCTGCCCCGGCGCGGCCGACAGCGAGCCGGTGGCGCGCGCGGCGGCGAAGGTCCACGAGGCGGCGTCGTCGAAGCCGGCGACCGCCCTGTCCTCGAAGCCGACCGTGACGGGCACGGCCGTGCTCAGCTTGCCGACCTTGGCGGTGATGAGTCCCGATCCGGTGGCCTTCTTGGCCTTGACGGTGAAGAAGCCCTGCTCGGCCGGGGTCACCTCGAACAGCTCGCGGTCGTAGTCGAGGGTGAGGTCGCCCGGTTCGATGGGGGCGGAGTTGCCGTTGCGGTCGTAGCCGACCACGCCGAACGCGGCCGTCCCGTCGGCGCCGGGCAGGCCGACGCGGTCGGTGGTGGCGCCGAGCCGCTGCAGGGGCTGCAGCACGGTCAGCTCCAGGGAGCCCTTGGCCTGGCCCTTGGAGGCGGTGACCTCCGCCTGGCCGGGCACCAGGGCATGGAACCTGCCGTCCCGGACGACGCCGTGCACGGCCGGGGTCGAGCGCCAGCTGGGCGTCCCGGCGGCCGGGCCGTACGTCTCGTCGTAGCCGGCCGCGGTCAGCCGGCGGGTGAGGCCGGGGAAGACGCGGTCGGGGCGGCCGCCACCGGCCGGGGAGACGCCCGGCGCCTTGGCCGGGTCGCTCGCGGTCTCCAGCCAGAAACCCTTGAGCTTGCCGCTGCCTTCGGGCGCGTAGAGGGCCAGGCCGTTCGGCACGTGCCGGAGGCCACCGTCGGACGGGGTGTTCTCCACCTGGGCGCCGGCCTGGCCGGGCTCGCGGGCGAGCATGGTGGACGAGCCGCCGCCGTCGAGGTTGAGAGCGTTGGCGGCGCCCAGCTCGACCATCATGGCGGCGAGCTCGTCGAGCGTGACGCCCCGGCTGTCGACCTGGCGGCCGTCCACGGTGAGCAGGTACATCTTCGTGCCGTCGGCGGAGAAGCCGACCGCGGTGCGCGGGTGGGCGGCCTGGTCGGTGGAGTGCTGCGCCTGGCCGTCCTTGACCAGCACGTAGTTGCCGCCGACGGCGGCCTTGACGTCGCTGCCGTCGGAGCTCTTGGGCCGGTAGGCCACCTCGACCGCGTCCCCGGGCTTCAGCGCCGCCAGGGCGGCGGCCCCGGCGTCGCGGCCGAGCAGGATCGTGGTGCCGGCCGGGATCGGGCCGCTGCCGGCCGCCTGTCGCACGGCGGCGACGACCCCGTCGACGAGCTCGACCTCGGTGACGGAGGTGGCGCCCTCGACGGCGCGGGCCCTGGTGTAGGAGCCCCACAGCGGCGTGAACAGCCCGACGCCGTCGTTCTGCACGATCTGGTTGAACTGGGTCAGCTTGACCGGCGAGCCGCCGCCCGGCGTGGCGGTGCCCTCGAAGTACATCTTCAGCACCCTGCCGACACCGTCACCGGTGATCGCGACGGCGTTCTCGTGGCCGGCGACGGGCGACTGGACGAGCGTGCCGTTCTGCACGCCGATGCCCTGGGCGGCACCGGAGTTGTTGATGTCGAAGAAGTCGCCGTTGACGGCCGCGACGGCGCGCGAGCGGGTGGCGGGCCCGGACAGGGGCTCGGTCTTGGACACCTCGCCGGAGAACACGTAGTCGGCCTTCGTACCGCCGCCGAGGTCGGCGGTGAGGGCGTCGGCCCTGAGCCAGCCGAGCGAGTCGTAGCGATCGAAGGAGGTCAGGGAGATGCCGGGGGCGACCGGCCTGGTCTTCTTCGCCGTGTCCAGGCCGTCGCCCGGCGCGGCGGCGGCGAGCAGCGTCGAGGGGGGCGGGTAGGACGACGCCTTCGGCGCGTCCTCTGCGGGGGGTGCGGGATCGGCCTGCGCGGGGGCTGCGGTCAGGGCCATGGGGCCTAACACGAGCGCCGCGGCGGCCAGTAAACGGAGGGTCTGCACGACCGAACTCAATCGCCCATGGATATAAGTTTCAAGGCTTGCGGATGAACTAAAAGAAAATTTCAGCCCTGAACGCCCGCCGTCCCGCCCCTACACCTTTTCGGCGACGACGCCGGCATGGCCGCCGCTCTCGTCCGCCACGTCCTCCTCCGGGTCGTCCGCCGGTTCGGCGGCCGTCGGCCGCGCCTCGTCCGGAGCCGAGTTGATCCCGGCGTAGAGGACCAGCGGCACGGCCAGCGCGACCACCATGGACAGCACGGCGGTGCCCGAGTCGTTGACCAGCATGCCCACGACACCGCTGACCAGCGCGCCGATCAGCCCGGCCCGCAGCATCGGGGCCCGGGCGAACGCCAGCGGCACCACCCCCGCGCTGATCTTGCCCGGCCGCATGATCGCGAAGATCAGGAACGCCAGGCCGGCGATCACGATCGGCATGAGGTTCGGCGAGAGCATGGTGTTGAGCATCGCGCCCAGCTTGCGGGCGATCATCGGCAGGAACGTCCCGTCGATCACCTGGCCGACGAACCTGCCCAGGTGCGTCTGAGACGCGGGAGGCCGCAGGAAGTCCAGCACCGCGATCACCGACACGGCCACCCCGCCGAGCGCGCAGAAGCCGATGAACTTCGCCACCGACACCCGCTGGCCCGCCACGAGCAGCGCGGTGACCGCGATACCCGGCACGAACGCGATCACGCCGCCGAAGTCGCTGCCGATCCCCGGCCAGCCCGCCAGCAGCATCGCCACCACGCCGAGCCCCGTCACCAGCCCGACCGCGACCCGCCTGCGCCCGGCCCGGACCAGATGGTCGGCGGCGACGGCCGTCGTCATCAGCACCGCGGTGGCGAGCAGCGCGAAGGGGATGTTGGCCAGCCCGTAGTAGCGGCCGCCCACCACGGCGGTGTAGCCCATGAGGCTGTTGAACTGCATCGTCGTCCCGCTCAGCAGGTCGGCCACGAGCACCGCGCCGGTGATCGCCGCCACCACCGCCGGCGGCCCGAGCGCGGTGCGCCGCCACGGACCGGCCATGGCCAGGCCCATGATGGCCGCGGCGATGGCGAGCACCCCGCCGACCAGCAGCGCCACCGGGTAGTCGCCGCGCACCCACGGCAGCAGGTTGACCAGGTAGGTGGAGACGGGGATGGCGGCGATGCCGAGCGCGGCCACCCCGACCGCGGTGGCCTTCCTGCGCCGCGACAGCACGTAGTAGGCGATCGAGTAGAAGGCCACCTGCAGGATCGCGAACCCGGTGAAGAACAGGCCGGTCGTGCTGCGCACGCTCGTGCCCATCAGGTCCGAGCGGCGCAGCTCGGCCACCGACTCCGCCAGGGACGCGGACTCGCCGGCCCGCCACGGCACGCCGATGACCGTCGGCGGGATCTCGATGCCCGCGGCGCTCAGCACGGTGGGTGTGATGTCGGTGAGGATCACGATGTCGTCGCGCCGGGTCGAGCTGGTGCCGAGATAGGCGCCCGTGGCCTCGGCCCTCTTCCACATCGCCACCCGCAGGTGCGGCGACGACCCGTGGTCGCCGATCCCGGCCAGCACCACCTGGGTGCCGGCGGGCAGCTTGGCGAGCACCGCGCCCACCTCGGCGTCGGCGGCGCGCACCGCCTCGCGGCGCGCGGCGGGAGCCAGCGCCTCCGGCTCCTTGGGCAGTCTGCCGTCGGCGAGGTACGGCGTGATCAGCTCGTCGACGTCCACGGCCAGCACCTGGCAGCGCGTCCAGTCGGCCAGGGCTGCGGGCTCCTCCGCGTACACGTCGACCTTGCCGTCACGGTCGGCCAGGGCGAGCGCCGCGCCCCTGCCCACCGCCGTGGTGCACTGGCCCGCGGCGTGCACGGCGGAGCCGAGCGTGCCCACGTACCCGCCGTCACGCTTGGCGAGCAACTCGGCGAAACCGGGCACCCGCGCTCCCTCGCCCTGCCTCTCGGGGACGGGCGGCAGGCCGCACTGCTGACCGTAGGCGGAGCGCATGCCCGCCGAGACGGTCATCCAGCCGTCGAACGGGCAGGCTACGGTGCCGAGGGTCTTGACCGAGACCGAGCCTCGGTCGCTCTGCCCGGCCAGCCGCCACAGGTTGGGCGTGAGCCGCTCGTCGACGTCGTCCCAGAGCAGCCCCGGCACGCCGACGAACGCCACCCTGCCGGCGGCTCCGGAGACCTCCGACGCGCTCGCGGCCGGGCCGACGGCCGCCGCGCTCCCGGCCGGCACCAGCCACCACAGCGTCGACGCGACCAGCAGGAACAGCGCCCACCTCACCGTTGGCCCCCATCCGGAGAAGGAGCCCGCGAGGCGGAGATGACCCCCCGGCCGTCCGCGGCGCTCATGTCAGGAAACGTGGGCAACCTAGCACGGGTCACCCGTGATTACCCCTCCTTCACGATCCCCGAACGCCTGACCAGGCCGCCGGATCGGATGGGTTAGGGTTCCGGAGTCCCTGTGGAGTGACCGGTGAAGTAGCTGGAGGTAACCTGCGTGGCCCCTCGATACCTGTACCTGGTCCGGCACGGTGAGGCACTGCCGGACGAGAGCGGGCTGAGCGCCGCGGGCCGCCGGCAGGCGGAACTGCTCGGCAGGCGGCTACGGGAGGTCCCGCTCTCGGCGATCCACCACGGCCCGCTGCCGCGGGCCGCGCAGACCGCCCGGTTGATCGCCGCCCAGTTGGACGGGCCGGACGCGCAGGTGTCGGACCTCGCCGGAGACTACGTCCCGTACGTGCCCGAACCCGGGGAGCTGCCACCCGAGGCGGCCGGCCACCTGACGGCTTTCCTCAGCCACTTCGGCCAGGAGGAGCGCGAGCAGGGCCACGCGCTGGCGCAGGAGGCGCTCGAACGGTTCACCGGACCGGCGGCCGGCGACGAGGAGCGCCACGAGCTCGTCGTCACGCACAACTTCCTGGTCGGCTGGCTGATCAGGGACGCCTACGGCGCTCCCCCGTGGCGGTGGCTCGGGATCAACCACGCCAACGCGGCGCTGACCGTCATCCGCTACGCGCAAGGGCGCCTGCCTGCCGTGCTCGCGCACAACGACATGGCCCACCTGCCCGCCGAGTTGCGCTGGACCGGGTTCCCGCCCGAGCTGCGCGTCTGACACACCGCGCCCGTCACCCGCCTCACCAGAGGGCTCCTATCACGATGCCCGCCACGATCACGGCGACGACGGTGAAGCGGATCGCCGCCATGCGCGCCCGGCGCGCGAAGTCCCGCCCGGAGGTCCTCATCTGTCAGGCGTCGGGGTCGAGGCCGGCGCGCTCCTCCAGGCGGGCGATGCGCTGGAGCAGGGGCTGGAGCTGCTCGCGCACCGCCGCGGCCAGCACCTGGGCGGTGCCCGCGGCAGAGCCCGCAGCCGCGCCCGCAACCGCGCCCGCCGGCGGCTGGGCCTGCGCGCGCAGGTGGACGTACCCCGCCAGGGCCGCGACCACGGCGCGTCTCGTCAGCCGGGCGTCGGCGCCCACCCCGCGCAGGACCTGACCCGCCGTCCCTTCGGGCTCGGCGACCAGCCCCAGCAGGAGATGCTCGCAGCCGATGTAGTTGTGCCCGAGCGAGGTCGCCTCGGTGACCGCGAACTCCAGCGCGTTGGCCGCCGTCGCGTTGAACCGCCGCGCCTCCCCGGCCTCGGGCTGCCGCGCGGGCGCCTGCCGGGCGAGGTCGCGCCGCACCTGCTCGGGGTCGACGTCCATGGCGCGCAGCACGTGCAGCGCCAGGTTGCCGCCCTCGTCGAGCATGCCGGCGAGCAGGTGCGCGGTGCCGACGGCGGCGGCACCGTCCGCGCCGGCGCGCTCCGCGGCGAGCTTGAGCACGGTGCGCGTCCTGGCCGTCAGGTGGGTCAGCGCTCCGGTGGGCTGCTCGAGGTCGACGTCGGTCAGCACCGTCTCCCGGATGGCGGTCACCCGGCGCACCGCCTGCTCCAGCGCACGCTGGCAGACCGCCGACACCGGCACCCCCGCCTCCTTGACCGCCTCTGCCAGCTCGTCCGGCAGGTACACATTGATCTTCGGCATCGCTGCTCCTCCGCGTCGAAAAGTAACCCCACTATAACCCCAGTAGGGGTACGTTCAAACGGTAGAAAAGTCACTGGTATTGGTGCGAACGACAGCGCAAACTGAGAGGACGGCGATCCCGCGAACCAGTGGAGCACCCGTGGACAACCACTTCGATCACATGCCGGTTCTGTCACGTGGCAGGCATCGCAATCCGAAGCGCGGTGCGTGCTTCATGGAGCTGGCGTCCTACCTAGCCGGAGAGCGCTGGAGCGACCACCCGGCCTGCACGCACCCGCTGCTGGCCGCGCTCGCCCGCCTCGTCAACGACAACACCAGCGACGACAACCGGGGCCGGCTCGTCGGGCTCGTCCCCTCCATCATCGGCCTGTCCGGCGACGACCTGCGGATCGACGCCCGGATCGCGCTGCGATGCGCCAACACGGCGCTGCCGGTGTCGGCGGCCGAGCGCCAGCTGCCGCTGGCCGTCTCGGTGCTCGCGGCGGAGGAGATGCTGGCCAGGCTGGACGGCCTGCCGTCCGGCCGGCTGAGCGAGCCGAGCCAGGAGGCGATGGCGCAGGTCCCGCAGGCGGCGGCCCAGGCACGGAAGTTCAGCCGTGCGGCCCGCATCACCGAGAAGGGCTTCCGGCGCTACGCCGCGCCCAACGCGGTGCAACTGTCGGTGGTCGGCATCGTCCAGGCCTGCATTCCCGACCCGGACACGCTGCTGCGCGAGCTGCTGACGGGCGCGATCGCGGACTCCAGGGAGCTGATCCGCGGCACGGACACCCGGGCGACGACCTACCCGGTTCTGGACGTCCCGGCGTTCGCCGAGCCAGGAGCCTGACCTCTCGCGAGTGCGAACACGTACGAGATCTCCAATAGCATGATCTATCCGGTAGGTCCGTACGCGGTACCGCGAGAGGAAGCCGACATGTCCGAGACAGAGCGGGCCGAAGAGGTTCGCCTGGCGGTCTACACGGGGTTCGCCCGGATCGGCCGCCCTCCCGGAGCTGCCGAGCTCGCGGCCCGCACCGGGTTCGACAACCGCGAGGTGCGGCAGGCGCTGGAGCACCTGCACCGGACCCGCGCCCTGGTGATCGACACCGGCACCGGCGACGTCGTCATGGCGCACCCCTTCTCCTCGGTGCCGCTCGGTTTCTCCGTCATGGGCGCGCGCACCCTGTGGTGGGGCGGCTGCGCGTGGGACTCCTTCGCGATCCCGCACCTGCTCTCGGGCGAGCCCGACGTGCTGGTGGCCACCCGCTGTCCGGCCTGCGACGCCCCGCACGCCTGGGTCGCCCGCCGCGACACCCCTCCCCCGGGCGATCAGGTCGCCCACTTCCTGATCCCCGTCCGGCACATGTGGGACGACGTCGTGCACACCTGCGCCCACCAGCGCCTGTTCTGCTCCACCGGCTGCGTGGACGCCTGGCTGAAGCGCACCGGGCGCGAGCGCGGCTACGTGATGGACCTGCCCACGCTGTGGAGGCTCGCCCGCGGCTGGTACGACGGCCGCCTGGAGCGCGGTTACGTCCGCCGCGACCCCTCCTCGGCCGCCGCCCACCTCACCGCCGCCGGACTGCGCGGTCCCTTCTGGGGGCTGCCCTCGGAGCCCGCCGCAGGTTAGCGTCCGCCCTGGCGGCGTACTCCCTCGCTATTCGCCAACAGGTTCGGGATCTGGCCCGGCCAGAGGGTGGATGCGCTGGTCAGGCTAGCCTCTCCTTCGTTGCGGATCATGGGCAAATATGCCTAAATGTCGGACGAATAGCTGTTGTGGGGAGGGGTTTTCATGACCATCGAGCTCGACCGGACGCACGCGCCGGAGAAGCACCACAGCCATAGGGACGTGACCGGCGGCTGGCTGCGGCCGGCCGTCTTCGGGGCGATGGACGGGCTCGTCTCCAACTTCGCGTTGATCGCCGGAGTGGTGGGCGCCGCGGGGGCGGGGCGCGGGGCCGTGCTGGCCGGATGCGCGGGTCTGGTGGCGGGGGCCTGCTCGATGGCGGCGGGCGAGTACACGTCGGTGAAGTCGCAGACCGAGCTGATGCGCGCCGAGATCGCCGTCGAACGCGGCGAGCTCGCCCGCGACCCCGAAGGCGAGCAGGCCGAGCTCGCCGCCCTCTACCGCGCCCGGGGGCTCGACGCCGACCTGGCGGAGAGGGTGGCGGCCGAGCTGTCGGCCGACCCCGAGCAGGCTCTGCGCGTGCACGTGCGCGAGGAGCTCGGCGTGGACCCGGACGACCTGCCGTCCCCGCTGAAGGCGGCGGCGGCGTCGTTCTGCGCGTTCGCGGCCGGTGCGCTGGTGCCCCTCGTGCCGTTCCTGTTCGGAGCGTCGGGCCTGGTCGCGGCCCTGGTGCTGAGCGTGCTGGGACTGTTCGTCTTCGGGGCGGTGGTGGCCGGGATGACCGCCCGGCCGTGGTGGCTGGGCGGCCTGCGGCAGCTCGGGCTCGGAGTGGGCGCCGCCACGGTGACGTTCGGCCTCGGACACCTGCTGGGCGTGACGGTGTCCTGAGCCGGCCGTACGTGGAAGATCAGGGCCGGCCGGACGCGGCGAGGTTAACGCCGAGGGCCACCAGGGTGGCGCCGGTGAGGCCGTCGACGGCGCGGCGCACGGCCGGCCTGGCGAACACCTTTCGCAGCGCGCTCACCACGTTGGCCACGACCAGGAACCACAGGACGGTCCCCGCCAGCGCGATCAGCGACAGCATGAGCGTGTCGGCGAGGAAGGCGCCCGCCGAGACGAACTGCGGCACCAGCGCCACGAAGAACAGCGCCGCCTTGGGATTGAGCACGTTGGTGAGCAGTCCTTCGGCGAACGCCGCCCACGCGCTCTTCCCGGACGGGTCCGCCACGTCCAGGCGGAGGCCGCCGTCGCCGCGCAGGGCCGAGCGCAGCGCCTTGACTCCCAGATAGAGCAGATAGGCGGCGCCGACGACCTTGACCACGGTGAAGGCCATGGCCGAGGCCGCCAGCAGGGCGGCGACGCCGGTCGCCGCCGCGACGACCCAGACGAACACACCGATCGAGATCCCCGCCGCGGCCGCCATGCCGTGCGCGCGCCCGGAGGCGGCGGAGCGCCGTACGACCACCGCGAAGTCGGGGCCGGGAGACATGGCCCCGAGCATCACAACGCCGCCAAAAGCCACGATCTGCGTCATAGAGGCCATGGCCCCACTTTAGCGGTGCAGAAGTCAACGCTTGCGGCGCCTGCGCTTGAGGATGGTCCGCAGGGTCAGCAGCAGGACGATGCCGACGACCTGGCCGCCGAGCACGATGCGGTTGACGTCGACGGCGGGATGCCACCGGACGTCGCCGTCCTTGACGACGAACACCCCGGCGGGCGTCGCGGCGACGCCGTAGCCACCGCCGCTGCCGCTGCCGTCGGCCTCGTGCTCCCCCTTCTTCCCTTCCCCGGTGCCGCCTCCGCCACCGTGGCCCACCCTGGCGACGGGGATCACCAGGACGTCGCCGTGCTGGATCGGGTCGCCGAAGACGCGCTTGACCGTCGCGGCGTCCTTGGACTGCTCAGCCAGTTTCAAGATGTCCATCTCCCCATGGAACCCCGAGGAGGCCGCTCAGTCGAACTTTGTGGAGATCTCATGCCAGCCGCCGGGGGCGATCCGCGCCGCGGGCTCCGGGCCCCAGCTGCCCTTCGGATAGGGCAGGGGCCGGTCACGCAGGTCGAGGATGGGCTGGACGATCCGCCACGACTCCTCCACCAGGTCGAAGCGGGCGAAGCGGCGGGGGTCGCCGTTGATGGCGTCGGTCAGGATGCGCTCGTAGGCGGCGTCCATCGGGCCGAGCTCCTTGGTGAAGTCGACGCTGACCGGCACCTGCACGGTGCGCTGCCGGCCGGGCTCCTTGGCCAGCAGGTCGAACGACACTCCGGCGTCCGGCTGGAGCCTGAACCTGATCAGGTTGGGCTTCGGCCGGCCGCCGAAGAGCGACACGGGCGGGGTGCGCAACTCGGCGACGACCTCCAGGTCGGTGACGGGCAGCGCCTTGCCCGAGCGGATGCAGAAGGGCACGCCCGCCCACCGCCAGTTGTCGATGACGGCCCGCAGCGCGACGAACGTCTCGGTGGTCGAGTCGGGCCTGACGCCGTCGGTGCCGAGGTAGCCGTCGTACTGGCCGCGCACCACGTCGCCCGGCTGGACCGCCTTGACCGAGCGCAGCACCCGCCACTTCTCGTCGAGCTGGGCGCGGGCGTCGTCGGACGGCGGAGGGTCCATCGCCAGGATGGCCAGGAGCTGGAGCAGGTGGTTCTGCACCACGTCGCGGATGGTGCCGTTGGCGTCGTAGAAGGCGCCCCGGTCGGAGACGTCGAAGTCCTCGGCCATGGTGATCTGCACGCTGCGGACGTAGTTGCGGTTCCAGATGGGCTCCAGCAGCATGTTGGCGAACCTGAACACCATCAGGTCCTCGACCGGCTCCTTGGCCAGGAAGTGGTCGACCCGGCGCAGGTGGTCCTCGTCGAAGTGGTGCAGCAGCTCCTCGTTGAGCCGGCGGGCCGACTCCAGGTCGTGGCCGAACGGCTTCTCCACGACGAGCGTGGCGTCCCGGTTGAGGCCGACGCCCGCCAGCCCGCCGGCGACCGGGGCGAACAGCGACGGCGGCACGGCCAGGTAGTGGACCAGGGCGCCCAGGTCCCGCACCTCGTCGTGGAGGCGGGCGAAGGTGGCGGGATCCTGATAGTCGCCCGCCACCAGCCGCAGGCGGCCCGCCAGCTTGTCGAAAGCGGCGTCGCGCACGCCGCCGCAGGCCTCGCGGGCGTGCTCGCGCAGGCCGTCGAGGTCCAGACCGGTCCTGGCGACGCCGATGACCGGCAGGTCGAACCCGTCCCGCGCGAAGAGGCGATAGAGCGCCGGCAGCAGCATCTTGCGCGCGAGATCCCCCGTGACGCCGAACAGGACCAATGCCCCCGCTGGTCCCATCTCAGGCTCGCCTGCCCCTCAGCCGGCGGTAGCGACGGACGAGGCGCTCGGTGGACGGGTCGGGGAAGGACGCCGGCGGCTCCTCGGCGGTGAGCGCGGGGGCCAGGTCCATCGCCATCTTCTTGCCGAGCTCGACGCCCCACTGGTCGAAGGAGTCGACGCCCCAGATCGTCCCCTCGACGAACACGATGTGCTCGTAGAGCGCGACGAGCTGGCCGAGCGTGGCGGGGGTCAGCTTGGAGCCGAGGATGGTGGTGGTGGGCCGGTTGCCGGGCATCACCTTGTGCGGCACGAGCTCGGCGGGCGTGCCCTCGGCGGCGATCTCCTCGGCCGTCTTGCCGAACGCCAGCGCCGAGGTCTGCGCGAGCATGTTGGCCATGAGCAGGTCGTGCATGCCCTCGCGGTCTTCGAACGGCTCGGCGAAGCCGATGAAGTCGGCGGGCACGAGCCGGGTGCCCTGATGCAGGAGCTGGTAGAAGGCGTGCTGCCCGTTGGTGCCCGGCTCGCCCCAGAAGATCTCGCCGGTGTCGGCGGTCACGGGGGTGCCGTCGGCGCGCACGGACTTGCCGTTGGACTCCATGGTGAGCTGCTGGAGATAGGCGGGGAAGCGGTGCAGCCGCTGGCTGTAGGGCAGGACGGCGCGGGTCTGGGCGTCGAAGAAGTCGGTGTACCAGACCCCGAGCAGGCCGAGCAGCACCGGCATGTTCGCCTCGAAGGGGGCGGTGCGGAAGTGCTGGTCCATGGTGTGGAAGCCGGCCAGCATCTCCCGGAACCGCTCCGGCCCGATGGCGATCATCAGGGACAGGCCGATCGCGCCGTCGTAGGAGTAGCGGCCGCCGACCCAGTCCCAGAAGCCGAACATGTTGTCGGTGTCGATGCCGAACTCGGCGACCTTGGCGGCGTTGGTGGAGACCGCGACGAAGTGCTTGGCGACCGCGTCCTCGCCGAGCTCGCCGGCCAGCCACTGGCGGGCGACCTTGGCGTTGGTGAGGGTCTCCAGAGTGGTGAACGTCTTGGAGCTGACCACGATGAGCGTGGTCGCCGGGTCGAGGTCGGCGAGGTTGCCGGTGATGTCGGCGGGGTCGATGTTGGAGACGAACCTGGCCTCGATGCCGGCGTCGGCGTAGTCGCGCAGCGCCTCGTAGGCCATCGCGGGGCCGAGGTCGCTGCCGCCGATGCCGATGTTGACGACGGTGGCGATCGGCTGCCCGGTGGCGCCCTTCCACTCCTTGGCGCGCACGCGGTCGGCGAAGGCGCTCATCTTGTCGAGCACGGCGTGCACGTCGCGGGTCACGTCCTGGCCGTCGACGACGAGGTCGGTGCCGGCGGGGGCGCGCAGCGCGGTGTGCAGCACCGCCCGGTCCTCGCTGACGTTGATGTGCTGCCCGCCGAACATGGCCTCGACGCGGTCGCGCAGCCCGGCGCGCTCGGCGAGCGCCACGAGCAGGGCGATGGTCTCGCCGGTGGCGCGGTGCTTGGAGTAGTCGAGGTAGAGGTCACCGGCGGTCACCGTCATCCGGGCGGCCCGCTCGGGGTCCTCGGCGAACAGCTCCCGAAGCTGCCTGCCCGCCAGCTCCCCCTGGTGCTTCTCCAGTGCCGCCCACTCCTGGCTCTGGGTGATGTCGCTGCTCACGTTTCCTCCTCGCGCCGTCAAATCGATCACATCGTCCCGTAACCCCGTACCCGGCAGGCTTGATTCCGCGCATGGCGGAGCGGACTCTTTGCCGACCCCAGGCGGTCAGTGAGACTCGCGGCCGACGGCGTCTCCGCTGGAGCCGGTGAGGAAGTCGAGGTCGGCGCCCCGGTGAGCCTGCGTGACATGGTCGATGTAGAGGCGCTCCCAGCCGCGGGCGGGCATGGCGTGGCCGTCGACGGCGGGCTTCCTTGCGGCCAGCTCGGCATCGGGCAGGTCGACGTCGAGCCGCCTGGCCGCAACGTCGAGCACGATCGGGTCGCCGGTGCGCACCCGGGCGAGCGGCCCGTCGGCCGCGGCCTCGGGTGAGGTGTGCAGCACGACGGTGCCGTAGGCGGTGCCGCTCATCCGCGCGTCGCTGATGCGCACCATGTCGCGCACGCCCCGGGCCAGCAGCTTGGCGGGCAGCGGCAGGTTGCCGACCTCCGGCATGCCCGGGTAGCCCTTGGGCCCGCAGCCGCGCAGGACGAGGACCGACGTCTCGTCGACGTCCAGGTCCGGGGAGTCGAGCCGGGCGTAGACGTCCTCGACGCTGTCGAAGACGACGGCCCTGCCGCGGTGGCGCAGCAGCTCGGGCGAGGCGGCGGCGGGCTTGATCACCGCACCGTCGGGCGCGAGGTTGCCCCGCAGCACCGCGATGCCCGCGTCGGACAGCAGCGGGTCGGCGCGCCGCCTGATGACGCTCTCGTCCCAGATGTCCGCGCCGGCCAGATGGTCGACGAGCGGGCGGCCGGTGACGGTCGGCGCCGCCGGGTCGAGCAGGTCGGCGACCTCGTTGAGCACGGCCAGCAGCCCGCCCGCCCTGAACAGGTCGTCCATCAGGTGCCGCCCGGCCGGTTGGAGGTCCACCAGCAGCGGCACCCCGGACCCGGTGCGGTCGAAGTCGTCCAGGTCGAGCTCGACGCCCAGGCGGCCGGCGATGGCCAGCAGGTGGATGACGGCGTTGGTGGAGCCGCCGATCGCGGCGAGCGTGACGATCGCGTTGAGGAAGGAGCCGCGGGTCATCACCTGGCTGGGGCGGCGCCCCTCCCGCACCAGGTCGACGGCGAGGCGACCGGTCTCGTGGGAGCGTTCGAGCAGCCTGCTGTCGGGGGCCGGGGTGCCGGACGTGCCGGGGAGGGTCATGCCGAGGGCCTCGGCCATGCAGGCCATGGTGGAGGCGGTGCCCATCGTGTTGCAGTGGCCGCGGCTGCGGATCATCGTGGACTCGGAGTCGAGGAACGCCTCCCGGGACAGCGTGCCCGCGCGCACCTCCTCGCTGAGACGCCACACGTCGGTGCCGCAGCCGAGCGGGACGCCGCGGAAGTGGCCGGTCAGCATCGGGCCGCCGGGCATCACCACCGCGGGCAGGTCCACGGAGGCGGCGGCCATCAGCAGCGACGGGATCGTCTTGTCGCAGCCGCCGAGCAGCACCACGCCGTCGATCGGGTTGGCGCGCAGCATCTCCTCGATGGACATGGCGGCGAGGTTGCGCCAGAGCATGGCGGTCGGTCTGACGTTCGTCTCGCCCAGGGACATGACCGGCAGGTTGAGCGGGATGCCGCCGGCCGCCCAGATGCCCTGCTCGACGCTCTTGCCCACCTCGTTCAGATGGGAGTTGCAGGGGGTGAGGTCCGAGGCGGTGTTGGCGATCGCGATGTGCGGCCGCTCCCCCTCGAACGCCTCACGTGGCAGGCCCCGCCGCATCCAGGCACGGTGCATGTAGGAGTTTCTGTCGTCGCCGGAATACCACTGCGAACTGCGGAGGCCCATATCGGCACCCTAACCAGCCAGGCGGGCCAGCTGGTAGTCCACGATGGCGGTGGCCTCGGTGGCCTCGGTGGCCCGGCCGACCCCCTCGTGGACGTCGGCGGCCGGCTCGGGCTCGCGCAGGGCCCGGAAGAAGAAGGCGATGCCGACGAGCGCCCCGGTGCGCGCGAACTGCCGGCGTTCGAGAGCGAGGTCGTGCCACAGGCTGCCCGTTGTCTGCCGCCCGAGTTCGTCGGCGATCGCGTGCCGGCCTTCGCGGCGCGCCACGCGGCACGGTGACGTCTACGCGTGCCTTCCAGCGGGCAGGTGCCACGATATGGAACAAATCGATGCCTACTGGCGTGCGGCCAACTATCTGTCCGTGGGTCAGATCTACTTGCTGGACAACCCGCTGCTCACCGAACCCCTGCGGCCGGAGCACATCAAGCCGCGCCTGCTCGGGCACTGGGGCACCACCCCCGGCCTGAACTTCTGCTTCGCCCACCTCAACCGGATCATCCGCGAGCGCGACCAGGACATGATCTACATCGCCGGCCCCGGCCACGGCGGCCCGGCGGCGGTGGCGCACTCCTGGCTGGAAGGCTCCTACACCGAGCGCTACCCCGACGTCACCCAGGACGCACCGGGCATGCAGCGGCTGTTCCGCCAGTTCTCCTTCCCCGGCGGCATCCCCAGCCACGTCGCCCCCGAGACGCCCGGCTCCGTCCACGAGGGCGGCGAGCTCGGCTATGCCCTGGCCCACGCCTACGGTGCCGCCTTCGACAACCCCGACCTGGTGGTGTCGTGCGTGATCGGCGACGGTGAGGCGGAGACGGGCCCGCTGGCGGCGAGCTGGCACTCCAACAAGCTGCTCGACCGCGAGCGTGACGGCGTGGTGCTGCCGATCCTGGCCCTGAACGGCTACAAGATCGCCAACCCGACCATTCTCGCCCGCATCCCCGAGACGGAGCTGTTCAAGCTCCTGGAGGGCTACGGCTACCGGCCGCACCTGGTCGGCCCGGACCACGCCGAGATGTCCGGCACGCTGGACGAGGTGTTCGACGAGATCGCCGCCTACCGCGCGGGCGACGCCGAACGCCTGCCCATGATCATTCTGCGCACGCCGAAGGGCTGGACCGGGCCGCGCGTGGTCGACGGCCTGGCGGTCGAGGGCACCTGGCGGGCCCATCAGGTGCCGCTGGCGGGGGTCCGCGACAATGCCGAGCACCTGGCCATGCTGGAGGAGTGGATGCGCTCCTACCGGCCGGAGGAGCTGTTCGACGAGCAGGGCAGGCCGGTCGCGCGGATCCTGGAGACCGTGCCGCAGGGCACGCGCAGGATGAGCGCCAACCCGCACGCCAACGGCGGCGAGCTGCTGTCCCCGCTGCGCCTGCCCGACTTCCGCGTCCACGCCGTGGAGGTCAAGTCGCCCGCCGCCCAGTTCAGTGAGCCCACCAAGGTGCTCGGCACGCTGCTGCGCGACGTGATCGCCGCGAATCCGCGCACCTTCCGGCTGATGGGCCCCGACGAGACCGCCTCCAACCGGCTCACCCCGGTCTTCGAGGCCACCGACCGGGCCTGGAACGCCGAGCTGCTGCCCACCGACGAGCACCTGGCCCCCGGCGGCCGGGTCATGGAGGTGCTCAGCGAGCACCTGTGCCAGGGCTGGCTGGAGGGCTATCTGCTGACCGGCAGGCACGGCCTGTTCAACTGCTACGAGGCCTTCATCCACATCATCGACTCGATGTTCAACCAGCACGCCAAGTGGCTGGAGTCATCGCAGAAGATCTCGTGGCGGCGGCCGGTGGCCTCGCTCACCTACCTGCTGTCCTCGCACGTGTGGCGCCAGGACCACAACGGCTTCAGCCACCAGGATCCGGGCTTCCTCGACGTGGTGGTCAACAAGAAGGCGTCCGTGGTGCGCGTCTATCTGCCGCCGGACGCCAACACGCTGCTCTCCGTCGCCGACCACTGCCTGCGCTCGCGCGACTACGTCAACGTCATCGTGGCCGGCAAGCAGCCCATCCTCGATCTTTTCACCATGGACGAGGCCATCGCGCACTGCACCCGCGGGCTGGGCATCCTGCCCTGGGCCTCCACCGACGCCGGCGTCGAGCCCGACGTCGTGCTGGCCTGCGCGGGCGACGTGCCGACCCTGGAGATCCTGGCCGCCGCCGCGATCCTGCGCGAGGAGCTGCCCGAGCTGAAGGTGCGCGTCGTCAACGTGGTCGACCTGATGCGCCTGCAGCCCACCTCCGAGCACCCGCACGGCATGGCCGACACCGAGTTCGACACCCTGTTCACCACCGACAAGCCGATCATCTTCAACTTCCACGGCTACCCCACCCTGATCCACCAGCTGACCTACCGCCGCCACGGCCACCCGAACCTGCACGTGCGCGGCTACAAGGAGGAGGGCACCACCACCACGCCCTTCGACATGGTCATGCTCAACGACATCGACCGCTTCCACCTGGTCATGGACGTGATCGACCGCGTCCCCGGCCTCGGCAGCAAGGCCGCCCACCTGCGCCAGCGCATGTCCGACGCCCGGCTGCAGGCCCGCGCCTACACCCGGCTCAACGGCGAGGACGCACCCGAGATCAGGTCGTGGACATGGCCGAGCGCATACTCGTCCTGAACACCGGCTCCTCCTCCATCAAGTACGAGCTGATCGACGCGGCCTCGCGGGCCCGTCCCGCCAGGGGCGTGATCGAGCGCATCGGCGACGGCGAGGGCCTGCTGACGCACCACCTCGCCGAAGGACCGCCGTACGAGAGGAAGGGGCGCTTCGCCGACCACGCGCAGGGGTTGCGGGCCGTGCTGGAGGCGTTCGGCACGGCGGGGCCGGAGCTCGACCCGGTCGCGGTCGGGCACCGGGTGGTGCACGGCGGGTCCCGCTTCCGCGAGGCGGTGCTGGTCGACGAGGAGGTGATCGCCGCCATCGAGGAGCTGGCGCCGCTCGCCCCGCTGCACAACCACGTGAACGTCACCGGCATCCGGGTGGCGCAGCAGGCCTTCCCCGGCGTGCCGCAGGTGGCGGTGTTCGACACAGCCTTCCAGCTCTCGCTGCCGCCCGAGGCCTACACCTACGCGGTGCCGCGCGAGTGGCGCGAACGGTACGGCGTGCGGCGCTTCGGCTTCCACGGCACCTCGTGCGCGTACGTGTCCCGCCAGGCGGCCGCGTTCCTCGGCCGCGACCCGCACGAGGTGAACCTGATCGTGCTGCACCTCGGCAACGGCGCCAGCGCCACCGCGATCGAGGCCGGCCGCAGCGTCGACACCTCGATGGGGATGACGCCTCTGGAGGGGCTGGTCATGGGCACCCGGTCGGGGGACGTCGACCCGGCCCTGCCCGGCTATCTGGCCAGGGTCGCCGGCCTGGACGCGCGGAGCGTGGAGGAGTCTCTCGGCCGCCACGGCGGCCTGCTCGCGCTCGCCGGCACAGGCGACATGCGGGAGGTACGGCAGCGCGCCGCGGACGGTGACGCCGAGTCGCGACTGGCCCTCGACGTCTACTGCCGGCGGATCCGCAAGTACGTGGGGGCCTACTACGCGCTGCTGGGCCGGGTGGACGCCATCGTGTTCGCCGGCGGCGTGGGCGAGCACGACGCCGCCACCCGCGCCTCCTCGCTCGCCGGGCTCGACCGGCTCGGCGTCACCGTCGATCCGGGGCGCAACGGGGCGGAGCAGGACGGCGAGCGGGCGGTCTCACCGGACGGCGCGGCGGTAGCCGTGCTCGTCATCCCCACCGACGAGGAGTGGGAGATCGCACGGCAGGCGCTGGAGCTGATCCGCTGATCCGGTCACACCCTGGCGACCCGCCGAACCGCGGCCACGATGTCGGTGTTGGGCATGCCCTTCAGCAGATACTCCTGGACGCCGACGCGCCGCATCTCGTCGACCGACCTGGAGTCGCCGTACGCGGAGAAGGCCATGACGCGGGTCGTGGGCGACAGGCGGCGGATCTCGCGGGCCGCCCAGGCCCCGCCGCCCGGCATCCGCACGTCCAGGATGGCGACCGTGGGCGTGTGGCGCACCGCGAGCCGGATGGCCTCGTCGGCGTCGCACGCGGTCGCGACCACGTCCAGGTCCGGCTCGGCCGCCAGCACCTCGCTCAGCACCTCGCGGATCAGCGGCTCGTCGTCGCCGATGAGCACGGTGAGCCGCTCCGGCCGTTCGCTCATGGCGCCTCGCGCGGCACGGCCGGCACCCAGAACTCGACCGTGGCGCCGGCTCCCGGCCTGCTGTGCAGGCTCCACCAGCCCCCCGCGACCTCGGCGCGCTGGCGCATCTCGATGAGGCCGAAGTGGTCGTGCCTGGCCAGGGACTCCGGCGGCTGGTCGAAGCCGACGCCGTCGTCGCCGACGCGGACGTGCACCCCTTGGTCCACCGAGACGAGCGAGACGGTCACCACACTCGCCCTGGCGTGCTTGCGCACGTTGGTGAGGGCTTCCTGGCAGATGCGGAAGACGGTGATCGCCGTCTCGGTCGGCGGCTCGGCGGTGAGGTCGTGGGTGAGGGAGTAGGTCAGCCCTGCGCCCGCGACCACCTGGTCGAGATAGCTGGACAGGCCCTCGACCAGGCCGCCGCTGTCGACGCCCGGCGGGTGGAGCCTGAAGGTGAGGTTGCGCAGGCGGCCGATGGAGGCGTTGACCGTCTCGTTGAGCCGCAGCATCGCGTCGGCGTGCTCGCCGGGCATCCTGGTGGCCAGTAACTGCAGGCGCATGCCGACGGCGACCATGGACTGGATGGTGTCGTCGTGCACGTCCCAGGCGATGCGCCGGCGCTCCATCTCCTGGGCCCGCACCAGATGGGCCAGCAACTGTCCGCGCTCGTCCAGGGCGCGTTCGACGGTCCGCCGCTCGGTCATGTCGCGGGTCACCTTGCCGAACCCGCGCAGCCGCCCCTCGGAGTCGTGAAGCGCGGTGATGACGACGTTGGCCCAGAACCGGGTGCCGTCCCTGCGCACCCGCCAGCCCTCGTCCTCCAGCCGCCCGTCCGCCACCGCCGTGGCGAGCTCCCACTCCGGCTTGCCCGCCGCCACGTCCTCCGGCGGGTAGAACACCGAGAAGTGCCTGCCGATGACCTCGTCGGCCTGGTAACCCTTGATCCGCTCCGCGCCGGTGTTCCAGCTCGCGATGCGGCCGCCGGGATCCAGCATGAAGATGGCGTAGTCGACGACGCTCTGGACGAGCAGGCGGAAGCGGTCCTCGCTCTCGCGCATGGACCACTCGTTCACCCGGCGCTCGGTCATGTCGCGGGTCACCTTGCCGAACCCGCGCAGCCGCCCCTCGGAGTCGTGAAGCGCGGTGATGACGACGTTGGCCCAGAACCGGGTGCCGTCCCTGCGCACCCGCCAGCCCTCGTCCTCCAGCCGCCCGTCCGCCACCGCCGTGGCGAGCTCCCACTCCGGCTTGCCCGCCGCCACGTCCTCCGGCGGGTAGAACACCGAGAAGTGCCTGCCGATGACCTCGTCGGCCTGGTAACCCTTGATCCGCTCCGCGCCGGTGTTCCAGCTCGCGATGCGGCCGCCGGGATCCAGCATGAAGATGGCGTAGTCGACGACGCTCTGGACCAGCAGCTCGAGGTCGACGGGCTCGTGCTCGGGCATACCGCAGCTTCGCACGGACGCGCGGTCCTGCGGTAACGCGGTGGATTCAGACCCGGGAACCGCTGAGGTCGGGGGCCAGAGCGGCGAGAGGCGCCGCGAGCTCACACCAGACCGCCTTTCCGGCTTCGCGGTGCGATGTCCCCCAGCGGGTGCACAGCTGTTGGATGACGTGCAGGCCCCATCCGTCGGCGGGGCCGGGCTCGCGCGCCTTCGGCCACTCCTTGCCAGCGTCGTGCACCTCGATCCGGATCTGCGCCGGCCCTCCGGCCAGGCGGAGCACGGGGGCGCCGGCGCCGTGCACCAGCGCGTTGGTCACCAGCTCCGAGACCACCAGCAGCACGTCCTCGCGATGTCCGCGGTAGTCCCACGCGTTGAGGGCGTCGCGCGCGATCCGCCGCGCCACGGTGATGCTGCCCATCTCCTCGCCCAGGTGACGCTCCACCGTGAACGATTCAACATCGGTGCCCATCTTCCCACCTTCGGACAACCGGAGCCCGGCAACGAGACGCAACCGCGCTGTCATATCTGATGTATCCGCCGAGCTGTCTCTAGTGCACATGCACTAGTCCAGGAATCCCTCGCGCCTGGCGATCGCCACCGCCTCCAGCTGCGACCGGGCGCCCAGCTTCTCCAGCACGCGCTGGACGTGGTTGCGCGCCGTGTTGCGCGCCACCCCGAGCCGCTCGCTGATCTGATCGGTGCTCACGCCCTCCGCCAGCAACAGCAACGTCTCCCGCTCGCGTCCCGTCAGAACCCCGCCCGCGTGCCGCTCACGGCCGGTCAGCCGGTCCAGCACCCCCGACAGCAGGCTGGGCGCGAACACCACTCCGCCCGCGGCCACCTCCCGCACCGCCGACTCCAGCTCCTGCAAGCCCGACGACTTCACCACCAGGCCGGCGCCACCCTCCTCCACCACCCGTACGGCCACCGAGGCGGTGGCCTCACCCGTGAGCACCAGCACGCGCGCCTCGGGAGCCACCGCCGAGATCCGGCCGATCGCCGAGATCCCGTCACCGTCGGGCAGGCGGCGATCCAGCACCACCACATCCGGCTGCCAGCGGCCGGCGTCGGCCACCGCCGCCGCGATCGACTTGGACCTGGCCACGACGTCTATGCCCGGAGCGTGGTTGAGCGCCATGCCGATGGCCTCGGCGACCATGTCGTGGTCCTCCACCAGCACCAGCCGGACGGTGGCGGGCGCCAGTGGGTCAGATAAGGGCGACATGGCGGGACTCTCCTGTTCCGGACTGCTGGCCATGTCATTCTCCCGCCTCCCGCGCCCCGTCGCCCCCGCCCCTCTCCCCTTCGCGCCGAAGAAGAAACGCAGCCGGGTCGGGCAGCGACTTCTCCAAGAAATGGTCATCAGAGAGGATTGGTAGGGTTGGTCGCGTTGTTCCGGATTCGGATGGGTGGGGTACAGCGGTGGAGGTCGAACAGACGGCGCTGCCGGGGATAGGGCTGCGTCATGATTTCACCACCCAGTCCGGCAAGCGGATCGGTGTCGTGTCACACCGTATCGGACGGCGCGATCTCGTGATCTACGACCGCGAGGACCCCGATCGGGCGTGCGAGGTCGTCAAGCTCAACGACGAGGAAGCCGACGCCCTGGTGGAGCTGCTCGGCGCCCCCCGCATCGTGCAGCGGCTGAACCAGGCGCACCAGGAGGTCGAAGGACTGGTCAGCCTCCAGCTGCCGATCCCGGCCACTTCCCGCTACGTGGACCGGCCGATGGGGGACGCGCGCGTGCGGACCCGCACCAGCGCCTCGATCGTGGCCATCGTCCGCTCCGGTCAGGTGTTCGCCAGTCCAGGCCCGGACTTCGTGTTCGCGGCGGGCGACATCGTAGTCGTCGTGGGCAGTGCCGACAGCACCTCCGAAGTCGCCGACATCCTGGCTGAGGGTTAGGGCCGCGGGTGCACCACACGGCAATACTTTTCCTCGAGTTCGGGGCCGTACTTCTTGGTTTGGGTGTCCTTGGCGCGCTCGCACTGCGTGCCGGCATCTCGCCCATCCCGCTCTATCTGATCGCCGGGCTCGCCTTCGGCACCGGTGGCGTGCTGCCGCTGGCCACCAGCGAGGAGTTCATCTCCGTCGGCGCGGAGCTGGGCGTCGTCCTGCTGCTGCTGACGCTGGGCCTGGAATACAACGCCGACGAGCTGGTGACCAGCTTGAAGAGCAACGCCCGTGCGGGCATCGTGGACCTGGTGCTCAACGCCGCGCCGGGGGCCATCTGCGCCCTGCTGCTCGGCTGGGGGCCGGTCGCGGCGGTGGCCATGGCGGGCGTCACCTACGCCACGTCTTCGGGCATCACCGCCAAGGTGCTGACCGACCTCGGGTGGATCGGTAACCGCGAGACGCCCACCGTGCTGTCCCTGCTGGTGTTCGAAGACCTCACCATGGCCGTCTACCTGCCGGTCCTCACCGCCATGCTGGCGGGGCTGAGCCTGGTCAGCGGGGCGATCACGGTGGCCATCGCGCTGGCCACCGTGAGCGTGGTGCTGCTCGTCGCGCTCAAGTTCGGGCGCTACATCGAGGCGTTCGTGTCCAGCCCCAACTCCGAGGTGTTACTCCTCAAGGTGGTCGGGCTGGCGCTGCTGGTCGCCGGGCTGGCGCAGCAGCTGCAGGTGTCGGCCGCGGTGGGCGCGTTCCTGGTCGGGATCGCGCTGTCCGGGCAGCTCGCGCACGACGCGCAGGCGCTGCTGGCGCCGCTGCGGGACCTGTTCGCCGCCGTCTTCTTCGTCTTCTTCGGCCTGCAGACCGACCCCACGAAGATCCTCCCCGTCGCCGGGCTCGCCGCCGCGCTCGCCGTGGTCAGCATGCTCACCAAGCTGGCGACCGGCATCTACGCCGCCAGAAGGGCCGGGATCGCCAAGGCCGGCCAGGCTCGCGCGGGCATCGCGCTGATCCCCCGCGGCGAGTTCAACATCGTCATCGCCGGACTGGCCGTGGCGGCCGGGGCCCATCCGGATCTCGGGCCGCTGGCCGCGGCGTACGTCCTCATCCTGGCGGCGTTCGGACCACTGGCGGCCAAACTGGTCCAGCCCCTGTTCGAGGCCATCGCCAAACGCGCCTGACCGGTTTCCTGTCGGTGGCGGGTGTCAGACTCTCCTCGGCGTTCATCCCGTGACGCCGGGGAGGCAGGCATGGAGATCACCGACAGCCCGGTCGCCTGGGTCGCCGACCACATCAGGTCCTACGTCGCCAGCGACGGCGAGTCCGGCCATCGCTACCAGGGCAAGGACGCCCTGCTGCTCACCACCCGCGGCCGCCGGACCGGCACGCTGCGCCGCACCGCCCTGTTCTACGGCGCCGACGGCGACCGGCTCGTCGTCGTCGGCTCCAACGGCGGGTCGGCCCACCACCCGGCCTGGGTCCTCAACGTGCGGGCGGACCCGGAGGTCGCGGTGCAGGTGGGCGCCGAGCGGTTCGCCGCCCGCGCCCGCGTGACCGAGGGAGACGAGCGCGAGCGGCTGTGGGCGCTGATGCTCGAGATCTTCCCCTCCTACGGCGGCATGCAGAAGAAGACGTCCCGCGAGCTGCCCGTGATGGTGATCGAGCGAGCGGAAGCGGCCGGCTGACACCATGGCCGACCGCAAACACGGGGTCCCCGCGCCGCCGACCGAGACGACCGTCAGATCCGCCGACTGGGACGGGCGTGACCTGACCGGCGAGACCTACCATCGCGTCCTGTTCGTCGACGTGGACATGACCGAGCTGGTCAACCACGGCTCGGCGTTCGAGGAGTGCACGTTCCGCAATGTGCGCTTCAACGTCTCCGAGCACGAGGACGCCCTCTTCCTCAACTGCACCTTCTCCCGGTGCTCGTTCTTCGACGCGACGTTCAGGGGCTGCAAGCTGACCGGCAGCATGTTCGACGGCTGCTCCTACGGGCTGCTCAAGGTCGACGGCGGCGACTGGTCCTTCGTCGGCCTGCCGGGCGCCGACCTGCGCGGCAGCGCCTTTCACGGGGTGCGGCTGCGTGAGGCCGACCTGATGGGGGCCAGGCTGGAGGGCGCCGAGATCCGGCGGTCGGACCTGTCGGGGGCTTCGCTGCACAGCGCCGACCTCACGGGCTGCGACCTGCGCGGCAGCGACCTGGGCGATCTCGACCCGCTCACGGTCAAGCTCAACAGGGCCGTCATCGACCCTTACCAGGCGACGGTCATCGCCTCCGCCCTGGGGCTGGAGGTGCGCGAGTAGAGCGTCGGTCGCGTCCCCCTCCGGACCTTCAGCCCGCGCCGCCCCGCAGGAGGACAACGACCGGCGGCACCCGCGTCATGGTCAGGGTGCGAGCCGTGGCGGCGGCCCGGCGATCACCGGTCAGCCGTTCACGGCGCGGAGGGCGCCGGGGCGGCGGCCGGTGAGGCGGTCGAGCGCCGCTGCCGTGACCTGGTCGGCCGGGAGATAGACGATGAGCCGCTGCTCGGCCTGGGCCACCTCGAGGGTTTCGGGGATCAGGCGGAGCTCGCCGGCCTCCGGGTGCACCAGGTGTTCCGGGCGGGCGGACGTGCGGGGGCCGAACGAGACCGGCGAGCGGTCGCTGAATGCGGCGCCTGCCGTGATGGTCAGCTCGTGCGCGAAGTTCACGGCACGCTCGTCGGCGAGCGCGGCCGCCTGGTTGAGCGCGGTGGCGTGCTCGTCGGCGAGGCGCTCCCAGTCCGGGTAGGCGGCCCTGGCGCGCGGATCGGCGAACAGGAACCGGATGAGGTTGGGCGAGTCGCCGTCCAGGAGGCCCAGCGGGCGGGCGAGGCGGTCGTAGCCGCTCGTGTGCGCCAGCACGTCGGACATGCGGTTGAGCAGCACGGCCGGCGCGGGTTCGAGGCGTTCGAGCAGGGCCCGGACCGACGGGCGGATCGCGTGGTCGGGGAGCTCGGCCGCCGCGGCGCACAGGAGGAAGTCGCCGCTGTTGATTTTGATCAGGTGGTGCAGGTGGAGCCGCTCCTCGGGCCCGAGGCGGAGGGCGTCGGCGAGGGCGCCGGCCACCTGCGCCGACGGGTTGCGGTCGCGACCCTGTTCGAGCCGGGTGAGGTATTCGACGCTGACGCCCGCCAGCGTGGCCAGCTCCGACCGGCGCAGGCCCGGGGTGCGCCGCCGGGGGCTGCCGGGCAGCCCGACGTCGTCGGGTTTGGTGGCCTCGCGGCGGGAGCGGAGGTATTTGCCCAGTTCGTTGTCGGCCACGTGAGAAGTGTATGGGGCGGGGGGCGCCCTCATCGTGGCCCTCGCGGGGCCAGCCTTCAGCCGGTCTCCCTGGCGCCCGGCGGTCCCGGCAGGGTGAAGGGGCGCGCCGATCTCGGTCGGCGCGCTACGTAACGCCAGGCGTGCGGATACGTACAAGGCATGACACCGACTGATACACGGCATAGGTTCGGGCTATTCGTCCGAGAAAGGCATGGGGAATCGTGCGTTATCGTCTGCTCGGCCAGACCGGGCTACGGGTGTCGGAGTTGTTCCTGGGCGCGATGACCTTCCGCTCGTCGTCGCCCGAGGTCCGCAAGATGCTCGACATGTACGCGGACGCCGGAGGGAACGTCGTCGACACGGCCTCCGCCTACGGCGAGAGCGAGGACGTGGTCGGCGAGCTCCTCGACGGGCGCCGTGACCGGTTCGTTCTCGCCAGCAAGTACACCCTGAGCCGCGACGACAGCGACCTGAACGCCTCCGGCAACCACCGCAAGAACCTCGTCCTGTCCCTGGAGCGCAGCCTGCGGAGGCTGCGTACGGACTACATCGACCTGTTCTGGGTGCATCTGTGGGATCGGCACACGCCGATCGAGGAGACGATGCGGGCTCTCGACGACGCGGTTCGGGCCGGAAAAATCCTCTATGTCGGCATATCGGATGCTCCTGCCTGGATCGTGAGCCGGGCCAACACGCTGGCCGAGTGGCGCGGCTGGACACCTTTCGCCGGGCTGCAGGTGCCGTACAACCTGCTGCGGCGCGACATCGAGCGGGAGCTGCTGCCGATGGCGGAGGCGCTGGAGCTGAGCGTGGCCGTGTGGGGACCGCTCGCCGGCGGGGTGCTGTCCGGGAAGTTCAGCGGCGGCGCCGCGCCCGCGTCGGGCACCCGGATCGCGCCCGGATCCGTCAGCGAGCGCGACCACGCGGCGGCGAGCGCGGCGCTGGAGGTGGCGGCGGAGCTGGGCGTCACGGCCTCGCAGGTGGCGATCGCCTGGACCCGGGCCCGCTCGCGGGCGGTGCATCCGATCCTCGGCGCGAGCAGCGCCGAGCAGCTCAAGGACAACCTGGGGGCGGTCGACGTCGTCCTGCCTGAGGAGGCCGTCCAGCGTCTGGAGGCGGCGGTGCCGTTCTCCCTGGGGTTCCCCCTCGACTTCATCGGCGAGGTCGGCGAGGCCGTGCTCGGCGACCAGTACGGCCGTCTCGACGGTCGCTGACGGGGGCCAGGGACTCGGCGGTGTGCAGGAGACCGGGGAGCGCGGCGAGCACCCGGTCACCGCGGCGGCGGCGATCGGCGGAGGTTTCGGCGCCCAGGTCGGCGAGGACTGACCGCAAGCCGTCGTCCGAGGCGGCCATCCCGGCCGAGGCCAGCTTGGCCAGGCACCGGGCGTAGGTCGCCACCAGCCAGAAGACGGCCTCCCTGTGCAGGCCACGGTCGACGAGCTCGTGGCCGCCCCCGATGGCGACGGGCTTGGCCGGGCCGCTGATGTCGGAGGCGAAACGGTAGGACGGGGCGGGCACGTCCTTGGCCACGTCGAAGACCCGCTCCAGCTCGCGCAGGTGGTGGCGCACCCGCGCCGGGCCCAGGTCGGCGCAGCCCAGCAGGTCGAGCAGGTGCTCGTGGTGACCCGGCAGGCCGCGTTCGGCGAGCAGCTCGCCCACGGCTTCGTACCGGCGGCGGACGGTCGGGTTGCGCAGCCCGGCCACCAGCAGGACATGCGCCGTCACCCCGGTCCCGAAGAGCCACGCGGTGACCTGGTCGGGCAGCGACGCCGGCTCGTCCATGCCGGCGATCCGGTCGCGCACCGTCTCCGCCGCGTGCGCGCAGCGTGCCAGGACCCAGTGCCGCTCGGCGAAGCGATGGGACACGGCCCGCTGGATCGCGGTGAGGCGGCCTGACGGGTCGGCCAGCACGCCGTCCCGGTGGAACGCGCCCGCGAGGTGGTAGTGGCCGAGGACGGTCCCGGCCGGATCCGCCGGCGGGCCGAGCGCCTCCCAGGAAAGCAGGGAGACCTCCAGCAGGACGCCGCCGTACCGGAACTTCCCGGGAGGGACGACCCGGAGGTCGTCCAGGACGAGCATCACGTCCACGTCCGAGCTGGGCGGCAGCGCCGAGCCCGGCCGAGCCCACAGGGCGGATCCGGTGAGGAAGGCGCCGGCGAAACCCGGCAGCCGTGCCCCCTCCTCCCGCGCCCATCGCCGGGCGACCTGCCTGGCCTGCTCGATCAGCATCGCCCTGTCCCCCTGACGCTCGACCGGCGTCGAGCCTACCTCTGCCCGAATCCGGGCAGAAAGGTTCGCGACGACCGTGCGAGGGCAGCGGGGACCAATGGACACCGCCTCGAGCGCGCAACCGGAGCTGGAGCACCTCGTCCGCCGGATGCTCATCGACGCGGGCTTCGTGGTCGAGCCGTCGACGACCCCCGCCGACGGCGGCCTCAGCGTCTGGCCCGACCCCGGCCGCGGTGTCGTGATCCGCTGGGGCGTGCCTGGCGAGCTGCCCGTCAAGGACCGGGGCAGGTACGACACCATCCGCACCGCCGTGCGGCTGGCGTTACGGACGATCCTCGCCGCGGCGGGTTTCGTGGTGGAGGAGGAGTACGGGCGCCCGGAGCTGGTCGTGGTCTCGCGGAACGGGTCCGTACGGTCAGCCGACGGAGGCGTGCGACCTGCCGCCACGTAGCGACCGGCCCGCTTCGTGCAGGTGCCGCATGGCCTGTGACCAGGAGGCGATGAGCCCGGTCTCGACGTACTTGACGCCGAGCGAGGCGCAGTGCTCGCGCACGATGGGCTGTGCCCTGCGCAGGTTGGGCGTCGGCATGCTGGGAAACAGGTGGTGCTCGATCTGGTAGTTGAGCCCGCCCAGCGCCGTGTTGATCAGGTGACCGCCACGCACGTTGCGGGAGGTGAGGACCTGGCGGCGCAGGAAGTCCAGCCGGTCCTCGCCCGTGAGCACCGGCATGCCCTTGTGGTTGGGGGCGAACGTGCAGCCGAGATAGACGCCGAAGAGTGCCTGGTGGACGGCGAGGAAGACCAGCGCCTTGCCGAACGGCAGCACCGCGAAGACGGCGAAGAGGTAGGCGAGGTCGTGGGCGATCAGCAGCGTCGCCTCGGTACGCCGGTGCTTCAGGGTGGGACGGCGCAGCGAACGCAGGCTGGAGACGTGCAGGTTCAGGCCCTCCAGCGTGAGCAGCGGGAAGAACAGGAACGCCTGCCAGCGCCCGATGAAGCGCGGCAGCCCCCGGCTGGCCTCGGCCTGCTTGGCGGACCAGATCAGCACGTCGGGCGCCACGTCGGGATCGTGGTCCTCGTGGTTGGGGTTGGCGTGGTGGCGGGTGTGCTTGTCGGTCCACCAGCCGTAGCCGAGCCCGATGCCGAGGTTGCCCACGAAGTGGCCGGCGATCCGGCTGGAGCGGCGGGAGCGGAACACCTGCCCGTGGGCCAGGTCGTGGGCCAGCAGCGCGACCTGCGCGAACACGATGGCGAGGAAGGCGGCGACGAGGATCTGAAACCAGGAGTCGCCGACGAGGACGAAGGCGGCCCAGCCTCCGGCGAAGGAGATCGCCAGCACGGTCATCCTGGCCGCGTAGTAGCCGGGCCGGCGCTCCAGCAGGCCCGCCTGGGTGATGCGGCGAGACAGCCGGGCGAAGTCGCTGCCTGTCCGCTCCGAAGGCGGCGGGGCATGTTCGATCGTCATGTCTGCCAAGGTCTCTCCGATGCTCGCGGGTGGTCCTGCCAGCATCGCGAGACAGCCGGTCGGGCGGACTGCCGCTGCCACCCTTGTTCGTGGTAGTGCACGCCCTACCATCCGGCAGCGGAAAGGCCCGCCCGAGACAGGCGGCAGAAAGGCCGCGACAGGCCGCGGACCTGCCGCGGCCTGTCGCGGACCGCCCAGGACGAGCCGAGGAGCCCCCTTGGACTCACCCTGGACCGGTCGGATCGGCGGGTGTTCAGCCCATCACCTTGACGAACTCCTCCCCGATGGGCTCGGTGTCGCCGAAGACGTGCAGGTCCTGGCGGAAGGACCGCAGGTAGGCGCCCCTGTCGGGGAAGGTGCTGGACAGGGCGTCGCCGTAGTCGATGAGCTCGCCGTGCATCCGCCTGCGCGGCTCGTACCCCGTCTCGAGCATCTTCTCCAGCAGCTTCGGGTCGCCCTCCGCCGTGCAGATGATCTCGGCGAGGATCTCCGCGTCGTGCAGGGTGTAGCTCATCCCCATGCCCGTCATCGGGTGGCAGGCGAACGCGGCGGACCCGAGGAGGGCCGCGTTGCCCTTGTGGTAGGCGGACACCCGCATGGCCGCGATGGGGATCGCGTGCCAGGAGGCGGAGCCCAGCACGTCGTAGGCGTCGGGGCTGTCGGTGACGAACCCTCTGAGCGCGTCCAGCAGCGCCGGCGCGCCGGCTCCGAACGTCGCGCCGTCCTCGCCCGCGGGCAGGCCGACGAACACCCGGGCCTGGTCGTGGTTGACCGGATACAGGTAGCTGAACCAGCCTCCGGAGCTGAAGTAGAGCCGGTTGAGCTGGGCGATGCTGGCGGTCAGCGGCACGGTGGCGACCCGCAGCAGGTGCGGGTACGACGTGCTCTCCTTGTCGATGCCGAGCGCCTGGCGGACGGCCGATCGGGTGCCGTCGGCCCCGATGACCACGCCTGCCCGCAGCTCGCGGCCGTCGGCGAGCGACAGGTGCTCGACGTGCTCGCCGTCGCCGGCCAGGTGGTCGATCTGGGAGTCGAACCAGAACTCGACGCCCTGCATGGCGCAGGAGGAGTAGATGACCTCGACCAGCTCACGGTAGGGGCGGATGAGGAACCCGTCGGGGTAGCGGCACTCCTGGATCGGCTCGCCGTCGTGGTAGTAGCGGACGATGTCGCGTTTGAGCGCGTGCCGTTCGACGAGGCCCACGAGCCCGTGCCGGGCGAGCACCTGCATGCCGGGGCGCTTGACGAAGTCGGCGCCGGCAGTGGGGACGGTCGGTCCCTGCTCCACGACGACGACGTGCCTGCCGCTGCGGCCCAGCAGGAGTGCCAGGAAGCAGCCGCCGAGCCCGGCGCCGACGATCGCTACGTCGCAGGTTGTCATTGCCATGACGAGAGCCCTTCTGATGATCGAACTAGCGTGCCCCCGAGGGTGCGGGTGGGCGAGCCGGCGTTGGCCCTCATGGCGGGGGCCGTGGCTCGCCGCTGTGTGGGAATAGCGGTGGCGTGGCTGTTCGCGGGGCGTTCTCCGGTCTGGTGGGCCGGCAGCAGCGCGTCCGCCTCCGCGGCGACGGTGGCGAGCGTGGTGCGCAGTTCCAGCAGCATCCGGCGGGGCACCAGGACCATGACCTCGCCGGTGGCGTACGGCATCCGCAGCATCTTGACCAGGGCGAGGCTGCCGATGAGCACCGAGACGGCCACGCAGACCGCGAGCGCGCTGGCGAGCCCGCCCATCGGCCCGGTCATGAACGGGTGGTCGATGATGACCGACACGGTGGCGACGCCGACGGCGCCGCCGACCATCCGCGACATCACCGCGGCGCCGACCGCCGAGGCGTACTGGTGCGGCTGCGCCGTCAGAGTGGTGGCCATGGAGGTGCCGGGTGCGAGCGCGCCCACGCCGATCCCGACGCCGACGCTGGCGGCCAGGCCCCACAGGGTCGGCGACGTCTGCGCCAGCGCCACCACGCAGGAGCCGCCGCACACCGCGGCGCCGAGGTAGATCAGTCCGTACGGGCCCAGCTTGCGTACGACCTTGCCGCCGAGCCAGGCCGTGACGGCCACGGCCACCGAGGTGGGGGTCAGCCACAGGGCCACCTCGAGCATGGGGAAGCCGAGCTGGAGCAGGTAGAGCGGCTGGAGGGTCAGCAGGCCGTACGACAGGACGCCGAATCCCCAGGTGGCCAGCCATCCCCAGGAGAACCCCGGCCGTCGCCACAGCGTCAGGTCGATGGCGGGTACGCGGTGGCGGCGGGCCTGCCCCAGCGCGGCGACGAGCAGGACGAGGGCGGCACAGGCGAGCCAGGCCGAGTTGACGCCCCATGCGGTGATCTTGGAGATGGCCAGCACGATGGTCGCGATCGAGGCGGCCAGCAGCCAGGCGCCGAGCATGTCCGGCCGGGTGCGCGCGGGGACGCGGCTGGTGCCCGGAGGCAGCCAGACGCAGGCGACGAGCAGGAGAGCGCCGGTCACGACGACCGGCGCGAACAGGGCGCGCCAGCCGAACGCGGTCGCCAGCCAGCCGCCGCCGGCCTGCATGAGCAGGCAGCCGAGGCCGGAGGCTGAGCTCCACAGCGCGATGGCGCCGCGCCGCTGCTGCTCCGGCAGCTCGCCGAGCAGGACGGCCAGGCTCGCCGGGATCATCGCCGCGGCGCCGGCTCCCTGTACGGCCCGGGCCGCCAGCACCATCGGCCAGGACGGCAGGGTGAGGGTCGCGATCCCGCCCGCGACGAACACGAGCAGGCCGATGACCAGCACTCTGCGGCGCCCGAACAGGTCGGCCCACCGGCCCGCCGTCGCCAGCAGCGACGCGATCGGCACGAAGGCCGCGCTCGTCAGCCAGACCAGGTCGTTGAGCGGCATGCCGTTGCCGGCATCGGTGTGCCGCAGCAGGCCCACCGCCAGGGTGGTGGCCGTGGTGTCGGCCATGACCGTGAGCATGACGCCCGCACCGACCAGTCGCAGCAACCATGCGCGCCGGGGGGCGTCGCGTCGCGGGACCGAACCTAGCTGCACGGCCGAGGGGGACGAAGGCACGTGGCCACCTCCAGGAGAGCCCTATGTGGTCCGCCTGCTGGCGCGGTTTCCGGCCGGGCGCCAGCAGGCTGGGATGAGGAGACTTGCTCAGGCGCTGATGCTGTAGCGTCCGGGCGACAGCAGGCCGCCCGGGTCGAACGTGCCCTTGAGCCGGTGAAGCATGCTGAGCGTGCCGGGGCTGCTCTGTGCGTAGAGGTCCGCGGCCGAGTTGTCGATGTCGGAGCGGTAGATGACGCAGCCGTAGCCGCGCAGCAGGCCGCCCGCGTCCTGGCGGAACCGGTGCGCGCGCGCCGGGGCGTCCGGCACGTCGCGGTCGAAGAAGATCTGGATGACGCCGTTGGCGAGGTTCCTGCTGACCAGGTTCCACTCCATCATGGAGGCGGTGCCGTTGCACTCCGCGGCGGCCCTGAGCACCTGCAGGATGTTCTCGGTCGAGCGGACGTCCATGGGCAGCTGCGGCAGCAGCGCGAGGAAGCCCATCTTGCCGGCGTCGACCTGGTCGCAGGAGCTCACGCCGAGCGCGTTGTGCACGCCGCGGCAGGTGGGGATGCCCTGGGCCATGAGCGCCCGAGTGTACAACGGGTCGTCGGGCATGACGGCGGTGGCGTCCAGGACGCGCAGGGCTTCGGCGCCCTCCACTTCCAGCAGCGCCTTGCGCAGGAGTTCCTCGGCCAGACGCACCGTCTCACCGCTGCCGAGCAGCGGTCCGAGAATGGTGAACAGGTCGGGGTCGACGCCGTCCGGCAGGGTCCAGTCGCCTCTGCTCGGCACCAGCGACAGCTCTCGCACGCGCAGCAGGCCCTCGGCCGGGTTGCCGCGGCGCAGGAACGCTCCCATGCCGCTGACCGCCCGCTCGATCTGGTCGCGCGGGATGCGGGCGTGGACCAGCCCGAAGCTCTGCGGCCGCGGCACCAGTGCGATGGCCATAGCGGTGACGATGCCGAGGTTGTGCTGGACGAACGCGCCGGTCAGATCGGGGCCCGCGACGCGGCCGCGGTAGCGGCCCCAGGTGTCCAGCCCGCCGGTGGTGATCACGCTGCCGTCGGGCAGCACGGCTTCGATGCCGGCCACGTCGTGCACGCGTGAGCGGACCGAGCCGTCACCGCGCTCGAGGGCGTTGCCGACGACGGAGGTGTCGGCGCACGAGGCGGTGACGTTCAGCAGCCACGGCGTCTCGCGCAACTCCTCGGCGAGCTGCGCCTGCGTCACACCCGGCTCGACGACGGCGAAGCCGTTCTCGAGGTCCAGGCTGCGGATGCGGTTCATGCCGCCGAGGTCGACGACGATGTTCTCATCGGTGGCGGGGACTCCTGAGCCCATGCCCCAGTTGCGTCCGGTGCTGAGCGGATAGAGGCGGCGCCCGTCCGCGGCGGCGCATCGTACGACGGCGCATACCTCGGCGACGGTCTGCGGCCGTGCGACACCCGCGATGGCTCGCGGGCGGTGAGCTCCGACGTCGCGCACTGCCGGCGCCTGTCGCGATTGACCCTGCATGACACTCCTCTTGGCTGAGATGTCGTCTCGTGTGGTTCCCGGCGCGGATCCGCCGGGTTCCCCCCGCTGGTCCCTCGATCAGGCGGTGCGCTGGAGTAGGTCGTCTATCGAGCCGATGGCGCGGTTGGATATCTCCCGGATCTGCTGAAGGCGCTGGTTGACGTGCGCCTCCGGCTCCTGCGGCGCGGGCGCGGCGGCCTCGTCCGGGGCTTCGAGCACGGCGAAGCGCGCCCTGTGCGGCACCTCGTGCCGGTCTCCGCTGTAGGGGTGGCGGTAGGCCTCTCCGGCGGGTACGCGATGTGGAGAGGGAGGGGGCACGGGATCTTGGGACGCTCGCCGCGCGAGGTTGTCGGATTGGACGTGCATGACGGGGCTCCTACCGAACAGTGATCTTGGTGCGGTTAGCCGTGCTACGTGTAAACCCTGACTAATTGCGTGCACCCCGATAGTGGCAGGTGCTCTCTATCTGTCAACTGGCACTTTACGTATGGCCCCGGCTGACCCCACCTCGGACGTCGGGATTCCCGCCTGTCGCAGGGCGGCACGCCCGCCGCTCCAGCCGCGCGAGTCCGCCGTTTCGGCAGGACTCGGAAGGTGAATGCGGCTCAGCGGACCCCTCATGATCTACAGTCCGCGATATGGCGCAAAGGCAAGATGGACGTCCCCTGAGGTCGACAAAAGCCGACTCCAGGGATACAGCCGCGGGTGCGCGTCGCACCGCTCCGGTGGCCGCGCTCGCCGCGGCGTGCCTCCTGCCCGTGCTGCACGCCTCCCCCGGCGCGGCCGGTGTCGCATACTGCCCGATGCCGCAGGACGAGCCGGCGGGACCCGGCACGGTGTCCTGGATCTACCCCAACCCGGCTCCACAGGAGGCCGAGCCCACCGCCGAGCAGCGGCAGGACTACACGGGCTTCCCGAACGCGACCGCCCTCGACACGGTGCGGCCGGACGGCTCACCGAGCCGGCACGTGATCGTCACCTACTCCAAGAACATCGACGTGGTCATGCCGTACGTGAGCGCCGCGGCCACCTCCGGCGACGACGGCGGCACCTTCGGCCCGCCCGCCTGGACACCGCTGCGCGAGTCGCCCGTCCAGCTCCACGACGGCAGCCTGTTCGCCACCGAGTACTACCTGACCGGCGTGGACGCCCACACCGCCAGGCTCGGCATCTTCACCTCGACCGGCACCGGCGAGACCTGGGCCCGGACCGAAGCCCTGTTCACCACCCCGGACGAGCTGGAGAGCGGCGGCGTGGCGCACGGCCGGCCGATCCAGCTGGCCGACGGCACCATCCTGGTGTCGGCGTACGCCCGCTACGCCGCCACCGGCCTGGACCAGGCGGAGGTGTACGGCAGCGCGGACGGCGGCAGGAGCTTCACCCGGCGCGGCGTCATCGCCCGGCCGGACGGCCAGTACGCCTACAACGAGGCCGCGATCGAGCAGACGGCCGACGGGAGCCTGCTGGCGGTGCTGCGCCGCGAGGGCGGCACCTACGCCACCCTGGCCTACAGCCGCTCCACCGACGCCGGGGTGACCTGGTCGCCTCCGCAGGATCTGGCGCTGTCCGGCCAGGACTGCGTGGTGCGCGGCGTGGCCCCGCGGCTGCTGCTGATGCCGGGCGGCACCCTCGTGCTCAGCGCGGGACGCCCGGACGTCTGGGTCGCGCTGTCCCCGGACGGGCTGGGTCACACGTGGGAACGGCAGCGGGTGACCTACCACAACCGGGACGGGGTCTACGACGCGCACGGCACCTCCGGCTACACCGGCCTGGCGGCGGTCGGACCGTACCGGCTGCTCCAGGTCTTCGACAACTGCAAGCTGCCGGGCTCCCGCCGGGACGGCACGCTCAACGAGACCGCCTGCCCTGCCAGTGGCCTGTTCGAGCACGGGAGCTGGTACGCCATCAAACGCCGCCATCTCGACATCCCGCCTCCGGGCCCCGGCAGGCTCGACCTCGCCGAGCTGCACAGGGACGGCCGGCTCACGGTCGACACCACGATGACGTGGGCGAGCGCGCGCCGTCCGCGCACCCGGCCGGGCGGCGCCTTCGACGGCAGCACCGGCTACTGGTCCAGCGCCGTCGCCGCGGGTCCCGGCGAGTACGTCCTGCATCTGGACCGCGTGCACGCCTTCACCCGGATCGGGCTCAGCCTGCGCCCGGGGCACGCCGCGGGCGCCCGCGTGTACGTCTCGCGGGACGGGGGCGCCTGGGGATCGCCGGTCCTGCGCGTGACCGGCCGCACCGACTACGCGCTGCGCCACCTGACCTTCGACACGCCGGTCGAAGGGCGCCATGTCAAGATCGAAATCGACGCGACCGCCGGCTGTGACCGCGAAATCGGATCCACCTGCGCGATGCTGAACGAAGTGGAACTTTATTCCGCGAGCAAGGCCTGATAAACACCGAAAATATGCCACAGATCGCATTCCGGCGCCCATCTTGACATGTCATCTTGACTCGCTCTGACATTGCCTAACTAGCTTGTTTGATGGCACAAATGGTTGAAATTTCGATGTGCGCCTGGAACCACCTATATTGTTCTGCGAAGGCCACTCCGATGCGAACGGGTGATCCCTGTGAACGGTGCCAGCGTCCGCTACCTCGTCGACGACGTCGACATGGCCGTCACCTTCTACACCGAGCTGCTCGGTTTCGCCAAGGAGGCTCAGATGGGCGACGGCTTCGCCATCGTCTCCCGTGACGGGCTGCGGCTCCTGCTCACCGGCACCGGCGGGCCCGGCGGCGCCGCCCAGCCGACGCCCGACGGGCGCTTTCCCGAACCCGGCGGCTGGAACCGCATCCAGCTCGAGGTGGCGGACGCCGCCGCCGAGACCGAACGGCTGCGCGCCGCGGGCGCGACCTTCCGCGGCGACCTGATCAAGGGCCGAGGCGGCACGCAGATCGTCCTGGAGGACCCGGCGGGCAACCCCATCGAGCTGTTCGAGCCCGCCGGATGACCCCCCACCGCCCTGCACCGACGGACGGTTCACGGCGCCGGCCGTAGCGGCCGGCGCGCTCCTGGTGAGCCGTCAGCGCCGGCCTGTCGACGAGGCCACGCCCACACCGCGCCCCAGGGGTCACGCGGGGCACGGCGCCTCCTCGGGCGGTCACACGGCCATGGCGGAGCACATTGCCGCCGCTCACGACGGCCTCAGGCCACGCATCGCACGCACCCGCGACGAGCGATGCGCCGGCCGCCACCGCGGCCACGCAGGTCCGCGGCCACGCGGGTCGGCCGTGGCCTCGTCGTCGTTCGCGGACGACGGGGTCGTGTCGTCAGCGCTCGCGCCGCCCGTCGCGGCCGTCGTGCCCCTCGCGGCCGTTGCGGCCGTCGCGTTCGTCGGTGCCGCGGCGGTCGTCCACGGTCCGGCCGTCCTGGTCCACCTCGAACCGCTCCTTGCGGACCTTGCCCCGGACCGTCTCGTCCTGGCTCACCCTCTCCTTGCGCATGTGCACGCGCTCGACGGGGGTGGTCTCGGTGCTGATGACCGGGCGCTCCTCGTACAGGGTCATCGCCTCTTCGTCCTCGCCGAGGTCGTGTCCGGCGGACTCGCCACCCACGATGACCTCGCGCTCGATCACGACCTCGTCGTGTTCGAGCGGGACGATCTCCTCGACGTCCTCGCTCTCCACGTACTTGCGCAGCCTTACGTGCCCCGTTTCCCTGCTCTCCTTGCCGACGTGCATGCGCTCTTCCGAGCGCGTCATGTCGATGTCGTGCTCCTGCTCACGCATCCCCCGCGACTTCTGACCGGCGGCTCCGGTCAGCCCGGCTCCCGTCCCGGTTTCCGCGCCCGTCCCGGTTTCGGTGCCCATCCCGGTTTCGGTGCCCGGGCCCGTTCCGGTTCCCGTTCCGATGCCGGCGCCCGTTCCGGTACCAGTGCCCGTTCCGGTGCCGGCGCCGGTCGCCGGGCCGGGCCGGTCGGTCGTCTGGCGGCCGGTGGTCGTCCCGGCCTGCCCCTTCGTCCCCTCCGCCTTCGGCACATCCGCCTTCGTCACATCCGCCTTGCGCTGAGAGGGGATGTTCGACGGCTGCATGCCGTAGTAGCGGTAGAGGTTCGCCTCCTCCTCCAGGGTCAGGCGGTCGTCCACGTCGATGTTGGGCGCGCCCTTGATGGTCTCCTTGTCGAAGGGGACGCGGAGCTCCCCCGAACTGCGGCGTGCACCGGTCAGCGGCACGAAGGTCTGCCTCATGCCGAACAACCCCGTCCGCACGGTGACCCACTCGGGTTCGCCCGAGCGGTCGCCGAGGTAGACCTGTCCCACCTTGCCTACCTGCTGGCCGTCCGAACCCACCACCTGACACTCGAGCAGGCTCCGGATCTCTGTTTGCATGGCCACGACGATCCCCCGAATTCTTGTTCCGCCGGCCGGCTGTAGGCCGGCAGATGGCTCAAGCGGGACAAATACCCCAAGCGACCACAAGCGCACACCTATTAGGACAAATTTTGCCTTAACGCGAGGCGTCCACGAGCATCGCCCAAGGCGGCATCAATTACCACCCATGGCCTTCTTGATTTCGTCCAGGTGGCGCTGCAGTGCCGGAAGGGCGCTCTCGGCCAGCGCCTTCACCTCGGGCGACCTCCCCCGCTTGATCTCGGTCTGCGTTTCGGCGATCGCGGTCCTGTGCTCCTTGCGCATCGCGGAGAGAAAGGCCTGGTCGAAGTCCTCGCGGGAGGAGTCCTCCAGCGTCTTGCGAGCTTTTTGCTGCTCGGCCGACGGCGAGGTCGGCAGCTCGACACCCAGGCGGGTCGCCGCCTGGGTGACCTTGGTGTCGAGCGCGGTGTGGTCCTTGATCAACATCGCGCCCAGCTCCTTGACGGCGGCTGCGGTCCCCTTGCGCTCGGCCATGCCGCCGGCCCCGGTCTCGGCCATGTTGCCCTGGTGGATCTTCTTCATCCAGATCCTGTCCTGATCGGACGGCACGGCCTGGCCCGTGCCCGGGGTCTGCGGCGCCGGACTGGCCGGCGCCAGCCCGGCGCCGGTGGTCGCGCCGCCGCATCCCGCGACGGCGGTCAGAGCGGCCGCGGCGAGCGCGAGCGGAGCGAGATACGAACGCTGAATTGTCATGACTGTCCCCCGAATGAGCTTGCCTACCGTCAGTGGCAGGTCATTGACGTACAGTAATGAAGCCGGATCGGTTTCGCGGCTCGCCATGCCGCGCCGGGGGCCATGCCACGGTCGGCAAAGAATTCCGCCGAGGGTGGTTGGGCCGGACAGATGCGGGAATGGCAGGCAATTCATGTAAGCGAACTCGAGGAGGAGCACTAGTGCTCACCCTGACGACCAACGCAGCCCAGGCCATCCGAGACCTGACCGCGGCGGCGCCGGAACCGGCGCAGAGTGGCATCCGCATCTCGTCCCAGGGGGAAGGCGCGAGCTCGCTCACCCTCTCCCTGGCCACGGCTCCCGAGCCGGCCGACGAGGTCGTGGAGGCCGAAGGCGCGCGCGTCTACCTTGACCCGGTGGCGGCGACGGTGCTGGAGGACAAGTCCCTCGACGCCGGAGCCGACGACCAGGGGGCCGTGTCCTTCCTGGTCACCGACCGCACGGTCTGACTCGCCGGCGCCGGTCCGCTGCGGACTCCGCACCGGACCGGCGGCACGTCAGGCGGCGGCGAGCAGCTTGCTCAGGTAGCGCAGCTGCTCCTCACGCTGGTAGCCGCTGCCGCCCTCGTGGCCGTTCCACGGCCACACCGTGATCTTCTTGGGCCCCTGCCAGTGGTTGTAGGCGGCGAAGACCGTCGACGGCGGGCAGGTGAAGTCCATCAGCGCCACCGAGTACAGCGCCGGCACCTGGGCTCGGGCGGCGAAGTTCAGCCCGTCGAAGTACGACAGGGTGCGGAACACCTGCTCACCGCTGTCCCTGCGGGTCGCGAGGAAGCGGACGATCTCCTGGTACGGGTCCCGGTCGGTGATCTCCACCGCGCGGCGGAAGTGTGTCATGAACGGCACGTCGATGAGCGCGGCCGTCACCTCGGGTCGCAGGGCCGCGGTCGCCTGGGCGATGCCGCCCCCCTGGCTGCCGCCGGAGACCACGATGCGACCCGCGTCGACGGCGGGGTGCGCGGCCGCGGCGTCGACCGCCCGGACCGCGTCGGTGAAGACCCGCCGGTAGTAGTAGCCGTCGGGGTCCAGGATGCCGCGGGTCATCATGCCGGGGGCCTGGGGGTGGTCGGCGCCGTAGGGGTCGCCGGTCATGCCGGGGCTCTGCGTGTTGGCGCCGCCATGGCCGCGCGTCTCCATCACGAACACCGCGTAACCGGCCGCCGGCCAGATCAGATGGTCGTGGGGGAAGCCGCGCCCGCCGCTGTAGCCGATGTAGTGCATGACGCAGGGCAGCGGCCCCGTCGCGCCGCGCGGCACCAGGAACCAGCCGTTGATCCGGTGCCCGCCCCACCCGGCGAAGGAGACGTCATACACCTCGACGTTGGCGTACGGGGCTTCGTACGGGGTGAACTGCGCGTCCAGGGCGAACTCGCCGGCCTCGGCGAGCGTACGGGACCAGAATTCGTCGAAGTCGGCGGGTTCGTCGCGGTCGGGGCGGTAGTCGCGGAGCCGCTCAAGTGGCAGATCGAACAGGGGCACAGGTAACTCCAGCATCTAGGGGATGGTGATATTTCACCGTATTGACTGAGGGCGATGCCATCCCACCCCCGCGAATAGCACGATTCTCCGGAATCCGGGTAGAGGGCACCGCATGAACGTGCACCTGGTCCAGACCTCCCGCACCCACCTCGCTCCCGGCATGGTCCTCGACGCCCCCGTGGACTTCGACGACTTCCTCCTGGACTTCGGCGACGACACCGAGTCACGGGCGCAGCTGCTCCGCGACGACAGCGGACGCCCCCTGATCAGGGTCGGCGGCTACATGACCATGGACGGCACCGTCGTCGCCGAGCGCGTGTGGACGGTGGTGGAGCTGCTCGAACGCGACGGGCGACGCCTGGTACGGCTGGGCGACCCCCTGGACTGAGCCCCTGGACCGAGCCCCTCGACCGAGCCCCCCGACCGAGCCCTGGACCGAGGCCTGTGGACCGAGGCCTGTGGTCTTGCGGCCACGAAGGTGGCCGCCGAGGCTCAGGCCGGGTTCGCGCAGCCGCCCGCCCGCACGCCGGCGACCTTCCAGTCCGGGTGCGGGAACGGCGACATGAAGTGCGTCAGCAGGTCGACGGCGTAGTCGGGCACCTGGCCGCCGGGGTCGAGCAGCGAGATCAGCTGCGGGCCGCCGGAGCCGCGCAGGGTGATCGAGTTGGCCGTCCCCTTCGCGGCGAACCCCGGCTTGGCGCTGACGGTCAGGCAGGCCAGCCGCACTCCGGCGGCGCTGATCTGCTGCTTGGCGCCGATACGCCGCATCCGCTGGTCGTAGCGGCGCAGGGCGAGCGAGGTGGTGGGCCCGAGCCGCACCGAGTCGCGGAAGACGTCGCCGCCGATGTCCCTGCTCAGCCTGATGGCCAAGGTGACGTCCGGGCGCAGCCGCACGCCCCGCGCGCCGACGTCGAGGCGGGCGTAGTCACCCTCGAAGCCGGGCGTGAGGTAGCCGAGCGCGGGCGGCGCCTTCATGCCGAACGGGATCCGGCCCGGTCTGATCTTGAGCCAGGACAGGCCGCGCACGGCCAGCGACAGGTCGTCGATCGTGCTCGTGCCCAGCGCGAAGGCGCCGTCCACCCGGTAGGCCAGGAAACCGGTGGTGTAGGGGACGTCCTGGCCGGCCGTGATCCGCTGGCGCGCGACCGGATCGACGTTCAGCCCGGCGCGCACCTCGATGCGGCCCGTCGGCACCGGCCTCGACGCCAGGTCGAGCGACAGGTCGGGGTTGAGCCTGACCGTGGTGTCCGCGGCCAGGTCGGTGACCGCGAGCGACACGGCGCCGAGCCGGCCCAACGGGTCCACCAGGCCGCCCTCCACACCCAGGTAGCCGTCGAGTGTGCTGGCGCCGCCCTCGGCCTTGTAGGTGACGGCGGGCACGCGCAGCCCGCCGCCGGTCGCGTCGGCGTCCACGCCGAACCTGGCCGGCACGTCCCCGAAGCGCAGCTCGCCGGTGCCCGCCCCGGCCATGGTGACCTTCGCGGTCAGCCGGTCGACGGCCGCGGAGTTCTGCACGCGGACGCGGGTCTTCGCGCCGTAGGTCCCGTGTACGGCCACGACGGCCGGCACCGGTTCGACCGTCAGCCGCCCGCGCAGGTCGCCCGCCTGGGCGTGCACGGACAGGGTGCCGAGGGTGGCCGCGGGCTCGATGCGGTAACCGGCCTGCACGGTGTCGCCCCCGGTCACGTCGAACGGCCCGAGCGACATCCGGGTGATCTTCGAGGGCAGGCCGGTGAGCCTGGCCGCGGCCTTGATCGGCACCGGCGCCAGGACCGTGCTGGCCAGGTAGACGCCGAGGCCGCGGCTGCCCGGCCGGAAGCCGTCGAAGGTGAACGTCTTCCTGGCCAGATCGACGGTGACCTGGTCCGGCAGGCCGCGGACATCGAGGTGACCCTGGATGCCGAAGCAGCCCCTGGGCGTGCAGAACGGGCCCGGCGCGCACCCCTGGGAGCCCGCCTCGCAACCGCCGTCCACCAGCGAGAGCCCGCCCGCCACCGCGGGGGCCGCCTGCATGTGGCGCAGAGCGCCCGCCTTGCCGGCCCAGGCGCGGGCACGCACGTCGAGGCGGGTGCCCGCGTACGTCAGCGTCGACTCGCCGGCCGTGACCGTGAGGCTCCCCGGCAGTGGCCCGAGCCTGCCGAGCATGCCGAAGCGCAGGTCGCCCCGGGTGATGTCGGCGTCGAGCGCGAGGCTCTGCCTGGCCGCGCGGAAGTCGGCGACGAACCCCCGGTCCGCCGGGCTGAACCGGACCGACGACAGGCCCCTGATCCGCACGCTGGCGTCCAGGTTCCCCGAGGCCTCGTCGTAGTGGGCGGCCAGGTGCGGTCCCGCGGGGACCTTGGCGCCGTCGTGGTTGGTGAAGGCCAGCTCCGCCGTGCCGACCGGGCCCGACAGGCCGCGGAAGCGATAGTCGCCCGGATTCCAGGAGGCGTCGAATCGGGCGGGCACGCCGGTGACCCGGGCGGCCGCCCTCACCTCGCGGCCCTGGAGTCCGGTGCGGGCGAGCGCGGTCACCGAGCGGACGGGGGCGTCAGCCGTCCAGGTCAGGGTCCTGGCCGAGCTGTCGGCCACCAGTTCGGCCCGCCTCCCCACGCCCTCGACGGTGGCCTGGACGTCCTCGCCACCGGGCGCGGTGACGTACTTCCTGTTCGCGTAGATCTGGATCTTTCGTAGCCTGGCGGAGCTGGTGATCTCGACCGTCGACCGCTCGCCCAGCGTCCACGAGGCCCTGACGTGGTCGCGCACGCCGAGGACGGTCGCGTCGAGCGTGGGGCCGTCGCGCGTGTTCGCGTAGGCGGCGCGGAGCTCGCCGATGACACCGCTCGCCGTGTAGACGGCCCTCCTGGCCGCGGGGTCGAGCGCCACGTCGACCTCGGCGGGGGTGTTCGAGATCTCCAGCCTGGCAAGGTGGACGCCGTCGATGCTGGCCGCGCCGATGAAGGACCGGCCGCTGGAGCCGACTTTCAGCCGGGCGCGGGGCGTGGCGCCGTAGGTGACGTCGAAGCCGGACAGCCCCGACAGCAGCGCGGAGACGCCGACCGCCGGCCCCTTCTTGATCATCGTGACGTGACCGCCCGGCGGGGTGGCGATCGCGCCCTCGCCCCGCTGCATCACCACCGCGAACCTGCCGACGGCCGAGCTGGCCGAGTGCCGCACCCGGTGCCCGGCCAGGTCGCTCGTCAGGCGGAGGCGGGCAGGCAGACCGCTCAGCTCGGCCCGGAGCACGGTCTTGGCCGCGGCCCTGTCGAAGTAGAGCACGCGGGCGGCGCCGGCCCGGCGTGCTCGCGTGTCGACGGCCAGCCTCTGCCCGCCGCCGGTGGAGCCGTACGTGACCGTGAAGGAGTGCGGCACCCGCTCCAGCGCCACGCTCGCCAGCCTGGACAGGTGCCCGTCGCCGTAGGTGTGGTCGTGCAGTTCGGCTCGCCCGATGGCGGACGGGGCGGTGAAGCGGATCTCGGCGGCGCCGTCCCCGCCGCGTTTCAGCGTCACCCGGGCGCGCGTGGGCATGCGATCGAGCACGGCCTGGGTGAACCGGCTGCCGGTGACGACCAGCGCGTCCAGCCTGGCGGGGGCCGAGGTGGTGACGTCCAGCCTGGTCGCGTCGAGGGCGGCGTCGACGGAGAGCGTCTCGGTGGCGGGCGTCTGACGCAGGCTCACCATGGTGCGCCCGGTCAGGCCGGCCACGGCGGCGGCGGACGCGCCGGGGTCGGTGCGCTCGATGGTCGCCCTCACCCGTTTGCCCGCGAGGTCGACGGTGAACGTGCCCCGGTCCGCGGCCGACAGCGCGGAGCCGGCGCGCAGGCCGTCGAAGCCGACGGACACGCGCCCGCCGTACTCGGCCCACACCCGCGCCCGCAGGGCGGGACGACCGGGGAGGCGCTTGACCGAGAAGTCGAGCCCGACGGCGGAGTCCTGCGGCCTGGCGGTGGGCAGCACGGTGGCCGCGAGGTCGGCGACGCCGTCGCCGGTGACGTCGGCGGCGACGGGCTTGGCCATGGGCTGGCCGCCCGAGCAGGAGACGGGCACGTCGGCGCTCTCCACGCAGAGGCGGTAGGACAGGCGCGACAGGTTCGCGGGCACGCGGAGCCGGTTGAACAGCCCGGCCACGGGGGTGCTCAGCTTGAGCGGCGCCGCCTGGGCGGTGTCCGGCAGGACCGTCCGCACGTCCGGCCGCCGCCCGCCCGCCCGCTTGCTCGCCTCGGCGACGATCCGGTCGACCAGCGCGGGGCCCGCGGGCGTCGTCACCTCGGGCGCCTCGGGTCCGACCTGACGATCGGGGACGGAGCCGGTGGCCGCCGGTGAGGGCTGCGTCGGGAGGTCGATCCGCGCGGGCTCCGGCTGCCGCACCGGAGGCACGGGCTTGACGGCGACACCGGCCGTGCCGGCGCGGAGTGGCTGAGCCGCGGCGGGTGCGACGGGCATCGCCACCAGGACGGCGCCTGCCATGGACGCGGAGGTGAGCACACGGACGAGGGCGTGCCGTAAAGGCATGAAGCGATCTCCCCCGAAGCGTTGTAAATCATCCCATCAGCAACACAGGCCACGAGCCGACCATATTTCCTGACTTGTCGTCAAACTGGCAGCCGACGTGGAGCCCCAGTTTCGGCGGGACGGCGCTCAGGGGCGGTACGGGCGCAGGCGCGGCAACCAGCCGGGCACGGCCGCCCGGTAGGCGTCGTAGTCGGCGCCGAACCTGCGGCGCAGCGCGGGCTCCTCGTACCAGCGGACGAAGGCGACCACCGGGACGGCGACGACCGCGGCGTAGGCGAGCAGCCCGGGCCGGCCGAACAGCATGGCCTGGCCGATGATGGCGGCGAGGAGCGCCACGTACATGGGGTTGCGGACGTGGCGGTACAGGCCGCCGACGACCAGCCGTTCGGGCGGGGCCACCGGGGCCGGGGTGCCGGCCCCCTCGCCCACGAACCGCGCGAACGCGTGCACCAGGACCGCGACACCGGCCAGGACCAGCACCGCTCCCCCGAGCCTGAGCGGGAGCATCAGCCCCGCGGGCAACGGGGTGCGGGCCTGCCAGCCGGAGATCCACCAGGGGCCGAGGACGGCGACGGTGCCCGGGGCGGCGGCGAAGAAGATCGTGCTGCCGATGGCAGCCGGCGTCCTGCGCATGCGCACCTTTCGCAGCATAATTCATTCTGTGATGAGTTTAGCCGGAGAGTCCGCGAACCGTCCACGATTTCCGAATAAAAGCTGCCCTAAAAGGACAAATGTCGCCCCCGTTCGACGGGGGCGACATTTGCTGTTACGGACCATTGATGACCCGACAGTCAGTCGTCCTGCTAGAAACCGCCTGCGAAGTCCGCCCACCAGGGCTGCCTGTTGCGGTGCTCCTTCACCGGCCCCACTGGCTCCTCCACTGGCTCCTCCACCACGGGCGGGGCGACCGGAGCAGCGGGACCCTGAGGTCCGGGCGGGCCCTGAGGACCGCGCGGGCCCTGCGGACCGCGCCTGCAGTGGCGGTGGTGGTGGCCGTGGCAGCGACGGTGGCAGCAGCCCCACCGGTGACCGCAACGGCGGTGACGGCAGCCCCAGCCCAGGAGCGGCTTCTCGTGCGCGGCGACGAGCGAGCTCATCTGGACGGCGGCGCCAGCCACCTGCGCCGTGCCGGTGGCGGCCTGCGCGACGGGAAAGAGCATGACGCTCGCCGCCGCGGTCGCCAGCGCCAGAGTGGCAGCTCGCTTGGAGAAGAGCGCGCGAGGCACTCGACTGTCAGTCTTCATGGGCGATCGTTTCCGTTCATGGGTTTATCGACCTGGAAGCGCGGCGCCGACTCGCACGCCTACGCAACAGCGCCAGACATACCCGTGACAGCGTTCCGGCTTATCCTGCATATCCGCAATGACTGCTCAAAGATTCGCCATTTGCGCAGTCGCAGAAAGACACAAATGCCTCATGCTCCTATTTCACTCAACAAATAGGCTCGGCACTCCTTTACGGAAATAGGCGTTTTAGTGGGGTGATCATTCCGCGTCGGAGGAAAAGAAGCGCTTGTGAGCAACGTCCACCGAACCCTGGTCCTCGCCCTCGGCCTTGGACTGCCGGTCGTTCCCTGCGTCGCCGTCGCCGACACGACGCAGCCGGAGACCGTCCTGCTTCCCGGCGACCGTGGCGAGAGCGTCGAGCGACTCCAGCGGCGGCTGCGCGACGGGGGCTATTTCTGGGGCCACGTCAGCGGCAAGTACGACCAGGCGACCAGCGCCGCCGTCCTGAGCTTCCAGAAGACCCAGGGCATCCGCCCGCACGTCGAGGTCGGCGCCGCCATGTGGCGGGCGCTCGAACATCCGAGAAGGCCGCGCCCGCTGCTGTCCGGAGGGGCACGCGACCGGGTCGAGATCGACCTGCGCCGCCAGCTCCTGGTCGTCTATCGCGACCGCCGCCCGGTGCTGATCACCCACATGTCCAGCGGCGCCGGCGTGCGCTTCTGCAACAGCGGCTACTGCCGGACGGCGACGACCCCGACAGGTGACTTCCGGGTCACGCACCGGACTCCCGGCTGGACGTCCGGGCCGCTCGGTTCCATGTACAACTCGCTGTACTTCGTCGGCGGGGTGGCGATGCACGGGTCGAGCAAGGTGCCGTTGCGGCCCTCCTCGCACGGGTGCGTCCGCGTCCCGATGTCGGCGGCCGACCGGCTCTACCACCTGGTCGGCGTCGGCGAGCCCGTGCACGTCCGGGGCAATCCACCCGCCCCGGTGCGGGCCGCCCGGAGGTATGCCCAGCGTCTATGACCCCCCTGACGACGTCCGGGGGCGTCTGCGATGATGATCACATGTCTGGACGAGCCGCGCTCCTGATCACGGGCACCGTGGGAGCGGGCAAGACCTCGACAGCCGACGCCGTGGGCGACCTGCTCGCCGACGCCGGGATCCCCCATGCGGTGCTCGATCTCGACTGGCTCCGCCGCTCCTGGCCGTGCCCGCCGGGCGACCCGTTCAACTCCGCGATGACGCTGCGCAACCTGCGCGACGTCGCCCGCAACTTCCTGGACGGCGGCGCCGCCCGCCTGGTCCTGGCGGGGGTCATCGAGAGCCGCGACGAGCGCCGGCTCCACGAGGAGGCGGTGGGCGTCGAGCTCGCGGTGTGCCGGCTCCGCGTCGCCCCGGCCGCACTCCACAGGCGTCTGGTGCGGCGGCACGACGGTGATGACGCCGGCCTGCGGTGGCATCTTGAGCGCTCCGGCGAGCTGGACCGCGTCCTGGACGCCGCCCGGGTCGCCGATACCGTGGTCGACGCCGGGGACCGTGACCCCGCGGAGGTCGCCGCCGCGGTGCTGGCGGCGGCAGGCTGGCGCTGAGGCCCGCCTGAGCGCCGGACCGCGCCGTCAGGCGACTCCGGTGTCCCTGCCGACGATCGTGTAGCGGTCGGCGGCCAGGCCCACGGTGGCGCCGGTGACCAGAGGGCGGCGGTGTTCGAAGGCCAGGTGCTCGCCGCCGGGCAGCTCGGCGATCGACTCGCGGGTGCTGCCCTGAAAACTGCTGCGCACCACCTTGCCGGTGAACTGCGCCTGACCGTCGTCGACGAGCCGCAGGTCCTCGGGGCGGAGTGCGACGTTCACGGTCGTGCCCGGACCGTCGAGCGGGCTGCCGAGGTCGATCTTGCCGCCGCTGTCGAGCGCGAGGGCGCCCGCCTCGGTGACGCGGCCCCGCAGGAGGGTGACGCTGCCGACGAAGGAGGCGACGAAGGTGGTCTCGGGCCGGTCGTAGATCTCCTCGGGTGCGCCGACCTGCTCGACGCGACCGCCGTTCATGACGGCGACGAGGTCGGAGATCTCCAGCGCCTCGTCCTGGTCGTGGGTGACGTAGACGGCGGTGATGCCGGTCTCCTGCTGGATGCGGCGGATCTCCCTGCGCATCTCGACCCGGAGCTTGGCGTCGAGGTTGGACAGCGGCTCGTCCATGAGCAGCACGTCGGGCTCCAGGGCGAGCGCGCGGGCCAGGGCGACGCGCTGCTGCTGGCCGCCGGAGAGCTGGCCCGGCCTGCGCTCCTCCCTGCCGGTCAGCCCGACCATGGCCAGGCCGGCGGCGACCTTCTCCGCGACCTCGTGCTTGGGCAGCTTGCGCAGGCGCAGGCCGTACGCGACGTTCTCGGCGACCGTCATGTGCGGCCAGAGCGCGTAGCTCTGGAAGACGAACCCGATGCGGCGCTTCCACACGGGCACCTTCGCGATGTCGCGGTCGCCGAAGCGGATGCCGCCGGTGTCGGAGGTCTCGAATCCGGCGATGATCCGCAGCAGCGTCGTCTTGCCGCAGCCGGAGGCGCCCAGCAGCGTGGCCAGCCGCCCGGACGGCACCCGCAGGTCGACCGACTCCAGGGCGGTGGTCTCGCCGAAGGTCTTGGAGACCCCTTCGATGCTGATGTCCATCATGAGCTCCGGATCACAGGGCCACCGTCTTGTAGCGACGGCGCAGCAGGTACAGCGGGACGTAGACGGAGACGAGCAGCACCGTGGTCATCGCCGAGGCGACGCCGAACGGGCTGCCGGGCTGCATCGCGTTGGTGAAGATGACCACGGTCATGGTCACCCATGGCACGGCGTAGAGCATGACGGTGGCCGACAGCTCGGTGATCATCTGCAGGAAGCCGACAGTGCCGCCGGAGATGACGGCCGGCCTGATGATCGGCACCACGATGTCGCGGAAGCTGCGCCTCGGCGGCGCCCCGACGCTCATCGCGGCCTCCTCCAGCGACGGGCTGACCTGCCCGAGCGCGGTCTCGATGGACTTCATCACATACGGCAGGCGGCGGATGAAGTACGCGACCACGATGATCAGCGCGGTGCCGGTGAGGATGACCGGCAGGTGGTTGAACGCCAGGATGAACCCGATGGCGAACACCGTGCCCGGCAGGATGTACGGCACCATGACGAGGTTGTTCAGCAGCGGCCCGGACAGGCGGAAGCGTTTGCGGGCCACGATGTAGGCGACGACCACGCCCATGACCAGGGCGAGCAGGCAGGCGATGCCGGCGAAGACGAAGCTCAGCACGATCGGCTGCAGCGACTCCTCGAACAGCCGGCGGTAGTTCTCCAGCGTCGGCTCCCACTGCAGGATGCCCGACTGCCAGCGCAGGAAGCTGGTGAAGACGACCACGATGTGCGGCACGAACCCGAGCAGCAGCGCCGTCCAGATCCCGGTCAGCACCAGCGCCTTGGGGGCGCCGCGCAGTTCGCGCAGCGGCTGTTGCCTGCCGCCGGTCACGGCGAACGACCGCCGCGCGACGACCATGCGCTGCGCCACCAGCGCCAGCCCGGACACCAGCACCATCATGATGCTGGCCGTGGCGGCGACGCCGGGGCTGGCGGCGACCTCGGACATGAAGTTCTGGTAGACGACGACGGGCAGCATCTGATAGCCGCCGCCGATCAGCATCGGGGTGCCGAAGTCGGCGAAGATCCGCATTCCGGCCAGGTAGCAGCCGGTGACCACCGCGGGCACGGCCAGCGGCAGCGTCACCTTCCAGTGCGCGCGCCACGGCCTGGAGCCCACCGAGAGCGCGGCCTCCTCCAGCGCCGGGTCCACCGCCCGGAACGCGTCGTACACCATGAGGAAGATCAGCGCGAAGGTGAACCACACGCCCACCCAGATGATGCCGCCCACGCCGAGGATCGAGTCGAACGGCAGCGGCAGGCCGGCTTCTCTGGCCGCCTTGGTGATGATGCCGCCGCTGCCGAGCAGCAGCAGCCACGCGTACGCGCCGAGGAACGGCGGCGAGGTGGTGGCCATCGTCAGCATGGTGAGCACGGCCTCGCGGCCGGGGACGCGGTAGCGGGCCATGACGAACGCGAACGGCACCGCCACCAGCGCCGCGCCCGCCGCCACGGCAAGGCTGACGACGACGCTGTGCAGCAGCGGCGTGGTGAAGCGGTCGTCGCCGACGAACGCGGCGAAACGGGCGAGCGTGAACTCTCCGGAGTCCCCGGTGAAGGCGGCGCGGACGATCCAGATCTGCGGGTAGACGATGAAGATCAGCAGGACGAGCAGGGCGGCCAGCCCGGCGAGCCGCCACGGGTCGCGCCAGTTCGTCCTGCGCCGCCTGGGACGCGCGGGCTCGGCGATCGTCATCAGCCCGCGCTCTTCACCGCGTCGTCGAACTTGGCGAGGATCTCGTCCTTCTGCTCGGCCGCCCACTTCGCGTCGATGTCGGCCCGCTTGAGCTGCTCGACGGGCGGCAGGCCGGTGGGCGCGGAGACGTCGGCGCGCGAGGAGCGGCGCTGTACCTGGTCCACCATGGTCTGCTGGGCCTGCTTCGACATGAGGAAGTCGACGAAGGTCTTGGCGGCGGCCTCGTGCTTGGCGCCCTTGATGATGCCCGCGGAGCCGATCTGGCTGGAGACGCCGTCGGTCGGGTAGATCAGCTTGATCTTCGCGCCGGCGGTGATCCACTTGGCGCCGAGGTCCTCGTTGATGAACGAGGTGCCGACCTCGCCGTCCTTGACCATGTTGAACATGGCGGTGGAGCCGTCGAGCATGCGGGCGTTCTTCGCGAACCGGGTGACGTACTCCCAGTCGTGCAGCGTGACCATGGTGGTGAGCAGGCTGTAGGAGGTGCCGGAGGACTTGGGGGTCGCGAAGGCGATCTCTCCGCCCGGGTAGTCCGGCTTGGCCAGGTCCTCGAACGTCTTGGGGTGCCTGCCCTCGTCGGGGAACTTGTCGGTGTTCACGGCGATGGCCTGGAACAGCAGGTCGGTGGCGTGCCAGACGTGGCCTGGGTCCTTGGCCACGGTGGCGGCGTCGTTGGGCAGCTCGACCGGGGCGATCAGGTCGGCGTTGGCGGAGTAGAGCTCGGACGAACCGCCCCACAGCACGTCGCCCAGCGGCCGATCCTTCTCGGCCCTGACCCTGGCGAACGCCTCGCCGGTGCCCGGCAGGCTGATCTTGTTGACGGTGATGTCGGGGTGCTCGGCCTTGAACGCGGCCAGGATCGGATCCGTCACCTCGGGACCGCTGACGGAGTACAGCGTCAGCGTGTTGGCCTCCCCCTGCCCGGTGCCGGCGTTGTTGTTGGTCAGCACGCCTGAGCAGCCCGTCAGTGCGAGCGCGAGCACTCCCGCGCCGAACGTGATCCCGTACCGCATGGTCTCTCTCCTGATCTGAGGGGGGTTTCAGCGGACCCACACGGGATTGCCCGCGGCCCGCAACGAGCTGTGGTCCCGCAGCGAGCTGGCCCAGAACCGGGGGTCGTGCCGGCCCGGGTCGGCGTGGACCTCGGCCCGGTAGTAGCCGGGGCGGTCGATCCGGTCCTCGACGGCGATCCGCTGCCACGCGCCGGGCCGGTCCTCGGCCGGGACGACGTTGATCAGCAGGCCGTCACGCAGCACGAACACCACGACCGGCTCGTCGGCCCGCACGTCCACCTCGACGCGCACCGCGCCGTCCACGGCCTCGGCGGTCGCGCCCATGGGGGCGCCGTTGACGTGCATGTCCAGGTCGGCGCCTCGCCAGACCGACACGCGGCCGCCGCGGAGCCCCGCCACGACACCGGCCTGGCTGCCCTCCCGCGCGTGCACGACGGTGACCACCTGGCCGAGTGCCTGGCCGGGGTCGGCGGGGTCGTGGCAGTCGCTGCCGGCCACGCCGATGACCCGGTGGCCGGCGGTGAGCAGGCGGTCCCAGAGCCCGATCTGGGCGTCGTTGTTCGCGCCCTGCTGGAGGTGGGCGATCTCGATGAGGTCGATCCGGTCCCACGGCGTGTCGAAGCGGCGCCAGGCCTGGTCGCCGCTGAAGGCGTGGTTGACGCAGACCAGCCCGCCCTGCTCGTGCACGTCGTCGGCGACGTCGGTCATGGTGTGCTCGGGCCGGTCCACGTAGGTGTCGACCCAGCGGGCCAGGCCGTGCAGGTTGGCGTGGCCGCGGTGGCTGGTCAGCTCCATCGAGCGCAGCAGGACGATGTCGTCGTGGCCAGTCAGGTCCTGCCAGTGGGCGGAGGTGAAGTGGTCGGTGACGGCCAGGAAGTCCAGGCCGGCCTCGCGGGCGGCTTTCACCAGGTCGGCGACGGGCCGCTGCCCGTCGGAGTGGGAGGAGTGGCTGTGCAGCTCGCCCCGGTACCAGCCGGGGCCGCCGGCGACGTTCTCCGCCGCCGCGCGGACGGCCTCCGCCCGCACGCCGGGCGTGCCGCCCGTACGTCCCCGCACGGTCAGCCGGTACGGCGCCGCGGCCTTGTGCCTGTCGAGGTCGAGCCGTACGGTCCAGCGCCCGGCCGGGATCGGCCCCGGCACGCAGCCCGGTGTCGCGTCCGCCGTGCCGACCCCGATGACCAGGCGGCGCGGGCCCGGCCCGCCGGGGCACTGGACGTGACCCCGGAAGGCGCCGTCGGGCTGCAGGAGTACCGCGTAGATCTGGACGACGTCCACGATCTTGTCGTATTCGAGCACCAGCTCCAGCTCGGCGAGTCCTTCGGGGACGTCCAGCGGAAAGTGGAGGTAGTGCAGGTCGAAGGCGGGCTCGGGCAGGGCGGTCGTGACCGTGAGCAGCTCGATCATGCGGTGCCCGTCTCCCGTCCGGATTGCCGTTCGATGACTGCTTTCTATCCAGGAGATGAACAACATGTCAACAGCTTGTTAAGACATTAGGTTAATCGGTTGTATGGTCTCTGGGCTGTCCGAAACGTTGCCGACCAGGCGTTTCGCCCCTGCCGGAACCTCGGATCACAGCCAGCCGCGCCGGGTGGCCTCCATCGCGATCTGGAACCGCGTCTGCGCTCCCAGGCGGCGCATCAGCCGGGTGATGTGCCGCTGCACGGTCCGCTCGCTCCACCCCAGCGCCCGGCTCGCGGCCTTGTCCGTCGCCCCGGAGGCCAGCAGGGTCAGCAGCCGCGCCTCGTCCTCCGGCAGCTCCCCGCCGGCGCCGCCCGCGGCGTGCTCGGTCAGCCGGACCGGGACGCTGCGCTCCCAGATTGCCTCGAAGAGCGCGACCAGCGCGTCCAGCAGCGGTGATGGGTGGATGAGGTACGACGCGCTCACCGCGCTGTCGCCGGCCCGCAGCAGCGGGATGATGGCCAGCCGGTCGTCGGAGATGGCCAGCTTCATCGGCAGGTTCGCGGCGATCCTGGCCTGCTCGCCGTGCTGCATCCCGGCGGTGACGTCGTCGAGCCAGCCGGGCAGCTCCAGCACGCTGGTGTCGTAGACGACCCGGTACTTCACGCCCCGCCGGAGCAGGTTGAGCTCGATCGGGTTGGACTCGGTGTGCTCCTGGGGGGCGGCGTACGGCGGGCGGTCGAAGCCGCGCATCTGGGCGCGAGTGTTCTGCTGCATCTGCACCCATCGGTGGTTGACCTCGTCGCGCCCCGAGATCACCTCGATGAGCTCGCCAGGATGGGCGAAACGGGTGTTGGCCCGGTAGACGTCCATCAGCGAGCGGACGTGCGAGCGCACGTCGTGCAGCGCGCGCTCGCGCTCGCGGACGATGGCCTCCAGGCTGCTGTCCGGTGAGACGGCCACGTAGCGGGTGGGCCGGCCGGTCGAGCGGGTGGCCAGGCCGAGCGTGACGAGCGACTGCAGGATCTTCCTGGCGGCCGACTCCGGCAGGTGGCAGTCGTGCACGATCTCCGACACGGTCGCCTGGGTCCTGCGGACGAGCGCGTCGTACACGGCCTCGTCCTGATGGCCCAGCCCGATGGCCTCCAGCACCCCGGCCCCCTGTCGTATGTCCGCCACCTGGCAGAAACTCGCCCTCGTCATAGCTTGTCAGCAAACGTCGGAGGATGTCAGCGTTCAACCGCACCATCGGCCCTCCATGGCCACATGAACGAAGGAGTGTCCATGCCGTTGTCCCTCCGCCGGCCCCACGGGCAACGCCTGTTACCAGCCGCACTGCTGGCACTCGGACTGCTCGCCGCGATGTCGCCCACGGCGAGGGCCGCCGACGAGCCCCCGACGAGCCCGAAGATCGACAGCGGGCTGGCCGGCAAGCTGAGCTCCGCCGGCGCCCGGATCGAGGCCGCCGTCGTGCTGCGAACCCTGCCCGCGGCGCGGGCCCGGCCCGCCGAGATGCGCACGGCCCCGACCCGGACGGCCGAGTCCGTCCAGAGCCCCATGGTCGAGCTGGTCGAGTCCCGCGGCGACCAGGTGGTCAACACCTTCTGGCTCAAGAACATGGTCCTGGTACGGGCCACGCCCGCCACGCTGGAAGCCCTGGCGGCGCTCGACCTGGTCGACCGGATCATCCCCAACTTCGAGCTCGGACTCCCCAGGACGCCGAAGTCGCAGGCCCGCCCGTCGGCCGCCGCGGAGAAGGCCACGTGGGGCGTGACGAAGATCGGCGCCGACCGGGTGCAGGCCGAGACCGGGCTCACCGGTTCGGGCGTGCGGGTGGCGGTGCTCGACACCGGGGTCGACATCACCCACCCCGACCTGGCCGGCAAGCTCGCCAGCGACGACGCGTCGGACCCCGCCCACCCGGGCGGCTGGATCGAGTTCGGCCCCGACGGCAAGCCGGTGCCGTCCACGCCGCACGACAGCAGCTACCACGGCACCCACGTGGCGGGCACGGTCGCCGGCGGGAACACCTCCGGCACCCAGATCGGCGTCGCGCCCGGCGCCGAGCTGATGGCCGGACTGGTCATCCCGCACGGTTCCGGGACGCTCGCCCAGGTGATCGCCGGCATGGAATGGGCGCTCGCGCCGTACGCCGCCGACGGCACCCCGGCGGGCAGGCCCGCCGACGTCATCAGCATGTCGCTCGGCTCGATCGGCTACGCCTCCGAGCTGGTCGAGCCGGCCAGGAACATCTACCTGACCGGGGCGTTCCCCTCCTTCGCCATCGGCAACGACTGCCCGCCGGGCGCCTCGGCCGGCCCGGGCAACGTGTACGAGGCCGTGTCCGTCGGCGCCACCGACGCCGACGACGGCGTGCCCGACTTCTCCTGCGGCGGCACGGTCAACAGGACCGACTGGCTCGACCCGCCCGCCGAGTGGCCGGACACCTACGTGGTGCCCGACGTCTCCGCGCCGGGCGTCGACGTGCTCTCCACCATGCCCGGCGGCGGTTACGAATACCTGAACGGCACGTCGATGGCGACCCCGCACGTGTCGGGCACGGTCGCGCTGATGCTCCAGGCACGCCCAGACCTGACGGTGGACGGCGCCCTGGAGATCCTGACCGGGACCTCGCTGCGCGACGAGCGCTACGGCACGCTGCCGAACCCGCGTCACGGCCACGGCCGGATCGACGCCTACGCCGCTGTCACCGAGGCCGGTCTCAAGAGCGGCGTCCGGGGCACCGTGCTCGACGAGCGCAACCGCGAGCCGCTCGCCGGCGTGGCGGTCACCCGCGCCGACGGCCGCAGCGTCACCACCGGCCAGGACGGCCGCTTCGAGCTGCGGCTGCCCGCCGGTCGGCACGACCTGAAGCTGTCCCGGTTCGGCTACCGGCCGGAGACGGCGGGCGTGCGCGTCCAGGCGGACCGGTTCTCGGACGTACGGCCCGCACTCGCCCGCACCCGCTGGGGCGCCGTCTCGGGACGGGTCGTCTACGGCCCGACCGGCTCGACCGTCCCGGGCGCGACCGTCACGGTGCTCGACGTGCCGGATCCGCTCACCGCGCGGACGGACCGCCACGGCCGCTACAGGATCGAGGACGTGCCCGAGGGCGACTACAAGATCACCGCCTCGGCCGCCGGGGTGTCCCGATCCGACCCCGCCGGCGTCAGCGTGGACGGGCGGAAGGGGCACGGGTCGGCGAACCTGACCCTGCCACGCCCGCCGGGCACCGAACGGGTCTCGCTGGGCTCCGACGGACGGCAGGGCAACGACGAAGCCTGGTGGCCCGAGCTGAGCCAGGACGGCGCGGTGGCGGTCTTCGCCAGCCCGGCGTCCAACTTCGCCGACGGCGACACCAACGGCGACCTCGACGTCTTCGCGACGGACCTGCGAACCCGGACGACCACCCGGGTCTCGGTGTCCTCGGCGGGCGAGCAGTCCAACGGCTTCTCCCTGTCCCCCACCGTCAGCGCCGACGGGCGGTTCGTCGGATTCAACAGCGGCGCGACGAACCTTGTGACCGGCGACACCAACGGCCAGACCGACGGCTTCGTCCACGACCGGCAGACGGGCAGGACCGAACGGGTGTCGGTGGCGTCCGACGGCGTGCAGGGAGACGGCCTGTCCGCCGCGCCCTCCTTGAGCGCCGACGGCCGCTTCGCCGTCTTCAACAGCGACTCGGCCAACCTGGTGCCGGGAGACACCAACGGGCGGACCGACGTCTTCGTCCACGACCGGCAGACCGGGAAGACCGAGCGGATCTCCCTCGGCCGGGACGGCGCCCAGGGCGACGCCGCCTCCCGTGAGGAGTCGATCAGCGCCGACGGCCGCTTCGTCGCCTTCCAGAGCGACGCCGCCAACCTGGTGCCCGAAGACGTCAACGGCCTGACCGACGTGTTCGTCCGCGACCTGCTGTCGGGGACCACCAAGCGGGTCGCCGCACCGCACCCGACCGAGACCCGCGGCCCGCGGATCAGCGCCGACGGTCGCACGGTCGTCTTCAGCAACGGAGTGGGGCTCGGCCACCTCTACGCGCACGACCTGCGGACCGGTGCGAACGAGCTGGTGTCGGCGACTCCCGCGGGGGGCGAGGCCAACGGCATGTTCTTCGCCCCGTCGCTCAGCGCCGACGGGCGCACGGTCGCCTTCTACAGCGAGGCGTCCGACCTCGTCGCCGGTGACACGGGCACCGGCTTCGACGTGTTCGTCCGCGACCTCGACACCCGCATCACCGAGCGGATCTCCGCCGGGTCGAAGGGAGCGGAGACCGACGGCTGGTCCGAACTGCCGTCGATCAGCGGGGACGGGCGGTATGTCGTCTTCCAGAGCTCCGCGACCAACCTCGTCGAAGGCGACACCAACCGGCGGGCCGACATCTTCGTCCACGACCGGGTCGCCGGGCCGGAGCCGCGGTTCGTGCTGAGCGACCTGGAGATCAAGCCGGCCGTCGCCCGGCCCGGCCGCTCCGTGCGGGTCGAGGCCTGGGTGAAGAACGTCGGCGAGCAGACCGGCTCGTACGACGCGGTGCTGCGCGTGAACGGGGAGGCGGACGAGCAGCGGAACGTCCGGCTGCGGACGGACCAGGACGTGCGCGTCTCGTTCGACGTCCGGCGCAGCGCGCAGGGGACGTACGTGGTCGAGCTCGGGTCCCTGACCGGCGAGTTCCGGATCGGACGCTGAGGTCGCCCGCCCGGTAGGAGAGTGCCGCGCACGCGGCGCCCCTGCCGGGCGGGGGCCGAAAATCTGTCGAGCCGGGCGGTGCCGCCCGCTAGCGTTGGCCGGTGCGCATCTTCCTCGAGACCGGCCGCCTGACCTTGCGTCGTTTCACCGTCTCCGACGCCGACGCCCTGTACGACCTGCACAACGACCCCGACGTGATGCGCTTCCTCAACGGCGGCAGGCCCACCCCGCGCGAGGTGATCGTCCGCGAGACGCTGCCGAGGTTCGTCTCGTCGGGCTTCTTCGCCGCGTTCGAGCGGCCGACCGGCGACTTCCTCGGCTGGTTTCACCTGCGCGCCCCCGAAGGCGTGCCGGCCGACGAGCCGGAGCTGGGCTATCGGCTGCACAAGCGGGCCTGGGGCAAGGGCTACGCCACCGAGGGCTCCCTCGCCCTGGTGGACAAGGCGTTCGGCGAGCTCGGCGCCCGCCGTGTCTTCGCCCGCACGATGACCGTCAACGCCGGCTCCCGCCGCGTCATGGAGAAATGCGGCCTGCGTTACGTCCGCACCTTCTTCGAGGACTGGCCGGAGGCGATCGAGGGCTCCGATCAGGGCGACGTCGAATACGAGTTGCTGCGCGCGGACTGGGAGGCGGGGCGCGACGCCACGACGGCGTAGCGCTCGTCGTCGATCTCCCTGCCCCACAGCGCCGGGTCGTCGAGCGGGTGCACGCGCACGTCGCCGGCGATCGGCCGCAGCGCCGCCACGAGATCGGCCGCACGCACCCCGTCGGGCCACGGCAACGCGTCGGCCCTCTCATCCCGTGCGTCCGGCGGCGGCTGGTCCTCTCGCCCGGCAGCGGACGTGCTCCAGCGGCCTTCGACCAGCACCAGCCGTCCCTCGGGCTTGAGCAGGGCCGCCCATCGGGCCAGCGCCGCCCGCGGGCCGGGGACGGTCCACAGCAGGTGACGGGCCAGCACCACGTCGAACCGCCGCTCCCCCAGAGGCGGGTGCGCGGCGTCACCCACGAGCACGCGGGCTCCGGTGCCCGCCAGCTTGACGCGAGCCCGAGCCGCCATCCGTGGCGCCAGGTCGACCCCGACCACCCGGTGCCCGCGCTCGGCCAGGAGCAGTGACAGCGAGCCCGTGCCGCACCCCAGGTCGAGCACGTCACACGGCTCCCCGGGGAGCCATGAGGCCAGCCGCGCCGCCCACGCGGTGCGGACCTCGGGATCGCGAAGCCCGTGGTCGGCCTCGTCGTCGAAGGAGTCGGCCGCGGCGTCCCATTGGTCGGCGATGCTCGTCATCCGCAGATCATCGCAACCGGCACCGACATAACGGCGGGTCATCCCTCGGCAAAACCTGGTGCACTGGTCAGACCAGTGGTTAAAGTGCATGTCATGACGGCATACGAGCGGTTGTTCCGCCTGGACGGGCGGCGTGCGGTGATCATCGGGTCCGGGAGCGGCATCGGCAGGGAGGCGGCCCTGGCCCTCGCCGCGCACGGTGCCACGGTCGTGTGCGCCGACAAGGACCTGCAGACCGCGCGGGACACCGCCGAGCGGTGCGGCGGCACCGCCCGTGAGCTCGACGTGCTGGACACCGAGGCGGTCCGGGCGCTGGCCGGCGAGATCGCCGCCGACGTGCTGGTGTTCACCGCCGCCACCAACGTGCGCAAGCGGCTGCTGGACTACACGAGCGACGACTTCGACCGGGTCGTCGGCCTCAACCTGCGCGCGTCGTTCGAGGTGGTGCGGGCGTTCGGCGCGGGCATGGTCGAGCGGGGCGGCGGCTCGATCATCGGCTTCGCCTCCATCCGCGCCACCGTCACCGAGCCCGGCCAGAGCGTCTACTCGGCGACGAAGGCCGGCCTGGTGCAGCTGCTGCGGACCGCGGCGGCCGAGTTCGGCCCCTACGGGGTGCGGGTCAACGCGATCGCGCCGGGCGTGGTGGAGACCCCGCTGACCAAGCAGATCAAGGACAACCCCGCCTGGTACGCCGCGTACGCGTCGAAGAGCGCGCTCGGCCGCTGGGCCACCGCCGAGGAGATGGCCGGAGCGGTCGTCTACCTGTCGGGGGACGCCGCCAGTTTCGTCACGGGTTCCGTGCTCTACGTGGACGGTGGCTGGACCGCCGTGGACGGCCGCTTCGAGCCGCCCAACTAGGACCTGTTCCGTGCCGCCACGGCATTCCTCAGGCGCGGGCGAGCAGGACCGCGATGCCGTCCAGCATGCGATGGAGTCCGAACTCGAAGATGTTCTCCGGTTCCGACGCCTCGAACGCCTCGGGGCCGAACTCCGACACCATGGGCAGCCGGGCGTCGCGTATGGTGCGGTCGAACGCCTCCTGCCGGGCCGCCGCCCACTGCTCGCGGGTGTGGCGGGTCCTGCGTGCCGCCTGTGTCTCGTAGGCGAGCGGGGCCGCGGCGCTCTGCAGGTAGGTGCCGATCATGATGGCGATCTTGGCGAGGGTGGCGAAGTCCAGGTCGTGGCCGACCAGCGCGCGCATGCGCCAGTCGGTGTAGGCCATGAGGCCGGGGGCGTTCGGCGGCCGGGTCGTGGCGGCGACCAGGTGGAACAGCCACGGATGCGCACGATAGAGGGCCCATTCCTGGCGCGCTGACAGCTCCAGCTTCGCCCGCCAGCCGTCGGGCCCGGGCTCGGGCAGGGGACGGTCGCCGAAGACGGCGTCCACCATCAGGTCGTTGAGCTCCTCCCGGCTGCCCACGTACCGGTAGAGCGACATCACTCCCACGCCGAGGTCGGCGGCGATGCGCCGCATCGACACGGCGGCGACGCCCTCGCGGTCGGCGAGCGCGAGGGCGGCGCGGACGATGAGGTCCTGGTCCAAGACGGTGTCGACGCTGTCGGACGGCTGCCGGCGCGCTTCGACCGTGGCCGGGCGCTCGGCGAGCCTGGCCCGATAGGCCCGGGCCCGGCAGGCCCTGGAGCAGTACTGCCGGGGACGTCCCCGCTCCGTCGGGCGCAACGCCCGCCCGCACATCTGACACGTCGGCACTCTGAAGTTCTCCGAATCTTTTCGTCACGGACTTACTTCGTGACAAAACTATACTCCCTCCCTCTTGTCAGGCACTAATTGGCAGTGATGTACGGTGTATTTATGACTCGTGCAGCGTACGCGAATGAAGTGACGAACAAAACGACCCCCGCACTCGCACTCCGCCATGTGACGAAACGCCACGGTGCCGGCGACGCGGCTGTAACGGCGCTGGACCAGGTGTCGCTGTCGATCCCGCGCGGCACCTTCACCGCCGTCATGGGCCCGTCCGGATCGGGGAAGAGCACCCTGCTGCACTGCGCGGCCGGGCTGGATCGGCCCGACTCCGGATCCGTGGTCCTCGATGGCTACGAACTGACCGATGCGGACGAGACGGCCCTGACCAGGTTGCGGCGCGAACGCATGGGGTTCGTCTTCCAGTCGTTCAACCTGGTGCCCACGTTGACGGTGGCGCAGAACGTGGCGCTGCCCTTGGAGTTCGCCGGCCGCCGGGCCGATCCGCGGCAGGTGCGGGGGCTGCTCGCGCGGCTCGGGCTCGGTGACCGGATCGATCACCGGCCCGCCGAGCTGTCCGGCGGGCAGCAACAGCGGGTGGCCATCGCGCGGGCCATGCTGTCGCAGCCGGCCATCGTCTTCGCCGACGAGCCGACCGGGGCGCTCGACACTCAGGCCGCGCGCGAGGTCCTCGGCATCCTGCGCGAGGCGGTGAGCGGCACCGGGCAGACGATCGTGATGGTGACGCACGACCCGGTGGCGGCCTCGTACGCCGACGCGGTGGTGTTCTTCGCCGACGGGCGAATCGTGGACACCATGTCCCGGCCCGACGCGGCGGCGGTCGCCGCGCGGATGGCCGGCCTGTCGGCGCCTGCGGGCCGGAGCGGTGGCGCCCGATGAAGTGGAAGCTGGCATTCGCCACGGTCCGCGCGCACCGGGCCTCCTACCTCGCCTCGGCCGCCGTCATGGCGTCCGGGACCGCGCTGCTCACCGCGTTCGCGAGCCTGCTGGAGACGGGGCTGGCGACCGGCCGCGACAGCGGGTTCCTCATCATGCTGCCGGCGATCCTGGGCGGCTGGACCGTGGCGATCGTCGCGTTCGGCGTGATCTCCACCGTGTCCCTCACGATCCAGCACCGCGAGCAGGAGCTGGCGCTGCTGCGCTCGATCGCCGCCACCCCCCGGCAGATCCGGCAGAACATCGTGCTGGAGACGGCCATCACGGCCGTTCCCGCGGTCGCGGCGGGGCTGCTGCCCGGCGTCGGGCTGGGCGCGCTCGTCCTCGAGCGGCTGGTCGACGGAGGGCTGGTGGACGCCGGAACCCGGCTGGCGGCGGGCGAGGTGTGCGTCGCGATCGGCGCGGGCACCTCCCTGCTCGCGGCCCTCGCTGCGGCCCTGATCTCCAGTCGGCGCGCGGCCACCATCCCGCCCGTTAGGGCACTGGCCGCGGCCTCGGCCGCCACCCCCGCCCAGGCGTTGACCCGCGGCCGGGTGCTGGCCGGGGCGGTGCTGCTGGTCGTGGGGCTCAGTCTGTCGGCCGGAACGCTGTTCATGGAGAACGGGCCACTCCTGTCCAGTACCGCCGGGCCGGCGGGTGTCGCGGTCGCGGTCGGCCTGGCCCTGCTCAGCCCGGCGGCCTTCTTCCCCGCCCGGTGGCTGTCGGAGGCCCGGCTCGGGGCGACCACGCGGCTGGCCGCGCGTAACGTCCACGCCCGGGCCAAGCACAGCGGCAGCGTGGCGTCGCCGCTGATCCTCCTGGTCGGCATCGCCGGAGGCACGCTGTACATGCAGACCACCGAGGACAGCGTCCCCCACGCGGCCGGTGACGTCAGCTCACAGCTCGCTCCGGTGAACTACCTGGTCGTCGCCATGATCATCGCGTTCACGGCGATCGTGGTGGTGAACACGCTGATCGCGGCCACCCGGCGGCGGCGGCGCGAGTTCGGGCTCCTGCGGCTGTCGGCCGCCACCCGCGGGCAGGTGCTGGCGACCGTCGCCGTCGAGGGCGCGATGACGGCGGTCCTCGCGCTCGTGCTCGGCACGGTCGCCGCCGCGGCCACGACCGTCCCCTACAGCCTGGTCAAGACCGGATCGCCGATCGCGACCGGCCCGGGGTGGATGTACGCCGCCATCGCCGGCGGAGCGCTGCTGCTCGTCATGGCGGCCGCGATCCCGACCGCCGTGGGCGCGCTGCGTACCCGCCCGGTCGAAGCACTCACCGCGGCATGAACCGGCGGCGCGCCCGCGCCGCGTCCGACGACCGGCGCGTGGTCATGGAGGTGGTCATGGAGTTGGTCATGGAGTTGGAAGCCGCGGTTCAGGTGCTGGTCATCCGGGCGGCGGGAAGTGGTCACGCGAGGCCGTGACACTCCGCCCCATGCGTATCACCACTCCGCTTTGTCTGGCGGCGGCAAGTTTGTCCGTGTTCGCCATGGCGCCCGCCGCCTCCGCTCACCCCAAGCCCGCCGGTATCGAGCTGTCCTTGCTCGGCCGCCACTCTTCCGGCGCGGTCGGAGTCGGGGCGGCGGAGATCACTGCCTACGACGTGAAGACCCGGCGGGTCTTCGTCGTCAACGCGCAGCAGGGCACGGTGGACGTGCTCGACATCCGCGACCCGCGCGAGCCGCGCAAGGTCACCTCGCTCGCCACGCCCGGAGTCAACAGCGTGGCCGTGCACGACGGGGTGGCGGCGGTCGCCCAGCAGGCGGCGAACAAGACGGCCGCGGGCAGCGTCGCGTTCTTCGACGCCCGGACCGGCGCGAAGCAGCGCCAGGTCACCGTGGGGGCGCTGCCCGACATGCTGACCTTCACCGAAGACGGACGGCAGGTCGTCGTGGCGAACGAGGGCGAGGCCGCCTCCTACTGCGCGGACGCCGTCGACGACCCCGAGGGCTCGATCAGCGTCATCGACGTGCGGCGCGGCACCGTACGCACCGCCGGTTTCCGGGCCTGGAACGGCAAGGAGGACCGGCTGCGCGCCAAGGGCGTGCGGATCAGCGGGCCGGGGGTGAGCGCGGCTCAGGACCTGGAGCCGGAGTACATCACCACGGAGAAGGGCACCGCCTGGGTCACGCTGCAGGAGAACAACGCGCTGGCCGTCGTGGACCTCGACCGGGCCACGGTGCGCGACATCGTGCCGCTGGAACTCAAGGACCACTCGCGGCCCGCCGGCGCGCTGGACGCCTCCGACCGCGACGGCAAGATCGACATCCGGACGCACCCGGTCAAGGGCGTGTACATGCCCGACGCCATCAGCCACTTCCGCGGCCGCGGCCGGACCTACCTGGTGACCGCCAACGAGGGCGACAGCCGCGACTGGGAGTGCCACGCCGACGAGGTGCGGGTCAAGGACGCCGAGCTGTCGCCGTCGGCGTTCCCGGACGCGGCCGCCCTGAAGCGGGACACCGAGCTGGGCCGGCTGACCGTGCTGTCCGACTCGCCCAAGGACGCGGACGGCAGGTACACCGAGCTGCGCGTGTTCGGCGCCCGGTCCATCTCGGTCCGCGCCGCCGACGGCTCGCTGGTCTGGGACTCCGGCAGCGAGCTGGAGCGGCTGGTCGCGCGCGAGCTGCCCGGGCAGTTCAACTTCGACAACGAGGAGAACGACTCCTTCGACTCCCGCAGCGACAACAAGGGCCCCGAGCCGGAGGGCGTCACGGTCGGCGAGGTACGCGGCCGTACGTACGTCTTCGCGGGCCTGGAGCGGGTCGGCGGGATCGTCGCGTACGACCTGTCCGACCCCAGCAGGCCCCGGCAGGCCGGATACGTCAACACGCGTGACTTCGCCGGCGACGTCGAGGCCGGCACGGCGGGGGACGTCGGCCCGGAGGGCGTGCTCTTCATCGACGCGCACGACAGCCCGACCCGGTCGCCGCTGCTGGTGGTCGGCAACGAGGTGAGCGGCACCACCTCCGTGTACGAGATCAGGTCCTAGCCGGTCTGGACCATGAAACTCCGTCTCGCCGTCCAGCGGGCAGGTGACCGCGGCGAACGCCCCCTACAACGCCGGCATCGCGCCGGGAGCCTCGGTCTCCTTCGGGTTCCAGGCCACCCACACGGGCGACACCGCCAAGCCCGCCGCCTTCTCGCTCAACGGCACCGCCTGCTCGGCCGGCGCGCCGTAACCGCCGGGCCCTGCCGGACACGGTCCGGCAGGACCCGGCCTGGACATAATCCTATATAAAAGGTAGGAATAGCATGAAAGGATCCACGGCGTTCGAGGAGCAGCATGACAGCCCAGGTCACCGACACGGTCGCGTACGTCCACGAATGGCACGACTGGCACCAGCGACACGAGGCGGCGCTGGCCGATCCGCACGGGTTCCTCGCCGTCACGAACCTGCACTGGCTGACGCCCGAGCCGCAGCGCCTGCCTGACGCGCCGGGCGAGTGGTCGACCGGCGACGAGGGTGTCGTCGTGGCCCTCGGCGAGGGCGAGGAACTGGTCGTCGACGGGACGCCGGTACGCGGCAGGCACGTGTTCGGCGTCCTCCCCGAACGCGGGGGAGTCAACGCCACCTGGGGCGAGGCGGTGATCGAGGTGGCCAAGCGGGGCGGGCACGACATCGTCAGGCCGAGGCATCCGGACCACCCGCCGCGCGTCGCCTACGCCGGCACCCCGGCGTTCCCGCCCGCCTCCCGCTGGCTGGTCGCCGGCCGCTACGTGCCGTTCGACGAGCCCCGGCCGACGACCGTCGGGGCGGCGGTGGACGGGCTGCGGCATGTGTACGACGCGCCCGGCAGGATCGAGTTCGAGCTCGACGGACGCGCGCTGAGCCTGACGGTGTTCGCCGGCCACGCGCCGGGCAGCCTGATTGCCCTGTTCACCGACGCGACCTCCGGCGTGTCCACCTATGCCGCCAACCGCGTCCTGCAACTGGGGACGCCCGACGCCGACGGCGGCGTGCTCGTGGACTTCAACCGGGCCACGAACCTGCCCTGCGCCTACACCGACTTCGCCACCTGCCCACTGCCGCCGGCGGAGAACCGGCTACCCGTCGCGATCGAGGCAGGCGAGAAGATCCCGTACGAGCGCGGCTGACACCTCTCATGTGACTCGGATCACTCAGGCGCCCGGCCGTCCACTCCTGAGTCCTCATTTCGCAAAGGCAGGCCCACGACTAAGCCAATGCTTGCCTATGCATCTGTCGTGGGGCGGGCTGCCGCCTGCCCGCGCCCAGTGGTTCCGCCTGTTCATCCCGGTCTCGGACGAACCGCTGTCGCGGCTGCCGAACAAGATCAGCCCTCTGGCCTACGCCAGGTTCCTGACCATCCCCAAGGACTCCCGCCACGTCCTGCGCAACTACACCGTCCGCGCCTACCGGGCCGAAGGCCCCGAGATCGACGTGGACTTCGTCCTGCACGGATCCCCGCCACTGGGTCGGAGCAGGGGTGCCGAAGGAGCACATCATGTTCTGCGGCTACTGGCGGGCCGGGCGCGCCCACTGACGCGGACGCCGGAGGAGCGAGGAGAGTCGCGGCCTCCTACGATGCGCACATGCACGGATTCACGCTCACGGCCGAGGGCCCCTTCGACTTCGGCGCCTCGCTCCGCTTCGTCGAGGACTGGCCGGCGACCAGCGCCCTGCCCTCCGACGGGCGGGCGCTGCGCTTCGCCTACTGCGCGGAGTCGGACTGGCTGCCGGTCGGCGTGACCGTGACTTCCGCGCCGGACGGGGTCCGCGTCACGACGACGCGGGCCGTGGGGCCGGGAATCCGGGGCGAGGTGGCGCGGATCCTCTCCCTCGACGTGGACGGCGCCGGCTTCGCCAAGCTCGGCGAGGCCGATCCGGTGCTCGGCGACCTGCAGCGGCGCTCCCCCGGCCTGCGGCCGGTGTGCTTCTGGAGCCCGTGGGAGGCGGCGTGCTGGGCGGTGATCGTGCAGCGCTCGTCGATGGTCATCGCCGCCAAGCTCAAGCAGCGCATCGCCGAGCGGTACGGCGCGAAGGTCATCGTGGACGGGCGGGCGTACGCGGCCTTCCCTCCGCCCGTGACGCTGGTGGAGGCCAGTGGCCTGGGGCTGCCCGCGCAGAAGGAGGAGTGGCTGCGCGGGCTGGCCCGCGCGGCGCTCGACGGGGCGCTCACCACCGAGCACCTGCGCTCGGTGGGCCCGGAGGAGGCCCTGGCCGACCTGCGTGCCCTGCCCGGTGTGGGGCCGTTCTCGGCGGGACTGATCCTGATCCGCGGCGCGGGCGCGCCGGACGCGTTTCCGGGAGACGAGCCGCGCCTGTTCGCGATCCTGCGCGAGGCGTACGGGCTGCCGGAGGACGCGCCGCCGGCCGCGTACCGGAAGCTGGCCGAGGCGTGGCGGCCCCACCGCTCGTGGGCCTCGTTCCTGTTCAGGGCGGCCACCTACGGCGTCACGGACGAGCGGGCGGCGGGCGGCATCCCGGCCACCCGCTGACCCACATCAGGCGCGAGCGCCGTCAGGCGATCTCCAGCGCGGGCAGCACGTCGTTGGCGAGGGTTCCGATCCCCTCGATGCGGATCTCCACCTGGTCGCCCGGCGTCAGGGTGAACTCCTGGCCGGGAACCAGGCAGGTGCCGGTGGACAGGATCACGCCCTGCGGGTGGCGGTCCGCGCGGAACAGGTGGCCGACCAGGTCGTCGAGGCGGCGGTGGAGCTGGGAGGTGCTCGCCGCGCCCGACCACGCGACCACGCCGCCACGCGAGATCGACATCTCGATCGCCAGGTCGTACGGGTCGGGCACCTCCCAGGCGGGGCGGATGCCGGGCCCGAGCGCGGTGGCGCCCGCGTACATCTTGGCCTGTGGCAGGTAGAGCGGGTTCTCGCCCTCGATCGAGCGGGAGCTGACGTCGTCGCAGACGGTGTAGCCGGCGATCTCGCCGCTGGCCGTGACCACCACGGCCAGCTCGGGCTCGGGGACGTCCCAGGTGGAGTCGGGCCGCACGCCGATGGACTGGCCGTGGCCGCGCACCCGCCTGCCGATCGACTTGAAGAACAGCTCAGGCCGCTCGGCGTCGTAGACCCGCTGGTAGATGTCGGGTTCGGTGCTCTCCTCGACTCTGGCCTCGCGGGAGAGCCGGTAGGTGACCCCGGCCGCCCACACCTCGGTGTCGGCGTCGACGGGCGCGGCGGGCGTCACCTCGTCGAGTGGCTCGGAGGCGCGGTCGAGCAGCTCACGGAAGTGGCCGAGGTCGGCGGACAGCGCCTCGCCCAGCGAGAAGCCTGCGGGCAGCGCGGAATCGGCGCCCTCGGCGCGCACCGCCCAGCGGGAGGAACGAGAGCATCGGACGAGGTGCATGAGCGCCTTCCTGTCGAGCGAGCGGGCCCCGAGCGGGGCCCGTCCGGGTCGCGGCGCGCCCGCGCCGGGCTCGCCACGTCCGGCAGCCTACTCAGCCGGCGGGCGTCGGCCTCATGGTGGTGAGGCCGGGAGGCGTCAGGCCTTGTACTCGGGGTAGCCGTAGCCGACGACCTGGGACGTGGGCCGGACTCGCTCCTCGACCTTGCCGTTGCCGGTGTTGCCCTCGATCGTGGTGATCGTGCCGTTGCCGTTGTCGTGCTTGACCAGGCCGACGTGGTCGATGCCGCTGGTGCTCTTGCCGCCGTTCCAGTCGTAGAAGACGACCGAGCCGGGCTTGGCCTGGGTGCCCCAGTGCTGGTTGGCCTTGAACCAGTCGGCGTAGGTGACGGTGTAGGCGTCCCAGCCCATGGAGGTCCGGGCGCCGGCCTTCTCGCCGACCCAGGAGACGAACATGGCGCACCACGGGGCGTTGGCGTACAGCTGCGGGCTGCCGCCGCCGTCGCGGGCCAGCGTCTCGCTCGCGCGCGGGGAGGACATGTACCAGCTGTGGTACGGCGTGCCGCCACCGGCGGCGTTCTCCTTCACGCCGATCTGGGACTCGGCCACCTTCAGCACGGTCTGCGTGCTGATCTGGGTGTTCTTGGTCTGGGCCGCGGCGACGTTCTGGGACTGCGCGGGGTTGGTCTGCGCCGGGTGGTCCGCCGCGAAGGCGGGCGTGCCGACGATGGCCGCTCCGGCCGCGACACTCAGCCCGACAGCGAAGCGGGCGACGTTGGACCGGATATGGGCGCGGTTGAGGATGTTCTTGGCCATTCTGGGGGTGCTCCTTGCTTCCATGCCGCCTACCGGGTTAGCTGACGGGTTCGGGCGTGGAAGTGCCCTACGGAACGCTCAGGAGAGAGCGAACCGATTCACCCCAGAAATGAATGGGTCCCCGGTTTCGCGATTTCGCGGATTCGGCGGCCACGGCCTCTGCGGACGAACGTTCTCGCAGATGGGACGTGGTCTCGGCGATTGAACGGCCACGCTGGCATATCGTTAAACCCAAGCGTGCACCGCGGATGACTCAAAGGTAAGCGAACGGCATAGAACGATGCAAGTGACGCCCCTGACTCCCTAACGGGATGCCCTGTGCCATAGGCATTCGCGGCCCGATTCTTTACCTTTGCCCCCTTCCGGCGGACCCGGAATTCCGGCGTCAGGATCAGCTGAGACGGCCGGTCAGAAGCCTTCTGGCCTCCTGCGGTGCCCGGCCAGTTCGAGCAGGGCGTCGCGCGCGCCCCTCAGGACCGCCGGACGTGCCCGATGGCCGTGCCGGAGCGCGCGCACGGTCGCCCGGAGCAGACCGGGCAGGGCGAGGGTTTCACGCGGGTCCCGGATCCGGGAGTAGACGTCGAGGACGCGGCGCACGCCGCCAGGCCCTTCGGTCAGCGCACGCAGCAGTTCGAACTGGACGTGCGCCAGGCCGTCTCCGCGCCCGAGCAGGTTCGTCCAGTGATAGGTGTGCACGCACTGCTCGTCGCGCGAGCGCTCCCATGCCCGGGTGGCGCGGTCGAGCGCCGCAGGGTCGTCCAGGGCGCCGGCGACGCTCTCGCCAAGCAGGCGGGCGAACCGCACGGCGTCGCGGATCCCCTGCGCCGTGACCGGGTCCTTGAAGTGCCCGGCGTCGCCGGCCAGGACCCAGCCGGGCCCGGACGAGCGGCGGAAGTAGGACGGGTACTCGGCGGAACTGACGATCTTCGTGGTCCTCGTGCAGCCCTCCAGGCGCGTGGCGAGCCCCGGCACCAGGCCGACGGTCCGGTCGAACTCCGCCTCCAGGTTGCCCCGGAAGTCCGCGGCCCGCTCGACCGGCGGCATCAGGAGAACCAGTGACAGCCCTTCGTCACAGGGGAAGGCGTTGCCCAGTTCCCGGCCGGTCAGCCACATCGCGGCGGTGGAGCGCCATTCCTCCCGCGGGTCCTCGTAGTAGGCGTAGTAGCACGCCCTGCCGTTGGGGTGGGAGACGCGCGGACGCTCGGCGCCGACGAGGCGCGCGACGGTGGAGCGGCGGCCGTCCGCGCCGACGACCAGGCGGGCGCGGATCTCGTACTCCTGTCCCCCGCTCCCTCGCTCGTTCTGGTCGCGGACGCGCACGCCGACGGCCCGGCCGTCCTCCCAGAGCACGCCGGTGACGCGATGCCCCTGCCTGATCTCCGCGCCGGCCTCGCGGGCGTTCTCCACGAGGGCCGCGTCGAAGGGGGCGCGCCGCACGCACATGCCGTAGTCGATTCCGTCGACCGGGGTGTAGGCGCCGTCGGCCGCGTGGCCGGGCCCGCCGATGAAGGCGCGGGAGAGCCGGGGGGCGCCGATCTTCTCGACGCGTCGCAGGACTCCGGCGCGGGCCAGCTCGGCGACGCCTCCGGCGAAGAGCAGGTGGGTACGCTCGAACAGCGTGTGTCCGTCCGGCCGGGGCCGGCGTGCGCGAGCGACCGCTCAGGGCCGGATGATGGCCATCCGGGTGACCGTCAGCTCCTCGATGGCGAACCGGGGGCCCTCGCGGCCGATGCCGGAGTCCTTGACGCCGCCGTACGGCATGTTGTCGGCCCGGAAGCCCGGCACCTCGTTCACCACCACTCCCCCGGCCTCGATGCGCTCGATCGCGGCGAACGCCGTGGCCAGCGACCGGGTGAAGACCGAGGCGTGCAGGCCGTAGCGGGAGGCGTTGACCGTGGCGAAGGCGGCCTCCAGGTCGGGCACGGGCCGCACGCACACGACGGGCCCGAAGATCTCCTCTTCCCAGGCGGCGGCCCCGCCGGGCACGTCGGCGAGCAGGGTGGGCGCGATGGCCCGGCCGTCCCGCACGCCGCCGGTGACGAGCCTGGCTCCGGAAGAGGCGATCCAGTCCAGCACCCGGTCCGTCGCGGCCGGGTCGACGAGCGGCGCCACCCTGGTCTCGGGCGAGCGCGGATCGCCCACCACCACGTCCTTCATCCGCGCGGCGAGCAACTCGAGGAGCTCCTCGTGCACCGCCTCCTCGGCCACCACCCGCTGCACCGAGATGCACGCCTGCCCCGAGGCGTAGTAGCCGCCGCGCACCACGGCGTCGGCGGCGGCCTCCAGGTCGGCGTCGGCGGCGACCACGAGGGCGGCGTTCGAGCCGAGCTCCAGCAGCACCTTGGTGGGTGCGGCGTTGCGGGCGATGGCGTGCCCGGCGGCGGCCGAGCCGGTGAACGAGACGGCGCCGATCCTCCGGTCCTCCACCAGGGTGCGGCCCACCTCGATGTCGCCGGTGACGAGCTGCACCGCCGCCGCGGGCAGCGCGCCGGAAGAGCGCAGCAGGTGCACCAGCCAGAGCGTCGCCAGCGGCGTCGCGGGAGCGGGCTTGACGATCACCGGGCAGCCCGCCGCCACGGCGGGCGCGAGCTTGTGCGCGGCCAGCAGCAGCGGGTAGTTGAATCCGGTGATCCCGACCACGACCCCGATGGGCCGGCGCGTCCAGAACCCGATCAGCCCCTCACCCGACGGCAGCAGGTCCAGCGGCACGGTCTCGCCGTGCAGCCTGGCCACCTCCTCGGCGGCGGTGGCGAGGGTGACGAGCGTGCGCGCGACCTCGACCCGGCAGTCCACCAGGGGCTTGCCGGTCTCCAGCACGAGCAGCCGCTCGAAGTCCGCGCGCCGCTCGGCGAGCGCGTCGTGCGCGCTCATCAGCGCGGCGCGGCGGGCGTGCGACGGCAGCGCGGCCATGGCGGGGGCGACGGCGAGCGCCTCGTCGACCGCCCGCGCTGCCAGCGCGACGTCCCCGACGGGCGCGCTCGTCACGACGGATCCGTCGTACGGGAAGATCACGTCAGAGTACGCCGGAGCTTCGGCCCAGCCGTCCCCGACGGGCAGGCCGGATGGCCATGCGTCCTCAAATTCCGGATATTTCATGCTGTCCCCCAATAATCATGATGTTCACCGCAATGCGCTCGGGAACACGTCGAGATACGCGGGTGCCCCCTCGCGCCCGGTGGCGGCCAGCACCGCGTGCGCCACGGCCCGGCTGAACACATCGGCCCCGGCGGCGAGCAGGTCGTGCAGGTGCGCCCCGTCGGGCTCCGGCTCGCGGGTCCCGAAGACGCTCGCCGCCTCCTGGGGCGCGGGCCGGACGCAGGTGGCCACGGCGAAGACGGTGTCGCCGTCGACCATCGTGTGCGCGGGACGGATGGCCCGGGCGAGCCCGTCGTGCGCGACTCCGGCGAGCTTGCCGCACTGCGCCTTGGTGAGGGTCAGGTCGGTGGCGACGACGCCGATCGTGGTGTTGAGTGAGGTCACCCCGGCGGGCTGCCAGGCGGCGACCTCCCGCTCGTCCGGCTCCCCGAGGTGGTCGAACTCGCCGGGGAGTCCGTAGCGGGCGCCGGACAGCCTGCCGCCGCCCGGATCCAGGACGGACCCGGCGGCGTTGACCACGGCCAGCGCGGCCACGGTGGCGCCCGAGGGCAGGACGACGCTCGCGGTCCCGATCCCTCCGGCGAGCCCGCCCGCCATGGCGCCGGCGCCGGCCCCGATGGATCCCGCGACGCCGTGAGAGGTCCCCGAGAGGGCGGCGTCGTAGGCGGCGTGGCCGAAGGCCGCGTCGGGAGTGGCGCGGAAGCGGCCGCCCCGGCCGAGGTCGTAGATGACGGCCGCGGGCACGATCGGCACGACGCCGTCCGCCACCGGGAAGCCGATTCCCGCGTCCGCCAGGCGGTCCATGACGCCACAGGCCGCGCTGAGGCCGTAGGCGCTGCCGCCGCTCAGCACGATGGCGTGCACCCGCTCGACCAGGTTGCGCGGGTCCAGCAGCTCGGTCTCCCGGGTGCCGGGGGCGGCGCCGCGCACGTCCACGCCCGCCACCATGCCGCCGGGAGGCGCGAGCACGACGCTGGCGCCGGTGCGATAGCCGTCGCCCACCCGCTGGGCGTGGCCGACCCGGAGGCCGTCGACGTCGGCGAGAGAGTTGCCGGGGCCGGATCTCACCCCAGGCTCCGGGTGAGGAAGCGGCGGGCCGCCTCGGCGAAGACGCGGGTGCACCGGACGATCTCGTCCACTTCGACATACTCGTCGGCCTGGTGGGCGATCCACTTGCCGCCGGGACCGTACACGACGGACGGGATGCCGCCCCAGTGGGTGAGCACGGTGCCGTCGGTGGAGCCGGGGACCCCGCCGTAGACGGGCTCGGAGCCGGTCACGTCGCGGTGCGCGGCGGCGAGCGCGGCCACGACCGGATCGTCGACGGGAACGTCCACGGGCGGCCGGTCCACCAGGACGGACACCTCGGCGGCGACCCCGTCCCATGCGGCCAGGGCGGCGACGCGGTCGGCGACCTCCTTGTGGTCCAGCCCCGGGATGGTGCGCACGTCGACGAAGACCGAGGCGGTCGCGGGGATGACGTTGACCTGCTCCTCGGTGCCGGCGCGGACCACGGTGGGCGTCACGTACACCTCGCCGAGGTGCTCGTGGGCCTGATGGCGCCGCTGGAGCTCCTGTTGCAGCGTGCGCAGCCCGGCCAGCAGGGCGCCCACGGCCTCGATGGGGTTGCGGCCGTGCTGCGGCATGGCGCCGTGGGCCATCTTGCCGGTGAAGTCGACGCGCAGCCGCAGCGCCCCCTTGGCGACGGCGCAGATCTCGCCCGCCTCCGGCTCGGCCACGATGGCGCCGTCCACGCCGGCGCCGAGCCCTTCGGCGACGAAGTGGTGGGCGCCCAGCATGAGGCCCTCCTCGTCGGCCAGCGCGCACACCTTGATCCGTCCCGGGAACGGTCCAGACAGTTGCAGCGCCCGGGTGGCGTAGAGGGTGGCGGCCAGGCCGGATTTCATGTCGGCGCTGCCGCGGCCCCACAGCCTGCCGTCGCGGATCTCGCCGCCGAACGGGTCCACGGTCCACGTCGACAGGTCGCCCTCGGTCACCACGTCGGTGTGGCCCTCGAACATCAGCGTCGGCCCGTCGCCGCCGCCGCCCTCGACGACGGCGACCACGTTCGGCCGGCCGGGCGCGGCCTCGTACACGGACGGCTCCCAGCCCCACTCGCGCATCTTGGCGGCGACCAGGTCGGCGGCGGCCTGCTCGCTGCGCCCGCGTGCCGGGTCGTTGGTGCTCGGCACGCGGACCAGCGCCTGGGTGAACTCGACGACCCCGCGGGCGTCCACTTCGATCACAGAAATCCCTCCAGCGTGGGTACGGCCTGCAGCAGCGTGCGCGTGTAGGCGTGGCGCGGCTCGGCCCAGATGTCGTCTACGGCGCCGGTCTCCACGATCTCGCCGTTGTTCATGACCGCCACCGTCTCGCAGACGTGTCGTACGACGGACAGGTCGTGCGAGACGAAGACCAGGGTGAGGCCCAGCTCGTCGACCAGGTCGGCCAGCAGGTTGAGGATCTGCCCGCGCACGGACACGTCCAGGGCGCTGACGGGCTCGTCGGCGACCAGCACCTTGGGGCGGGGAGCGAGCGCGCGGGCGATGGCGATGCGCTGGCGCTGCCCGCCGGAGAACTGGTGCGGGTAGCGGTCGGCGGCCGAGGCGGGCAGCCCGACCTCGTCGAGCAGCTCGGTGACCCGCCCGCCGACGGGCTCGCCGAGGGCGACGAGCGGCTCGGCGACGAGGTCGCGCACCCGCATGCGGGGGTCGAGCGAGCTCATCGGGTCCTGGAAGACGATCTGCAGGCTCCGCCGCAGGAAGCGCAGCCGCCGCTCCGGCCTGCCGGTGATCTCCTGGCCGTCGAAGCGGATGGAGCCGCTGGTGGGCTGGTCGAGCGCGCACAGCAGGCGCAGCAGTGTGGACTTGCCGGAGCCCGACTCGCCCACGATGCCGAACCGCTCGCCCCTGCCGACGGTCAGCGACACCTGCCGCAGGGCGTGCACCGCCGCCGCGGGCCTGGTGAGCGAGGTGCGGGGGCGCTGGTAGACGCGGCTGAGGTTCTCAGCCTCGATCAGCGGGGTGCCAGCATGCGTAGGCATGGCCCTCTCCTGTCGGCGCGGGTTCCTGCTCGCAGGTGGCGGTGGCGTGCGGGCAGCGGTTCCTGAAGACGCAGCCGCCGGGGAAGTGGCCGGCCTGGGGGACGCTGCCGGCGATGGTGGGCAGCCTGGTGCCGCGCGGTGTCAGCTTGGAGGCGGCCAGCAGGCCCTCGGTGTAGCGGTGGCGGGGGCTGCCGAAGACCTCGCGGATCGGCCCGCTCTCCACCACGCGGCCGCCGTACATCACCAGGACCCGCTCGCACACCGAGGCGACGACGGCCAGGTCGTGGGTGATGAACAGCAGCGCGGGCGCCACCTCGGCGATGAGGTCGAGCATCTGCTTCTGCACGGTCACGTCGAGCGCGGTGGTGGGCTCGTCGCAGATGAGCAGCTCGGGCTCGTTGGCCAGGGCGATGGCCAGCATGACGCGCTGGCGCTGGCCGCCGGAGAGCTGGTGGGGATAGGCGCGGGCGACCTGCTCCGGCTGCGGCAGGCGCACCCGGCCGAGCAGCTCGACGGCGCGGGCGCGGGCCTGCCCGCCGGGCTTGCCGTGCAGGGTCATGACCTCGGCGACCTGCGCGCCCACCCGCATGAGCGGATTCAGCGCGGTCATCGGCTCCTGGAACACCATGGAGACGACCCGGCCGCGCAGGTCCTTCAGCCGCCGCTCGGTGACGCCCACCAGGTCGCGGTCGCGCAGGCGGGCCCTGCCCGACGCGCCGACGCCCTCGGGCAGCAGGCCCATGAGAGACAGCGCGGTCAGCGATTTGCCCGACCCGGACTCGCCGATCAGCCCGACCCGCTCGCCGGGGGCGATCTGGAACGACACGTCCCGGACGAGCTCCACCGAGCCGGCGCGGACGGTGAGCCCCTCAACGCTCAGCACTGATCCTCCTGAGCTTGGGGTCGAGATAGTCGCGCAGCCCGTCGCCGAGCAGGTTGAAGCCGAGCACCGCCAGCGCGATCGCCAGGCCCGGCCACAGGGCCAGGCGAGGGGTGGAGAACAGCAGCTCCTGCGACTCCTGCAGCATCCGCCCCCACGACGGGATGGGCGGGCGGGTGCCGAAGCCGAGGAACGACAGCGCCGCCTCGGCCAGGATCGCGATGGCGAACGACACCGACGCCTGCACGATCAGCACGGAGGAGATGTTCGGCAGCACGTGGCGCACGGCCACCGCGGTCCGGCGCCGCCCGGCCGCCCGGGCGGCGAGGACGTAGTCGGTCACCATGACCTGCATCGTGGCCGCCCTGGACACGCGGGCGAAGGCGGGCACGGTGGCCACCCCGATGGCGATCATGGCGGTGAGCGTGCCGGCCCCGTAGACGGCGCCGAGCATGACGGCGAGCAGCAGTGCGGGGAAGGCGAAGACGAGGTCGTTCACCCGCATGATCAGCTCGGACAGCCAGCCGAGCCCGCCGGATCGCGAGGTCATGCCGGCGATCATGCCGAGCGGCGTGCCGATGAGCGCCGCGATGCCGACCGCCACGATGCCGACGTAGAGGGTGGTGCGGGCGCCCACCATGAGCTGGCTGAAGGTGTCGCGGCCGAACTTGTCGGCGCCGAGCAGGTAGCCGCCGCCGGGATCGCGCAACTTGCCCGCCGCGTCGACGAGCACGGGGTCGTGCGGCGTCCACACGAACGACACCAGCGCGAGCAGCACCACGAGCCCGACCAGGACGCCCCCGGTGATCAGGCCGGCGTTGACGCGGCCCCTCATCGTGCCCCCCGCAGTCGTGGGTCGAGTGCGGCGTAGGTGATGTCCACCAGGAAGTTGATCAGCAGGACGGCCACCACCAGCACCATGACGACACCCTGGACGAGCAGCAGGTCGCGGCCCGCGACGCCGTTGAGCAGCAGGTCGCCCAGGCCGGGGATGACGAAGACGCGCTCGACCACGACCGCGCCGATGAGCAGGGTGGCCAGTTGCAGGCCGAGCACGGTGATCACCGGGATGGAGGCGTTGCGCAGGCCGTGCCGCCACAGGGCGCCCATCCGCCCCCGGCCCTTGGCGCGGGCGGTGCGCAGGTAGTCCTCGCGCATCACCTCCAGCACGGCCGAGCGGACGTAGCGGGTCAGCACGGCTCCCTGGACCAGGCCGAGCGACAGCCAGGGCAGCAGCAGGCTGCGCAGCCACCCGGCGGGGTCCTCGGCGATCGGCACGTAGCCGCCGGACGGCAGCGCCTGCGCCTTCACCGCGAAGACGAACACCAGCAGGATGCCCGCCAGGAAGGCCGGGATCGCGATGCCGACCTGGCTGAAGGCGCTGATGGCGGCGCCGAGCGGGTTGCGGTGGTGGACGGCCGCGAACGTGCCGGCCGGGACCGCGATGACCAGGGCGAGGGCCATGCCGCCGAGCACCAGCACCGCGGTCACCCCGAGGCGGTCGCTGATCTGCGGGCCGATCGGCGAGCTGGTCACGTAGGAGGAGCCGAAGTCACCGGTGACGAGCCCGCCGAACCATTCGAGGAACTGCGTGATCGCCGGCCGGTCGGTGCCGAACTGCTCCCGCAGCGCAGCCACCGCCTCGGGCGTCGCGTTGACGCCCAGCGCGACCTCGGCGGGGTCGCCGGGGAGCACCGCCATGAAGGCGAACACCAGCACCCCGGCGACGGTGGTGCTCGCGAGGAACACCACCAGCCGTTTCAGGAGGTAGAGAATCACTGCTTGGCGAGCCCGGTGAAGTCGAAGGACTCCGCGATGGCGTTCTTCGGCAGCCCCGTGACGCCCTTCTTCGCCACCATCAGGTTCGGGAAGAGGAACAGCCAGTCGGCCGCCGCGTCGTCGGACAGCAGCTTGGCCGCCTGCTTGAGGTCGTCGACCTGCTCCTGCTCGGTGCCCTGGTCGGCGGAGGCCAGCAGCTTACCCAGCTCGGGGTTGTCGTAGCGGAAGTAGTAGGACTTGTCAGAGAAGATGCTCATGTCGCGGGGCTCGACGTGGTTGATGATGGACAGGTCGTAGTCGCCCTTGGTGAACACCAGGTCGAGCCAGCGGGCGGGGAACTCCAGCGGCTCGATCTCGGCGTTGATCCCCACCTGGGCGAGCTGCGACTTGACCACCTGCGCGCCGGCCACCGCGTAGGGCAGGTTGGGGATGCGCATCTTGACGTTGTACGTCTTGCCGCCGAGCAGTTCCTTGGCCTTGGTCACGTCGTAGGGGTAGTCGCCGGTGCGGTCCTCGTACCAGGGGTCGGTGGGCGGCACCATCGAGCCGATGGGCTGGCCGCGCCCGGCCCAGGCGGTGTCGAGCAGCGCCTTGTGGTCGATGGCGTGCCGGACGGCCTGGCGCACCTTCTTGTCGTTGAACGGCGGGCGGCCGTTGTTCATCGACAGCACCACCTCGCCGTTGGTGGTGCCCTCGATCGTCTCGAAGCGGTTGGGGTCGGCGAACTGCTGCAGCGACTCGGGGGCCTGGACGCTGGAGATGACGTCGATGCCGCCGGTCAGCAGCGCGTTGTTCATCGCCGTGGCGTCCTTGAAGTATTTGAGCGTCACACCCGAGATCGCGGGCTTGGTGCCCCAGTACTTCGCGTTGGCGTCGAGCCGGATGGAGTCGCCGCGCCGCCACGCGCCGAGGGTGTAGGGCCCGGTGCCGACGGGCTTGTTGGCCAGGTCGGCGACGCCGGTGCGGCTGAACATCGCGCCGAGCCTGGTGGCCATGGTGTAGAGGAAGCCGTTGCTGGGCCGGTCCAGCGTGACGACGGCGGTGCTGTCGTCCTTCTTCTCCACCTTCGCCACCATGTCGAGCTGCGACTTGATCTTCAGCTTCCAGTCGGACTTGATCCGGTCGAGGGAGAAGACCACGTCGTCGGCGGTGAAGGGGGCGCCGCTGGTGAAGGTGACGCCCTTGCGCAGGGTGAAGGTGTAGGTCTTGCGGTCGGGCGAGACCTCCCACTTCTCGGCGAGCAGCGGCTGGATCTGCCCCTCCTGGTCCAGCTTGACCAGGCCCTCGTAGACGTTGACCAGCAGCGCCTGCGGGATGGCCGCGCCCTCGGTCGCCGTGAAGTCCAGGTTGGCGGGCTCGGCCACGAAGCCGACGGAAAGGGTCTTCGCCTGGGCGGTCTGGCCGCCCGTACTCTCGGAGCCACCGCCACCGCCACAGGCGGCCACGCTCAGCAGGAGACCGCTCACGGCGATCCAGGTCCCGACTCGCCTCATGTCCTTGCGCCTCCTGGCTAGTGCACTGGTCCGACCAGTAGGCTACGCACATTGCCAGTCCGTGACGGCTCAGGTCAAGGGGGCTTTATGGGTGGTCCACGGTTCGAACCTGTGCGGACCGTACGCGCCTACGAGCGGATCGTGGAGCAGATCGAGGAGGCCGTCGAGTCGGGTTCGCTGCACCCGGGCGAGCGGCTGCCCAGCGAGCGCGAGCTGATGGCGCAGTTCGCCGTGAGCCGATCCACCGTCCGCGAGGCGCTGCGCGTCCTGCAGGCCCGTGGCCTCGTCAGGTCCCGCCCCGGCGATCCCAACGGCGCCGAGGTGCTGCCCTTCACCCCCGCCGCATTACACAAGTCGATGACCACGCTGGCCAGGGTCGACGAGCTGTCGCTGGGCGAGCTGGTGCAGTTCCGGATGGTGCTGGACGCCTCGGCCAACCTGCTGGCCGCCCGCCTGCGCACCGACGAGCAGCTCGATGAGATGGACGCGGCGATCGGGCGGATGCGCGCGGCGGTCGCGGTGGGCTACGACGAGTTCAGCGCCGCCGACGTGGCCTTTCACGACGCGGTGGCGCGGGCCAGCCGTAACAAGCTCATCGAGATCTGCACCGACGTGGTCCGGTCGATCGTGCTCGGCCTGATCTCCGAGAAGATCGCGGGAGCGCCCGACAGGCAGGCGCTCATGTGGCGGAGCATCCGTCACCACGAGGAGGTGCTGGCGGCGGTCCGCGCCGGCGACGGCCCGCTGGCGGCGCGGCTCTCCCGGCAGACGATGTACGACTACTACGTCGGTTACGTGCCCGCCGGAGAGCGTCCGGCGCTGCGCGCGCTGCTGGAGTAGAGCTGCGGCCGTGTTGGCCTCCGGCCTGGCCCGGCTGGGCGGCGCGCATTCTCCGCCTTCCGCCGGAGAGATCCGTTACGCCACAAGAGCAGTCGTCTGCGTTGAACGCCAGGTAGGAGTGTTATGTTGCAGCCGTGGCTGGCGACGAGACGGGCGACTTGGCTGAGGCGTTCCTGCGCGAGCCCCGCCGCTATACCAGCCACCAGGTCGCCGAGATGGCCGGCGTGCCGGTCTACCGGGCCAGGCGCTTCTGGCGGGCGCTCGGGTTCCCGAACGTGGCCGACGACGCCGTGGAGTTCACCGACTCCGACGTGGAGGCGCTGAAGACGCTGATCGGCATGGTCAGCGACGGCGTCTACGACGAGGAGCACGTCCTGCTGATGGCCCGCTCGCTCGGCAGGGCGACGGCGCGGCTGGCGGAGTCGCAGGCCGAGCTCGGCGCCGAGGCGCTCGACCAGGCCGGCGTGCCCCTGGCCGAGCGGCCCAAGGCCTGGCGCAGGCGGGCCGAGCGGGTGGTGCCGGACCTGGCGCGACTGCTGACCTACTCCTGGCAGCGCCAGCTCGCCGCCGCCGCCGGCCGCCTGGCCGTACAGGACATGAGCACCGTACGGCTGGCCGTCGGCTTCGCGGACCTGGTCGGGTTCACCCGGCTGAGCAGGCAGATCACCGAGACGGAGCTGGCCACGCTGGTCGACAGGTTCGAAGGGCGCTCCGCCGACGCCGTCACCTCCTACGGCGGCCGGGTGGTCAAGACCCTCGGCGACTCGGTGCTGTTCGTGGCGGACAAGTCGCACGCGGCGGCGGAGATCGGGCTGCGGCTCCTGGAGACCCACGCCAGGGACCGGGGCATGCCGCAGCTACGGGTGGGCCTGGCGGCCGGGCCGGTCATCTGGCGGATGGGCGACGTGTTCGGCACCACGGTGAACCTCGCCAGCAGGCTCACCGCCCTCGCGCTGCCCGGCACGATCCTGGCCGACCCGGAGCTGGCCGAGGAACTGGAGGGCGACCGGGCGTTCGGGCTGCGCCCGGTCAACCGCCTGTCGGTACGGGGGCTCGGCGAGCTGGCCCCGTTCACCGTGGCGCGAGTCGAGAACCCCTGACACCCGGCTGACGATCCGCTTCCCGGGCAACCCGGAACCGGCCTCGATGCGTCTGTAGCGTCGCAAGCTCAGACGGAAGGCGATCCATTGGCGGATAGGGCGATATTTCAAGACTTCGTGATTTCGCGGTCCGACCGGCTGTTACGCACCGCCTACCTGCTCACCCATGACTGGGCGGTCGCCGAGGACCTGCTGCAGGAGTCGCTGGCCAAGGCCTGGTTCGCCTGGTCCGGCGTGGACGAGCCCGAGGCGTACGTCCGCAGGGTGCTGGTGACCACGTACACGTCCTGGTGGCGCCGCAAGTGGCGCGGCGAGCTGCCGAGCGACAGCCTGCCCGACACCCCCAGCGTCGACGCGCTCCACGAGGCGCGCGAGGAGCTCTGGCACGCGGTGGGCAGGCTGCCCGCCAAACAGCGGGCGGTGATCGTGCTGCGGTTCTACGAGGACCTGCCGGTGACCGAGGTGGCGCGGCTGGTGGGCTGCAGCGCCGGCACGGTCAAGAGCCAGACCGCCAAGGCGCTGGCCAAGCTGCGCGTGGACGAGACGATCGTGAAGGAGATGCAGCGATGACCGTACAAGATCTGCGGGACGTCCTGCGCGAGCGGGCCGAGGGCCCGTCGCCGGCGAATCCCGGGCGCCACGAGCAGATCCGCGCGCGCATCCGCGCCACCCGCCTGCGCAGGCGGGCGGCGGGTGGTGTGGCGGCGAGCGTGACGCTGACGGCGGCGGTGGCGCTCGGCGTCTCGCTGCTTCCCGGCGCCCCGCCGGAGCGGCCGCAGAGTGCGACGGTCGTCACCGGCGTGCAGCCCGAGCTGCCCGAGCGCTTCACCGCACCGGACGGCACCGGATACCGGCGCGTGGCGACGACGAGCATCAAGGCGACGGGCAGCCAGAAGGCCACGGTCACGGTCCCCCTCTCCGGCAGGCCGCTGGATGTGGGGGCGGTCTGCGAAGGGCCGGACAACAGCTCGCCGAGGGTGTCGACCGGCGCGCCGTCGTGGCCGCCCGTCAGCTTCACCAAGTGCTCGAAACGCCTGGAGATCCTGCCGGTAACGGTGCCCGAAGGCGCCAAGGAGGTCACGATCACCTTCGACGCGACCTCTCACGGGACGGCCTGCGTCATGAAGGATCGCGACTCCCCCTGCGAACCCGTGAAGACCGAACGCGGTGTCTGGTCCCTGGGCGTGTACGAGTGGACGCCGCCTGCCCAGCCGGTCGAGCCCGAGCAGGTCAGGGATTTCCCGGATCGGCTGGAGGGCTGGGAGCTGGAGGACTCCCGGACCGGCGTGTGGCCGCAGGACACCACGGCACGATTCGAGGTCGAGGGCACCGGCCGCAAACTCGCCCTCGACCAGATCTGCACCGGGGACCTGGCCCGGCGGTTGTCCATCACGTACCAGGTGGAGGGCTCGGCGCAGAGCGGCAACTGCGGCGAGTGGACGAGCGGGCCGTTCCCGATGGCGATGATCGAGCTGCCGGCCGTGCCCAAGGGGGAACGTCTTGTCATCGAGGCGCGGATGACGGTGTCCGGCGCGACCACCAACCGGCCGATCCGCTGGTCCGTCGGCGTCTTCAGCAAGTAGGAACATTTCCGCCTCGTCCGTGTTGCACAGATACGTGACCAGGCTCTCGATCCTCGACCGTTCACTCGTCCGGCAGGGACACGACCCGGCGGCGGCGCTGCGCGACACCGTGAGGTTCGCGCGGCAGGCCGAGGAGCTCGGCTACCACCGCTTCTGGGTCTCGGAGCACCACAGCGTGCCCGGGGTGGCGGGCTCGGCCCCGACCGTCCTGGCCGCCGCCGTCGCGGCGGCCACCACCCGGATCCGGGTCGGCACCGGCGGCGTGATGCTGCCCAACCACCGCCCGCTGGTGGTCGCCGAGCAGTTCGGCGTCCTGGAGTCGCTGCACCCCGGCCGCATCGACATGGGCCTCGGCCGGTCGGTGGGCTTCACCGGCGGCATCCGCGACGCGCTCGGCCACGGCAAGGACGACGCCGATCGCTTCGGCGCCCAGCTGGAGGATCTGCTCGGCTTCTTCACCGGCGCCCAGACCGCCTACCCCGGCGTGCACGCCCTGCCCGCCGAAGGCCTGCGCCCCCAGGTGTTCGTCCTGGCGATGGGCGCGGGCGCGGACCTCGCCGCCGAGCACGGCCTGCCCCTGGTGATCGGCGGAGGCGGTGACCGCCTCCGGGAGGCGATCGGCCGCTACCGCACCGCGTTCCGGCCTTCGGAGTGGGCCGCGGAGCCGTACGTCATCGTGGCCGCGAACATCGCGGTCGGCGAGACGGCGGAACGCGCGGCGCTGCTGCAGGTGCCGGAGGCGTGGTCGACGGCGCGCTCGCGGACCCGCGGCGCCTTCCCCCCGCTGTCGCCGGCGGCGGAGATCCTGCGCACGGAGATGACCGAGCGAGAGCGGGCGCTGCTGGCGGAGTCGCGCAAGGGGCAGATCCACGGCACCGAGGACGAGGTCGGGATGCGGCTGCACGATCTGGTCGAGGTGACGGGGGCCGACGAGGTGCTGGTGACGATGAACACCTACGACCTGGAACAGCGGCTCGACTCCTACCGCCGGCTGGCCCGGCTGTCCTGACCCGGTGGAGATGGGCGCACCGTTGCACCCATCTCGGCGTGTCGGATATCAGGAGAGTCCGATGCTGAGCGCGACCTGTCCGATGATCGCTATGGCCAGCGCGCCGAGGGCGGCGATGGCGACGAACAACAGCAGGACGCGGAGCAGCGTGGCGACGACCCTGGACACCTGACGAAGAGCGAAGAACAGTGCCCAGAAGCAGAGCACGGCGAAGAGGTAGAGGACGCCTCGTGCCGCCGCGACGCCCTCGGGGCTGGCGACGGCCGTTGTCATGCCGACGAAGAGAACTGTGGTTACGAACATGTAGGGTCCCAGTGTTTGACGCGCCGATGGGGCCAGTGGAGTGCCGGCATTCCTGGGGGAATGCCTGCCTGTTCGTGGGGGTGCGGCCCGCGCCTGGAAGTCATGGCGGGCGGGTCCCTGGCGCTCATGGTCACCTCCCGGATGAATCTTTAGTTAACCTTCAGCACAGATACAACAGCTCCTAAAGTTTCAATGCCCTGAGTTAGGTTTCCTTAATCCCACCCACAGCCGAAGCAGCTGTTCTATGATGATGGCTTCCTCGAATCGAGAATCCGCTGTTCCAGTGCTGGCCTGGGAATATATGCTCGCATCTCAGCATCAGTAGATGTTTACTGAAAGCACTGAAGTTCAGATGGGGGTGTCCTCATGACGGATTCCGGTCCAGCCCTAGCGCGGCGGCTACGCTCGTTGCGTGCCCGGCAGTGGCCTGACACACGGATCACGCAGCCACAGCTTGCGCGCGCGCTCGACGTCAGCGTTCCACTCATCTCGTCATGGGAGTCCTCGACCGCGCCGAAGGTGCCACCGGCCGCCCGCCTCGAGTCGTACGCCACCCTCTTCTGCACGTCCCGCTCGATCCGGGGCGACAAGCTCGTCCCGCTGGACGACGACGAACTGACCGACGAGGAGCTAGAGCTCCGCGACGAGCTCCTTCTGGAGCTGGTCACGCTGCGAGCCGCCGCGCTCGGCCAGGACGAGCCCGACCCGGTCCAGGTGACCGGCAATCCCTGGCAGTTCGGCGACGGCAAACCCGTCACGATCGTCTGCGGACGGCTCCCGCCGGAGCTCTTAGCGCGGATGCCGTACGTCGATCCCGACGACCCCGACTACATCGAGCTCTACACCTACGCCGATCTGGACGCCCTCTTCGAGCTGCATGGCCATGTCCGTGTCTGCAACCCGGCGAGCGAGGTTCGCCGCCATACGGCGAAGGAGCTGCAGCCGGACGATCTGACCACCCATCTGGTGCTCCTCGGCGGGATCGACTGGAACGACGTCACCACGGACGTCATCTACCAGCTCGGCCTGCCCGTGGAGCAGGTCAACGACTGGGACGGCGAGGTCGGTCCATACTTCGCGGCAGGCGGCGAGCGCTACAGCCCGAGACTTTCCGACGGACAGCTGCACGAAGATGTGGCGTTGTTCTATCGGGGCCCCAATCCGTTCAACAGGAAACGCACCCTGACAATCTGTAACGGAATGTATGGGCGTGGCACTCTGGGTGTGGTCCGGGCGCTGACCGACAGCCGTTTCCGAGACAGAAACGCCGACTTCCTCGCCCGGCGTTTCGACAAGCGACGACCGTACGCGATCCTGAGCCGGGTATCCATTCTGAACGGCCTGGTCATCACACCCGACTGGACGGTGGAGGAATCGAGACTCATCGAATGGCCTGAATGACTCGCGAATCCCTGACCGTCCGTATCTCCTCATTGGAACTCGTGAAGTGTTTCCCTATTGTCGGCGCCACGAACCGGTGACGGCTGCCGTCCCGATGGCGATCACCTCGAACGCCGTGATCTCATCATGAAGCCCGTAGCGGTAGTCGGCCCTCTCGCGCCGCCACTGACGTCGAGCGACCATCACGCATCCCACCGGGGGCTGCTGCTGCGCCCGGAGGCGCCTGCGGGCGCCAACCGGATCGACGCCATCGTCGTGCCGACCACTCGCCCCACTCCCTACCTCAGGCACGCCGTCGAGTTGTCGAAGAAACTCCGCTGCCCGCTGGTCGCCCTCTGCAGCGGGAAGTGGACCAACGCCTCGCAGGTGCGCGCCATCGACCACGAGGCCGAGATCATCGCCATTGACGTCGCGAGCGAGACGGCGCTGTCCCTGCCTCGTTTCCGGACGTCATCCGTCCTTCCGAAGGACTTCCGCCGGGGCACCGATACCGCGGCGAAGCGCAACCTGGCTCTGGCCCTGGCCAGGATGCTGGGCTGGCGGCGCATCGTCTTTCTCGACGACGACATCGAAGTCAGCGCGCCGGACGATCTCCGCAGGGCGGCCGGACTCCTCGACGAGTTCGACGCCGTCGGACTGTCGATCGGCGGCTTCCCGGATAATTCCGTCGTATGCCATGCCTACCGCGCTGTCGGCGGAGAGCAGGACTCCTTTGTCGGCGGCGGCGCACTCGCAGTTGAGATCAGCCGAAATATCGCCTTTTTTCCTGATATTTATAATGAAGACTGGTTTTACCTGCTCGAATCAGACGGACTGCGGCCGCTCGCAGTGACCGGCCGGGTGAAACAGGCCACATATGATCCCTTCCGCAACCCGGACCGCGCCAGGAAAGAGGAGTTCGGCGACGTGCTCGCCGAGGGCATCTTCTGGCTGCTGGATGAAGGCAGGAAAATAGACGATGCGAATCAGCGCCACTGGGAGGATTTCCTGACCAGGCGCCGCCGTTTCATCACCGGCGTACTCCGCAGCCTTCCGCAGGCGAGCGTCGGCCACGAGGAGCGGCAGCGCATGGCGGAGGCCCTGAAGGCCTCGCTGGGCCGTCTCAAACGCATCGACCCTGACCTGTGCTGCCGATACCTCGACGCCTGGAGGGCCGACCTCAAGGCGTGGCACGATTTCGTTCAGCCTCTTCCCCGCGCCGGGTCCGTCCGCGAGGCACTGCGCGTGCTCGCGAGTCCTGGTTGTCCGCCCTTGAACGTACGCATTCGCACACAAAAAGCTGCCAAAGAGACGCCAGCAGCTTCGTCGTCACCTGCCAGATTTGCCAGTGTGAGCTTGTGACGCAGTAATTTGTCCTGATTGTGGAAGTCATGCGTCATGTCCGGATCCGCACGGCTTCAGAGGAAGACCTGCCCGCGCTCGTAGCGGCCCTGGGGCAGAGGGCGTACTTCGTCGCCCAGCTCACCCGCCAGCGGGCCGGGCGCGGAGTGCTGCTCGTGGCATGGCATGCGTTCACCCCGGTCGGCGACGTGTACCTGCGGCTCGAAGCGGCCGAGGAGCAGGAACTGCGCGACCGCCTCCCGGGCGTGCCGCTCCTGGCGCATCTGGAGGTGGCGGGCGAGCATCGCGGCAGGCGGATCGGCACCCAGCTCGTCGAAGCCGCCGAAGGCCGCCTGCGTGACCTCGGCCACGCCCGGGTGGCGCTCGGTGTGGATCTCGACAACGATCGCGCCCGCTCGCTCTACCGACGGCTCGGCTACCGCGAGTGGGCCCACCCTCCGGTCAGCACCATCCGCGAGATCTACCACCCCGACGGCAGGCTGGAGCGGGCGCCCGATGAGTGCGAAATCCTGGTGAAGGACTTGCGTGAGGCCCAGGCACGATGAGAGCTAGGATCACCGAACACGGTTCGGCCTAGTGAGGATGTGCCTGGATGACCACTCGCCAGCATGCCATCGGTGACCTGTTGCGGCGCTCCGCCGCCCGCTTCCCCGGCAAGACCGCGATCGTGTACGGCGATCTGCGCCAGACCTACGCCGACCTCGACCGGGTGGTGAACCGCACCGCCAACGCCCTGGCCGAGCGGGGGGTGGGCAAGGGCGACCGGTTCGCCATCCTGTCGCACAACCACCACGCCTTCGTGGTGACGTACTTCGCCCTGGCCAGGCTGGGCGCGATCTCCGTGCCGGTCAACTTCATGCTGGGCTCCGACGAGGTGGCGTACATCCTCGACCACTCCGGGGCGACCGGGATGCTGGTGGAGGAGGCGCTGGCGCCGGTGGCCAAGCGGGCGGTGACCGGGCGCGTCACGGTGCGCGGGGTGATCGGCCGGGCCGAGGGCTGGGAGCCGGTCGCCGACTGGATGGCGCACGGCGACGACTCCGAGCCGCGGGCGGAGATCGGCGACGACGACCCGATCCAGCTCATGTACACCAGCGGCACCGAGTCACGCCCCAAGGGCGCCGCGCTGTCCAGCAGGAGCCTGATCTCCCAGTACGTGACGTGCATGGTCGACGGCGAGATGACCGCCGGCGACGTGGAGGTGCACGCGCTGCCGCTCTACCACTGCGCGCAGCTCCACTGCTTCCTGACCCCGGGGATCTATCTGGGCGCCACCAACATCGTGCTGCCCGGCGCGGATCCGGCCTCGATCCTGGCGGCGATCGAGTCGGAGCGGGCGACGAAGCTGTTCTGCCCGCCGACGGTCTGGATCGGCCTGCTGCGCCATCCCGACTTCGACCGCCGGGACCTGTCGTCGCTGCGCAAGGGCTACTACGGCGCCTCGATCATGCCGGTCGAGGTGCTGAAGGAGATCGCCGCGAGGTTGCCGGGGGTGCGGCTGTTCAACTTCTACGGCCAGACCGAGATGGCGCCGGTGGCCACGATCCTCGGGCCGGACGAGCAGCTGAGCAGGCTGGGCTCGGCCGGCCGTCCGGCGCTGAACGTCGAGACGAGGATCGTCGACGACCTCGGCGAGCCGGTGCCGCCCGGCGTGGTGGGCGAGATCACGCACCGCAGCCCGCACGCCATGCTCGGCTACTGGAACGACCCGGACAAGACGGCGGAGGCGTTCAGGGGCGGCTGGTTCCACAGCGGCGACCTGGGGGTGATGGACGCCGACGGCTACCTGTCGGTCGTCGACAGGAAGAAGGACATGATCAAGTCCGGTGGCGAGAACGTGGCGAGCCGGGAGGTGGAGGAGGCCATCTACCAGCATCCGGCGGTGGCGGAGGCGGCGGTGTTCGGGATGCCGGACGAGCGGTGGATCGAGGCGGTCACGGCCGCCGTGGTCCTGCGCGCGGGAGCGAGCCTCACCGCCGGGGAACTCACCGCGTTCCTGCGGGAGCGGCTGGCGCCGTTCAAGACGCCGAAACGGGTGGAGTTCGTGGACGCACTGCCCAAGAACGCCAGCGGCAAGGTGCTCAAGCGCGAGCTGCGCGAGGCGTTCTGATTCGCGGGGTGAACCCGTCCCGCGCCCGGCATGTGGGTCCTATGTGGCGTGTCCGTCCGCGGGCCATTCGTACAACGCGAACGGCACCCGCTCCAGCGCGTGGGCCATGGCGGCGGCCGGATACCCGACGATGTCGCCCGGCAGCCCGTCGAGGCGCCACCAGGCCACCTCGGAGCACTTGTCGGGCTCGGCGTTGTACGGCTCGCCGTCCCACCTGGTGGCGACGAAGAAGAACCCGACCCGCTCCGGCGCCCGGTGCATCACGTGCGCGAACGCGAGATCCCGCGGCTCGATCACGACGCCGACCTCCTCCCGCGCCTCCCGCACGGCCGCCTGCACCACCGACTCCCCCGCGTCCAGATGCCCCGACGGCAGGTGCCACAGCCCGTCGCCGTAGCCGGTGCCGGAGCGCCTGCCCAGCAGGACCTCCTGTCCCCGGACGAGCAGCACGTGCACGTCCACGATCGCCCGGAACCGCTCCACCCGGGCCCCGGCCACGGCGCGCCGCCGGTCGAGCGCCTGCGCCCACTTGACCGCCACGGCCGCCACCTGCACCAGCTCCGTCCGCAGTCGCTCGGGATCGGTCTCGGCGCACGCCTCCAGCACCTCCTCCATCAGGATGTGCCGCCACGTCAACGCCCCGGCCCCGGCCGCCGCGTCGGTCTCCCGCCTGGCCGTGTCCGCCTCGGCGACCGCCGCCCCGGCGCCGGTGCCGTCGGGCAGCTCCTGCACCCCGTGCGTCTCGTCCTGCGCGGCCCGCTCGGCCCCCACCTCGGCGAGCACCCTGGCCAGCGAGCCGGGCACCCCCGCGTCACCGTCGTGTGTCATGGCCCCCAAGTGTGGCCCACCTCCCGGGTGGGACGTCGTGAAGGCAGGGGCGACGGGGTAAGTGCGCAGGTATGCCGGAGGGCCACCTGATCCATCGCTACGCGCGCGAGCAGCACGGGGTGCTCGCAGGGCGGCGGGTGCGGGCCGGGAGCCCGCAGGGCAGGTTCGACACGCGGCCGTACGACGGGCGGGTCGTCGAAGGCGTGGAGGCCGTCGGCAAGCATCTGCTCTACCACTTCGACGGCGGCGCGACGATCCACGTGCACCTCGGCATGCGGGGCCTGTTCCTGCGTTACGACGATCCGGCGGCGGAGCCGCGGCGCGGCGCCCGGCTGCGGCTGGAGACGGACGAGGTGGCGATCGAGCTGATCGCGCCCACCCGCTGCGAGGCGATGGACGGCGAGGGCGTGGCCGCGCTGAGAGGGTCGCTGGGGCCGGATCCGCTGCGCGCCGACGCCGATCGCGATGAGGCGGTGCGGCGGCTGGCCGCCTTCCGGGGTGCGGTCGGGGCGGCCGTGCTGGACCAGGGCGTGTGGGCGGGGATCGGCAACGCGTGGCGGGCGGAGCTGCTGTTCCTCGCGAGCCTGGACCCGGACGCGCGTGGCGTCGGCGCCGGGGCCGCCGGGTGGCTGTGGGACGCGGCCGTGCGCCATCTCGCCCTGGGGCGGGACGCGGGCCAGGTGGTCAGCGACCCGGGTGCGCCGGACGAGCGCTGGGTGTACAAGCGGCAGACGTGCCGCCGCTGCGCGAGCCCGGTGCGGGAGTGGCCGCTGGCCGGCCGGACGGCCTACGCCTGCCCGCTCGATCAGCCCGCTGACCAGGGAAGACGAACACGGTGACGGGTGTCTACGACATCGGGGAGAACTCCGACTGCTCCGTGGACGCCACCATCTCCGGCAACGTCCGTGACCTGGTCGAACTGTTCCGCGGGCTGCCGAACGCGAAGGCGAGCTTCGCCACCAAGTATGTGAACCCGGACCTGCTCGACTGGGATCCGCGGGGCCGCACCCGGATCCGCTTCAGCCTGATGCCCGCCGCCGACTCCAGGCTGCTCGACATCCGCACCTCCCCGATCGCCGACCGCATGGCCGCGATCGACGACTTCGTGTCGGCCGGTTACGAGGTGCACGTGAACTTCAGCCCGGTCGTGGTGCGCGACGGCTGGCTGGAGGACTGGGCGGAGCTGCTGGACCAGCTCGGCGACGCCCTGTCGCCGGCGGCTCGCGAGCAGCTCGCCGCCGAGGTCGTCTTCCTGACCCACAACGACCGGCTGCACGAGGTCAACCTCGGCTGGCACCCCAAGGCCGAGCAGGTGCTGTGGCGGCCCGACCTGCAGCAGCCGAAGCGCTCGCAGACGGGCGGCTGGAACGTGCGTTACCGCACCGGGCACAAGGGGCGCTACGTCGCCGCCCTGACCGAGCTGATCGCCGACCGCCTGCCCTTCTGCCGGGTCCGCTACGCGTTCTAAGGCCTGTACGGCCCCGGACCCACCTCGGCCTCCGCCGAGCACACGTGATCGCGGAACGCCCGCCCCGCGGGGGTGAGCCGGTCCCCCGCGGGCCAGCTGACCCCGATCGTGCGGAACACCGGGGGAGACAGCGGAATCTCCACCACGCCGGGCGGCGGCGCCACGCCCGTCCTGGGCAGGATCGCCACGCCCAGGCCCGCCGCGACCAGCCCGCGCACCGTCTCGGACTCCTGGCCCTCGAACGCGATTCTGGGCTCGAACCCGGCCGCCGCGCACAGGTCGTCGGTGATCTGGCGCAGGCCGTACCCGTGCTCCAGCGTGACGAGCTCCTCCCCCTCCAGCTCGGCGGGCCGCACCCGGGAGCGCGCCGCGAAGCGGTGCGAGGGCGGCGCGGACAGCACCAGCTCCTGGTCAGCCAACGCCCGGCTCGACAGGTCGGGGTCGCCGTCGGGCAGCGGCGCGACGAACACCAGGTCGATCTCGCCGTCGCGCAGCCCGCGCAGCATGTCCTGGCGCGAGCCCTGCACCAGGCCGAAGCGCACCCGCGGGTGCCGCTCCCTGAAGCTCTGGATCAGCGACGGCACCAGCGAACGGCCGAGCAGGTGCAGGAAGCCGAGGACGACGTAGCCGCTGCCGGGGTCGGCCTCCTCGCGCACCTCGCGCACCCCGGCGGACACCACGGCGAGCGCGCGGGAGGCGGCGGCGGCCAGGGTCCGGCCCGCCCTCGTCAGCCTGATGCCGCGGCCGGCGGGGATGACGAGCGGCACGCCGACCACGTCGGCGAGAGCGGCCAGCCGCCTGCTGGCCGTGGGCTGCGGGATGCCGAGCAGCTCGGCTGCCCGGGTGACATGCCCGGTCTCGGCCACCGCGGCGAGCAGGGCCAGCGAGGGTGCGAGCCCGGCCGCCAGCACCACATCATCGGATTCATCCGTCACAGCATGAATTATCGCCTATCGCGGTATTAGACGTATTTATTAGCTTTGCTTAGCTTTTGAAGGTGGTCACCGAACTCCGCGCCCCCGCGGACACCAGGAGGGTCAGCGCCGCAGTCGCCGCGGCGGGCGTGTCGTCCTTCGCCCTCCTGTACGCGCCCCAGCCGGTCCTGCCGCAGCTCGCCACCGCGTTCCGGCTGGATCCCGGCAGCGCGTCCCTGGCGATCGGGGTGGCCACCACGGCTCTGGCGCTCGCGGTCCTGCCGCTGGCGGCGCTGTCGGAATTCGTGGACCGGCGGAAGATCATCGTGTGCTCTGTGGTGGCCTCGGCGGTGCTCGGCCTGCTGCTGCCGCTGGCGCCGTCGTACCCCGTGCTGCTGGTCATGCGGGCGCTGCAGGGGGTGGCGATCGCCGGATTCCCCGGCGTGGCGGCCGCCTATCTGGCCGACCTGGTCGGCGCGGCCCGGCTGCCCGCCGCGGTGGGGGCGATGATCGCCGGGAACTCGGTGGGCGGCATGCTGGGCAGGCTCGGCGCCGGATTCGCCGCCGACCCGCTCGGCTGGCAGGGCGCCCTGCTCGTGGTCGCCGCCGTCTCGCTGGCCTGCGCGCTCTACGCCGCCGCCACGCTGCCCGCGGCCGCGAGCGGCGCCCCGGCGCACCGCGATCCCGTCCGGGTCAGGCTGGGCGGGCGACTGCTCGTCCCCTACACGGTGGGGTTGCTGGGCATGGGATCGTTCGTGGCGATCTACAACGCGGCCGGCTTCCGGCTCACCGCGCCGCCCATCGGCCTGGCGCCCGCGGTGGCGTCGCTGGTGTTCCTGGCCTACGCCACCGGCGCCGCCTCGTCGGCGGCGGCGGGCCGCCTGGTGGACCGGCTGGGCCGGGCTCCCGCCCTGATGGCGGCGCTGGCCACGACGGTCGCGGGCGCCGCACTCACCCTGCCGGACGCGCTGCCCGTCGTGGCAGCCGGCTTCGCCGTGCTCACCGCGGGCTTCTTCGCCGCGCACGCGGTCGCCAGCGCCTGGGTCGCGGCCGAGGCGCCGCCGCGGGCGCGCGGCCGCGCGGCCGGCGTCTACCTGCTCTGCTACTACCTGGGCAGCGGCGCGGGCGGCACGATCGGCAGCACGGTGTACGGCCACGCCGGCTGGACCTGGCTGGTCGCCCTGACCGCCGGCTGGCTCCTGCTGGCTCTGCTCGCCGTCCTGTTCTCGCGCCGCCGGAGGCACTGAGCCCGGCGCCGCGGAAGGGCCCTCTTGCCATCGCATACCGGTGCCCCGACAATGCGAGCAATCGTCCACGGGGTGCCGTCATGACCGCTACCGGGGTGTGGGGGGCGCTGGCCTGGCGCTCGCGGTGGCGCTCGCGTTCGTCGGCACGCAGTCGGGGTGGCGACTGGCGAAGCTGCTGGCGTGCTGCGGTGCGGTCGCGGCCCTGGTGTGGGCGGCGATCCGCTACTCGGCGGTGGGCGGGATGGTCTCCTCGGCGTTCCAGGCCGCCGCGACCGTGCTGATCTGGCTCATCGTCGCGGTGGTCGTCGTCTCACTGGCGCTCATCGGCGCGGTCCTGGTGATGTTCCTGGCGTCCCCGCCGGCGCGCACGCGTTCGTTCGCCCGCACCTGCCCAGGCCCGGCCCGGAGGGGCCGGAGCCGGACCGCATGGGCCGGTTCCAGGCGTTGTCGGAGGAGCTGGCGGAGCTGCTGGACGACGCCGCGCCGGAGTTCGACCGGCCGGGGGATGTGCTGCGGTTCTACTTCTCCGGCCTGCGCGACCTGCGCGAGGAGATCCGCGGCATCCACGGACGCTGCGACCGGCAGATCGAGGACCTCGCGGCCTCCGCACCGGTGGAGTTCCCCGGCGTCGACGCGGACAAGCTCCGCAGGCTGGCCCGGCGGAGGGTGGCCCTGCCCGACAGGCACGAATGGGCCGTGCTGGTGGACGAGCCGGACATGCCACACATCCCCTACATCGTCCTGCGGTTGCTGGTGCTGCACGCGGACTGGCGCGAGGTGGCGACCGTGATCTACAAGTGCTACCTCTGCTCCGAGCTGGTGCTGCGCCACACCGTCGGCCGTCCCGACTGGGACGGGACCTGCTGACGCCAGAGCGTCCCAGCCGGTCGTGCGGGCGCTGGAGCGGCCCGCTCGGCGAATTCCGCGCAGGGGCCGCTCCCCCGGTACGGTCTTCCTCGTGGTGATCCCGTCGACGTCCGCCCCCATCGTCATCGCCCACCGGGGCGCCAGCGCCCACCGGCCCGAGCACACGCTGCTGTCGTACGAGGCGGCCATCGCGATGGGCGCCGACTACATCGAGCCCGACCTCGTCTCCACCCGCGACCACGTGCTGGTGGCCAGGCACGAGAACGAGATCTCCGGCACCACCGACGTGTCCGACCGGCCGGAGTTCGCCGGCCGGCACACCACCAAGACGATCGACGGCCGGGCGGTGACCGGCTGGTTCACCGAGGACTTCACGCTCGCCGAGCTCAGGACGCTGCGGGCCAGGGAGCGGGTCCCCGGCCTGCGCCCCGGCAACACGGCCTTCGACGGGCTGGCCGGGATCCCCACGTTCGAGGAGGTCGTCCGGCTCGCGCAGCGCGCCGGCGTGGGCGTCTACCCCGAGACCAAGCACCCGACGTACTTCGCCTCCATCGGCCTGCCGCTGGAGGAGCCGCTGCTCGACGTGCTCGACCGGCACCACGTGCGCAGGGCGTACATCCAGTCCTTCGAGACGGCGAACCTGCGCGGGCTGAGCGGCCGGACCGGGCTGCCGCTGATCCAGCTCATCCCGGCCGGCGGCGCGCCGTACGACTGGATCGCGGCGGGCGGCGGGCGCACCTACGACGACATGGTCACCCCCGAGGGGCTGGACGAGGTGGCGGGCTACGCCCAGGGCATCGGGGTCGACACCCGGCGCGTGGTGCCCGCGGGCCCCGACGGCAGGCTCCTGGCTCCCACCACGCTGGTGGCCGACGCGCACCGCCGCGGGCTGGACGTGCACGTCTGGACGGTGCGCAACGAGAACTCGCAACTCCCGGTGGACTTCCGGCTCGGCGAGCCCGCCAGCCCGGTGTACGACCGCGCGACCGGTGACGTGATGGGCTGGCTGTCGAGGCTGCTGGAGCTCGGTGTCGACGGCGCCTTCTGCGACGACCCCGCCATGGGCCGGGCGGTGACTTCTGCGCAGACAGGTTCCCCGCATCGTTCCTAAGCTGGTCTTATGACGACTGACCAGCATGGACTTGAGATGAGCGGGGCGGGCGAGGGCGCGACCCGCCACTACGACCAGGCGATCGACGACCTGTTGCACTTCCGGATAGAGGTGGACGCCGCGACCGGCGCGGCGCTGGCCGAGGCGCCCGACTTCCCGATGGGCAACGTCCTCGGCGCCTACCTCGGAATGCTCACCACCGAGGCCGAGGAGGCGCGCAAGGCCAGGGAGCGCTTCGCCGCCTTCCGCGCCAGGATCGACCACGCCGCGCTGCTCCCCCGCGAGCGAGCCCATGTCGAGGCCGTGCAGGGGTTGCTCGACGGCGACCTGCTGACCTGTGGCTCGCTGCTCGGCCGGATCACCGAGCAGCATCCGCGCGACGCGCTCGCGCTGGCCGCCGGGCACCAGATCGACTTCTTCACCGGCGACGCCCGCTCGCTGCGCGACAGGATCGGCGGCGCCCTCAGCGCCTGGCGCGAGGACGACAGGCACTACGGGCACGTGCTCGGCATGTACGCGTTCGGGCTGGAGGAGGCCGGGCACTACGACCGCTCCGAGGACGTCGGGCTGCGTGCCGTCGAGCTGAATCCCCGCGACGTGTGGGGCATCCACGCGGTGGTGCACACCTACGAGATGCAGGGCCGGTTCGGCGAGGGCATGCGCTACATGGACGCCAGGGTCGACGACTGGTCCACCGGCACGTTCTTCAACGTGCACAACTGGTGGCACTACGCCCTTTACGCGCTGGAGGCCGGCGACCATCAGCGAGCGCTGGCGATCTACGACGCGGTGCTGGCCGGTGGCGAGGCGTCGATGGAGCTGCTCGACGCCGCCGCCCTGCTCTGGCGCCTCTACCTGGAGGGCGACGTCCAGCACGAGCGGTGGCGGGCGCTCGCCGACGCCTGGCCCGCCAAGGTGCACGAGCCGCTCTACGCCTTCAACGACATGCACGCCGTCATGTCCTACGTGGGCGCCGGCCGCATCGCCGACGCCGACAGGCTCATCGCCGGGCGCGAGGCCTACATCGCCGAGGACCGTCCCGGCGTCACCAACCGCGACATGACCGCCCGCGTCGGCCTGCCCGTGTGCAGGGCGCTCGTGGCGTTCGGCCGGGGGGACCACCGGCGGGTGGTGAGCCTGCTCTACCCGATCAGGCACCGGGTCAACGAGTTCGGCGGCAGCCACGCGCAGCGTGACGCCGTGCAGAAGACGCTCCTGGAGTCCGCGCTCAGGAGCGGCCGGCACGACCTGGCGCGGGTCCTGATCAGCGAGCGGATCAACGTGCGGCCGTGCAGCCCGTTCAACTGGCTCAAGCAGGGCGCGCTGGCCGAGGCCATCGGCGACAGTGCCGCCGCCACGGCCGCCCGTCTGAGAGCCGAGGATCTCGTACGCCAGGCGTGACCGCGGAAATGTCGCCCGCGCCGAGTAGTGTTTCCGGGCATGAATCGGCAACTCACCCTCATGGCCGTGCACGCCCACCCCGACGACGAGTGTCTCAGCACCGGCGGCGTCCTCGCCCGCTACACCGGCGAGGGTGTCCGCACTGTCCTGGTCACCTGCACCAATGGCGAGCAGGGTGACGCCCCTGGCGGCATCAAGCCCGGCGATCCCGGCCACGACGACGCCGCGGTCGCCGCGCGGAGGCTGGAGGAGCTGCGCGAGTCGGTGCAGCATCTCGGCATCGACCATCTGGAGCTGCTGGGCTACCGCGACTCCGGCATGGACGGCTGGGACACCAACCACCACCCCGACGCGTTCGCCAACGTCCCCGTCGACACCGCCGCCGCCCGCCTCGCGGAGCTGATGGAGCGCTACCGGCCGGACGTCGTGGTCACCTACGACGAGACCGGCGGCAGCGGCTACGGCCACCCCGACCACGTCCAGACCCACCGCGTCGCGGTCGCGGCCACCGAGGCCACCGGCATCCCCGCCAAGCTCTACTACACGGCGATCCCGAAGGCGTCGATCAAGCGCATGTTCGAGTTCATGCGCTCCAGCGGCATGGACCTCGACTTCGAGCCCGGCGACGACTTCGGCACCCCCGACGAGCTCGTGACCACTGTCGTCGACGTCACGCCCTTCGTCGAGCGCAAGTTCAAGGCGCTGCAGGCGCACGAGAGCCAGGGCGAGAACATCTTCCTGCTCCGGATGCCCCAGGAGGCCCAGCAGCAGGCGTTCTCGCACGAGGCGTTCACCCGCGTCCTCAGCAGGGTGAGCGCACCGGACCACGAGGACGACCTGTTCGCCGGCCTGCGCGGTTGAGTTCTGTCGCGTCTACGCCACGCGGCGTAGACGGCGTGCCTCTCTCCGACGGACGCGCTCGCGGCCTTCTCGCCTGAAGGTTGACGCGGGCATCGGAGTTCGCCCCGCCACGCAGCACGGGGCGCCGGAAGAGGAGGCACGCATGCGACACCGCAATGGAGCCCTCACCCTGGTGGCGACGGGCTTGGTCGTCACCGTGGGCGTGGCCCCCGCCGCGGCCACGTCCGTCTCGGTGAGCGAATGGCTCAGGCGGCAGGCCGCGCCCATCGCGAGCATCGACCCCGCCGCCCCGCTCGGCGACCTGGCAGTGCTGCGCCCGATGGTGGGCGACGCCCGCGTCGTCGGGCTGGGCGCGGTGCGGAAGTGGCTGCGGGATCCGGCCAGAATCCGGGTCGTCGCGGACTACGATCCGGCCCGGCCCGCCGATCACTACATGTCGGGCGGATCCCTGTCGCGCAGGTTCGACGTGATCGTCCACCGGCAGGTGGTGAGTCCCCCGACCCCGCTGTGAGCCATCGCTCAGGCCCCTCCTCCCGCCCTCGCCGAAGGCCGCCTCACCCCGGCGGCCGCAACTCCCCCGACCCTCTGACGATCAACCGGGTGGGCACCAGCAGCCTGCGTGCCCGCGACCGATCGCCGTCCAGCCGCGACAGCACCCGTTCGGCCGCCTCCACCCCGATCGCCGCCGGGTCCTGGGCGACCACCGTCAGGGGCGGGTCCAGCACCTCCGCCAGGGGCAGATCGTCGAAGCCGACCAGCGCCACGTCCTTGCGTCCCGCCTTGGCCAGGGCGACCACCGCGCCCATGGAGGCCAGGTTGTTGGCCGCGAACAGGGCCGTCGGGGGGTCGGCGAGGGCGAGGAGGCGCAGGGTGGCGCGGGCCGCGGCGTCGGCGTCGTGGCCGGTGTCGACGAGGGTGCGGTCGAAGGGCAGCCCTGCCGCCTCCAGCGCGTCGCGGTAGCCCTGGAAGCGTTCGCGGCGGGTGTAGAGGGCGGCGGGGACGTCTCCGACGAAGCCGATCCTGCGGTGGCCGTACGAGATGAGGTGGGTGACGCCGGAGTGGGCGCCTTCGCGGTTGGCGCTGACCACGCTGTCGGCCGTGAGGCCGACGGCGGGGCGGTCGAGGAAGACGATGGGGAGGCCGGCGGCGCGTTCGGAGCGCAGGTGGCGGTGGTCGCTGGCGGCCGAGGGGACGATCATGAGGGCGCTGACCCGGCGCGCGAGGAACGCGGCGATGAGGGACAGCTCCAGGTCGGCGGTCTCGCTGCTGGAGCCGACGATGAGGATGAGGCCGCGGGCGCGGACGGCGCTTTCGATGCCGCCCGCGACGGTGCCGAAGAAGGGGTTGCCCATCTCCGGGATGACGAGGCCGATCGCCGCGTCCCTGGCGCCGACGCGCATGTTGCGGGCCATGAGGTTGGGCTGGTAGCCGAGCCTGCGCACGGCCGCCATGACGCGTTCGCGGGTTTCCACGGCGACGGGGCCGTCGTCGTTGAGCACCCGCGAGACGGTCTTGGCCGTCACCCCGACCTCGCGGGCGACGTCTGTCATGGTGGGGCGGCGCATTTCGACCATGCTAGTGGCTCACGACAGGCCGATCGCGTCCGCCGCGTCCTTGTCCGCGACCACCGATCTGCCCTGCTCGATCTGCAGGGCGCCGGTCATGATGGCCACCACCTCGGCCATGCCGTAGTCGGCGGGTTTGAGCTGGGCGACCCGGCGGCCGAGCCGCTGGACGTGGATGCGGTCGGCGATCTCGAACACGTGGGGCATGTTGTGGCTGATCAGCACGACCGGCAGGCCGCGGTCGCGGACCCGCCTGATCATGTCGAGGACCTGGCCGGACTCCTTGACGCCGAGGGCGGCCGTGGGCTCGTCCATGACGACGACGTGCGAGGCCCAGGCGACGGCCCTGGCCACGGCGACGCCCTGGCGCTGGCCGCCGGAGAGGGTCTCGACGGCCTGGGTGAGGGAGCGCAGCCCGATCTTGAGGTCGGCCATGTGCTTGGCGGACTCCTCGCGCATGCGCTTCTTGTCGAGCAGGCGGAAGATCCGGCCGAGCGGGCCGGGCTTGCGGAGCTCCCTGCCGAGGAACATGTTGGTGGCGATGTCGAGCGAGGCGGCGACGGCGAGGTCCTGGTAGACGGTCTCGATGCCGTGCTTGCGGGCGTCGAGCGGGTCGCGGAAGCGGACGGGGCGGCCGTCGAGCAGGAGCTCGCCCTCGTCCGGCTGGACGGCGCCGGTCAGGACCTTGATCAGGCTCGTCTTGCCGGCGCCGTTGTCGCCGATGACGGCGAGCACCTCGCCGGGCATCAGGTCGAAGTCGGCGCCGTCCAGCGCGGTCACCTGGCCGTAGCGCTTGACCAGGCCGCGCGCCTGGAGGACGGGGGTCGTCATCGGTTCCTCCTGCGGGAGAGCTGGTCCACGGTGACGGCGAGGATCACCAGGACACCGGTGATGAGCGTCTGATAGATCGACGGTACGCCCATGAGCTGCAGGCCGTTGCGGAAGACCCCGACGATGAGCGCGCCGATCAGCGTGCCGATGACGAGCCCGCGCCCGCCGAACAGGCTCGTCCCGCCGAGCACGACCGCGGTGATGCTGTCGAGGTTGTCGGTCTGCCCCGCCTGCGGGTCGCCGACTCCGGTCCTGGACACCAGCAGCAGCGCGGCGATGCCGTACACCAGCCCCGCGAGCGTGTAGACGCCGACCGTCAGCCGCTGGGTGCGGATGCCGGTCAGCCGCGCCACCTCGGGGCTGTTGCCGAGCGCGTACACGTGGCGGCCCCACGCCGTCTGCCCGAGCAGGTAGGCGAACAGCAGGAACAGCAGGATGGCCACGAGCGAGCCGTAGGTGACGTTGGTGCCGCCGAGCTGGAAGGTCTGCCCCAGGTACGTCAGCGCGGGGGGCAGCTCGGTGACCGTCTGGTCCTGGGAGTAGATGTGGGTCAGCGCGAACACCACGTTCAGCATGCCGAGCGTGACGATGAACGGCGGCAGCGAGATGCGCGTCACCAGCAGGCCGTTCACCAGTCCGAACGCGGCGCAGACGGCCAGCCCGGCGGCGATGGCGAGCAGCGGCGGCAGGCCGCCGTCCACGGCCAGCTTGGTCATCACGATGCCGCCGAAGGCCATGATGGCGCCGTTGGACAGGTCGATGCCGGCGGTCAGGATGATCAGCGTCTGGCCGATGGCGAGCGTGCCGACGACCATGACCTGCTGGATGATGAGGGAGAAGTTGCCGCCGCTGAGGAACTGGTCGGTGTTCAGGGAGAAGAACGCGCAGGCCGCCAGGAGGGCGGCCAGCGGGCCGAGGACCGGGGTGGACAGCAGGCGGCGCGGCAGCGTCGCTTCGATGACGGCCACGTCAGCCCCAGCAGTTCGCCAGGCCGAACGCGGTGTCCTCGGCCTGGACGCCGTCGGCGGCCTTGTCGGTGATCAGGGTGACGCCGGTGTCGGTGTAGCCGGTGGCCTTCTGGCCGGTCTTGGCGAAGGAGGAGATGGCTTTGACGCCGTTCTCGGCCATCTTCAGCGGATACTGCTGCGAGGTGGCGGCGATCTGACCGCTCTGCACCGCCTTGACGCCGGTACAGCCTCCGTCGACGGAGACGACCAGCACGTCCTTGTCGCGGCCCTTGGCCTTGAGCGCGGTGTGGGCGCCGAGGGCGGCGGGCTCGTTGATGGTGTAGACGAGATTGATGTCGGGGTCCTTCTGCAGGCAGTTCTCCATCGCGGTCTGGCCTTTGGCCTGGTCGCCGCGGGTGTCCTGGGAGCAGACGATGGACGGGTCGCCATCGGCGATGCCGAAGCCCTTGAGGAAGCCGTCGTGCCGCAGCTGCCCGACGGTGATGCCGGGAGCGAGGTCCAGAGTGGCGATCTTGGCGGGCTTGCCGGCCATCGCCGCCTTGGCGTACTGGCCGATCAGCTCGCCGGCCTTGAGGTTGTCGGTGGCGAACAGCGCGTCGGTGGCGTCCTGAGGCTCTGTCGGGGTGTCGAGCGCGATCACCAGGACCCCGGCGTCCCTGGCCTTCTTGACGGCGGGGACGATGGCCTTGGTGTCGCTCGGCGTGATGAGGATGCCCTTCACGCCTGCCGCGACCATGTTCTCGATGGCGGTGATCTGGGCGGCGTTGTCGCCGTCGAACTTGCCGGCGGCGGTCATCAGCTCCAGGCCCTCGGCCTGGGCCGCCTTCTGCGCGCCCTCCTTCATCTTGACGAAGAACGGGTTGGTCTCCGTCTTGGTGATCAGTCCGACCTTGGGGGTGGCGGTGGAGGTGTTCTGGCCGCCGCCGCCACACCCCGCGACCAGGAGCGCGGCGGCCAGCAGACCGGCTGAGAGCCTAGAGATCATGGTGGCTTCCAATCAGGGGGAGTCAATGTCATCGTTGACATATGTCAACGTTGACATTCGCTGTGCTGCGATGATGGACTCCGATCCGAGAAACGTCAATGCCCTTATGTCGTAACAAATCAGCAACACACTGGGAAGGCGGGCCCGATGATCGCGGTCTTGGGTGAGTGCGTGGCGGACGCCTTCGCGGACCGGCCCCACACCGACCCGCACGCCGGCCCATCCACCGGCCCGCCCACCGGCCCGCCCACCGGCCGCCCCGCCACCGGCGGGGAGAACGGCGCGCCTCCGGGCCGCTCGGTCGAGCTGGCGTTGCGGGTGCTTCCGGGCGGCGGGCCGGCGAACACGGCGGTGGCCCTGGCGCGGCTCGGCACCCCGGCGCGCTTCCTGGGCCGCGTCTCCGGCGATGTGTTCGGCGCGCTCTTCCGCGATCGCCTCGCCGCCTCCGGGGTGGACCTGTCGAGCTGCGTGGACGCCGCGGAGCCGAGCACGCTCGCGGTCGCCTCGCTCGACGCGGGCGGTCAGGCGGCCTACCGCTTCCACGCCGAGGGCACCGCCGACTGGCAGTGGACCCCGGCGGAGCTCGCCTCACTCGACCTCGCCGGTGTGTCCTGCCTGCATACGGGCTCTCTGGCGTTGGTGCGGGAGCCCGGCCGGGACGCGGTGGAGGCGTTCGCGGCCTCCGCCCGCGAACGCATGACGGTCTCGATCGACCCGAACGTACGGCCCAGCCTGGCCTCGCGTGAGGCCTACGCGGTCACGCGCTGGTGCGGCCTGGCCGACATCCTCAAGCTGAGCGACGACGACCTCGGCGTGCTGATGCCGGGCGAGCCGGTGGAGCGGGTGTGCGACACCTGGCACGCGGCCGGGGCGCGGCTGATCGTGGTCACCAGGGGTGCGGCCGGGGCGCTGGTCTCGCTGGACGGCGAGCGGGCGGAGGTGACCGCGCCCCGGGTGGCGGTGGTGGACACGGTCGGGGCGGGTGACGCGTTCACCGCCGGGCTGCTGCACCTGCTGGGCGGGCTCGGGCTGCTCGGCGGCCGGCTCGACGGGCTGGACCTGGAGACGGCCACGCGGGCTGCGGAGTTCGCGGCCCGGGTGGCCGCCCTCACCTGCACCGTGCCGGGAGCCGACCCGCCCTGGAGCCACCAGCTCCAGCCGGGCTCCACGACCGGAGCCGGGCCGCGGCGGAGCGGCCTCCCGAGCCGTGACGGCGGCCGGCGGCGGCTCTAGCCGGGCCGCCGATCGACGGGCCGCTGCGCGCCGGCCGCCCCCTCCCCGACGGCGAGGCGCTGCTGCTCCTCCTCGACGATCTGGCGGGCCAGCGCCTGCTCGGAGACGTCGATCGCGTCGGGCGTCGACTCGGCCAGGTCGCTGCGCCTGGCGTAGGCGTCGAACAGCGCGCTCTTGGCCTGAAGGATGCGCAGCATCCGCTCGTCCACGCTGTCCGGCGACAGCAGCCGGTGCACCTGCACCCGCCGCACCTGCCCCATGCGGTGGGCGCGGGCCACGGCCTGGCTCTCGGTGGTCGGCTTGACCTGCGGCTCGCAGATGATCACGACGGAGGCGGCCTGCAAGTTGAGCCCGACGCCACCGGCCTGGATCTGGGCCAGCAGCACCGCGTGCCCGGGCGCGTCCGTGAACGCGTCCACCATCTGCTGGCGGCGCTCGGGCGGCACGCTGCCGGAGATCGGCCCGAAGACGCGGGGACCGAGCGCCTGCTCGACGGTGGCCAGCACGTCGCGGAAGTAGGAGAAGACCACCACTTTGAGCCCGTTGTCGGCGGCCTCGGCGACGAGCTCGCAGAGGCGTTCGAGCTTGGCGGACTTCTCCGGCACCGCGTAGGCGGCCCGGCGCATGGCCATGAACCGGCCCTCCGCCACAACCCGCCGGTAGGCGTCGGCGTCGGCTGCGCTGAACTCCTCCCACTCGTCCACGTGCACCAGATCGGGCAGCTCGGTGAGCACGTCCTGCTGGTTGCGCCGCAGGTAGACCGGGGCGACCGCGCGCCGGAACGCCTGGGCGCCCGCCGCGGTGTCACTGCCGGCGACGGTGTCGAGCCGTCCGGGCTGGAGGTAGGCGACGAGCTCGCGGAACTCCTCGACCCGGTTCTCCATCGGGGTGCCCGTCATGAACAGCACCCGTTCGACACGGGCGCACCAGCCGGCGACGGCCTTGGAGCGGAGCGTTTCGCGGTTCTTGACGTAGTGCGCCTCGTCCACGACGAGCATGCCGAGCGGCGGCGCGGTGTCGAGCCTGCGCAACCCGTCGAACGTCGTCACGGCGACGCCGCCGCGCTCGTGCCACTCGGCCCGGGCCATGTCGCGCTCGGCGCCATGCAGGCGGTAGGCCCGTAACGTGCTGCGGGACTCCACCTCGCGCACCCAGTTGACCAGCACGCTGGCGGGGCAGATCACCAGGAAGTGGGTCGAGCCACGCGCCGCGAGGTGGGCGAGCGCGGCGATGGCCTGGATGGTCTTGCCGAGTCCCATCTCGTCGCCGAGGATCACCCTGCCCTGGGCGAGCGCGAACCTGGCGCCGAACGCCTGATAGCCGCGCAGCGAGACCCGCCGGCAGGTGTCGTCGAGCTCCTGCGCCCTGACGCGCCCGCTCAGCTCGTCGGGCAGGAAGCCCTCTGCCGCGACGCGGTCGCGCGGCTCGACGGCGGCGATCTCGGCCAGCAGGTTGTAGTAGTCGGCGGCGCGCAGCTCGAAGTCGATCCACGCGGCCATCGGGTCGGGCGGCGGTCGCAGCAGATCGGTGGTGGCCTGCGCGATGAGCAGCCGCGTCTCGGCCTCGCCGGCGAGCAGCGCGTCCAGCTCCGTGGCGGCCCGTGCCGCCTCCTGGCGGCGCTGCCTGCCGGACAGCAGCCCGCGCCACCAGCTCGCCGCCGCTCGGGCGGCCGGGATAAGCGTGCCCAGCCGCTCTTCGACGGCCCAGCCAGTACGGCAGGCGCGCGGCAGCTCCGGGCCGGCCTCCACCAGCGGGTGCAGGGCGACGAGCAGGGTGGTGGTCTCGGAGTCCTGCCGCTCGACGTCGATGTGGACGGTGGCGGCCTCCTCGGCTGCGCGGGCGATCTGCCTGGCGGCGGCGTGCGCCTGGGCCTGCGTCTGCGGGCCGACCCCGGGCAGGCGCTGCAACTCGTACGGGGTCGCGTCGAGCACGCTGAGCACCGTGGCGTATCCGGCCTTCTCCAGGGTGCCGAGCCGCAGCCGCCCTCCGGTGACGTCCCGGAGCCTGGCCAGGGGGATCGCGGCGAGCTCGGTCCTGGCCTGCTGCCGGCGCAGCACGGTGAGGGCGGCGTGGACGGCGTCGCGGGCCCGTTCGTGCTCGTGCCGCAGCGCCTGCGCGTCGGCGAGCAGCCGCCCGGCCCGCCGCAGCAGCTCGCGGATCTCGTCGCGCGGCGGCGCGCTCTCCTGTGGCTCCACGGGGCTACAGCAGGCGGTCGCGAGCGTCCATGAGCGCGAACCCGAGCAGGTTCCGCCCCCTCCAGGTGGCCGGCGAGGCGGCGGCCGGGTCGTCCGCCGCCAGGCCGATGCCCCAGATCCGGTCGAGCGGGCTGGCCTCGACCAGGACGCGCCCGGCGGTGCCGAGCAGGAGCTCCGCCAGCTCGGGGTGCTGCCCGAACTTGGCGGTGTTGCCGCGCACCACGATCTCGTAGCTCTGGGCGGCCCACGTCTCCTCGTCGAAGCCCGCCACCTTCCGGCCGAGCTTCTTCGCCTCGCCCGGGTGGGGTGCCGCGAGGATCTCGGCCGCCGTCTCCTCGTCGCCGAACAGCAGGGCCTTGTGCGCCATCATGTAGTGCTCGGCGGAGTGGTAGAGGCGGCCGTCCTCGGTGAAGCCGGCCGGCCACCACTGGCTGAGGCAGCCGCGGCCGGGGCCACCGTCGCGGGCGGGCTGGTGCCCCCAGAAGTACAGGTATCGCAGCCGCAGGCCGTCCTGCTCTGCGGCCACCGCCTCGGAGACGGTTCGGGGGAGCTTCTCGGGCATGGCCCACACTGTGCCACAGGGCGGCGGTTTGCGGTCAGGGCGTCCGGGCAGGCGAGCAGACCGGGGGTGGTCTGATGGCCGAGTACGAGGCGACGAGGGGCATGCCGGCGGACAGCGGCGTGGTGTTCAGCATCGCGTCCGACGTCGCGCTGGTCAACCGGTGGCTGCCGGATGGGCTGTGGGTGCGCGACAGCGGCCCGAACACGCTGGAGGCGGGCGGCGAGGTCGTGCCCGGCGACGGCAGGCACGAGGGGCTGTTCAGCGTTTCGGCCGACCAGCTCCGGTTGGAGTGGGGCGGGCGTGACCATCCGGACTACGCCGGCTGGCTGCAGGTGTCCGACGCCGAGAGCGGCGCGAGCGAGGTCACGGTGCACATCTCGCTGCTCGACGAGCCGCCGGAGAGGACTTCTCGCAGCCGGGCGGACGAGGTGCAGGGGATGCTGGAGGAATCGCTGGTCCGCCTGGCCGACCAGGTGGACGAGCACCTGTCGGCGGGCTGAGCCTCAGGCGCCGTCGTCGTCCGGGCGGCGCAGCCGGAAGTAGTTGCCGTGCGGGTCGCCCTTTCTGTGCTCGTGGTAGACGAAGTTGAGCCCGCGCTGGTCGAACACGCCGAACCAGTCGTCCCACGAGATCTCTTCCAGGTCCTCCCCGCCGCAGCCGGGGAAGTCGAACCTGAGGCCGCCCGTGCCCGGCATGGTGGCCGGATTGGCGCCGCGTTCCTCCGCCCACTTGCGGATCTCCTCGTGGTCGGTGGTGGTGAGGCTGCGGACGGCGGCCTGGTCGTGCTGTGACATGGCGTTCACTCCCCTCGTGGTCGTCGGAGTCCGTACCCTCCCGCCGGGACGGCATGCCGCAGGTGAGGTACCGGTGTGATTCGGGTCAACCTGCGCCGCGCCTGCGTCGCCGGGCGACCGTGGCGCGGGACGTTGGGGGCACGTGCCGTTCCGCCCGGGGAGACCATGGAGTCGCTGCTCATCCTGCACGCGGCAGCCGCCATCTGCGCTCCATGGCTCACCAGGCGCCTGGGGCGTGACGCCCTGCTGGCACTGGCGCTCGCGCCCGCAGCCGGGTTCGGCTACACGCTCTGGGTGATGGCGGCCGGCGTGCCGCAGCAGTCGAGCCGGGCCTGGGCGCCCGCGCTCGGCATGTCGCTGGCGTTCCGGGCGGACGGGCTGTCCGTGCTGATGATGGCGCTGGTGACCGGCGTCGGCGCGCTCGTCCTGGTCTACAGCTCGCGCTATCTGGCCCGCGACGACGACGCGCTGGCCCGTTTCGGCGGGATCATGGTGGCCTTCGCCGGGGCGATGCTGGGCCTGGTGATAGCCGACGACCTGCTCCTGCTGTACGTGTTCTGGGAGCTGACCACGGTCTTCTCCTACCTGCTGATCGGCTACGACCCGCAGAGCAGGGCGAGCAGGCGGGCCGCCATGCAGGCGCTGATCATCACCACCTGTGGCGGGCTGGCCATGCTGGCGGGGTTCGTCGTCATCGGGGAGGCGGCGGGCACGTACCGGATCTCGGCGATCGTCGCCGACCCGCCCGCGATCGGGGCCTTCGCGCTGGCGCTCGTGCTGGCGGGGGCGCTGGCGAAGTCGGCGATCTTCCCGTTCAGCTCCTGGCTGCCGGCCGCGATGGCCGCACCGACCCCCGTCTCGGCCTACCTGCACGCGGCGGCGATGGTGAAGGCGGGCGTCTACCTGCTGGCCCGGCTCGGGCCCGCGTTCGGCGACCTGGCGGCCTGGCGGGCGCCGGCCGTGGCGCTCGGCGCGGTCACGATGGCGCTGGGCGGCTGGCGGGCGCTGCGTGAGACGGACCTCAAGCGGCTGCTGGCCTACGGCACGGTCAGCCAGCTCGGCTTCCTCACCATCCTGTTCGGGGCGGGCACCGAGGCGACCGCCCTGGCCGGGGTGGCGATGCTGCTGGCGCACGCGTTGTTCAAGGCGGCGCTGTTCCTGGTGGTCGGCGTCGTGGACCACGCGGCGGGCAGCCGTGATCTGCGCGCGCTCAGCGGTCTGGGCCGGTCGATGCCGTGGGTGTGCGCGGTGGCGGTGCTGGCCGGGGCGTCGATGGCCGGGGTACCTCCGCTGGTGGGGTTCGTCGCCAAGGAGGCCGCCCTGGAGTCCCTGCTCACCGGGGATCCGGCCGGCATCCTGGCGCTGACCGCGGTGGTGGCGGGATCCGCGCTGACCGTCGCCTACACGCTGCGCTTCCTGTGGGGCGCGTTCGCCGCCAAGCCCGGCCTGGCTCCGACCCGGGCGCACCGCGTGGAGGCGGCCCTGTTCGCTCCCCCGGCCCTGCTGTCGGCGCTCGGGCTGGTGCTGGCGCCGGCGGCGGGGGTGTTCGAGGCCGCCATGTCGGGCTACACGGGCGCCTTCCGCGACCCGGGGCACGGCACCCACCTGGCGCTGTGGAGCGGCGCGACCGTTCCACTCCTGCTCTCCCTGCTGATCTTCGTGGCGGGCGGGCTGCTGTTCCTGGCGAGGGAGCCGGTGTCCAGGCTCGGCACGGCACTGTACGTGACCGACTCCGGGGTGGTCTTCTGGAACGGCCTGCGACGGCTCGACCTGCTGTCGATCCAGATCACCGGCATCACCCAGCGGGGCTCGGTGCCGGACTACCTGCTGCTCACGCTCTCCTCCATGGCCGCCGTCGGCGCCTTCTCCCTCCTGTACGACCCGACGTTCGAGCTCGTGGTGCCCGTCGTCGCCTGGGAGCGGCCGGAGCAGCCGATCCTCGTCGTGCTGATCGCGGCCGGGGCCGTGCTGGCCGTGCTGGCCCGCTCGTACATCGTGCTCGCCCTTTTCTGCGGTCTGACCGGGTACGGCACCGCGCTGCTGTTCCTCGCGCACGGCTCCCCCGATCTGGCGCTGACCCAGTTCCTCGCCGAGACGCTGAGCCTGGTGGTGTTCGTGCTGGTGCTGCGCCGGCTGGCGATCCGGCCGGTGACCGGAAGGCTGCCGTTCGGGTTCCGGCTCGTGCTCGGGCTCGTCGTGGGGCTGGTCGCGGTGGGTGCGGGCGCGCTGGCGATCAACGCGCGGGACGCCGCGCCCGTCGGCGCCCTCATGGCCGGCGCGGCCGAGCAGGCGGGCGCGGGGAACATCGTCAGCGCGCTGCTGCTGGACATCCGGGCCTGGGACACCCTGGGCGAGAGCACGGTGATCGTCGTGCTCACCCTGGGCGTCACCAGCCTGGTCTTCCTGCGCCGCAGGTCGTACGCGATCGAGCGGGACGACGAGGAGGCGCCCCCGCGCACGCCGTGGCTGGCCTCCACGCTGCCCGAGGGACAGCGCGCGCTGGCGTTCGAGGTCGCCGCCAGGCTCACCTTCCACACGGTGCTGGTGCTGTCGGTGTTCCTGCTGTTCGTCGGGCACAGCGGGGTGGGCGGCGGATTCGCCGGCGGCATCGTGGCGGGCCTGGCCATCACCGTCCGCTACCTGGCGGGCGGCCGCTACGAGCTGGCCAGGGCGCTGCCGGTGCACGCGGGCGTGCTGCTCGGGGTCGGGCTGACGCTGACCACCTGCACGGCCCTGGCCGGGCTGCTGTTCGGCGGGGCGGCGCTGCGGATGCTGACCGCGGACGTGACGGTCCCGCTGGTCGGGACCCTGCACCTGTCCACGAGCCTGGTGTTCGACCTCGGGGTGTACGTGTCGGTGGTGGGGATGGTGCAGGACGTGCTGCGCGCGCTTGGCGCGGAGCTGGACCGTCAGATGGAGACGCGGTGAGCATCGCGCTGCTGCCGCTGGCCGCCTCGGGGACGCTGATCGCCACGGGGGTGACGCTGCTGCTGGAGCGGAGTCTGGTCCGTGTCCTGGCGGGCGTCATCGTGCTGGGCAACGGGATCAATCTGCTGATCGTCACCGCGGGCGGCGACGCCGGCAGCCCGCCGCTGCTCGGCCGGTTCGAGCCGGAGCGGATGGCCGATCCGCTGCCGCAGGCCATGGTGCTCACCGCGATCGTCATCACGCTGGGTGTCTCGGCGTTCCTGCTGGCCATGGTGCACCGCTCCTGGCAGCTCACCGGCAGCGACGAGGTACAGGACGACACCGAGGACCGCCGGGTGCGGCTGCGGGCCCGGCGCGGCGAGCTGGTCGACGCGGTGCGGGCCAGGAGGGAGGCCTACCGGCGGCTCGTCGCCGAGCAGCGCGCGGAGCTGGCCGGTCTGGGAACCGAGCACGCCCGGCATGCTCAGGGCGCCCAGGACGCCCAGGAGCGGGCGCAGCGCAAGAGGCTGCGGGCCCGCCAGCGGGAGTCGCGCCGGGAGATGCGCCAGGCCATCCGGGCCGAGCGCGAGCGTCAGGCGCTCGCCATCGACCCCGAGCTGGAGGGCGACGACTAGTGGAGAGCGTGATCTCCGTGCCGGTGCTGCTGCCGCTGCTCGCGGCGGGGGTGAAGCTGGCGATCGGCGGCCGTCTACGCCGCCTGCAGTCGCTCATCAGCGTGGTGACGCTGGCGGTCACCGTCGTGGTGTCGATGCTGCTGCTCGTCGAGGTCGACGCGCACGGCCCGATGGTCACCTCGCTCGGCGGCTGGCCGGCTCCGCTGGGCATCTGCCTGGTCGCCGACCGGCTGTCCACGCTGATGCTCGTCGTGTCCTCGTCCGTGACGCTCTGCGTGATGGCCTACTCGGTGGTCAACGCCTACGCCGACCAGGAGCACGACGCGCCGATGGCGATCTTCCATCCGGCGTTCCTGGTGATGATCGCCGGGGTGGCGGACGCCTTCCTGTCGGGTGACCTGTTCAACCTGTTCGTGGCGTTCGAGATGCTGCTGAGCGGCTCGTACGTGCTGCTCACGTTCGGCGGCACCCTGTCCAGGATCCGCGCGGGGGCCACCTACACGGTCATGGGGCTGGCCTCCTCGATGCTGTTCCTCTTCGCGCTGGCCATCGTCTACGCGGCCACCGGCACGCTGTCGATCGCGCAGCTCGCCGTCCGGTTCGCCACGCTGGACGTGCACGTCAAGCTGCTGGTCGAGCTGACCCTGCTGCTGACCTTCGCGATCAAGGCGGCGATCTTCCCCATGTCGGCGTGGCTGCCGGACTCCTACCCGACGGCGCCCGCCCCGGCCACCGCGGTCTTCGCCGGGCTGCTCACCAAGGTCGGCGTCTACTCCATCATCCGGCTGGAGGCGCTACTGTTCCCCGGCGGGCCGGTGGCGACGCTGCTCATGTACGTGGCCCTGGCCACGATGCTGGTGGGGGTGCTCGGCGCCGTCGCGCAGACCGACATCAAGCGCATGCTGTCCTTCACGCTGGTCAGCCACATCGGTTACATGGTGTTCGGGGTCGCGCTGTCCACCGTGCAGGGCCTGGCCGGGGCCGTCTTCTACGTGGTCCACCACATCACCGTGCAGACAAGCCTGTTCCTGGTGACCGGGCTGATCGAGCGGCGCACCGGCAGCACGTCGGTGAACCGGCTGGGCGGGCTGATGCGGGCGACGCCGCTGATCGCCGTGCTGTTCTTCGTCCCGGCCATGAACCTGTCCGGCATCCCGCCCATGTCCGGCTTCCTGGGCAAGCTGGCGCTGGTCCAGGCGGGGCTCTCCGAGGGTGGCCCGCTCCCGCTCACGCTGGTCGCGGCCGGCCTGGTCACGAGCCTGCTCACCCTGTACGCCGTCGCGAAGGTCTGGGGCAAGGCCTTCTGGCGGGCGCCGCAGGGCGGCCCGGCCGGCGCCGTGGTGGAGAGCGACGAGTCGACCGGGGCGGACGCGATCGTCACCACGACGGCGATGCCCGCCCCCCTGCTCGGCGCCACGGCGGCGCTGGTGGCGCTCGGCCTGTCGTTCACGGTGCTGGCCGGGCCGCTGTCGTCGCTGGCGGAGCGGACGGCCGGGGAGCTCATGGCCCGTGATCCGTACATCTCCGCCGTCCTGGGGAGGGGCATGTGAAGGGGCCCGCCAAGGGGTTCGTGCCGAGGGTTTTCGGCAGGCCGGTGCCGCCGGCGCTGGTGGCCTGGCTGGCGCTCATCTGGGTCATGCTGTGGGGCGAGGTGTCGGCCGGGACCGTGCTGGGCGGGCTGGTGACCGGGGCGATCACCACGTGGCTGCTGCCGCTGCCGGTGCTCGATCCCGGCATCAGGATCCGCCCGCTCAGGGCCGTGTCGTTCCTGCTGTGGTTCGCCGCGGACCTGGTGAGCTCCACCGCGCGGGTGGTGTTCTGGGTGCTGCGGTCCGGCTCGCCTCCGGCGGGGATCGTCCGGGTGCGGCTGCGAACCTCGTCCGAGTCCATGATCATGATGATCATGGTGGCGGTCTCCACCGTGCCGGGCAGCCTGGTGCTGGAGGTGGACGAGGGCAGCCGGGAGCTGGTGCTGCACGTCCTCGGCCGGACCGGGGACCTGCCCGCGCTCGCCCAGCAGGACGTGACCAGGCTGGAGTCGCGCATCGTGTCGGCCTTCGGCACCCGCGCCGACCTGGAGGAGCTGCGATGACGGTGGTCTACCTGGTGACGCTCGGGCTGCTCGCCTGCGGCGCTGCCGCCACGCTGTACCGGGTGGGACGGGGCCCGTCCATGCTGGATCGGGCGGTCTCGCTGGACGTGCTGACGTCCCTGTCCATGTGCGCGGTGGGCGCGTTCGCGGCCGTCTCCGGCGACTACTCGGACCTGCCGATCCTGCTGGTGCTGTCGCTGCTGGGGTTCGTCGGCTCGGTGTCGGTCGCCCGCTACTTCTCGGGCGGCGACCGGTGAGCGCGCTGGATGTCGCCGCCGCCGTCTGCCTGCTCGCCGGCGCCGGGCTGGCCCTGTCCGCCGGGGCGGGGCTGTTGCGCTTCCGCAACACGCTGGACCGCATGCACGCGGCGACCAAGCCGCAGGTGCTCAGTGTGCTGCTGATCCTGCTGGCGATGTGGCTGCGGCGTCCCACCTGGGCCACCGCCGGGCCGCTGCTCATCGCCGGCGTGGCCCAGGTGATCACCGTCTCGGTGGCCTGCTACGTGGTGGCCCGCGCCGCCTACCAGCAGGAGGCGGGACCGGACGACGAGGAGGGGTGAGACACCGGTTCAGGCGTCCACGCCGGAGCCGCCGCCTCTCCGACCGGCCTCGTCCTCCTCCGTGGGCGCGTCGTCGGGACGGCCGGAACGGTCGATCGCCGGCTGGCCGAACCAGGACCACACCGCCAGCGCCGCGATCACCCCGGCCGTCACCAGCGCCAGGGTGGAATGGAACAGGTAGTCGACCACCAGCATGGTCGCGGCGGTCATCGAGACGGCCAGCGCCAGCGCTCCGGCGATGCCGTAGAAGTTGGACCGGCGGACCAGCTTCTCCTTCAGCCCCTGCCTGAAGAGCACGCGGTGCTGGTTGGCCGGGGCGATGTAGCAGATGGACGCGATCGCGGCGCTCACCAGCGCCACGTAGAACAGCCACCGGTCGAACTCGCTCAGCCGGAAGAAGCCCTGGGAGAAGGGCACGGTCAGCAGGAAGGCGAACAGCACCTGCACCCCGGTCACCGCCACCCTGGCGCCCTGCAGCAGCTCCACGAAGTTACGGTCGGCGCGTTCCTTGTCCGTTTCCCTGTCCGACTCCGGCACCTGCTCCACGCGCAACGCCTCCCAGCATCGTCCCGACATTTCACTTAGGGACTGCTACTTCCATCGCAAAGTAGATCAAAACCTCCAAACGGTGAACCCTGCCTGCGTAAGGGCAGGGGGAGGCGCATGGTGACCACAGCAACCAGGAACCGCTGGCCGGTCCTCGCCCTCTTCGTCGCCGCCGTGGCGGCCGTGGCGGTGGTGGGATCGCTGGCCGCGACGGACTCGGGGGCCGAGTATCTGGCGCTGGAGCGGCCGGCGTGGGCGCCGCCGCGGTGGCTGTTCGGCCCGGCCTGGACGGTGCTGTACCTGCTGATCGCGCTGTCCGGCTGGCTCGTCTGGCTGGCGCGCGGCTGGTCCCCGGCCTTCACCGTGTACGCCGTCCAGCTCGCGCTGAACGCGGTGTGGACGCCCCTGTTCTTCGCCGCCGGGCAGTACGGCCTTGCCTTCGCCGAGATCGTGATCCTCTGGGCGGCGATCGTGGCCAACATCGTGGTCTTCTGGCGGGTCAGGCGCGCCGCCGCGCTGCTCTTGGTGCCGTACCTGCTCTGGGTGACCTACGCCGCGGCGCTGAACTACGCCATCTGGCAGCTCAACTAGCCCAGGAAGTCCTCCACCACCCCGGCGAACTCGGCGGCCCGGAACTCCAGAGGGACCATGCCGTCGCCGATGACGGCGGTGGTCGCGCCGGGCAGCCGCGCGGCCAGTCGGTCCAGCTCGGGAAAGCCGAACGGATCGGCCGAGGCGCCGACGCACAGGACCGGGCAGCAGATCAGGCCGAGCCGCTCCTCCATCCGGTAGGCGGCGACCGCCTGGTGCCCGAGCCCGACGCCCGGCCAGACGGCCAGCGCGTCGCGCACGTAGCGGGCCAGCAGGTCGGGACGGTCCGGCGGGTAGAAGGCGGCCCGGCCCGCCCAAAGCTCGGTCAGATGCGAGCCGTCCTGCCGCTCGGTGGCGTTGTCGACCGGCCGCCTGCCGCGCCGCCGCCGCTCCCTGGCCTCGGCGTCGACCAGCGGCGTGGACGACAGCACCAGCCGGGCGACCCGCTCGGGGGCGCGGGCCGCCGTCTCGATCGCGATCACGCCGCCCGTGTGGTGGCCGGCGACCGCGGCGGACTCCAGTCCGAGCGCGTCCATGAGAGCCAGCACGCCCAGGGCGTAGGCCTCGACGGTGTGCGTGGCGGGCTGGGCCGAGGCGCCGAAACCGAGCGTGTCCATCGCGACCGCCCGGTGGGAGCGGCCCAGCAGCGGCAGCACCTCGCGGTACTCGTCCCACGACCGCGGTGTCTGGTGCAGCAGCAGGATGGGATCCCCCTGCCCGCACTCGGCGTAGTGGATCTGCCCGTAGGGGGTCCTGGCATAGCCGAACTCGATCATCGCGCCCCTTCCGGCACCGTCCGCGTCCCCATCATGGCGCGCGGCCCTCCGCCGGTGTAAAGACCACGTGTCGCGACATCCGTGACGGGTATCGCGGATGAGGGAGAAACGACACGAGGTGCGACATGAACGGGCAAGGCGAGTCGACGGCAGTGCTCACGGTGAACGCCGGGTCGTCCAGCCTCCGCCTCGACCTGGTGGACGGCGGCTGCGTCGTGGACAGCGCGCACGCCGAGCGCGCGGTCGACCCGGCCGCGGCCCGCGACGAGGTGTCGGAGTTCCTCGGCCGCCACCTGGACCGTGACGTGGCGGCCGTCGCGCACCGGCTGGTGCACGGCGGCGACCTCGTCCACGCTCCCACGGTCGCCGACGACGAGATCGTCCGGGCGCTGCGCGGCATCACCGACCTCGCGCCGCTGCACCTGCCGCCGGCGCTGGCGCTGCTGGAGGCCGCCCGCGAGCTGCTGCCCGCCGTTCCGCACGTGCTCTGCCCCGACACCGCCTTCCACGCCGGCCTGCCGGACGCCGCCGCCGTCTACGCGCTGCCCGGCCAGTGGCGCGAGCGGTGGGGGCTGCGCCGCTACGGCTTCCACGGCCTTTCCTACGCCTGGGCGCTGGACCGGGCCGCGGAGCTGCTCGGGCGCCCGGCCGCCGAGCTGGACCTGGTGCTCGCGCATCTGGGAGGCGGCTCGTCGGTGTGCGCGGTGTCGGGCGGGCGCAGCCTGGACACCTCGATGGGCTTCACCCCGCTGGACGGCGTGCCGATGAGCAAGCGGTCGGGCGGCGTGGACCCCGGCATGCTGCTGTGGCTGCTGGAGGAGGGCCGGTTGACGCCGGACGAGCTGCGCGAGGGGCTGGAACGGCGCTCGGGCCTGCTCGGCCTGTCCGGAGGACGCTCCGGCGACACCCGCGACCTCGTCGCCGCCGAGCGCGACGGCGACGAGCAGGCGGCGCTCGCGCTGGCCGTGTTCTGCCACCGGGTGAGCCGGGAGATCGCCGCCGCCGCGACCTCGCTCGGCCGGCTCGACGCGCTGGTGTTCACCGGCGAGATCGGCTGGGACCAGCCCGAGGTGCGCGAGGCGATCTGCCGACGGCTGCGGCTCCTCGGCGTCGAGCCGCCCGCCCGCGGCAACCGCGACGACGACGGCCCGGTCAGCGGGACCGGTGCCGCCGTCCCTGTGCTGGTCGTCGAGGTGCACGAGGAGCTCCAGCTCGCCCGCGAGTGCCTGGGCGAGCTGTACGGCCCGAAAGATCCTTAGGAGGCGTGGCCGAGCGCGCGCATGGCGGGCAGCGCGCGGTCGTCGAAGTCGAACAGCGCCTGGTTCTCCCACGCGTTGCCCGTCGACGGGTCGGCGGGGTCCCAGCCGTTGCCCGGCACGCCGGTCCAGGTGGCTTCCCAGGTGAACAGGCCCAGGCCGAGGTCGTCCGGCACGGCGCTGACGATCTCGGCCACCTTGCGCAGCAGCTCCGCCTGGCCCTGCGGGGTGGCCTGGTAGCCGGGGTAGGGCTCCGGCGCCAGGATCAGGTTCTCCCAGCCGTCGTCGTCGGCCGTGGTGAACGGGTAGCCGGTCTCCACCACGGCGACGGGCTTGCCGTAGCGGGTGGCGACGTCGTTGATGTTGGCCTGGAACGCCTCCAGGGTGCCGTGCCAGTAGGGGTAGTACGACAGCCCGATCACGTCGTGGCGGATGCCGTGCGCGGCGGCGTTGTCGAACCACCACCTGTACAGGCCGTTGTCGCCGCCGTTGGCCAGGTGCAGGACGACCTTGGTGCGGCTCGACACCCGCTTGACCGCGTCGTACCCGGCGTTCAGCAGCAGGGCGGTGTTCGACCAGTTCTGGTTGCTCCCGTCGGGCCAGAGCAGGCCGCCGTTGATCTCGTTGCCCACCTGGACCATGTCGGCCGTGGTTCCCTGGCGGCGCAGCGCGTCCAGCACGTCGAAGGTGTGGTCGTGCACGGCCCGGGCGAGCTGGTCCAGCGGGAGGGCGGCCCAGGCGGCGGGCTTGAACTGCTTGCCTGGGTCTGCCCAGGTGTCGGAGTAGTGGAAGTCGACGAGCAGCCGCAGCCCGGCCGCCTTGGCCCGCCTGGCGACCGCCAGCACCTGCGTCTTGGTGTTGTAGCCGTCGGCCGGGCGCACCCAGACCTTGAGCCGGATGTAGTTGAGCCCGGCCTGGGACAGGATGCGCAGGGCGTCACCGCGCCGGCCGTCGGCGTGACGGTAGACGCCGCCGAGCGCCTCGGACTTGGCCAGGCTGGAGACGTCGGCGCCGCGGACCGGTAACAGGCGCGGCCTGGCCTGGGCCTGCGCGGGGACGGCGGTGGCGAGGGTGATGAGGCAGAGCAGCGCGATCAGGGCGCGTTTCACGGATGGCCTCCGGAGGGTTGGGGGGTGTTCTCCTCGACGACCGAGACACCGCCGGCCGCGACGGTGACCGATCCGTCGTGGCGGGCTCCGTCGAGCACCCCGGTGCCGGTCACCCCCTCGACCGTCACCGGCTCGTCGCCGTGGTTGATCAGGAACAGGTGGCGGCCGCGCCGTACCAGCTCCAGAGTGTCGGGCAGGCCGCGCGGGCGGGACACGCCCGCGCGGTCGAGCACGTCGGCGAGCAGCTCGCGCAGGCCGGTGACGGGGGCGGTGGCGAGGTACCAGGCCGCGCCGGCGCCCAGGTCGTGGCGGGTGACCGCGGGGTGCCCGGCGTCGGGGCCCGCTCCGAAGTCCCAGACGGCCGAGGCTCCCGACAGGTGGATCCGCTCCGACCAGATCCGGCCCGCGTGCCCGGTCCCGGCCAGAGGCACCGTCTCGTGCTCGCGCAGCGGGTGGAACTCCTCGATGGACAGGCCCAGCACCTCGCGCAGCGCTCCCGGGTAGGAGCCGGGGTGGATGCCGTCGTGCTCGTCCACGATGCCGGAGAAGTACGACACCAGAAGGTTGCCGCCGGCTTCCACGTACCTGTGCAGGTTCTTGGCGGACGCCTCGGCCAGCAGGTACGCGCTCGGCGCGACAACCACCTTGTATCCCGAAATATCGGCGGAAGGGTGTACGAAGTCCACGGTGACGTGCTCGCGCCACAGCGCCTCGTAGAAGGCGTCCACCCGCTCCCTGAACGTCAGGTCGACCGACGGACGCCAGTCCAGCTCCAGCGCCCAGTAGGACTCCCAGTCCCAGACGACCGCCACGTCCGCCGTCACCCTGCTGCCCCTGACGCCGGCCAGCCTGCGCAGGTCGGCGCCGAGCTCCACCACGTCGCGCCACTGCCGCGAGCCGGTGCCCGCGTGCGGCACCATCCCCGAGTGGAACTTCTCCGCGCCGTACCGCGAGGCTCTGAACTGGAAGAACAGCACGCTGTCGGAGCCGCGGGCGACGTGCGCGAGGCTGTTGCGGCGCATCTCGCCGGGCCGCTTGGCGATGTTGCGCGGCTGCCAGTTGACCGCGCCCGCCGAGTGCTCCATGAGCATCCACGGCTCCCCGCCCGCCACCGACCTCGCCAGGTCGGCGGACATGGCCAGGTCGATGTGGTTGTCCGGCTGCTCGGCCCTGAGGTAGTGGTCGTTGGCGACGACGTCGAGCTCGCGGGCCCACTGCCACAGGTCCGCGGACTTGCAGTTGACCGTCCCGGCGAAGTTGGTCGTCACGGGCAGGCCCGGGGTGATCTCCCGGAGGATGTCGCGCTGCAGGACATAGTGCTCGCGGTGCTGGCCGTCGCTGAAGCGGGCGTAGTCGAGCCGCTGGGCCGGGTTGACCGCGGTGTGGTTGAACCGGGGGGCGTCGATCTGGGACCAGTCGGTGTAGCGCTGACCCCAGAACGCGGTGCCCCAGGCGTCGTTGAGCGCGGCCAGGTCCAGGTAGGTGTGGCGCAGCCAGTCGCGCCAGGCCCGGACGCTGTGCTCGCAGTAGCACTCGCCGAGCGGCGCCCCGTACTCGTTGTGCACGTGCCACATGACGACGGCGGGATGGTCGCGGTAGTGGCCGGCGAGCGCGCGCACCAGGCGGGCGGTGGCGTCGCGGAAGGCGGGCGAGCTGGAGCAGGCGCTCTGCCTGCCGCCGAAGCCGATGCGGGTGCCGTCCCTGGTCACCGGCAGCGCGTCCGGGTGCTCGGCGACGAACCAGGCGGGCGGTGCGGCGGTCGGCGTCGCCAGGTTCGCCGAGACGCCAGCGGCGTGCAGCCGGTCGAGGATCTCGTCCAGCCAGCCGAAGTCGTAGCGGCCCCGCTCGGGCTCCATCAGCGCCCACGAGAACATGCCGAGGCTGACGAGGTTGACCCCGGCCTCGCGCATCAGGGCCGCGTCCTCCTCCTGGACCTCGCGCGGCCACTGCTCGGGGCTGTAATCCCCGCCGTAGGCGATACCGGCCGGACGCTCCGGGTACATCCATCCCCCTTGTGAAAACTCTGTGAACGTGCACAGTAGCGTTTTCCGCCAATGTTGAAAACAGCCGTGGTGATTGTGGCGTAATGCCCGGAGATTAACGAGAACGTAACAACCTCTTGACGGGCGTGCACCGCTGTTCCAGTCTGTGCACGTTCACAGTCTTCTGGAGGTATGCATGCGTGCCAAACGCCTCGGAGCCGTCCTGGCCGCCGCGCTCACGGCCACCTTGACGATCGCCGGGTGCGGGTCGAGCGAACCCGCCGGCGGCCCCGAGACGGCGGCGCCAGAGAGCCCTGCCGCCCAGGGCCCTGTCAAGCTCACGTACTGGACCTGGGCCCCGAACATGGACAAGATCGTCGCGGTGTGGAACAAGGACCACCCCGACATCCAGATCACCGTCAGCAAGCAGGCGGGCGGCGACGACGCCGCGGCCAAGTTCCTCACTGCGGCCAAGGCCGGCAACCCGCCCGACCTGGTCCAGGCCGAATACCAGCACCTGCCGTCGTTCATCGCCGCCGACGCGGTCGCCGACCTCAAGGCCGAGACCGCGGCGATCAAGGGCGAGTTCGGCGAGGGCGTCTGGGGTTTGGTCACGCTCGGCACCGACGCCGTCTACGCGATCCCGCAGGACAGCGGCCCGATGATGCTCTTCTACCGCCAGGACCTGTTCGACAAGTACGGCATCGAGGTGCCGAAGACCTGGCAGGAGTACGGCGAGGCCGCCAGGACCGTGCGGAAGAAGGACCCCAAGGTCCACCTCGGCACGTTCTCCAGCAAGGACCCCGGCGCCTTCACCGGGCTGGCCCAGCAGGCCGGCGCGCAGTGGTGGTCGATCAGCGGCGAGTCCTGGAAGGTGAACGTCGCCGACGAGCCCACCAGGAAGGTCGCCGACTTCTGGGGCGGCCTGGTCAAGGAGGGCGCCATCGACGACATGCCGTACTTCACCCCCGAGTGGAACAAGGCGCTCAACGACGGCAAGCTGCTGACCTGGCCGTCCGCGGTGTGGGCGCCGGGCGTGCTGTCGAGCAACGCGCCCAAGGCCAAGGGCAAGTGGGCCGTCGCCCCGCTCCCCCAGTGGAACGCCGGCGAGAGCTTCAGCGGATTCTGGGGCGGCTCCTCGGTGGCCGTCGCCACCAAGTCGCCGCACAAGGCCGCCGCCGCCCAGTTCGCCACCTGGCTCAACACCGACCCGAAGGCGCTCGACCTGCTGGTGAAGGAGGCCGCCATCTACCCGGCGGCCGCCAAGGCGCAGTCGGCGCTCGGCCAGGCGCCTGACTACTTCACCAACCAGCCCGACTTCTGGCAGCAGGCCGCCACCGTGTCGGCGGGGGCGCGCGGGTTCACCTTCGGCCCGAACGTCAGCGTCACCTACAACGCCTTCAAGGACGGCTTCGACAAGGCGCTGCAGAACGGGTCGCCGTTCACCGACGCCATCCAGGCCATGCAGGACGCCACCGTCGCCGACATGCGCAAGTCCGGGTTCCAGCTCGCGTCATGACGTCCATCACGAAGAGGCGGCGGCCACAGAGCCGCCCCTCTGTGGCTCCGTACCTGATCCTCACACCCGCCATCGTGCTGTTCGTGCTGTTCCTCGCGCTGCCGATCGGCTACACGGCCTACCTGGCCATGCGGCGCACCCGGGTGTCGGGGCTCGGCCTCGGCAAGGGGGCCCGCCGCGAGGTGTTCGTCGGCTTCGACAACTTCGCCGCCGCCCTGTCCGACGGCGAGCTGTGGGCCGGCTGGCTGCGCGTGATCGGGTACGGCGCGCTGGTGCTCGTCGTGATGCTCGGCCTCGCCCTGCTGTTCGCGCTGCTGCTGGACTCGGCCCGGGTGCGGCTGGCGAGGTTCAGCCGGATCGCCATCTTCCTGCCGTACGCGGTGCCGGGCGTGGCCGCGTCACTGCTCTGGGGGTTCCTCTACCTGCCCTCGCTCAGCCCGATCCGGGCGATCCTGGACGTGGACCTGCTCAGCGCGACCACGGTCACCTACTCGATGGCGAACGTGGCGGTCTGGGGCGGCGTGGGCTTCAACATGCTGGTGCTCTACACGACGCTGCGGGCGATCCCGCGTGACTACTACGAGGCCGCCCGGCTCGACGGGGCCTCCGAGCTGCAGATCGCGCTGCGCATCAAGATCCCGATCCTGCTCCCGGCGATCATCCTGACCACCGTCTTCTCGATCATCGCGACGATCCAGGTCTTCACCGAGCCCACCACGCTGCGGCCGCTCACCAACACGATCAGCTCCACGTGGAGCCCGCTGATGAAGGTCTACCGCGACGCCTTCGTCACCGGCGACCTGTATTCGGCCGCCGCGACCTCGATCGTCATCGCGGCGATCTCGCTCGTCCTTTCGTTCGGATTCCTGCGCGTGGTACGCGATCGCGCCTTCGGGGAGGGCTGATGGCAGCCACAGCACATCGCCGGGGCACCGGACCGCGCCGGACGTCGGGTATCGCGCCCACCGCGTTGCTGCTGCTCGGGGCCGTCTACTGCCTGTTCCCGGTGAGCTGGGTGCTGATCGCCTCGACCAAGTCGCCGGCGGAGCTGTTCACCACCTCCACGCTGTCGTTCGGCACCGGCTTCCTCGACAACGTGACGGAGCTGTTCGCCTACCGCGACGGGGTCTTCTGGCTCTGGCTGGCGAACACGCTGATCTACGCGGGCGGCGGCGCGCTGCTGTCCACCGCCGTCTCGGCCGTGTCCGGGTACGCGCTGGCCAAGTTCCGCTTCCCCGGCCGTACGCTGATCTTCAACCTGCTCATCGGCGGCATCCTGGTGCCCGCCGTGGTGCTGGCGATCCCGCAGTATCTGCTGTTCGCCAAGATCGGTCTGGCCGACACCTACTGGGCGGTCCTGCTGCCGCAGATCCTGCACCCTTACAGCATCTATCTGGCCCGCATCTACGCCACGGCCGCCATCCCCGACTCGCTGCTGGAGGCGGGGCGGATCGACGGGGCGAGCGAGTGGCGGCTGATGTCCAGGGTGGCGATCCCGCTGATGGTGCCGGGCATGGTGACGATCTTCCTGTTCCAGTTCGTGGCGATCTGGAACAACTTCCTCCTGCCGTTCATCATGCTGGGCGACGACGGCAAGTTCCCGCTCACGGTCGGGCTGTTCACGCTGCTCGCGGCCGGGGCCAACCAGCCGTCGCTGTACAACCTGATCCTCACCGGAGCACTGCTGTCGATCATCCCGCTGATCGCGCTCTTCCTCACGATGCAGCGATACTGGAAGACCGACCTGTCCTCCGGAGCCGTGAAATGAAGCGCCCAACGATCCACGACGTCGCCGCCGCCGCGGGAGTCTCCCGCGGCACGGTGTCCAGGCTGCTCAACGGCGAGCGCTACGTCAGTCCCGCGGCCCGCGTCGCCATCGAGCGGGCCATCTCCGAGACGGGATACGTCGTCAACCGCGCCGCCCGCAGCCTGGTCACGCAGCGGACCGGCTCGATCGTCATGGTGCTGTCGGAGCCGCACGAGAAGCTCTTCGAGGACCCCAACTACAGCACCCTGATCCGGGTGGCCATCCGGCGGCTCGCCGAGCGCGACATCTCCCTGGTGATGATGCTGGCGGGCGACGAGGGCGACCGCGAGCGCGTGGTGCGCTACGTGCGCGGCGGCTACGCCGACGGGGTCATGCTCGTCTCCACCCATGCGGGCGACCCGCTGGTCAACGCGCTCGGCTCCACCACTCCCGCGGTCTCCTGCGGCGCCGTCATCGGCCGCGAGACCGCCATCCCGTACGCCGCCACGGACGAGCGGCTCGGAGCCAGGCAGATGGCCGAATACCTGGTGGGCCAGGGCCGCAAGCGCATCGGCATGATCACCGGTCCGATGGACACGCCGGGCGGCATCCAGCGTCTCGAGGGCTTCGCCGACGTCCTGGGCCGCAAGGCGTCCACCAAGCTCATCGCGCACGGCGACTGGACCCAGGCCAGCGGCGAGCGTGCCATGGCGGCGCTGCTGGAGCGCGCCCCCGACCTCGACGCCGTCTTCGTCGCCTCCGACCTGATGGCGGCGGGCGCGCTGGCGGCGCTGCGCGCCGCGGGCCGCACGGTGCCGGGCGACGTGGCGGTGGGCGGCTTCGACGACTCCTCCGTCGCCACCTCCACCCACCCGCCGCTCACCACGATCCGCCAGCCGCTGGCCGAGGTCGCCAACGAGACGGTCAACCTCCTGCTGGCGCTCCTCGACGGCGCCAAGCAGGTGGAGCCGGTGATACTCCCCACCGAGCTGGTGATCCGCGAGTCCGCGTAGCTCTCCGCGTCACACCGAGTCCCGGCTGCCGTCGATCCAGGTGTCGGTTCCTTTGCGCGTGTCAGCCGCGCTCGGAGACGAAAACGCAGAACGGATGGCCTGCCACGTCCGCATACACGCGAAGCGGCTCCTCGGGGTCGTCGATGCCGTCGTACAGCAGTCGGCCGCCCAGCCGCAGGACGCGTTCGTGCTGGACCTGGAGCTCGTCAACCGATGCCACGCTCAGGTCCAGGTGCATCTGTTGTGGCACCCGGCCCTTCGGCCATGTCACCTCCGGCAGTCGGTCCACTTGCTGGAAGGCCATCTGGGGAGCGCCGTCCGGAGTTCGCAGCACCAGCCAGTCGCGGCCGCGCTCGTCCACGCGCCCCGCTTCCGGCGGCTCATCACCGGGCCGGTAGACCAGGCCCAGCAGAGATCGATAGAACTCTGCCAGGGCCCTGGCGTCAGTGCAGTCGAGCACCACTTGACACAGCCTGGGCACGCTTTCCTGGATAGCCATCTTGGTCATTTCAGGATCCGCGATGTCACGGTGGCGGCGCCCGCTGCCGGGTACGGTCGCGTCTCCGTTCTCGGCCCCGAGCCGCCCGCCGAGACGCGGGACCAGCTCATCCCGTTCGCCCAGGCAACGGCCTCCGGCTCCTTCTATGCCCTCTGGAAGCGTGACGGCGGCACGGACCTCGCCAGGTTGCCGGTGATCTTCTGCGGGGACGAGGGGGAGCTGTACATGGCTGCACGCGATCTGCTTGAGCTGTTCCGCCTGCGTGCGGCCGAGGACGAGGATTCGATCATCGCTGATCTTCTGGACGAACTAGAGGAGTTCAGCCTCTGAACTTTCCGTGCCCGGCCGCTCTCCCCATCATCCGGCCTGCTCGGTGACCTTCACTGGGCGTTCCGCAGCTTCGACACCGCCACCTTCGCGGCCCGCTTGCTCAGACCGGCATCGAACGTCGCGAAGAACCCGTCGCTCACCAACAGCGTGACGGTGTTCTTGACCCTGGTGAGTACGACATCCGCCGCGTGGATCGGACTCAGGTGCGCCTCGGGGGTCGTCTGCTTGTACCTGATCCCGTACGCCCAGTCCCCGAGCTTGCCGATGGAGAGCTTGGTGATGGAGAGCTTGGTGATGGAGAGCTTGGTGATGGAGAGCTTGGTGATGCTCGCCTTGGAGCCGTTGGCGCCCGCCCTGCCCCCGTTGCAGTCACGAACGATGACCTTGCCCACCGTCTGCCAGGAGGCCATCTTGGCCGGGGTGCCACTGATGGAGAACTGCTTGACGCCTGACGGCTTGCCCTCCTTGTCGATGAAGACCGCCGCCTTGCTCGCGAGCAGGGGCTTGAGCGCCTTGACGGCGTTCACGCACTTCTTGGTACGGGCGGACTCGGCGTCCAGCGCCTCGCGGTTGCGCTTCGGGTTGGGTTCGTAACTGTCGCCCACGCTTTCGGGGGTGATGAGGGCGGCGCGTAGCTGGGCCGAAGTCAGGGGCTTGGCTGGCGCGGCGGCCACGGCGGGAGCGGCGGAGGCCAGCAGGAGGGCGGCGGCGAGGCCGCCTGAGATCGCGGAGGGCTCACCCAGAAGGTCAGTTCATCCCCGCTGTCATCGGATCGAAGCTGCACGACATCTCCCGGCTTCCGCCGCCGATGCTCATAGCCGCACCTCAGCGAGGGGGGCGCAGCACCTTGTCTGCGAGCGTCTCGATGACGCCGGCGACCTGTCCGGGGTGTTTCAGGTCGGCGCCGTGGTCGCGCCCGCGCATCACCACCCGCTCGGTGCGTGGCATCACGCGCTCGATGGCGTCGAGCCGCTCGGAGAGGTGCGCGGGGCTGCGGTCGCCGCCGAGCAGAACGGTCGGAACCTCGATCGTGGCACAGGTGTCGAGGCGCGTGCCGAGCCGGTCCAGTGCGTCGAGGGAGTCGAGCTGTCCGGGGACGAGCCGGCGATACTTCGGCACGATCGCGACCGTCGCGCCCGCGAGCACGGCCTGCCAGTGCGGCAGCCCGACGGTCTCGGCCATGAAGACGGCCATCGCCTTGCCGGGCTTGCCCGCCGCGAGCGCCGCCCGGGCCCGTCTGAGGACCTGTCCGTCCTCGCCGCCCAGCGGTGCCCCGATGACGGCGGGGGGCTCGAAGATCACCGCACCGGCGAACGAGGACGGCGCCGCCGCCAGGGCCTCGAGCGCGACGACGCCGCCGTCGGAGTGGCCGTAGACGACGACCTGCTCGCCAATGGCCCGCACGACGGCCAGGACGTCCTCGACCTCCTGGGCGATGGTGCACGGTGCGCCGCCGAGCCTCGGGTCGGCCTTGAGGTCCAGCCGGTACGGGCGGCGGTGCAGGCGCACGACGCGGAAACGCCTGGCGAGGATCGTGGCCATCCTCCCGCACCGGGTGCCGTCGTCGAGCCCCGGCCCGAGCATCACGATGGCCGGGCCCCGGCCTTGGTCGTAGCCGCGGACGTCGGTGCCGTCCGCTGAAATCGTGGTGATCACGGCAATCTCCCAGCCGCCAGGGACGGCGCATCCGCCCTTAGCGATGCTAAGTTACGCTTAGCACTGCTAAGGTGTCAACGATGAACAAGCGACCTGGTCTGAGCCGGCAGCTGCTGATCGACACCGCGCTGCGGCTGCTCGACGAGGTGGGGCTGGAAGGGCTGACGGTTCGCCGGCTCGCCGCCGAGCTGGGCGTGCAGTCCCCCGCCCTCTACTGGCACATCCGGACGAAACAGGAACTCATCGACGGAATGGCCGACGCGATCTGCCGGACCCCGGGAATGGGTCCGCCCCGCGACGAGGAGTCCTGGCAGGACTGGCTCACCCGCCGTGCCCGGGCCTACCGCACATCACTTCTGGCCCACCGTGACGGCGCCCACGTGATCGCCCGCGCCCGGTCGCTGAGCCCGGAAACCGTCCGGCTGTTCGACCAGGAGCTGTCCGCGATGGTCGAGCGGGGGTTCACCCCGGCGCTGGCGCTGCACACGATTGCATCCCTGACCTCCTACATGAACGGATTCGTCCTGCAGGAGCAGACCGCGCGTCAGGAGGCCTCGCTGCCGGGAGATCAGCCCGGCGGCGCGCTGCACGGCGGCACACCGGCCACGCTCATGGCGGCCATCCGCGAAGGCGGCAGTCCGGTCGGCGAGCAGGCCTTCGAACACGGCCTGCGCGTCCTCATCGACGGCACCTCCGCGGCCTTGGACCGGCGATCCCGGCCTGCATGAGGCGGCGGTAGCCGTGTCCGGCCGTGCCATGCCCGGCCGAGGCACGGCCGTAGCCGTGTCCGGCAGTGCCGTGCCCGGCCGAGGCACCCTCCGGGGCCGCGCTCACTGCGTGAGCAGGTGGTGCAACCGCCTCGCCTCCTGCACGAGCCTGCTCGACCCCTTGCGGGCCGCGACCGCCGCCAGCTCGGGGATGTCGCCGCGCGCGCCGGCGGTCCTGGCCGCCCTCGCGCCTGCCGCCAGCAGGTCGGCCAGGCCGCTGCGGGGCCGTTCGCCCTGGGCGGGCAGCAGGCGGGGCAGGAGGTCCGCGATCACCGCCCACACCGCCGCGTGCGCGCCCGCCTGGGTCGCCTCGTCGAGCGCGGAGATCACCCGGTTGAGCTTGACGATCTCCTCTGCTGTCAGCTCCGCCACCGCCTCGCCCAGCGCCGCGGCCGGCACCTCGCCGCGCGCCGCCAGCGTCAGCAGGGCGTCGGTGGCTGCCGCGCGGTCGGCGGCGTTGCGGTGTCCCATGCCGCAGGCGAGCGCCCATCCCATGGCCGTCCCGACGGGCCCGTCCCCGTGCGCGAGTGAGGCCAGCACGACGACCTGGCGGTCATTGCTCTCCAACGAGGCCGGCAGGTAGGGGGCCAGGTGCGCCGCCACGACCTCGCGGTGCGACGGCATGGCCGACGGCCACCACTCCAGGGTGTACGTGTGCCCGGTGCCGGGGGCGAACAGCTCGTGGAACGGGGCCAGCGGATCCGGCAGGGACAGGCTCAACTCGGCGTGGACATCCTTGTAGTCACCTCCGTGGTAGGCGCGCCGGCTGCTCACCCAGCAGGTCACCTGAGGGTCGGCCGGCCCGCCGCTCGCCAGCCAAGCGGCGCAGGCGCGGCCCGCGTCCGAGGTCAGCTTGCCGGCCCGCTCGACGATCGCCTGGTCGATCCCGCGAGGCAGCCGCAGCAGGGCCTGCGCGAGGTCGGCGGGCAGCGCCTCCACCCCGGCGGCCTCCAGCCTCTCCAGCCGGTCGAGCAAGGTCTCGGGATCGACGTGCCCGGTGCCCGAGGTCGGAGCGGCCAGCAGGACTGGATAGCCGGCACCCGACTCGAAGGGCGCGATGAGCTCGCGCGCCCGCTGCTGGAACAGCCCGTCGAGCGGGCCCCCGGCGTCCTGCCGCCTGCGGGTCTGGGCGATCGCCTGCGACAGCTTCGCGCTGTCCTCCGGCGCGGCGAACGCGTGAACGACCCGGCGCAGCAGCTCGTAGCCCCCCTCAATGACGTCGTGACCGTAGAAACCGAACTGCGCCCTGTCGAGCTGTCCCCACGGCCGCAGCGCCTCGCGGAGCGCCTGCGGCTCGCGATCCGCCCACTCGACGAGCCCGGCCAGGATGCGTTCGAACGCGTGGACCCCGAGGGGCCAGCCCATGGCGACGATCTCCTGCGCGAGCTCCTCGGGCGAGGCGATCGGCGGCAGCGGCCGCGGCCCCGGGCCTGCCACCAGGGATGCGGCGACGGCGACCTCCTCGGCGATGGTCTCGCCGTACGCCATGGAGATCTGCTCGCGTAAGCCGTCGGGCAGCCCGCCCGCCGCCTCGATGACCGCCGCCCGTCCCTGCTCCCCCGCCTGCCCGGCGAGCCGCACGGCCAGCCGCACCGCACGCTCCTGCAGATCCAGCACGTCCTGCCGGAAGATGGTGGCCAGGACCGACAGCGCGGCGTCGGTGCGGCCGGGAACCCGTGTCACGGCCTCGCCCGCCCATGAGACGGCAGCGCGCAGCAGCTTCTTCTCCGGCCGGAACGCCAGCCCCTCCACCGCCTCGGCGAACAGCTCCTCTTCCAGCCGCCCGGCTCCGTCAAGCCGCTTGAGCTGCGCGAGGGCCATGTCGGCCACCGGGACGGGTGCGGCGGGCAGCAGCCGGACATAGTCCCTGGCCCGCCCGGCGGCCTCGACCAGGTCGAGCTGGAGCCGCTCGTGCAGGTCCGCGAGCGCGACCGGTCCGGACGGCCCGTCGCGCAGGAGCCGCCCCACCAGACCGTCGATGACGTCCGCCCGCTCCAGCAGCCCGTCGGCGACCAGCTGGCCGACCGCCCAGATCTGGCGCGCGGAGAACGCCTCCGCCAGGCCGGCGGGCTCGAAGATCCGCGGAGCGAGGTGGGCGAACAGCGGGTCCGCGCCGGCACTGCGCGGGTCGAGGGTGAGCAGCCAGCCGATCACGAACGCGTCGCCGGCGGGCGGCTCGATCGCGGTCTCCCGCACGAGGGCGGCGACGATCTCCCACTCGGCGGTGTCAAGCGGGCGCAGCCGGCCCACCATCCGCCGCGCCACGTCGGCCCGCCACGCCTCGGGACGGTCGCGCACCAGCTCGAGGATCCAGCCGGGGTCACGGGCGTCCTCCTTCCGCCACCGGAACTCCCGCCTGAACACCCACGCGGCCACGGCCGCCGCCCCGCCCAGGCAGGCGACCCCCGCCATGATCAGGGGCGAGAACTGCTCGTGCCAGTCCCACCAGCCGTTCCTCTCACGGCTCTGCGCGGTGACGTATCGGGGCAGCTCGGCGGCGATCGCCTTACGGCCCGCCGCGTCGAGGCGGGCCAGCAGGTGGACGGTCCGTGCCGTGTCACCGGCCCGGACGAGCTTGAGCAGCTCGATCCACGGGGCGGGGAGGTCGTGGGAGTCAGCCATGCCGGGGACACTATCCACGGCGCCCGACATTCCGCGATCACTCGACCCTTCTCTCAAGGCCCGGGGGCGGGCGTGTGAAAGAGTTGTTCCTTATGGAACACCGCATCTTGGGACGCACCGGACGCCAGGTCAGCGTGGTCGGGCTGGGCGCCTGGCAGCTCGGCGCCGACTGGGGCCAGGTGAGCGAGGACGACGCGCTCGCCACGCTCTCGGCCGCGGCCGACGAAGGGGTGACGTTCATCGACACCGCCGACGTCTACGGCGACGGCCGCAGCGAGCAGATCGTCGGCCGCTTCGCCAAAGGCCGGCCGGAGCTCACGGTCGCCACCAAGATGGGCCGCCGGATGGACCAGGTGCCCGAGAACTACGTGATGGACAACTTCCGCGCCTGGAACGAGCGGTCCCGCCAGAACCTCGGCGTCGACACCGTCGACCTGGTGCAGCTGCACTGCCCGCCGACCCCGGTCTACTCGTCCGACGCCGTGTTCGACGCGCTCGACACGCTGGTCGACGAGCAGAAGATCGCCGCCTACGGGGTGAGCGTGGAGACGTGCGAGGAGGCGCTGACCGCCATCGCCCGGCCGGGCGTCGCGAGCGTGCAGATCATCCTCAACGCGTTCCGGCTCAAGCCGCTGGAGCGGGTGCTGCCCGCCGCCCGCGAGGCGGGCGTCGGCATCATCGCGCGCGTCCCGCTGGCCAGCGGCCTGCTGTCGGGCCGGTACGACGAGCGGACGACGTTCGCGCCCGACGACCACCGCACCTACAACCGGCACGGCGAGGCGTTCGACGTCGGCGAGACGTTCTCAGGGGTGGACTTCGAGACCGGTCTGGAGGCGGTCCGCCGCCTGACCCCGCTGGTCCCCGAGGGGGCGACGATGGCGCAGTTCGCGCTGCGCTGGATCCTCGACCAGCCGGGCGTCTCCGTCGTCATCCCGGGTGCCCGCAACCCCGCCCAGGCCGCCGCCAACGCCGAGGCCGCCGCGCTCGCGCCCCTCCCCGAGGCCACGCTGCGGGCCGTTCAGGGCGTCTATGACGAGCTGATCCGCCCGCAGGTCCACCAGCGCTGGTAGTCAGCGGACGCCCCCAGCTGCCGCGTGATCGCGGCGGTGGATTCTGTCGGACCGGTCGTTCACACTCGCCAGTGTCCCCTCTCTTCCTGGAGGTCGCGATGGCGAGGCGCCGGACACCGGCCCGCAGGCGTCCCACCCGTAGAAGACGCCGCCAGCAGGTGAACCTCCTGTGGCCGGCCCTCCTGATCGCGGCCGTCTTCGCCCTGCCCTGGGTGCTCGACTTCGTCAGATCATCGTGGCTGCCCCTGGCCGCCTCCGCGGTCGTGCTCACCGTCTCGCTGGTCGTGGCCGCCGTCGTGGTACGCCGACTCGGGGCGGGCTACCGGCGGGAGGCGTTGCAGCGGGCCGGACTGGACCGCCTCGACCCGAAACGCTTCGAGGAGCTGACGGCGGAGTTGCTGAGGCGCGACGGGTTCCGCAACGTCCGCGTCGTCGGCGGGAGCGGGGATCGTGGCGTCGACGTCCTGGGCACCGCGCCGGACGGCGGGCCGTACGCGGTGCAGTGCAAGTACTACACCCGGCCCCTCGGACCCGGCGGCGTGCGCGACTTCGTCGGAGCCCTGCGCGCCCCGGCGTACCGGGATCACCAAGGGGTGCTGGTGACCTCGCACCGTCTCAGCGCGCAGGCGGCAGAGACGGCCCGCGAGCAGAACCTGATCGTCATCGACCGCGACAGGCTGGCCGACTGGCTGCTGGAGGTGTACCGGCTCGGGCCGGGCAGGTCGTCGCTGCCCTGGCTCGCCCGCCTGCAGCGAGGCCGGATGCCGCGGGAGCCACTGCCCGCCGAGGAGGCCTTCTGATCGCCGCGGCATCCCGGCAGGATTCCGAGCCCTTCCTCTGGCTCGCCGCCAAGCAGGTCATCCCTTGGCGGCCAGGTTGAGCGTGTCCTTGACGATCCGGCCGTCCTGGCGCCGTCGCCGAAGCCGGCGATCCGTTCACCGTCGAGACGCAGCGCCGACCCCGTCACCGGGTCCGCGCCCGTGCCGTCGATGATCGAGCCCCCATGCAGAACCAGCATCGGTCGGTCCTTCCGTTTCCACTGCCGTGATGTCGGGCTCGGGATCGCTCACCGAAGGGTGCTGCGGCGATGGGCTGCCGGTCAATGTGTGCGGCGTTCTTCGTGACCCCGCACAACCGCCGCCCGCTCCCGATCATGTCCTGTAGATGACATCGGGCGCCGTGCGGGCGAGCACGCCCAGCGGGTCGGCCAGCAGCTCGGAGAAGCCGAGTTCGGCGGCGCCGACCAGGGTGGCATCGTCTCCCAGCGCCGAGGTGCGCAGCCGTATCCGCTCCCGGGCGACAGGCAGCACATTGGCAGCCATGCGGGCGCGCACCTGGGCCGCCGTGCCCGGGTACATCTCGCGCAGCATGCCACCGAAGATCACCATGCCGGGGTTGAAGAGGTTGCAGAGGTTCGCCACGCCGATGCCGAGCCAGTCGCCGATCCGCCGCAGCGCGTCCTGGGCCGCCGGATCGCCGCGGTCGGCGTCGTCCACCACGGCCCTCACGGCGTCGCGGCCGAACAACTCGGCGGGCCGGCCGGCGGCGTCGAGCAGAGCCCGCTCGCCGACCTCCGCCTCCAGGCAGCCATGCGAGCCGCACCCGCAGGGACGTCCGTCATACGGGTTCACCACCATGTGCCCCAGCTCGCAACCGTATCCGCTGTCGCCGTCCAGCAGGTTGCCGCCGACGATGATGCCGCCGCCGACGCCGACGTCCCCGTGCAGGTAGACGAGGTTCTGGAGGCCGACGCCGGCTCCGCGCTGCTGCTCGGCCAGCGCGCCGAGATGCGCCTCGTTGCCCACCGACACCGGCAGTCCGAGCCCCAGCCGGCGGCCCAGCTCGGCGCCGAAGGCCTGGTCCACCCAGCCCATGTCGGGTCCGAAGCGCACCATGCCGTCGCCGGGCCGGATCATTCCGCAGTACGACGCGCCGACGCCGACGCACATCGAAGCCGGGGGCGCCGCCCGGTGCAGCTGGCCGCCGAAGCGGGCGAGCACCTCGACCACCCGGTCGAGGTCGGCCCCCGCGCGCGGGCGGACCGCTTCCCTGCGGTCCAGTACGACTCCGCCCAGCGTGACCCGGGCGGCGACCAGCCGGTCCACGGCGACGTCGAAGGCCAGCACGTACACGCGGCCGGTGTCGGGCCGGACCACCAGCGACGGCCGTCCCGCCCGGCTGGTGTCCGCGGGAAGCTCCTCGCGGACCAGGCCCGCCGCGGTGAGCTCCGCTGTCAGGGCCATGATGGTGCTGCGGTTCAGCCTCATCCGCTCGGCCAGCGCCGTACGGGAGAGCGAACCGTCCAGGTGCACATGCCGGAGCAGGGTGCCGACGTTGTGCCGGCGGATCTCCTCCTGGGCCAACCCGACCTCCGGCATCGTCTGGTTTCTCGGCATCGCGGAGACCTCATGTATGGAGTGCGTCTCAACCGGACGATACTCCGGCAGGCGACCGGCCTGCCGGCAGATGATCACAGAGTGAGACGGCCCCCTGGTGGGCACGCTTTCCGCGGCTGCTAAGGTGCGGCGGGTGAGCGGACGTGGAGTGCTTGTCACCGGGGCGTCGCGAGGCATCGGCCGGGCGGTGGCGACGGCGTTCGCAGCCCAGGGCGATCGGGTCGCGATCCATCACCGAGCCTCGCCGGAGGCGGCCCGGAGCGTGCTCGACGAGCTACCGGGCAAGGGCCACACGGTGGTCCGGGCGGACCTGGCGGATCCGGACGAGGTGCGTCGCATGGTCGACGCGGCGGCCGAGGCACTGGCCGGGATCGACGTGCTGGTGAACAATGCCGGGGTCTTCCTGCGCCACCCGATCACCGAGCTCTCCTACGAGGACTGGCAGGCGGCCTGGCGGCAGACGCTCGACGTCAACCTGGTCGGCGCGGCCAACGTCACCTGGTGCGCGGTCCAGCACATGCCGGCCGGTGGCCGCGTCGTCAACGTCTCCTCACGTGGCGCCTTCCGCGGCGAGCCCGACAGCCCGGCCTACGGAGCGAGCAAGGCGGGCCTGAACGCTTTCGCGCAGTCGCTCGCCATCGCCCTCGCGCCGCGTGGCATCGCGGTGGCGACGGTGGCGCCGGGGTTCGTGGAGACGGACATGACCAACGAGCACCTCAAGGCGCCCCGCGGCGACGAGATCCGGAGTCAGAGCCCGTTCGGGCGGGTCGCGCGACCGGAGGAGATCGCGGCGGCGGTGCTCTATCTGGCTTCGCCACCGGCCGAGTGGGCGAGCGGCACCATCGTCGACCTGAACGGCGCGTCCTACCTCCGTTAGGGGACCCGGCCCGCGGGCGAGCCGGCTCACGCGGCGCGGCCCGCCACGGTCGCGACCGCTATTGACCGCGTGCGGAGTAAAGCGGGCAGAACAGTCACCGCAGAGCGTCCACATCGGGCCAGAAGTTTGTGCGCCATGGCCCGCCGTTGCCGCCGGAGATATCATGGGCTGTTTTGCGAAATGCGCGCCGGCATCCTGAAAGGCCATACGCTTCGGGACTCACGCCGCATTCGTTCTGCCCGGACCGAAACTGCACGGAAGGGTGAGGATTTTGAGCGTCTACGGCGGGCTCGAATACACCGAGGACTCCATTATCACCACGCTGTTGTCCTACCCCGGAAATGTTAATCCGGGCGTCGCGGTCCCGCCGGCGGTCACCTTGACCGTCGGCGGCGCGCAGATCGGCGTCTACAACATCGCCCCGGCGAACGTCGCCTGGCTGGGCGCCCAGCGCAACAACGACTTCCAGGTCCTCCAGGCCGACCGCGTCCGGCTCACCAACGACACCATCACAGCGGAATGGATCATCGAGGGGCACCGGATCCAGGGCCTCGGGGTCGACGCGATGATGCAGAACATGAAACAGGACGTGGCCTCGCTCATCGCCCTGCGTCAGCAACTGAAGCACGCCATCGACCAGGTGCAGGCCCAGCACATGGGCGACCATATAATCCTCGCTCCCGGAGCTCCCGCGGACATATTCCCACCCGGCCCGCAGGGCCTTTTCTGGTATTCTCCGGGCGCTCAGGTCAAAGGCGCGGCACAAATCACCGTCCAGTACGAGAACCTCGAAACCATCACCCGCATCTGCCAGCTGAACGCGTCCAAATTCCTGCCTGGAAAGAAGGTCGAGGCAGGCGACGACGCGGATATGGTCGCCGGGACGCTGGGGCCGCTACAACTGGCGCGATACAACAACATCGTGGGGACGTCCAGCTTCGCCGGCGCGCAGAACCTTCTGCAGGAGCTCACGAAGCTCGCCACCCCCGTGGTCGGCACCGGCGGCGTCGTCCTGTCCAAGGCCCAGGTCGGCCTCATCATGCTGATGGTGCTCAACGACGCGATGGCATCCACCATGAGGCGCCACGCGTCCCCCATCGGCCAGAGCGCCGACAAGAACATCCAGCGCTTCTTTCCCAAGTCCCGGCGCCGCGACTACGTCTGGGCCGTTGCCCAGCACAATGTCGCGGACATGTACCTCGGGACCCTGCGCGCGAACATCACCAACGCCGCGGCGGCGATGGCCCAGCTGGCGTGGAACAGCTGCGATCCCTTCGCCCTCGACATCGGTCCGACCCAGACCGAGCTGTCCGCGATATCAGGGCCGTTGGGCCCGGCGCAGGCCATCGCCCAGACCCAGCAACGAGGCCGCCAGGGCAATCAGGTCCTGCCCATGGAGATCATCGGACTCAAGGACGCCGTCCTGGGAGCCAACGGCGCCACCCTCGCCGCGTGGATCGCGCGCGCCGCCCTGGCCTACACCGACACCAACGCCGCGCCCGCGCCCGCCACCGACCATTACAACGGCCTGGGCCATGGCAATGTGATCATTTCTCTGAACTTCTCGCCGGTGACGCCCCACGTCTACGGTGCCGTCTACGAATTCCGCGACCACGAGGTTCCCATGACCATGGAGCACAGGGACGAGGTCCTGTCCGTGATGCGGAAGCTGTTCACCGCCGCCTGAGCGTGGTGCGACACCCGCACCCGCCGTGGCCGGCGGCCGTGCCCCAGCGTCAGCTGGGCCGGCCACCGGCTCCGTCGGGTTCCCGGAGCACCACCCTCGCCTGCTGACCGGTCGTCACTCGGCGGCCTTCGGCTTGTACGAGGCGATGATCATGCCGCTCTTCATGATCTGGGTGCCGACCAGCTCGAACGACGCCTTGAAGTCCTTGAGCGGCGTCGTCAGGCTGTCGCCGCCCTCCAGGACCGGGTGGATCCAGAACCGGACCTCGTCCAGCAGGCCGGCCCTGATGAGCTGGGCGGTGACCGAGCCGTAGCCGTACTGCAGGATGTCCTTGCCGTCCTGGGCCTTGAGCTTGGCGACCTCCTCGACCAGGTCGCCCTGCAGCACCTCGGTGTTGTTCCAGGTGGGGTTGGTCAGGGTGGTCGAGGCGACGTACTTCTTGACGTTGTTGAAGTAGGCCGCGCCGGTGCTCGGGTCGTTCTCGTCCTGGGCCGGCCAGGCGACGGACATGCCGTCGTACGTGGCGCGCCCCATCAGCAGCGCGTCGGCGGCGTCCGTCTGCGTGCCGGCGAAGGCGGCGGCCTCTTCGTCGAAGTACGGCGTCGTCCACATCGGGTTCTCGATGACGCCGTCGAGGGTGATGTAGGTCGAGTTGATGAGCTTGCGCATCGGGATCTCCTGGACGTCGGTGGTGTTTCCTGGTGACACCCAGAACACTGCCAGGTGCCGCTTACGGTTTTCTTCAGGTGCCCTTTCCCGTGCGGGGCGGGGGGCGGCGATGCGCGCCTACGCGGAGCCCGGCAGGATCGCGGCCAGCTCCGGGATGCGGGCCCTGTAGCCGTCCAGCAGCCCGCGAGCCGTCGTCACCGAGTCGACCAGCGGGTGCAGCGCGAACGCCTCCAGGGCCAGCTCGGACGAGCCCGTCAGGGCGGCTTCGATGGCCGTCTGCTCCACCGCCTTCACCTGCTGCACCAGGCCCAGGAACCGGCCGGGCAGCGGGCGGGTGGCCAGCGGCCGGACTCCCGCGCCGTCCACCGCGCAGGGGATCTCCACGACCGCCTCCGCCGGCAGCCCGGCCACCGCGTCGCCGTTGCGCACGTTGAGGATCATCGTGGTGGGCTCCCCGCGGGCGATGGCGGCCATGAGGGCCAGCGCGATCCCCTCGTATCCGCCCGCCTCCAGGTCGGCGGCGTCCCGCTCGCCGGCGTCGGTGACGTCGCGGGCCTCTGCCATGTACGACGCGTCACGCTCCCTGCGTGCCCGCTCCCACTCGGCGAGGGCCTCACCGGGCCGGGACCGTACGGCCGCGTAGAACCGCTCCTGCTGTCCGAGCAGGGACTCCCCGCGGGTCCTCCCGGAGATCGCGGCGACCGACTCCCGGGTGAAGTAGTAGTAATACAGGTACTCGTTGGGGATCGCGCCCAGGGTGCGCAGCCAGTCGGCGCCGAAGACTCGGGCCTCCTCGACCTGGCGCAGCGCCGCGTCGTCGGCGAGCAGGCCGGGCAGCACGTCGCGGCCCTGGTGGGTGAGGCCGCGCAGCCAGCCGAGGTGGTTGAGGCCCACGTAGTCGGGTGACACGCGCGCCGGGTCGAGCCCGAGTGCGGTGGCGGCCCGCCGGATCAGCCCGATGGGCGAGTCGCAGATGCCGATCACGCGGTCGCCGAGCACGCGGCGCATCGCTTCGGTGATCATGCCGGCGGGGTTGGTGAAGTTGATCACCCAGGCCTGGGGCGCGACGGCGGCCACCCGCTCGGCCACGCGCGTCGCGACCGGCACGGTGCGCAGGCCGTAGGAGATGCCGCCGGGGCCGGTCGTCTCCTGGCCGAGCAGGCCGAGCTCCAGCGCGACCCGTTCGTCGGCGGTGCGGCCCGCCAGGCCGCCGACGCGGATGGCGGAGAAGACGAAGGTGGCGTCGCGCAGCGCGCTGTCCAGGTCGGTGGTGATCCGGACCCGGGGCGGGTCGTCGTGCCCGGCGGCGAGCCCGCGCAGCACGTGCCGGATGGCTTCGAGCCGGTCCGCGGACACGTCGTACAGCACCACCTCCTCCACGCGCGGCTTGGCGGTGTCGCGCAGGAGCGCGCCGTAGACGAGCGGGACCCGGAAGCCCCCGCCGCCGAGGACGGCCAGTCTCATCCGAACCCCTTCACGAAACGAGCACCTCGACTCCCGCCGCCGCGCAGGCGCGCAGCGTCGTCTCGTCGGCGCCCTCGTTGGTGACGATCACGTCGATGTCCTCGGGCCCGCACACGCGCAGGGCGCCGGTGCCGGGGAACTTGTGCCGGTCGACGAGCAGCACCACCTGCTCTGCCGCCGTGATCATGGCGCGTTTCAGCGGCACCTCGGCGAGCGTGGTGTCGACGAGCTGCCCGTCCGGGCGGACGCCGCTCGCGCCGAGGAACACGCGGTCGGCGACCACCTGGCTCAGCGCGGCCTCGGTCAGCACCCCGACCAGCGAGTGGTAGGGCCTGCGCAGCATGCCGCCCAGCAGCAGCAGCTCGACCTCGGGGTCGGCGCGGAGCGCGTCGAGGACGGCGAGGCTGGAGGTGACGACCGTGACGCGCCTCCCGCGGAGCCTGCGGGCCAGGCGCATCGTCGTCGTCCCGATGTCGAGCAGGATCACGTCGCCGTCCTGGACGAGCTGCGCGGCGCGGACGGCCACCGCCTCCTTGTCCTGCTCGTCGACCACCGCCACCTCGGCGAAGGGGCGGTCGGCGTCGGCGTCGACCAGGGCGCCGCCGTGGACGCGGCGCAGGGTGCCGTCGCGGTCGAGCACCTCGAGGTCCCTGCGGATGGTCGACGGGCTCACGCCGAGCTGGCTGGCGAGGTCGCGAACGCTGGTGGCGCCTGAGAGGCGGACCCGCCGCATGATCTCGGCATGCCTGATGCGCTGAAGCACGGCGCGAGTGTATCAGTCATATTCGCGCAGAAGTGAGCATCTTGCTCCATGAACTCTCACGGAAGACTTGAAGTGTGCGAGTAAACATGCAAGATTGCGCACAACTCGGTGTGTCGAGGAGGACTCAATCCCGTGGCTGTCCAGGCGTACGACCCTCTCGCCGGTGAGCGGACCCCGGAGGGGCCGCAGTTCGACGTGTTCTTGGCGGGGACCGTCTTCCTCGACATCGTCTTCACCGGCCTGCCCGCGATGCCCGTAGCGGGTACCGAGATCTGGGCCGACGGCATGGGCTCGTGCCCCGGCGGCATCGCCAACCTCGCCATCGCGACCAGCCGGCTGGGCCTGCGCACCTCACTGGCCGCCGCGTTCGGCGACGACGACTACGGCGACTTCTGCTGGCGCACGCTGGAAGAGCAGGAAGCGGTCGATCTGTCCAGGTCGCGACGGTTCGAGCACTGGCATTCCCCGGTGACGGTCTCCATGGCGGTCGACCGCGACCGCAGCATGGTGACGCACGGTCATCCCGCTCCCCTGCCGGCGGCCGAGATGATCGGCGTCCCGCCCCGGTCCCGGGCGGTGATCGTGACGCTCTCCCCCGAGGAGCCGCTCGGCGCGCCCGGCGCCGCGTGCAACTGGGCCGAGCTGGCGCATCGCGAGGGCGCGCTGATCTTCGCGGACGTGGGCTGGGATCCGTCGGGCTCCTGGCCGCGCTCCCTGCTGGACCAGCTCTCGGTCTGCCACGCGTTCATGCCGAACGCGATCGAGGCGATGGCCTACACCCGTGCCGACAACCCGCGCGACGCGCTGTACTCACTCGCCGACAAGGTACCCCTGGCCGTGGTGACGGACGGGGCGAACGGCGCCATGGCCATCGACTCCACGACGGGTGAGGAGGCGTTCGTCCCGGCTCCGCGGGTGACGGCGCTCGACCCGACCGGCGCCGGCGACGTCTTCGGCGCGGGCATCGTGCTCGGCACCCTGTGCCGGTGGCCGCTGGCCGACCGGCTGGCGTTCGCCGGACTCTGCGCGGCGCTGGCGGTGCAGCAGTTCGGTGGCTCGCTGGCCGCGCCCGGCTGGGGGGACATCGCCGACTGGTGGCACGAGACCCGCAGGACGGCAGGCCACAGCGGCGCCTACGGCAGCTCGCTGGCCCGCCGCTACGCCTTCCTCGACCGGCTGGTGCCCACCGTCCCGGTGGGCGCCGTGCGCCGCGCGGTCGCCACCATCGCCCGGTACGCCGACGTCGGGGTGGCACCACAGGAGCTCACGACACCCGACGAGCCCGAGGACGGTGGCCCGAACACGCCTCGGGTGCCCGCGCAGAAGGAGTAACCCCACCATGAATTCCCGGACCCTCGCCGTGCTCGCCGCCGCGGCCGTGACTCTCTGCGGGGCCGGGTGCGCGCCCGGCTCCTCCGCCCCTCCCGCGGCCTCCCCCGCGCAGCCGAGTGCCGTGCGCACCGACGCCGCGGCCCTGGGCGAGGTGACCCTCACGGTCTGGGACCAGGAGGTACGCGGCGGGCAGGCGGCCCAGATGAAGCAGCTCAATGCCGCGTTCCAGGCGAAGTACCCCAACATCAAGCTCAACCGGGTGTCGCGCTCCTTCGACGACCTCAACACCACCCTCCGCCTGGCGCTCAGCGGCAACGAGCCGCCTGACGTGGTGGAGGCCAACAACGGCCGCTCCGCGATGGGCGCCTTCGTCAAGGCCGGCCAGCTCCGCCCGCTGGACGCCTACGCGCAGGCGTACGGCTGGAAGGACCGCTACCCGGAGTCGGTGCTGCGCTACTCGCGATACAGCGCCGACGGCAAGCTCTTCGGCGAGGGCAACCTGTACGGCCTGCCGCAGGTCGGCGAGGTCGTCGGCATCTTCTACAACGCCGCCAAGCTGACCGAGCTCGGTCTGCAGCCGCCGAAGACCTGGGAGGAGTTCCAGGCCGGGCTGGCCAAGGCCAAGGCGGCCGGCGAGGTGCCGATGCAGCTGGGCAACCTGGACAAGTGGCCGGCCGTGCACGTCTTCGGCACCGTGCAGAGCCGCGACGTGCCCGCCGACCAGATCCGCACGCTGGCCTTCGGCCGCAAGGGCGCGTCCTGGAACACGCCCGAGAACACCAAGGCCGCCCAGCAGCTCGTCGACTGGGCCGACAAGGGCTACTTCAACAAGGGCTTCAACGGCCAGGGCTACGACCCGGCCTGGCAGGCGTTCCGCGACGGCGAGGGCGTCTACCTGATCGCCGGCACCTGGCTGCTCGCCGACCTGCAGAAGACGCTGGGCAAGGACCTGGGCTTCATCCTGCCGCCCGGCGCCACCCCCGATGCCGCGCCGCTGGCGACCGGCGGCACCGGCCTGCCGTTCGCCATCACCGCCAAGAGTCCCAACCCGGACGCGGCGGCGGCGTACATCGACTTCGTCACCAGCGCGGACGCGATGAAGGTGCTCACCGACACCGGCAACCTGCCGGTCGCCGAAACGGCGGAGCAGAGCGTGACGGAAGGACCGCAGCAGGACGTCTTCACCGCGTTCGGCACGGTGACCGCGAAGAACGGCCTGGTGCCGTACCTCGACTACGCCACCCCGACATTCGCCGACACGCTGGGCGCGGCGCTGCAGGACCTGCTGGCCAAGAAGGCGACCCCGCAGGAGTTCCTGGCGACGCTGGAGAAGGACTACAAGACCTTCGCCGAGAGCAACGAATGACGGCCGCGAGGCCTCCTGGTGAGCCGCGCCGCGTCGCCTACCTCTACCTGCTGCCGGCGTTCGCCGTGTACGCGGCGTTCCTGCTCTACCCGATCGGGCGCGCGGTGCAGCTGTCGCTCTACGACTGGGACGGGCTGTCGCTCGGCCGGTGGGTGGGGCTGGACAACTACCTGGCGATCGTCTCCGATGAGGGGCTGCGGGCCGCCTTCGGCCACGCCTTGGTCCTCATCGTCTTCTTCGCGGTGGGGCCGCTGGTCATCGGGCTGGCGCTGGCGGCGATACTCAACCACGCCAAGGTGCGCGGGCTCGGGTTCTTCCGGACCGTGGTGTTCCTGCCGCAGGTGATCGCCATGGTCGTGGTGGCCGTCGCGTGGCGGCGCGTGTACGCGCCCGACGGCACGCTCAACACACTGCTCGGCGCGCTCGGCCTCGACTCGCTGACGAGGGGCTGGCTGGGCGACTACACGTTCGCGCTGCCGGCGGTCGGCGTGGTCGGCACCTGGTTCGAGACCGGCCTGGTGGCCGTGCTGCTGCTGGCCGGGATGAGCCGCATCCCGGTGGAGCTGTACGAGGCGGCGCGGCTCGACGGGGCCGGGGCCGTCAGGGAGTTCTTCGCGGTCACGCTGCCGTCGGTGCGCGGCGAGATCGCGGTCGCGCTGACGCTGACGGTGATCGCCGCGCTGCGCACGTTCGACCTGGTGTACGTCACCACGCGGGGCGGGCCGGGCGACTCGACGTCGGTGCCGTCGTACGAGGTCTACCACCGGGCCTTCGGGCTCAGCCAGATCGGCTCCGCCGCCGCCGTCGGCGTCACGCTCACCGTCGTCATCTTCGCCATCTCGTTCGGCATCAACCGGTTCGCGGACAGGGGGGTCACGTGATCTCCCGTGGGGAGCGGCTGGGCAACTACGTCATCCTGTCGGTGTTCGCCGCGTTCGCGCTCTTCCCCATCGTGACCATCCTGGCCGCGGCGCTCGGCCCCTCCGACAGCGGGACGACGGCCGGGCTGGGCAACTTCGCGGCCGCATGGGAGATCGGGCGGTTCGGCACCTACCTGCGCAGCAGCCTGATGGTGTCGGCGTTCGTCGTGGTCGTCAGCGTCGTCCTGTCGATCATGAGCGGGTACGCGTTCGGCACCATGCGCTTTCGCGGGCAGGCGGTGCTGTTCTACCTGTTCATGCTCGGGATCATGATGCCGAGTGAGGCCATCGCGGTCCCGCTCTACTTCGACCTGCGCTCGCTCGGGCTGATCGACACGTTCTGGGCGGTCGCGCTGCCGCAGGTGGCGCTGTCGGTGGCGTTCGGCACCTTCTGGATGCGGGCCTACTTCCGCGCGTCCAACCGGGCGATCGTCGAGGCGGCCCGCATCGACGGCGCCTCGACCTGGCGCGTCCTGTGGCAGGTGCTGCTGCCTCCGGCCCGGCCCGCCGTCGTCACCCTGACGCTCCTGGTCTTCATGTGGACGTGGAACGAGTTCCTCATCCCGCTGATCATGGTGACCAGCGAGTCGCTGCGGACCGCGCCGCTGGGGCTGGCCTTCTTCCAGGGCCAGCACACCTCCGGCTTCACCCTGCTCGCGGCCGGCTCCGTCATCGTCGCCACCCCTGTGGTGATCTTCTACCTGTTCCTCCAGCGCCATTTCGTCCGCGGGCTGCTCCAAGGGGCCGTCCGCGAATAACCCCCCGGAGGTCCCATGCGTACCAGCCTGACGGTGATGGCCGCCGTCGTGCTCGCCGTCCTACCCGCAGCCCCCGCCCAGGCCGGTGGGCACGTCACCGCCGCCGTGGATCTCGACGCGCTGTTCGTCGGCGCCCACCCCGACGACGAGGCGTTCACCCTCTCGACGCTCGGCCAGTGGAACGAGGACCACGACGTCCGCACCGGGGTCGTCACCGTGACCAGGGGCGAGGGCGGCGGCAACGCCGTCGGCCCCGAGGAGGGCCCGGCGCTGGGGCTGCTGCGCGAGGCCGAGGAGCGGGCGGCGGTCGCCAAGGCCGGCGTCCGGGAGGTGTTCAACCTCGACGACGTGGACTTCTACTACACGGTGAGCGCCCCGCTGACCGACCAGGTCTGGGGCGGCGACACGCTGGAGAAGGTCGTCCGGGTCGTCCGCCAGACCAGGCCGGAGGTGCTGCTGACCATGGGCCCGGCCCCCACGCCCGGCAACCACGGCAACCACCAGCAGGCCGCCCGGCTGGCCGTCGAGGCGTTCTACGCGGCGGCCGACCCCCGGAGGTTCCCCGAGCAGATCACCCGCGAGGGGCTGCGCCCGTTCGCTCCCGCCCGCCTGCTCACCGGCGGCGCGCGCGGCACCTCCCGGACCGGTCAGGACTGCGCGTCGACGTTCCGCCCGGTGAACCCGGCGGAGAACGTCTACGGCGTGTGGAGCGGGCGCGCCTCCGCCGTCCAGGGCAGGACGTGGGCCGCCATCGAGCGCGACGCCCAGCGCACCTACGCCTCCCAGGGCTGGGCCGTCTTCCCCGACGTGCCGTCCGACCCCGCCCAGCTCGGCTGTGACTTCTTCACGCAGGTGGACTCGCGGGTGCCCTTCCCCGAGCCGGGCACCGCGGCGGCGGCCGCCCCCACGGCGATCCTCGACGGCGCGCTGACCCGGGCGAGCGGCACGGTCCCGCTCGGCACCCTGTTCGGCCTGCGTCCGAGCACGTTCGACGTCCGTCCGGGGACCGGGTTCGCCGTCAAGGTCACCGCCACCGCGCCGCCGCGCGAGCCTCTGGGCCGCTCGTCCGCGGCACTGCGGGTGCCGGAGGGCTGGCAGGTCAGCGGATCGGGCGACCTGGGCAGGATCGCCCCGGGACGCACCGGCTCCGCGACGTTCACGGTGACGCCGCCGCAAGGCTCCGCGGACCGGGCTCGCATCGCCGCCACGCTGACCACCGAGCGCGGACGCGGCTACACCGACAGGCAGGTCGAGCTCAGCCCTGCCGTGCGGGGAGCGCAGCAACCACTCCCCCAGGTCGCCCAGTACGAGCAGTGGACCGCCGGCCTCGGCGTGCCGCAGCTGCGCGGCCTGGTCACGCCCGTCCTCACCCTGCCGTCCGGCGGCTCCAGGCAGGTCGGCGTCGTGGTCACCAACGTGAGCGACGCCACCCGGTCCGGCACCGTACGCCTGGACCTGCCCGCCGGCTTCACCGCCGACCGCACCGAGGCCCCCTACAGCGGCCTGGCGGCGGGAGACTCGACGACGGTGCCGTTCACCGTCACCAACACCGACACCTCGCTGAAGACCTCGAACGAGGGCGGCGACTACGCCTACAGCATCACCACCACCAGCGCGGACGGCTCCAGCGTGAGCAGGCCCGCGCTGGAGCTGGTCCCGGCTACCGCCGTCCCGCAGGCCGCCTCCGCGCCCGCCGTCGACGGGACCGAGGGCACCGGCGAGTACTCCGGCCCCGCACTCGACGTCTCCCGCCTGTGGGAGGGCACCGCGTGCTCCTCGGCGGCCGACTGCTCGGGCACCGCCAAGCTCACCTGGCGCGACGACACGCTGTTCCTGCTGGTCAAGGTGAAGGATGACGTGCTCGGCACCCGCCTGCCCGCCGCCGACTGCAAGCGGCACTGGCGCACCGACTCGGTGGAGGTCACCTTCGACCCGCGCGGCACGTCCGAGAACACCTCCACCACGTTCAAGGCCGCGGTGCTGCCGGTGACGGCCGAGGGACCGCCGTGCTTCGAGCGCGACGCCGACAACCGCCAGGGGCCGGGCGAGCAGACCGCGCCCGGCATGCGGGTGGCCTCGACGGTCTCGGCCGGGGAGTACGCCGTGGAGATGTCCATCCCGATGGAGCTCCTGCCCTCCGCCGTCGATCCCGGCCACCTGGGGCTCAACATCCTGGTGTACGACTCCGACACCCAGGACAGGACCGGCCAGACCCGGATCGGCTGGTCGACGTGGGGCGGCGTGCAGGGCGACCCGTACCGGTGGGGCGTCGCGACGCTGCCCGGCTACCAGCCGCCCGCAGACCGGCCGACCACCCCCTCGGACCCGGTGATCCCCGACACGGCCCTGTCCAGCCTGGACTCGCCGCAGTCGCTCGAGCAGGCGGTCCGCGTTCACCTGCCGCCGGCCGGCGGGCCGGCGGCGAAGGCGTCGCAGAGCGGCCGGGCGATCTCCGCCACGCGCGGTCAGGACGCGGTCAAGGTGACCCTGCGAGCGGGGGCCGCGGGCAGGGCGCACCTGTTCGTCCGCGACGACCGGGGCACGGCGGGCAGCCGCGTCGTCACGGTGTCCCGCGCGGGCACCACGACCGTGACCGTGGCGCTCACCCGGGCGCTGGGCGCCGGCGCCAGAGTGGTCGCCGGATGGGAGGCGTCCGGCGGCGGGACGGCGGCCTCCCAGGTGACGGTGCGCTGAGCGGCGCGGGGGCGCGGCACCCCTCGCCGCGCCCCCGTCCGGCGCGCTGCGTCCAGCCCGAGAAGGTACGCCGACGAGGGCATCCATGAACCGGCTCCTGACGCCACCCCGCGACGACCTGCCGATCAGCGCACGTACGGCCAGCCCTCGGAGTCCCAGCCGAGCACGTTGAGCCCGAGCTTCGGCGTGCCGTTGTCCGTCCCGTCGTAGTAGTGGTACACGAGCACGTCCTCGCCCGCGTCCCGCGTGACGCTCTGCCCGCCGGGCCCGACGACGCGGCCGTGCGTCTCCAGCAGGAGCGTGCCGCCGCCGGTCAGCATCGGCTGCCCGGCCCGGTCCACGTACGGGCCGGCGGGGTCGGACGAGCGGCCGACCTTGATCTTGTACGTGCTGTCCAGGCCGGCACAGCACCTGTCGTAGGAGGCGAACAGGTAGTAGTGGCGGCCGTGCCTGACGATGTCCGGCGCTTCGACGGCGTACGGCTCGTCGGGGCGGGTGGCCAGGTGGTACAGGGTCCGGTCCGAAGGGTGCCGCTTGCCGGTGGCGGGGTCCAGGCGGATCATGCGGATGCCGGTCCAGTAGGAGCCGAAGCTGAGCCACCAGCGGCCCCTGTGGTCGACCAGGAGGTTGGGGTCGATGGCGTTGTGGTCGAAGCCGATGGCGCTGGCGTAGACGATGCCCCGGTCGGTCCAGCTGTGGGGTCTGCCGGTGCGGCTGGTGGCGAGGCCGATCGCCGAGTTGTTGCTGCCAAAGCTGGATACGGCGTAATACATCAGGTATTGACCGCGCTCGCGGGAGATGTCCGGCGCCCACGGGTCGTTCTCCGGGGAGTAGCCGCTCCACCAGGCCGGCGGCGTGCGGAAGGCGGAGCCGGCACGGGTGAAGGTGGTCCGGTCGGTGGAGGTGCGGGCCTCCAGCAGGCCGTGGGTGGAGTAGAGGACGTAGCCGGCGGGGGTGCGGATCATCGTCGGGTCGTGCACGACGGTGTCGCCCGAGACCTGATCGGGCGGCGGGTAGGCGAGCGCGGGGCCGCTGACGAGCAGCACCGAGAGCGCGGAGACCAGGACCGTGAGGGTGGAGCGGATGGAATGGCGCACCGAGGATCCTCCCGTGGCGTGATGCCGGGATGTCCACGCTCATCGACATTTTCGGACCGTGCGCCTGCGGTCGTTGGGAACGATAGGCGCGACGGATCCGGCGGTCAACAGCCTCTTGACCACCCCAGTCAGCGGACGTACCTTGAGCTCACTCTTCACGACTTCTGGAGTCGCCAGGCTTGTTAACGCTCACATGATGCCGGAACCGTGCGCCAGCGGAACCGTCCACGCCTCATTCGGCTGGCCGAATGAGGCCCTGGTGAAGGAAGCGGAACAGCTGCGCCGGTTCGGTCTGCCGCTGGAGGACGACGACGTCCGAGATCCAGCCCCTGTGCTCGCAGGCATCACATCATCGCTGCCACCGGCGGACATCATCGACCTGGACGCGACGGAGCAGGCGCCTACTGGAGGGTGCGTGGGTGGATGCTCTCCCGCTGCACCCGGGCTGATGAGGAGACCATGTCCGCGAGCAGATTTATCGCGGCGGCTGAGGATGAGTCCGGCCTGGCGTTGATCACGATGAGGCGCTGTCCGGCGTCGCCCGGCAGCTGCATGACCTCCTCGTCGAGGGTCATCGGGCCCACGAGCGGGTGCTGGTAGCGCTCCGTGGTGGACGCGCATTCCTGGATGGGATGCGCCGCCCACAGGGAGGCGAACTCGAGGCTGTTCACGGTGAGCTCGCCGATCAAAGTCATCAGCGCGGTGTCACCAGGAAAGCAGCCGGCTGTCAGGCGCAAGCACGCCACCGAGTCTCTGGCTCTACGCTTCCAGTCGGTGAACAGCTCGCAGGTGTGCGGGTCGAGGAAGAGCATGCGTGCCATGTTCGGCCGATCGGCGGGACGCTGCGGGGCGTCGAAGTCGAGATGCCCGGCGAGCAGGGCGTGTGCCATCCGGTTCCATGCGAGCACGTCCGTGCGCCGTCCCACGATGTAGGCGGGGACGTTCTCGAACGAATTGATCATGGTCGCGAGGCTGGGGCGCAGCCGCTCCGGACGGATCTTCTTACGAGCGGCTCGGGTCGGCCTGGCCAGACTGTGCAGGTGAGCCGTTTCCGTCTCATTGAGCTTCAGGGCACGAGCCAGCGCATCGAGCACTCCGTCAGATGCGTTCTTGCTCTGTCCCTGCTCCAGGCGGACGTAGTACGCGACGCTCACCCCCGCGAGCTGCGCGAGCTCCTCGCGGCGAAGGCCGGGAACCTGACGGCGCAGCCCGCCAGAGGTCAGTCCGACCTCCTCCGGCCGCAGGCGGTTCCTGCGCGAGCGAAGGAATTCCCCCAGCTCAGATGCACGATCCATGCAGCCTACTATGCCCGCGTCGGGATGCCGACGGGTAACCCTGCGAGGGGTACGTGTGGAGGGCGTATGCCCGGCAGAGGACTGGGCACACGTGGGGATCCGGGTCAGTCTGCTCAGCGTGACATCTACGCATTCATCCGTTGGCGGCGCGGTTCTGGCGAACGCACGGGTTCTGGTGGTGGGCACCGGGAAAATGGGCATCGCGACGGCTGGGAACGCGATCGCTGCTGGTGCCGAAGTGTTCCTGTCGGGGCGGTCGAGCGGCCGCCTCCTCGAGGCCGCGACTCCGCTCAACGGGGTCAAGACGCTGGTAGCCGACCCGGAGGATCCGCAGCAGGCGGCCCAGTTGCTCGAACAGGCCGGGCCGTTGGATCACCTCGCCGTCCTCGCGGGCGGAGCGACGCCGAGCCAGGCATACGGCATAGCGAATACGGCCGCATCCGCTGCCAAGGACGCGTTCGCGCGGTTCTGGTTGAGCTACAACCTCCTTCATGCCGCTGTGGGCCGAATTCGTGACGGTGGCTCGGTCACCTTGCTCTCGGGCTCCAGCAGCCGTCGGCCGTCGGACGGCAGAGGCTTCTGGGGCACGTTGCATGGCGCAATCGAGGCGCTGGCCCGCAACGCAGCCTTCGAGCTCGGTCCGCTGAGGGTCAACGCGGTCAGCCCCGGCGGGATCGGTGTCGTTCCCATGAATCGCCAGCTGATCGATCACTCCGGACGGGCAGATGACATCGCTTCGATGGTGATCGCCCTCATGGCCAATCCCGCGATCACCGCGACCGTGGTGGACGTCGATGGCGGCGAGTTCCTTGGCAGGTTCGGGTGATGAGCTCGCTTCTCCCGAGGGGAGTGGACCGTTGACCGCCATCACCGACCACGGCCGCCTGGCCGCGCGCCGACGTGGGCTCGCCTTGGCCGTTCTGGCAGGGGCGCTGGCATTGGACCTGAGTGGTCTTGGCGTGCTGAACGCGGCGCTGCCCGTCATCGAGGATCAATTCGGGCTGGACAGCGCGACCTTGCAGTGGGCGATGACCGCATACGCGGTCACTTTCGCAGGCTTTCTGCTCTTCGGGGGAAGAGTGGCGGACGTATATGGCCGCCGTCTGGTATTCGCCGTGGGCGTCGTGTTGTTCAGTGCCGCCGCGCTGGCCGGTGCTCTGGCCCCGGATTTCTCGGTGCTGATCGTCGCGCGGGCCGCCCAAGGCGTCGGCGCGGCACTGTCCGGCCCGGCCGCACTGGCCCTGTTGATGGAGTGCTTTCCAGAAGGGCCCGTGAGGAACCGCGCGCTGGGCATTTACGCGGCCGTCGGCGCCGCAAGTTTCAGCGGCGGCATGCTCCTGGGCGGGATGTTGACGCAGAACTTCGGCTGGCGATCGGTCCTGGTCTTCTCCGCTGTGTTCGGAGTGGTGGTCCTGGGGGCCACCCGGGCCGGGCTGCCCGGTGGAAAAGGGCATCGAGGATCGCTCGACCTGCCCGGCGTCGTGTCGGTCACTGCCGGCCTCGTGCTGATGGTCTTCGCGGCGAGCCGCGGCGGGGAGACCGGCTGGAGCGAAACCGGCACGCTTGGGGCCCTGGCGGCCGCCGTGATCTCCCTGGTGATGTTCGCCCTTTGGGAGCGGCGTGCCCGCGAGCCTCTGCTGCCACCGGTCATCTTCCGGGTCGCATCGGTACGGGCCGCCGCGCTGACCGCGTTCTTGCAGTACGCGAGCTCGGTCGGTTTGTTGTTCTTCGCGCCGCTGTATCTCCAGGGCATGCTGGGCTATTCACCTCTGCTATCAGGGCTCTCCGTGATTCCGATGTCCCTGACCGTGTTCCTGACCGCCAACTTCTGCACAGGGCGGCTGCTGGGCAAATTCGGGACCCGACCACTCATGATTTCCGGCCTGGTGCTGATGGGCGTGGGACCGCTGTTGTGGATGTGGACACCCCTCGATGGCACGTACTGGCTGCACGCGCTGCCCGGCTTCGTCCTCAGCGGTATCGGGCAGGGGCTGGCCTTCCCGGCGATGACCTCGGCCGCCTTGACAGGCGTGGATCAGCGGCAGCACGGAGTCGCCGGCGCGCTGAATACCATCGCGCAGCAGATCGGCGCGAGCGTCGGCGTCGCGGCACTTGTCATGATCGCGACAGCGGCGGCCGGGGAAGGGCAGGCCGGTCTGCTGTCCGGTTACCACATGGCCTACCTCACCGCTGCCGCCGCCTGCCTGCTCGGTGTTCTGATAATCGCCATCACCCGACCGTGGAACGGTGAAAAATGACAACGCCGTTGGAATTGACCTCGATGGACGGCCTGCCCCTGGAGGCCGCCATTCACCCCAGCGCGACGCAGAGCGACCAGGGGACGGTGGTGTACGCCCATGGGATCACCGCCGATCTGACCGAGTTCGGCCCCGCCGTACGGCTCGCCGACCGCCTCGCGGATGCCGGCTTCACGGTGGTCCGATTCTCCTTCCGCGGTCATGGCCGTAGCGGCGGCACACAGCGCGGCATGACAGTCGCCGGCGAGATGCTCGATCTGCGGGCCGTCGTCGAATACGCGCAGATCGAGCTGCCGGCGCCGCTGACCATCGCGGCGTCGAGTTTCGGCGCCGTCTCGACCTTGCTGTCCCTGCCCTGGCTGGGCGATCGCCTCCACCGGCTCGTGCTCTGGCGTCCGGTCCTCGACCTGCATCGGACTTTCATCGAGCCGGAAACCCCCTGGGGCAAGGAGAATTTCTCCGACGAGCAGGTAGAGCGCCTGTCGACGGACGGCTTTTTCGTGCTCAACGGGACGTTCGAGGTCGGGAGCGTGCTGTTCGAGGAGCTACGGCACTACGACCCCAGGAGCCAGTTCCTCAAGAGCTCCGTCCCGGCACTCGTTGTGCACGGCGATCAAGACTCCCTCATCTCGTACGAGATCGCGCGTGAAACCGCCGAGTCGAGAGAGTCCTGTACCTTCCACACCGTGAAGGGCGCCGACCACGGGTTCGACTCGGCAGAGCACGAGGAAGACGCAATCGCGGCCACCGTCGCATGGCTCACATGAGCCCCGTTCTCCGCAGGTGGAGGTGTTTGAAGACCGTCGAGCATCGGCGTTGATCTCGGCTGGTCAAAACGGTACGACGGCCAACCGGCCGACCTTGGCCGCGGTTTTGGTGCACATGCGGGCCTGGGCTCAGGCTTGGGCGGTGGGCGAGGCGATCATCGCTGTCCTGCAGAACCACCGCGTCGCCCAAGCCGCCCGAGGATGAAAAGGGGTCACTGTCAATCACCATTATATTCGCCGCAGGAGCGACTTACGAGATGAGCCTCTAAGAATTCCGACGTCTGCCAGTCCAAGAAAACAGTGGACGGATATGACGCCTCACGTTCACTGGGCAGCTATGACGACAAGCCGAGGGCGCGATCGTCCTCGGTGAAGTCGGTTCGACTGTCCGCTGGAGGATGTTGAAGATGCCAGCGTACGGAGTGAATGATGGCAGTGGCCGGATCTTCCGGCTGGAAATCGAGCAATGCTCTCGCTTTTTGGCTGCTCACCAGCAAGTGTTGCGCAGTGGTCCGAGTGACAAGAAGGTCCTCGGGCAGCTTGTCGTCGGGAACGCGAACCAGTTCCGCAGTATGGCCGGCGGCGGTCATGATCAAGTGCATCCAGCTTTGGATGCTGTAAGTGCTCGTCTCGCCGATATTGAACACCTCGCCGGCGGCGACACTTGGCCGATCCAGCGATGCGAGAACACTCGCGGCCGCATCATCGACGTACAGTCGCGGTAGCAAGGTAGCACCAGGGCCCACCGGGATCTTTTCTCGTCGGCCGCGTACGCGCCGTAGCACGAATTCCTCTCGCCGTTGCGGGTCACGAGGCCCATAGATCATCGCCAGGCGAAGCGCGGTACCGCCACGTTCCAAGAAGGCGGGCTCGACATCAAGCTTCTCGTAGTCATAGTCGTCCGCCTCCCTATCTGTGCCCCGATAGAGATAGCGACTCTGACGAAGCGGGCTCTCTTCGGTGAGCGGCACAGACATCGGTGTTTTGTCATCTGCCAGATACAGCTCGTATGCATGGTAAACATCCATGCTGGAGAGCATGACGAGATGAACGTCAGGCAGATGAGGGAGTACCGTCTCTACGCCGGCACGGGTGAGTGCGATTGTATCGACCACTGCATCAGGCCTGAACGCCTTCACTTGCTTTGCTACGGTGGAAAACTCACGACGGTCTACATGTAGATGTACGCATTGCGGGAGGTCGTCCGGCTCGGTTCGTCCACGATGGATGATCATGACTTCATCGCCTCGACTGATCAGGATCTCAACCAGGCGACGGCCGATAAATTCCGTACCGCCAATCACTATAATTCGCATCTGCCCAGATGAACATGCGGATGCGCGGGCGGCAAGGCGACTTCGCTATGAGCTAAGTACACGCCTGCGATGATCTCATTAGTTCATGAGTTCATGGACTATGGGGAGACTGGCGCTGATGCAGGCGAGATGCGGGTCGGTGAAGAATGACCGCACCCGCGCGGGCAGCTTCTGTAACCGTCGCAGCGCGCCCAGGCCCAGGGCTTTGAGTTCCTCGACACCGCGAGCAGAAGCGCGGGCGATCCGGTCGTGCTTGACGTTCCTCCACACCCAAAGGTGTGCTGCTTCCGCTCGGCCACCGCGGCCGGGTCCTGCTGGTAGGCCCGATACAACGGCCGCATGCGGCGACATGCCCAGCTTGGCCAGAACCCGGCCGACGCTCAGCAGCGACAGTTTCACCTTGAACTCGCGCCGGATCAGCTCGCCGACCCTGGCCCGCGTCCACAACGCGAACCCGAATCCCAACTGACGCGGAGCATTGACCGCGCTCAACGCACACAGCCGCACCAGCTACGCGTCATCCAGGCTGGCCGCCGGCCCGCGAGTCTTCTTCGTGCACACCCCTTCCAGGCCCAGCGCCCGGTAGTCCTGCAAACACCGAAGAAAGCCGCAAACCTATGAACGGATCAGATCAATGGACAGATCCTCTGTTGGTGCGCTGCTCTCAAGTGTCGCGTCGAAGAGGCGCCGGCCGGCCTGGTCGTCTCCAGAGATGGTGATCCGCCCGTCCTTGATGGCCGTGGTGAGCGCCTGATCCACGCCGAGGATGCCGGCCAGGGTGTCGGGGTCGGTCTCGATGATCGTATCGGGCCTGTCGTGCGGCTCCCCGCGGCCCATCTGGACAAGCCGACCGTCGGCGACGCGGGTGGTGAATCGGTGGCGGCCCAGGCGCATTTCGTAGGTGGCGGTCCATGGTCGTTCTGGCTGCGGGCCGAAAAGGCTGCGCAGTCTGATCATGGCCGAGTCCGCACTTACCGGGCCTGTGGACGGCTCCGGCGCCTCGGCTCCCCACTGTCCCAGCGCGACAACGATGGCCCCCAGGCGGGCACCCCACTCGGTCAGCTCGTAGACCTGCGAGCTGGCCGGCGGAGGCAAAGTGCGGCGCCGCACGACGCCGGCGCTCTCGTGCTCCCGCAGTCGCTGAGCCAGGATCTTGGAGCCCGCGCCCGGCAGCCCTTCCTGCAGGTCGGTGAACCGTTTCGGGCCAAGGAGGAGTTCGCGGACGATCAGTAGGGCCCACCGCTCGCCCACGTGGTCGAGCGCGGTCGCGATCGCGCACCCGTCCGGGTATCGACGGTTCGTCGTCATGGTGTCCATCCTACACAGGCGACTTACCCTTGACAGCGCCGAAGAATAGAAATAGAAAGTAGCTACTTCCCATTAGAAAGTAGCCAACGGTCGCATGAGACGAACACCCGTAAACCCCTCGTCGTGGTCGGTAAAGCTCGGCTTCGATCAAGCACAGCTCGTCGAGGGTCACCGCCGAGAGCTCATCTGCAGCGCCCAGGACGCCGTTGACGCCAACGGCGAGGCGCAACATCCGGGCGACATGGCCGGCCAGCTCGGACTCGCGCTCGACAACCTCGAAGAGATCCTCGTCGGCGCCGACATGACACTGGCCAACGTGGTCCGGCTCAACTTCTACACCACCGATGTCGACACCCTGCTCCAGCAGTTCTCCCTTGTGAACAAGCGCTTCGAGAGCACCGGCCAGCGCTTCGCCACCACCGTGCTGGGCGTCGCCCGACTCGCAGGACCGGACCTCCTCGTCGCGATCGAGGCGACCGCAGTGGATTGAGCCAGGCCGCCGGCGCAGGCATCGGCCCTGGTGGCCGGCACGGACCGCAACACCCATACATCGCAGAAGGAGAAGCACATGCCTGTCGGATATCTCGACGTGCCCACCGGCGTTGATCTCAGTAAGAAGCGAGAGCTGGTGAAAGCGATGTACGAAGCCCTCTCCGAGGCCTACCCTTTCCCTGACGACCACCGGATCTTCCTGCGCGAGTGGCCGGTCGACAGCGTGAGCCAAAACGGCCTCCTCGGGTCGGAACCGGCCAGGCCCGTGTTCATGGTGCACGTCCCTCAGGACGGCAATGCCGATGCCAGACGCACGATGGTGAAGAAGATGAACGCGGCGGTCGCCACCGCCTACCCGCTTCCGGACATCGCCATTTTCATCGCCGAGCATCCGCTCGAACTGGTGGCGATCAATGGAGGGCTGCTCGCGGACGATCAGCAGCGGGTCGAAGACCAGGCAGAGGCCTACTCCCATATTCGACAGTGATGGCCGGCGCACCCGGCGACGGGTGCGCCGCGTTCGATCCCGCGCCGGAGACCTCCGCCACCACCAGGAACAGCAGGGTCGTGGCGAGGTCCTCGATCCACACCTCGACACCGGCGCCGAGGTGACCGGCGCTGACCGCCCTGGCGACGTCGCGGCGCAGCCCGAAGACCTGGTCGGCGGTGCCGAAGTTGCGGAACACCGGCGCCGCCGTCGTCACGGACCGCACGCCGAGCCCCGCGTCCGCGCACAGCAGCGCGAGGCCGCGGCCCACGGTCGCGTTGCGGATCATCTCTGTGACGATGAACCGGGTCAGCCCCCTGCCCAGGTCCGGCGTACGTACGCGGGCTTCGGCTGGCATGACCGGGTCCCGGTCGACCCCGATGACCACGCCGCCCGGCCCGGGTCGCCCGCGTTCGCGCAGCCCGTGGGGCGACCGCCCTCGCAGGTCACGAGTCAGGAGGCCGCCGGGCAGAAGGCTGTTTCGAAGAGGTCGGTGAAGGTCCGCAGGAAGTCGTTCCAGTCGCCGTTCAGGTTGCTCACCAGGACGCGGGAGCCCTCGCGGTCGCCCATCGCGTACGACATCGAGCCCTGGATGTAGCCGCCGCCGCCCCAGAGCGTGACCCCGCACGAGAGCTTCTGGGAGTAGACGCCGAGGCCGTATCCGGTGTTCGGGACCCAGTCCGCCCCCTCCGTCGGGACGGTGGTGAACATCTCCTTCTGCTGGGCGGGCGGGAGAAGGCGTCCGTCCAGCAGGGCGCGCAGGAACCGGTGCAGGTCCGAGGTCGTCGAGACCATGCCGCCCGCGGCCCCGGCCCAGGCGACGTCGATCTCGGTGACGTCGTGGATGTCCGCGTCCTGGCCGGTCTGGTCAGACGTGGAGTAGTGGCGGGCGTGGGGGGCGCGGATCGTCTTCTCGGTGGTCGGAAGGTACGTTCCCGTCAGGCTCAGCGGGCGGGCGATGCGGCGCTCGATCTCATCCGCGAGCGACGTGCCCGTCGCATGCTCGACGATCATTCCTGCGAGGCTGTAGTTGACCTTGGAGTAGATGAAGCGCCTGCCGGGCTCTTCGGGGGGCGGGACCGGCTGGCCGAGGACGGCGTCGGGGAGGCCGCTGGTGTGGTTGAGCAGCCGCCTGATGGTGATCTTGGTGCCGTCCGCGCCGAGGTGCTCCTCCACCACACCGGGCAGCCACTCGGCCACGGTGCCGTCCAGGGTCAGCTTGCCTTCGGCCGCCAGTTGCAGGACCACCGTGCCGGTGAACGCCTTGGTGAAGCTGCCGATGCGGAAGTGCTCACCCGGCCCGCGTTGGCGACCGGTCGCCGTGTCGGCCACCCCCGCCGTGCCGAACCACGGTGTCGCGTGACCGTCGACGAGCTCGGCGACGACGCCGGGCCCTCCGCCGTCGGCCACGGCCCGGTCGAGCGCGCGCTGGATCCTGCCGAGCAGGACCGGACGGGTGCTGAACACGGACATCGTGCCTCCTGGGGCATGAGGGGTGGGCGCAGGGGCGAACACGTAAGCAACGATAGTTGACTAATCTGGAGATAGTCAACATGAGTTGCTTAGGTGGCCTCCATGCCCCCGACGCCACCCGCACGCGCCCGTCCCGAACAGCACGGCCATCACCCGTTACGCCGCAGGCATTGTCACGAGGGGCGGGGCATCCATACTGTTGCGACATGAAATTCGAGGTGCTGGAGACCCTTCCGCCGCAAGGGCGTGATTGGTACACCGATCCGGCCGGTGTGGGCGCAAGAGGCGGCTGCAGCCAGCATGGCATCTCCTGCCCTGAATCGATCTACGCCAGCGTGATCCTCCGGGACGGGGGCAGCGACGACGTTCGCTGGGCCGTGTGCCGGCGCGGCCTGATCGCACTCAAGGGAGATGATCTCATCCCTGGCGCGGCCACCTAGAGACCCACGAGGCGCCGGGCGACGGCGAGCTCGAAGCCCTCAGGCCCGGGAGATCTTCGAAGAGGCAGACAGCGCCGGGCCCTCGACCAGTACGCGTCCGGCCGGGCCGGCGGGCGTGCCGTCGTCGCGGACGCCCGCGAGCGATCCGGCGCGTCCATCGAGGCGGGCCTGCGGTTCTACGACACCGCGGACCTTCTCACGCCGAGCCGTTCCGGGACCGCCACGCCGATCGGGCCGATGGCCGCCCTCCCAGATGCGCCGGCCGGCCGCGGACGCGCGACCCGGCCGGCCGGGGCACCGGTCGGAGAGGACGGCTCGGATCCGCCCCAGGAACACACTCCGAACGTACGGCTCCGCGACCGTAAAGTCAATATTCCCTACAGGCATTACATAGATTAGCTACCTATTGACCGCGTAGGTAATAGCGGGATCATCGGAGGATGAGCCTCTGGACACCGGACCCCACCTTCTACCCGTCGCCGAGGGACGCCGCCGCCGCGCCGGCCGAGACACTGGCCTACGTCGCCGCCTTCGACCGCCGGTCGGCGAAACCGGACGCGATAGCCGTGCTCGACACCGACCCCTCCTCGCCCGGCTACGGCGGTGTGGCCGGCTGGACCGACCTGCCCCACACCGGCGACGAGCTCCACCACTTCGGCTGGAACGCCTGCAGCAGCGCCCTGTGCCCGTACGCCCCGCATCCCCACGTCGAGCGCCGCTACCTCGTCGTTCCCGGCCTGCGCTCGTCGCGGATCTACATCCTGGACACCAAGGACCGGACCAGTCCCCGAGATCGTCAAGGTGATCGAACCAGAGGAACTGGCCGGCAGAGCCGGATACTCCCGTCCGCACACCGTGCACTGCGGCCCCGAAGGGCTCTACGTCTCCGCGCTCGGCGGAGCCGGGGGCAGCGACGGGCCCGGCGGCATCGCGATCCTCGACCACCGGTCGTTCGAGGTGCTCGGCCGGTGGGAGGTGGACCGGGGCCCGCAGTATCTCGCCTACGACTTCTGGTGGCACATCAACCACGACGTGCTGGTCAGCTCGGAGTGGGGAACCCCGTCGATGGTCGAGGACGGCGTCGTGGGCGAGCTGCTGCTCGGCCGCAAGTACGGGCACAGGCTCCACTTCTGGGACCTGCGCAGGCGCCGCCACCTCCAGGAGGTCGACCTCGGCGACCAGTACCAGATGCCGCTGGAACTACGCCCCGCGCACGACCCCACCAGGACGTACGGCTTCGTCGGCGTCGTCACCAGCGTCGAGGACCTGTCGGCCTCGGTGTGGACGTGGTTCCGCGAGAACGGCCGCTGGCAGGTGCGCAAGGTGATCGACATCCCCGCCGAGCCGGCCTCGGAGAAGGACCTGCCCGACGTGCTCAAGCCGTTCGGCGCGGTGCCGCCGCTGGTCACCGACATCGACCTGTCGGTGGACGACCAGCGGCTCTACGTCTCCTGCTGGGGGACGGGCGAGATCAAGCAGTACGACGTCAGCGACCCGTTCAAACCGGTCGAACTCGCCTCCTTGCAGATCGGCGGGATCGTCCGGACGAAGTCCCACCCGGCCGCCGACGGCCCGCTGCGAGGCGGCCCGCAGATGGTCGAGGTGAGCAGGGACGGCCGGCGCGTCTACGTGACCAACTCCCTCTACAGCTCGTGGGACGACCAGTTCTACCCCGAGGGCGTCGGCGCCTGGCTCGCGAAGATCGACACCGACTCCTTCAGCTTCGACGAGCGCTTCTTCCCGCACGGCGACGACTTCAGGGGCCTGCGCCCGCACCAGGTCAGGCTCCAGGGCGGCGACGCCTCCTCCGACTCCTACTGCTACCCGTGACGATCGCCGCGGCGCTCCTGCTCGGCGCCTTCCATGGGCTGAACCCGGCCATGGGCTGGCTCTTCGCGGTCGCCCGCGGCCTGCAGGAGGGCAGCCGGGCCACCTTGCTGCGCTCGCTGCCGGCGATCGCGGCCGGGCACCTGGCCTCGGTGGCGCTGGTCGCACTCGTGGCCGCCGCCACCGGTTCCTTGACGACGGGTTCTGTGCTGTCGATCGGCGGGGGCGCGCTGCTGGTCGGGTTCGGCCTGTGGCGGCTGCTGTCGGACCGGCACTTCCGCTGGGTCGGCATGCGGCTGTCGCTGACGCAGCTGGCCGCCTGGTCGTTCCTGATGTCCTCGGCGCACGGCGCGGGGCTGATGCTGATCCCGGTGTTCGCCGGCCTGCACAGCGGGCATGCCGGGCACGCGCTCTCCGGAGGACTGGAGGTCGCGGCGCTGCACACGCTCGCCATGTTCACGGTCGCGGGCGCGATCGCGGTGTTCGTCTACGAGGTGGCCGGGGTGACGGTGCTGCGCCGCGCCTGGTTCAACGTCGACCGGATGTGGGCGGCCGCCCTCGTCGGAGCCGGCGTCCTCACGCTGGTGAACGCCTGAGCGCCCTGCCCGCACCGCCGCGAACCACTGGTCTCGGCGGTCAGGCGCCTGCCGTCTGCCGCTCGTCGGGCTCGGCCACGCGGCGCCGGACGAGATAGCCGAAGACCAGCGTCGTGCCGAACATGAGCACGCCGTAGACGGCCGGGGGCACGGCCATCGTGGAGTTGGCGAGCAGCGAGGGGCTGAGCGCGATGGTGATGGCCAGCGTGCTGTTGTGGATGCCGATCTCCATCCCGGACGCGATCGCCTGCCTCCGCTCCACGTTGAACAGGCGGGGCAGCCAGTAGCCGATGGCAAGGCTGATCGCGCTGAACAGCACCGCGACCAGCCCGACGGAGGCGATGTAGCCGCCCAGCCGCTCCCGCTCCTGAACGATCGCCCCGATGATGACCGCGGCCAGCACGATGGCCGACAGGATCCGGACCGGCTTGTCCATCCGATCCGCGAAACTCGCGCTGAGACGCCGTACGAGCATGCCGATCACGACCGGCACCAGCACGATGGCGAAGACCTGCACCACCTTGTCGGCCTGCAGCCCGATGTCCGGCCCGGCTCCCACGAAGTGGTCCAGCGACAGGTTGACCACGATGGGCAGCGTGAACGCGGCCAGCACCGAGTTCACGGCCGTGAGGCTGACGTTCAGCGCCACGTCGCCGCCGAACAGGTGGCTGTAGAGGTTGGCGGTCGTCCCGCCCGGCGAGGCCGCGAGCAGCATCATGCCCGCGGCGAGCAGCGGCTCCAGGCCGAACAGCACGACGAGCCCGAAGCAGACGGCGGGCAGCACGAGCACCTGCGCGACCAGCGCGATGAGCACCGCCTTGGGCCGGGTCGCGATCCGGGCGAAGTCCTGCGGCGCGAGGGACAGCCCCAGTCCGAACATGATCAGCGCGAGCGCGGCGGGAAGCATGACTGTGGTGAGAACGGACTGCTGCAAGGGGACCACCGTTCCTCAAAGGTGAGCAACTGTCTAACAGCCCGATCCGTCACCGATCAAGACATCAGCCCGATTCGTTACGGGTGCCCAGCCGCGGCCGAACGGTCGCCCTGTGGTGGACGGCTCACGCCGTGACCCGCCTGGTCGCCCGGGCGTACGACCAGATCGTCGCCACCAGCAGTCCGATCACGACGAGCCCGAGCACGCCGTGGTGCGGGCCCCAGCCCACCCCGAGGCCGACGAACCCGTCCACGACCATGATCGTCGCACCGGCGCCGACGGCGACGAGCGCGACGGTCAGGCCGATCAGCATCGGCACGCGCGGCACCCGGCGTCCCGCCTTGGTCACCGTCAACATGACGAGCACCGCGCCCAGCAGGCCCGTCGCGACGGCCGACCACTGCGCCGTGGTCACGCCCATCACTTCGCGGGCATAGCGCTCGTACTCCTCCGCCGGCACCACCGGGCCCCCCGGGAACCCCAGCCTGCCCTGCGCGGCGAAGACGGCCTTCCCGGCGGCGTACCCGAGGAACAACCCCGCCATCACATACGCCGGCCAGCGCACCTGGCGAGAAGTCTCAACGATCATGCCCTGCTCCTTGCGTCCATCCCGCGGCCACGGACTCATGCCACGAAGAACCGGACCCCAGGATGCGCGAGCGGCGTTCCGCCCGGCCTCCCCCACATGGGGGAACACCCTCCCCTCAGGGAGGGGCACGGATCCCGTGCTCAACGAACGGGTCACGTGACCTCGAACGATGCGCCGAGTGCGCGGGCCAGCCACTCCGCCGCGCTCCCTTGCACCTGCGGATACTCGGTGCGGAACTCAGCCCAGTCGATCATCTCCAGCGAGCGGACCGCCGTCGTGCCGCGCCGTCCACCTGCGAGGACCAGCCCCTCGATCGGGTCGGCGATCGACTCGTCGAGCACGTCCTCATGCTCGCTGAACTGCCGAAACCATCCGCTGTTGCCCGTCATGCGAACGTCGTTCCATTCGACAGACACCACATTCGACCCAATATCCGCCAACCAGATACCGTCGAAAGACAGCCCTGAACAGGGATTCGCATGGCCACTCAGGGCGCGATCTGAGAAACGGACATTTTTCGCTAACGGGCAGGCCTGTCACCGCGCGCCGACGAGCAACCGCTGAACTCGCTGGTTCCCTTGAAAGGGGTACAGGTCTCGGCCTGCCCGAACACAAGCTCCCCCTGGGAATTCTGCAGATCGAGGAGCCGAGGGCGTGGACCTCGACGAGCGCCGGCGAGGTTGGCGTGTCGGTGATGTAAGGCCTCACCACCCTGCACCGTTTACATGAGATCTTCACTGATCAGCTGTCGGACGACTAAGCTCCAGGTCGTACGGACAGCGTCTCTTCAGGAGAGTTGCATGCCCACGCTGCCCACCCGGCTCATCATCGCGTTAACGGCTGTCTCCGTCACGTCCTTTACGTTCAGTCTTTATCTGGAGATATTCCATCTGAATCTTCTCCAGGAACACCCCGTGATGGTGAACCTACTATCGGGCATCGTCGGATTTTCTACCGCGACAGTCGTCATCGGCGTCGGCTTCAACCGGTACACGAAGAAACATGCGACAGACCAGGTATTGGCCTGCCACAGCGACCTCCAAGCCGTGGCGACCGAAATGCTGCAGGCCGCTCCCAAGGAGTTCTGGAAGAAGCTTCCCCAGGCTCTGGCCGGTCGGCTCATGGATGCATGGTGGGGCCATAGGCACGCACGCCCGAGCGATCCCAAGGAGAAGAATCCCCGGCTCTGGCTGCGTCAGCGACTGGACAAACAAATGTCGGTCCTGGACAAACGTGAGGATTCCGAAAGCCTGGAGATGGCCCCGCGGGTGATCCAACTATGTGGAGACCTGGAGCGCCTGTCGGGAGCCGACAGAGATGTCATGGTGATCAGGGCTCGCGAAAAGGCGCGACAGCACTTCTTTGATGTGAAATGGTACCGTCCGTTCACTCCTGAAGACAAGCTACTGGACGTGGCGGAATACTACGCGCGGGTATGCACCCACCCTTCTGTTGCGACCGTCGTGGGGAATACTCGTTCACATAAGTAAGAAGTGGCGTATCCTGCGCTGTCTTGCCCTCAGGCAGCCCGGCAAGGACGGTAAGCGCCGCACGCAGCCCGCTACGCCACCACCCGGCGCGAAGGAACACCAGCTCCGCGACTGCTACGCCAGCATCACTCTCGCTGGTGGCGTCTCCATCAGAGCTCGCCGAGTACCTCGGCCACACTGAGGTGATCTCAGGGAAATAGATCGGACGATGCGGGATATCCGGGGCGCCGGTGATGGCGTTTCGGGCCTTTCGGGAGAAGTCGTCGAAGGCCGGAGACAGGCGTGGAGCCTCCGGTAGATGAGTTCTCACCACAAGAAAGCACAACCGCCGAAAGGCTCCACGTGATTGCTCATCGTGCCATGCTCGACGTCTCCCGCACGCTGGTTCACCACGTTGCCCGGTCACTGCGGGACGAACGACGACGGGTGGGCACACCCAAGGGCAGTCGCGCGCTGACCCCGTTCTGGCAGGTGGTGTTGATCCTTCGGTGGTTCCGGGGCGAGCACGACATTCCCAAACTCGGCCGCGATCACCGCCTCTCCCGTGCCACGGCCTACCGCTACGTCGCCGAGGGCATCGATGTCCTCGTAGCTCAAGCCCCTAATCTGCACGATGCGCTGAACCGCGCCCAGGCTGACGGGCTGGCCTACGTGATCCTCGACGGCACCCTGATCGGCATCGACCGGTGTGCCGAGCAGATCATTAGCGTCAAGGGCGACCCCATCGACGCCTGGTACGCCGGCAAGATCATGCCCGTCCCGACCGAATCCCCAACCAGCGCTAGGCGACGACGGCAGGCGCGGCCTTCCGCCTTCGACACCCTGCAGGGCGCCTTCGACCTTCTCGTCACCGGACCGCAGCCGCTCGCGCTAGCCGGCGTATCCCTCGTTGAGCTGAAGCGCAGGTTGCTGCACCCCGACACCACCCGCGCCTTCCGCGACGACGTCTGGCGCCAGCTCGTGCTGCAAGCTCGCACAGGCGAGGCGAGGCGAGGCGAGGCGAAGTGGATCGTGGGCGTTGCCGGAGTCGCGTTGCCCGGGCTCCGCCGTACAGCAGGCCGTATCACCTGGGGATTTCGCGGCGACACCGCCGATCTCGATGCCGAGGTCCTCACCGGATTCCTCAACGCGCTCACCACGATCGACCTGGACCGGCCCGGCATCGCGACAAGACTGCGATGGGCAGCCCACCGGGCAGGAGAACGCGCCCGCCAGGCCACCGAAGGCGCCACCCCCTGCCCACAGACTCTGATCGACTCGTTTGCGCCACCCGCCCCGTACGTCCACCCCGACCAGGTGCTGTTCGACGCGGTCGCCAAGAACGTCCTCACCGCAACCGAAGCGGAGCTGATCGGCCGGACCCGGCTGGAGCACCGCACCCTCATCCGAGGTCGCCCCAGAGCTCGGGCTCGGCATCGAGCAGGCCAAGAAGATGCGCCAGCGATGCGAGGCCCGGCTACGCCGCGCCATTGGCCGCGGACAGGTCATGGCGAGTTTGTCCCCTCAGCGTCCCCAAACCGGTCTTAGAGTCAGCGGAACGCTCGGCAAGCAGCTTCCGGGCGGGACCGGCCAACGATGACCAGCTTGGATGAAACACTGAGACTTCAGGACCACCAATGTTGCACGAAGTCAAGCAGTGGGCCGGATAGCCAGTTGACAATGAACCCGAGCAAAAACGCCAGAACCAGGAAGACGATTTGCTGTACCAGCCCTGAACGGCGATTCCCAGTAAAGTGCTGCCGCAATATCTTATTGAGCGCTTCAACCTGTTCCGGCGTTAGCGAGGCAAGCCGTTCCTGATTGTCCACCTTTTCGCTGAGCTCATTGAGTGCAGCCAGTCGCTCTTCGAGATAGAGCTCAAGCTCACGCGATACCTCTTGCGCCTCTCGGACCATGGCCTGCAACCCCATGGCTCGCTCGGTCAGTACCAGTTCACGCCTCTTCACGCGTTCCCGTCGCCGAGCTAACAGAGCAGATGCCCTCGACACAGCGCGCACCGACAAGAACCCGACCGCTACGACCCCTATCGGGAACCCCACCATCACGTATAAGAAGAACTGGTCGAGTAGCTGTCTGTACTCTGGTCCTTCCGTGGGATTGCCCGTCAGCCATGCCCCAACCAAGATGATCATCGGCACGCCGACGAAAATCCATATGGCAAGACCGCAGCCAAAGTGCCAGCCTTTTACACCCTGAGAGACGGCGGGCTCCTCACTCGGCGCATCCGGGAAAGTGGCTCCGGGCTCCTCACTCGGCGCATCCGCAGGCGGAGTGGCTGACGAACTATCAGACGGATGCGCCTCGTCCGGAGGTGAAGTCATTCCAATAGAGTGCGGCGCCTACCAGCCCTGCGACAAGCCCGCTCCGTGACATTGTCATCCAGGCGTTGTGATAGGAGATTGTCGCTGCGTTGATCAGGCGCGGACGCCTAAGATCTACGGGTGACAGGTACGCACGCTTCGCGCGGATCTCCACCTTCGACGAGGTGTCCGTGCCCGTGGCGGACATGGAGACCAGCACCGCGCGGGAGAACGGATCGGCGACCGCCACGGACGGCGTCAGGTGCAGCCACCTGAACTGCGAGCCGGGGCGGATCGCGTCGATCTCTCCCGTCACGTCGCCACCGGCGGCCAGTTCCCACGTGTCGTCGGTGACGACCGCGGCCTGCATGCGGCTGCGATCGATCCGTCGTGGTCGCCGAGCACGTCTGCGAGCAGATGGGTGAGCGCGGACTCGGCGTCGAAGCTCCAGTGCTCGGCAGCTTTTGTGGCGATGAGCTGCACCAGGTCGTCGAGGGTTGGCGCTTGAGTGGTGTTGGTCACGCTGGTAGCGCTTCCGCTATCGACTGCTAGAGGAGCTTGGCGCCCGCCGCCGGCACCTGCGGATCGAGCGCACCTGGCCCTGGGCCCATGCGTTCGTCTTGGCCTGGCAACGCGTCATCCACCTGCCGACCTCGCCTGAGGGCCGGACTCCGCCACGGCGATTCAGAAAGGAGCAGCACACCGGGCCGTGGAACCCGGCGCCCCCGCAGCGTCATGCGACGGCCCACCCCAACCACGCCGGGGACATCACAGGCAAACCGCGGACCACCCACTCAACACAACTCGCTGACAAATCGAGGATAATGGCCTGATTGCCCTCATTTTACTTGTGATAATGCCTATCAAGTGGGTGTTCAGGGAAGACTGGATATGTGAAGGTTGAGCTCTTAGCGAGACACCTTTGGGATCACAGATGAGTTGCCCAAAAACACTCCGAAAGGCAGCGATTTCATGGACACGAAACCGAATTCCATCGCAGTCACAGAGCACCTTCTCACGGCAAACGACGGTTACGACGGCGCGACAAGTCTCTCTGCGCCGACTGTACTGGAGATAGAAACGGGATATAAAGAGACGGTGGCACGCGACGGAACGCCTGGCAGCACTTTTTGGGCATTCCGCGATTTCCGGCAAAAGCGATTCTTCAGTCGCCGCTTCACCTTTGATCCAGCAGTAGTAACGGTAAACGCCTTCAGTCAAGTAGCTGCGTCACTCACCGAACTCGGTGTCGTAGGTAGCCAAGTGGTCCCGATTTCGGGAAGTGCTCACATGGTGCTCTACAATGTTACCCCGTCCACAAACGCAATAGTAGTTAAAGGAGATATAGGCTGGGAAGCCGAGCTAATGATAAGAATCAACTTCATTATAGTGAATTAGCATCACCATGAGTTCCCTGTCCACTTCGAGTGGGGAGCTACTATAGACGTGCAGGCCGACAAATCGGTTTCTGGCGGCAGAACCGTCGAGAGATTGAGTGACAAGCAGAAATGCCTCACGACGGCGCCGAGGGGATCACAGTGAGCTCTTTCAACCTGTCGCGGCAGGTCAGCATGGTGCCTTCGGGCCTGATGCCCTTGACCTGGCGCGGTAGTGGCCGCGAGTGATCGAGCCGGATCTAGAACAGGTACATCGACCCTGCTCAAGCAGTCCAACGAAGCAGGCTGAAAGGCTCAGTGAATGAAAAGATGATCTTCACAGAGCCTCCGGAGATGGCCCCCGCCTGAGGGGCGGGGGCGCGTGCGATCGGCGGCTACTGGGCTGGATGTCGGCCAGGTCCACGAGCAGGTCCACCAAAGCGGGCGAGGACACAAACGCCTCCCGGTCACGGCCCACCCGCATGTTGTCGGCCATGCTCCACATCGACGCTCACAGGCCACGGCCGTACACCTTGCCCTGGCAGAAGCCGAGCGGGAAGCCGCGTACCCACGACCTGCTGTTTCGGTGGGCGACCGACAACTTACACATCCGGCACCGCAACTACGACGAGACCGTTTGGAAGCCTGCGCTCGTCGCGGCCGGGGTGATACCGGAGCCGGTCAAAGTCGCACGGGGCCTCCGGCGGTACCTCACTACTCGACAGCAGGGCACGCACCAGCTTCGCCACTACTTCGCCAGCGTGACCCTGGCGGGTGGTGTGACGATCAAGGACTTGTACGCCAGCCCTCTGACGTGCGGAGTTTCTACCTCACGGGCAGCCCGGTAACCGCCCGCCCGATGATCAGCCGCTGGATCTCGCTGGTTCCCTCGAAGATGGTGTAGATCTTGGCGTCCCGGTGGAACCGCTCGACCGGATGGTCGCGCGTGTAGCCCGCCCCGCCCAGGATCTGGATCGCCTGCTCGGTCACCCAGACCGCCGTCTCTCCCGCGACCAGCTTGGACATCGAGCCCTCCGCCTGCTCGAACTGCCTGCCGGTCCTGGCCATCCAGGCCGCCCGCCAGGTCAGCAGCCGTGCCGTGTCGACCCGGGTCGCCATGTCGGCGAGCAGGAAGGCGATGGCCTGGTTCTCGCCGATCTTGCGGCCGAACTGCTCACGTTCGCGGGCGTAGTCCCTGGCGTACTCGTAGGCCGCGCGGGCGATGCCCACCGCCATGGCGGCGACCGAGGGGCGGGTGGTCTCGAAGGTGCGCATGGCGGCCTGCTCGCCGGCTCGTCCGCCGTTGCGGACCCTGGCCAGGCGGGCGTCCAGCTTCTCCTTGCCGCCGAGGAGGCAGGAGCCGGGGACGCGGACGTGGTCCAGGACGACTTCGGCCGTGTGGGAGGCGCGGATGCCGTGCTTCTTGAACTTCTGGCCCATGGACAGGCCCGGGGTTCCCGGCGGGATGACGAAGGTGGCCTGGCCCCGTGTTCCCAGGCCGGGGTCCACCGAGGCGACCACGACGTGGACGTTGGCGATGCCGCCGTTGGTGACCCAGGTCTTGACGCCGTTCAGGATCCAGTCGCCGTTGTCGTAGGTGGCCCGGGTGCGGATGGAGCCGATGTCGGAGCCGGCGTCGGGTTCGGAGGCGCAGAAGGCGCCCAGCTTGACGTCGTTCTCGGTGCCGAACATCTGCGGCAGCCACTCCCCCATCTGTTCGGGGGTGCCGTTGGCGGACAGGGCGGCGGCGGCCAGGCCGGTGCCGACGATCGACAGGCCGATGCCCGCGTCTCCCCAGAAGATCTCCTCGAACGCGACCGGCAGCGCCAGCCCGCTCTGTTCGAACCACTGGGTGGCGAAGAAGTCCAGCGAGTAGAGGCCGATCTTGGCGGCTTCCTGGATGACGGGCCAGGGGGTCTCCTCGCGCTCGTCCCATTCGGTGCCGGCGGGGCGGATGACGTCGCGGGCGAACGCGTGCACCCAGTCGCGCACCTCGGTCACGTCCTCGCCGAGGTCCAGGTTGAAGCCGCTCATATGGTCGCTCCCTGAAATTTCCGGTTATTGGCGGCAACCTCCCCGCCGATGGTGGCGAGCGCACACCATCATGTACGCGGCATCGCAGCTCGGAACCGTTACCAGGGGTAAAACCCTACCGGCCAGTAGCCTTGGCCGGAAGGCAGTGCAAGCGACCATCACCCTGCGGAGTGCACCATGAGCGGTCCGTCCAGGACGCCCGGGCAACGCGGCCCGTTGTTCAGCCGAGCCGGCGGCGCAGCAGGCAGAACTCATTGCCCTCCGGATCGGCCAGGACATGCCAGGACTCTTCACCGGTCTGCCCGACATCAGCGGGAACCGCCCCCACGGCCAGCAGGCGTTCGAGCTCGGCGTCCTGGTCGCGATCGGTGGCGTTGAGGTCGATGTGCAGGCGCAGCTTCTCCTTGACCTCGTCGTCGGAGGGACTGAACACCATCGTCGGCTGAAGCCCGCCGGCGCCCTCGGCGGGCCCGATCTCGACCGCCCCGTCCTCCCGGCCGAGCACGGTGAAGCCGAGCACCTCACACCAGAACGCCGCCAGGCGCTCGGGGTCGCGGCAGTCGAGCACCAGTCCAGTCATCCGGCAAGCCATGCGGATAACCTACCCGGCCCCCGGGCGGCCGCACTTCTCAGGTCGAAGTGCCTCGACCCGACACCCATACCGCCAATGCCGACAGACCCATCGCGATCGCCAGGCCGTACATGAGCGGGGTGAATGCCCCGAACGCGGCGGCGACCTGGGGGCCGACGCTGCCTCCGACCGCGAGCGCGAAGGAGAACAACGCCAGCGCGGTCCCGCGCGCCCGCCCGGCCCGGGCGGAGACGGCCTCGTTGAGGCTCGGCAGGCCGCCGGTGATCGCGGCCGCGTAGGCGGCCACCAGGAGCACCAAGCCCAGGGCGGCGGCGTCGGTGAGACCGATCGCGGCGAGGGCGAGCGCCCCGGCGGCCAGCATCGCGCCGGCGCGGATGGTCGGCGCGATGCGCCCCAGCCAGGGCATGAGCAGCGGCACGAGGACCATGGCAGGCAGCCCGGCGGCACGTAGCGCGAGCAGCTCGCCGGAGGACGGAGTGACGCCGTAGATCTGCAAACCGGTGTAAAGGGCTACGAAGCCGGTCATCAGCACGATCGTGGCCGCGTACCGGAGGAGCAGGGTGCGGTCACGCAGCAGCGCGGGCATCGCGTGGTAGGCGGCCAGGAGTCGCCAGGACCTCTTCGCCGGCGATCCGGACGCCTCCCCCCGCCCTGCCGTGAGCGGCCGCTCGGGGTCGGGCAGCATGACGGCGCGCAGGCCGAGTGCCGCCAGGGCGAGTCCGGCCGCCGACAGCAGGAACGGCCCCCGCCAGCCCGTCGCCCCCACCAGGAGCTGCGCGGCCACCTGCATCAGCAGGGCGGAGGCGAGGAACGCGCCGGTCACCGCGGAGATGGCGACGACCCGCCGTCGGGGCTCGATCCGTTCGGCGATGTACGCCAGCGCGGCGGGCGGGAACGTCGCCACCATCAGTCCCTGCAGGACTCGCGCCACCAGGGCGATCTCGGGCGAAGGGCTGGCCGCCACCAGTGCGGTGCTGACCGCCGCCAGCGGCAGGCCGAGCATCAGCAGCCGCCGGCGGCCGAACCTGTCCGACAGCGGCCCGAACACCAGGAACCCCACGCCGTATCCCACGCCGAACGCGGTCACCAGCCAGGTCAGCGTGTTCGGTCCGGCGCCCCAGCCCGCCGCCATGTCCGGCAGCAGCGGGATCACCACGTAGAGCTGGCCGCTCACCAGCACCGCGGTCAGGGTGAACGCCGCCAGCGTCCAGCCGAACGGCGCGCTCTCCGGTTCGTCGTGCCCCGGGGCGGGGGCCGCACTCCCGGCCCGCTTTGGGGTGAAACTTCGCATCGTGGTCATCATGGCCGGGACGCTACACCAACCAACTAGTTGGATGTCAACTGACTAGTTGGCTTGCAACCAACCAGTTGGTCGTAGATAGGATGAGCGGCATGCCGCCGAACGTCTCGACCGCCGCCACCCGTTCCGCCCTGCTCGCAGCCGCACGCGAGGAGTTCGCCGCGTACGGCATCGCGGGAGCGCGCGTGGACCGCATCGCCGAGCGCGCCGGCGTCAACAAGGAGCGCATCTACGGCCATTTCGGCAACAAGGAGAAGCTCTTCGACGCCGTCATCACCGAGGCGCTCGACGACCTGACGGCGCAGATCGCCCTGCCCGGCACGGATCCGGTCGACTATGTGGCCAAGCTGGCCGACTACTATCACGCCCACCCGGAGCTGGTGCGGCTGCTGATGTGGGAGGCGCTCAACTACCGGGGTCAGGAGCTGCTGCCGGGTCAGGAGCGTCGGGTCGAGCGGTGCGCCCGCAAGGCAGCCTCGATGGCCGAGCATCCCACGGCGGCGACGGCGCGGACCCTGTTCCTCCTCACCGGATTGGCCATGTTCCCGGCGATGATGCCGCAGCTCGGCCGCATCATCCTGGGCGAGGCGGCCGACTCCCCGCAGGCCCACGAGGAGATGCGCGACCACATCGCCGCCTTCGTCACCGCTTCGCTCGCCTCACGCGAGTAGGCCGACGGTGAGCATGGGCGGGCGTTCGGCGATCGAGATGTCCCGGGAGACGATCTCGGGCCCCGCGTCGGCCCGCCGGAACTGGTCGAGGCAGACCGAAGGGGCGTGACAGGAGTCGATCTTGCCCTGCCGCCTCAGGCGGGACCAGGCGGCCAGCATGATCTGACCCGCCATGCCCCCCAGGGCCTCCGTCGACTGCGGGTCGTGCTCACGGGAGCCGAGGTCCACCTGGGCGAACGCGTCCAGACCTGCCAGATCCAGCAGGTCGATGAGCAGCCCGAGCTCGACCCCGTACCCGGTGAGGAACGGCACCCGTTCCAGCGCGGAGCGGCGGCCCGCGTACTCGCCGGCGAGCGGCTGGACGAAACCGGCGAGCCGGGGCCAGTGCAGGTTGATCAGCGGGCGGGCGACCAGCTCGGTGACCCGGCCACCGCCGGTGGGCGCGCCGTCGAACGGGCGGTCGTAGCAGCCCTTGACGTAGACGACGCTGGCATCGGTGAGCAAAGGCCCAAGTACGCCACTCACCAGTGAAGAGTGAAATTTCCGGATGTCGGCATCCACGAAGGCGACGATGTCCCCGCTGGTCACGGCCAGCGACTTCCACAGCGCCTCACCCTTGCCGTCGAGCGGCTGGAGCTGCGGCAGGATCTCGTCCTGGGCGTGCACGTCGGCGCCCGCGCGCGCGGCCACGGCGGCCGTGTCGTCGGTGGAGCGGGAGTCGATGACCACGATCTCGTCCACGAGTTCGCCCAGCTCGCGCCGGATGACGCGGACGATCTCGCCGATGGTCTCGCGCTCGTCGCGCGCCGGGAGCACCACGCTGACCCTGGTGTCCCCCTTGGCGTCGACCAGTGCCTGGACCGGCCAGTCGGCGACGCGAGAGGTGCGGCGCCGCAACCAGCTATGAACTTCAGGCAGCATACGACCACCCCCGTTCATCCCGCTTTATCCCCGTTATCGGCCTCGGGTAGTCGTCAGCTCAGGGCCGCGTGCCGTTCCAGGAACGTGTAGACATCCGCCTCGTCCACGCCGGGGAACGAGCCGGGCGGGAGGGCGGCGAGCACGTGTGAGTTCGCGCGGGCCGAGGGCCAGGCGTAGCCCTCCCAGCGCTCGGCCAGCTCGGTGGGCGGGCGGCGGCAGCAGTCGCCGTTGGGGCAGCTCGACTTGGTGCGGTTGGTCGTCTCCCGGCCGCGGAACCAGCGCGACTCCTTGAACGGCACGCCCAGGGTGATCGCGAAGTCCCGCTCGCGGGAGGGATCCACGTGCGCGACGCAGAAGTAGGTGCCGGTGGGCGAGTCGGAATACTGGTAGAAGACGGAGAAGCGGTCGGGCGAGGTGAAGACCTGCCGTCCCGACCACTGCAGGCACATCCGCTGGCCCTCGATCGCGCCCTGCTCGTCGGCGGGGAAGACGATGCCGTCGTTCTCGTAGGCCTTGTAGATGATGCCGCCGGCGTCGTTGCGCACGAAGTGGCAGACGAGGTCGAGGTGGTGGGTGGCCAGGTTGGTGAAGCGGTGCGCGGCCATCTCGTAGGAGACGGCGAACACGTCGCGCAGGTCCTCCACCGACAGCGCCCGGTCCGCCTTGGCCTCCTGCAGGTAGACGGCGGCTGCCTTCTCGGGCACCAGCACCGCGGCGGCGAAGTAGTTGGCCTCGGTCCGCTGGCGCAGGAAGTCGGCGAAGTCGCGCGGCTTGCCGTGGCCCAGGGCGAGATGGCCGAGCGTCTGGAGCAGGATGGTGCGGGGGGTGTGCATGCCGAGCTGCTCGTGCTTGACGTAGATGCGGCGGTTGCGGAGGTCGGTGATGGATCGCACCGATCTCGGCAGGTCCTGGGCGGTGTGGACCGTGTAGCCGAAGTGGGTCACCAGGCTCTGGATCACGCTCTGGGACAGGGCGCCCGCCCGGTAGCCGACGGCGGCGAGCGCCTCGGCGGCGGCCTTCTCGATGTCGGGGAAGTAGTTGCCGACCTCGCGCTGCCGGCGCCGGAGCTCGGCGTTGGCCGCTCTGGCCTCCTCCGGGGTGGCGGTGCCCCTGGCCTGCCTGGCGCGCAGCTCGCCGTACAGCCCGAGCAGGTGCTCAAGCACGTCGTTGGGGACGCGGGCGGAGACCTTGAGGCGCGGCAGGCCGAGCGCGGCGTAGATGGGGTCGCGCTGCGCCTCTTCCAGGGCGATCTCGAGCTGGGCGCGCCGGTTGGGCGGCTGGCGGCGCAGCAACTCCTCGACGGGGACGCCGAGCGCCGCCGCGAGCGACTTGAGGAGCGACAGTTTCGGCTCCCGCTTGCCGTTCTCCAGCAGGGAGAGCTGGCTGGGCGCCCTGCTGACGCGCGAGCCCAGGTCCGAGAGGGTGAGGCCGCGCTGTTTGCGCAGGTGACGCAGGCGCTGCCCAAACGCGATCAGATCGAGCTCTTGCGTCAAAGACAGCGGTTCTTCGCCTAGCAAGGACGCCATACGGGCATCTTAGACGGAAATTCTGCCCATCTTCTACCCTTCGCCCGCCACCGCGGGGGCACGGAGGCGCTTTCCGGTACGTCCTCCGCGGCCGGGCCATGATCTCGCGAAGCCCAGCCGTTCACTCGTCGCATTGGTCTAGTCCAACGGGAAAACTTGCGATTTCTTCTCAGGTGAATACCGGCAGGTAGTTGGCACAAGCAGAAGAAGTTGGTTTCTTCTGCATCTGACGGGCTATGTAGGCGCGACCGCCAGGGCAGAGACTCGGCATAAGCCCCAGGGGACGACAAAGGAGTGAACAATGAACGATCGCCTCAAGGGAGCTGCTGAGCAGCTGCAGGACGAGTGGGACAACGACCCTCGCTGGGAGGGCATCGAGCGGACCTACAGCGCCGAAGACGTGATCAAGTTGCGCGGTAGCGTCCAGGAGGAGCACACGCTGGCCCGGCTCGGCGCCGAGCGGCTGTGGAAGCTCCTGCACACCGAGGACTACGTGCACTCGCTGGGTGCGCTGACCGGCAACCAGGCCGTGCAGCAGGTGAAGGCCGGCCTGCAGGCCATCTACCTGTCCGGCTGGCAGGTGGCCGCCGACGCCAACCTGGGCGGCCAGACGTACCCGGACCAGAGCCTCTACCCGGCCAACTCCGTCCCCGCCGTCGTGCGCCGCATCAACAACGCGCTGCTGCGCGCCGACCAGATCACGTGGGCGGAGGACACTCCCGACAGCCCGCACTGGCTGGCCCCGATCGTGGCCGACGCCGAGGCCGGCTTCGGCGGCGTACTGAACGCCTTCGAGCTCATGAAGGGCATGATCGCGGCCGGCGCCGCAGGCGTGCACTGGGAGGACCAGCTCGCCTCCGAGAAGAAGTGCGGCCACCTCGGCGGCAAGGTCCTCATCCCCACCGGCCAGCACATCAAGACCCTCAACGCCGCCCGCCTCGCCGCGGACGTCGCCGGAGTCCCCTCACTGATCATCGCGCGGACCGACGCCCAGGCCGCGACGCTCCTGACCAGTGACGTGGACCCACGCGACCAGGCCTTCACCACCGGCGAGCGCACCGCCGAAGGCTTCTACCGCGTCCGCAACGGCCTGGAGGCCTGCATCGCCCGCGGCCTGGCCTACGCGCCGCACTCCGAGCTGCTCTGGATGGAGACCGGCACGCCCGACCTCGACGTCGCCCGCGAGTTCGCCGAGGCGATCAAGGCGCAGTACCCGGACCAGATGCTGGCCTACAACTGCTCCCCGTCGTTCAACTGGAAGCAGCACCTCGACGACTCCACCATCGCCAAGTTCCAGCGGGAGCTGGGGCACATGGGGTACAAGTTCCAGTTCATCACGCTGGCCGGGTTCCACTCGCTGAACTACTCCATGTTCAACCTCGCCCAGGGGTACGCCACCGAGGGCATGAGCGCCTACGTGGACCTGCAGGAGGCCGAGTTCGCCGCCGAGTCCCAGGGCTACACCGCCACCCGGCACCAGCGCGAGGTCGGCACCGGCTACTTCGACCTGGTGAGCACGGCCGTGGCCCCCGACTCCTCGACGACCGCGCTCAAGGGCTCCACCGAGGAGGAGCAGTTCGCCCACTGACCCTCTCCGACACCCGCCCGCCGATCAGGCCGGGCCCAAGATCTCGCCGGACACCTCCAGGGCATGGGTAGGTTCCCCCCGGCGACGGCCGCGCCAGCCTTTCCCCCGGCCTGGCGCGGCCACTCTTTTCCGCTCGGTCCGAGACGCGCCCTGAACGGCGTGCGCGTCATGGAGACGCGGTGACCGTGGCCGTGGGGGTGGGTGGACCGGACGGCGACGGCGGGGGTGACTCGCCGGGGCCGTCCTGCGGGATCGTGCTGATGGAGACCGACGGCTGCGGGCAGTCGCGTCTGGCCGCGTTGCCGCGTCTGCTGCCGGCGGGACTCACGCAGTCCTCCGGGTCCTGGCCGCCGGGGTCGCCGTGCGGGTCGTCGTCCGCAGGAGGGATGGTGGCGCGCCGGTCCGGGCGCGGCGTCAGCACGGTGAACGGCGTCAGGGTGCGGGTCCGGGTGACCGACACCGTCGGAGTGGCCGTCACCCGGGTGCGGGCGCTCGGGATGGCGCCGGTGAGGGTGGCGGCCGGGCGCAGTGTGGAGTCGGCGGTGCCGTGCGACCGTACGACCTGCGGGTTGTCCGGCGACTGCGAGCCGCCGATGCTCAGGCCCTCGCCTCCGTACGCCGCGAACACGGTGACGGCCGCGATCGACACCGTGGCCAGCGCGGCGAAGCCGGCGTGCGACAACGGCGCCCCGCCCTTGCTCCTGCTCCCCCGCCTGGACCTGTTCGCCCTGGCTCCGGCTCCGGCCGCGCTCCCCCCTCCGGACGGGGTGCCGCCATCGCCGGCTGGGCTCCGCCCGAGCGGCTCCCGCGAGGAGAGCCGGGCCAGCGGTGAGGCCGGGTGGACGCGGTCCGCTGCCGGCGGGTGCGGGACGGGGGTCCAGGTTTCCTCCAGTACGCCGTTGACGGCCGCGCGCAGATCCCAGGGATCGCCGATCCCACCGCCCGCCAGCAGGGCGCGCAGGAGGTCGCCGGACCTGGGGCGCTCGAGTGGATCCTTGGCCAGGGCGGCCGCCACGGCGGGGCGCAGGAGGGCGGGGACGCTGTCGATGCGCGGCGGTTCCAGCAGGATGCGCCTGGCGAGCGCTTCGGGCTCACCGCCGCCGAACGGGTGGTGGCCGGTGGCGGCGAAGGCGATCAGGCAGCCCCACGCGAACACGTCCGAGGCGGGCACGGCCGGGCCACCGGTCAGGCGTTCGGGCGCCACCCAGCCGGGGCTGCCCATGACCTGGCCTGCCTGGGTGTGCGCGGCGAGCGTGTCGACGTCGCGGGCGATGCCGAAGTCGATGACCCGCGGCCCGCGCGTGGACAGCAGCACGTTGCCCGGTTTGAGGTCCCGGTGCACCAGGGCGGCGTCGTGCACGGCGACCAGTGCGGCCGCCACGCCGAGGGCGACCCCGTAGGCGAGGTCGGGGGTGAGCGGGCCGTAGGCCTGGACCACCTGCGACAGCGCGGGGCCGGGAATGTACTCCGTCACCAGGTAGGGACGGTCCCCGTCGGTGCCGTCCTCGATGACCGCCGCCGTACAGAACGGCACAACCCTCCGCGAAAAGGCCACTTCTTCTGCGAAACGGGCGCGTAGCGTGGGATCGTTGAGGTCTTCGGCATGGGGCGTCTTGAGCGCGACGATGCCGCTCCCCGGGTGTTCGGCCAGATAGACGACGCCCATGCCGCCGGCCCCGAGGCGGCCGAGCAGCAGATAGCGGCCGATCATGACCGGGTCCCCCACCGTAAGCGGTCGCACGCCTGAAGGCATGTCGCTTGCACCACGCGCCATCCGGGTTCGCCTCTCCTGTCCGGGACACTGGCCAAGCACACTGTGGCCCTCCCGATCAGGCGTTGCCGCATGACGTTCACAAGGGGTATCGGAGGTAAGGAGTTCGTTCCTTCAGGGAGAGTAAGTGGTGTGACGCAGGCGGCTTGAAGTGGTGTGCCGGTCCTGGCGTGGCGGGAGGCGACCGCGGGCCGGGCGGCGGGCCATGAACACGCCGCCGGTCACCACAGGCGGAGAGCTCAGCCGAGCTCGACGGCCTCTTCGGTCTCGACCTGACGGTTCCAGTCCTTCTTGACCGCCCGCCAGCCCTCGTCGTCCACGCCGAGCCGCCAGTAGCCGGAGATGGACAGGCGCTCCATCGGGATCCCGGACTCCACCCGCAGGTGGCGGCGCAACTGCTTGACGAAGCCCGCCTCCCCGTGGACGAACGCGTGCACCTCGCCCTCCGGGAACTTCAGCCCGCGCACCTCTTCGACCAGCCTCTCGCCGACCGGGCGGCCGTTGCGGTAGAGCCAGCTGACGTGGACGTCACCGAACGTCCTCAGCTTCAGCTCCTCTTCGGGCCCCTCCACCTCGATGAACACCTGCGCCGTCGCGCCTTCCGGCAGCGCCTCCAGAGAGGCGGCGATGGCGGGCAGCGCGCTCTCGTCGCCGACGAGCAGGTGCCAGTCGGCGGCGGGGTCCGGGGCGTAGCCGCCGCCGGGGCCGAGCATGAGCACCTCGTCGCCGGGAACGGCGCGGGCGGCCCACGGGCCGGCCAGGCCCTCGTCGCCGTGGTAGACGAAGTCGAGCGTCAGCTCGCGGCTGTCAGGGTCCCAGGCTCGCACCGTGTAGGTGCGCAGGCGTGGCCAGAATTCGCGCGGCATGGTCTCACGCACATGCTGGACGCTGAAGGGCTGCGGATAGTCGACGCCTTCGTGCGGGAAGACGACTTTCACATAGTGGTCGGTGTAGCCGGAGGTGGCGAAGTCACGCAGCCCGTCGCCCCCGACGATGACCCGGATCATGTGCGGCGAGATGCGCTCGGTGCGCAGCACCACGCCTCTATGGTGATCCCTTGGCTTCTCAGCCATGCGGACGGCTCCTTGATTAGGTATACCTAACCTACACTCTGCTTCCCCTGACTGCGGTCGCGGTGCGACAAGTCACGTTTGTCCCCCTGCCCGCGCCCTCCCGCCCGATTCCCCCGGGAGGCCTGGCGCCGCCGCCCGGCAGCCTCCACAATGATCACCCAGAGGCATCGGAGGCAGACGATGACGGCACACCCCCCACCCCAGGTCGCGGCCCGCCCCGAGCGGCGCCCGGAGCTCGACGCGCTGCGCACGCTGGTGGTGGTCGGCCTGGTGTTCTTCCACTCGTCGCTGGTGTTCGACGCGCGTGACGACTACTACGTGAAGAACGCCGAGACCACCGAGATCACCATGATCATCGCTGCTCTCTGCGTCGTCTGGGCGATGCCGCTGCTCTTCCTCGTGGCCGGCCTCGGCTCGTGGCACTCGCTGCGCCACCGGGGCGCGGGCGGGTTCGCCGTGGAGCGATTACGGCGGCTCGGCGTCCCGCTGGTCTTCGCCACCATCGTGCTGCTCCCGTTCCCGCAGTGGCTGCGACTGAAGGCGGACCCCGCCTACCAGGACTCCTACGCGCAGTTCTGGCCGCACTTCTTCGAGGTGCGGCTCGATGTCACGGAGTTCCCCTTCGTCATCCAGGGCACCTACTACGAGACCGGCCACCTGTGGTTCGTGGTGCTGCTGCTGGTGTATTCACTGCTGATCGCGGCTGCCCGGGTGCCCGGCGGGCTCGCGCCCCGGGTCCGCGACGGGCTGGGCGCCCTGGCACGACGCCGCGGCCTGGTGCTGCTGGCGCCCGCGATCCCGCTCGCGCTCATCAGCGCGCTGCTGGGGCTGGAGGAGGCCTACGCGGGCTGGAGCCGGTGGGCGTACCTGCTGTTCTTCCTGTACGGGTTCGCGCTCGCGTCCGACACGCGGCTGCGCGACGCCATGCGGCGGGACGCGATGGCGGCGGCGGTGATCGGAGGGGCGCTGATCGCGGCGGGGGTGCCGCTGTTCCTGATCGCGGGCGAGGCGCCCGGCGCGGACGCGTTCATGGACCTGTCGCCGCTGGCGACCCTGGCCCGCACGATGTACGGCGCGGCAGGCTGGTGCTGGGTGGTCGCGATCCTCGGCCTGCTCGACCGCCGCCGCCCGGCGCCGCCCTCGAACGCGCAGGACGGGCGCGGGCGGCGGGTGTACGGCTATCTGGCCGCCTCGGTGCTGCCGGTCTACATCCTGCACCAGCCGGTGGTCGTCGCCGTGGCCTACGTCGTGGTCGGCTGGAGCGCGCCCATCGCGGTGAAGTATGTGATCATCGTCGCCGCCTCGCTCGCCCTCACCTTCGTCGCCTACGACCTGCTGGTACGGCGCACGCCGGTGACCCGCTTCCTGTTCGGCATGCGCTGATCAGGCCGCCGCCTCGCCGCCCCGGGCCGGCTCGGCCACGGCCGCGAGGAAGGCGGCCATGTGGCGGAAGGCCAGGCGGGCCTCCGGCAGCACGTCGGCGAGGATCGGGAAGACGTGCGGCATCCGCCGCCACTCCTCGTAGGTGACCTGCACCCCGCCCTGCCGGGCACGGACGGCCACTCGGCGCGCCTCGTCCCTGAGCAGCTCCGTCGACCCGGTGACGATCATCAGCGGCGGCAGCCCGGTGAAGTCGCCGAGCACCGGTGACACGAGTGGATCGTGCGGATCCAGGCCTGACGTCCACCGGCGGGCCAGCCAGCGGACCCGGCCCGCCGCGAGCATGGGATCCTGCCAGCGGTTCGCGCGCCGGGGGAAGTCCGTCAGGTCGGCCCACGGCGACAGGCAGATGGCCGCCGCGGGCAGCGGCAGGCCTCGGTCACGCAGCGCCAGCAGGGTCGCCAGCGTCAGGTGGCCGCCCGCCGAGTCGCCCGCGATGATCACGTCCGCGCCATCGTACCCGCGCTTGAGCAGGCAGTCGTAGGCTTCCAGGGCGTCGCTGAGCGAGTCGGCGAGTTTGTGCACCGGGCCCTGGCGGTAGTCCAGGGCCAGCACGGGACGGCGGGCCACCACCGACAGCCGCCAGGTGATGGGCCTGTGGGTGCTGGGTGAGCACGAGAAGTACGCTCCGCCGTGCAGATAGAGCAGTACCTTGCCCTCATCCAGGCCCTCATCCGAGCCCCCGCCCAGGCCCTCGCCCGCCCGGATCCACTCGCCACCGCACGAGGAGAAGGCCGCCGGCACGATCGTCACGTGGCCGGGCGTGGCCACCGGCAGCAGCCTGACCAGCTCGCCGAGGCGGGCGGCGGCGTCGAGGGCGAGGGGATGGCGCATCAGCAGGTGCGACGCCGGCTTGAACGTGCCGTGCATGAGGCCGGTGAGCGCCCGGGCCTGCCAGCTCAGCGGGTAGTCAGGGGTGACATCCCTATCCAGGTGCATGCGAGCCCTCCGATGATCCCCTTCCCCCATAGAACATCGTTCTACCCGCGAGTAAGTAACTCCTCCCTTAAACAGATATTTCGACATTGTTCCCTCTTGGCCGATATGCCCGTTTTGGCCTGCGGCCCTTATATGCGTTGCGGAACCCCGTACGGAAAATGGATAATTTCAAGCTTCCCTTTAGGCAGGCCCGCGCCCGTGCCCGAGCCCGGGCACGTTCGGTCACCGTGCCATCACTTTCCGGAGGTGCGAGACCATGCCCCTCTACGCCCGGCTCGTCCGCTACGGCTTCCGAAAACACGCCACCTACACCGCCGCCGCGCTCGCAGGCGCCTTCACCAACAGCGTGTTCGGCATCCTGCGCGCCTACATCCTCATCGCGCTGTGGCAGGCCAGACCCGGCCTGGCCGGCTACGACGTCACCGACGCCGTCACCTTCTGCTTCATCACCCAGGCCTTCATCGGCCCGATGCAGCTCTTCGGCGGCGGCCTGACCATCCCCGAGCGCATCCGCAGCGGCGACATCGCCCTCGACCTCGTCCGCCCCGCCTCGCTGCAGCTCTGGTCGCTGGCCGAGGACCTCGGCAGGGCCGGCTACCTCCTGCTGGTCCGCGGCGTCCCGCCGATGCTGCTCGGCGCGGTCGTGTTCGGCATCGTCCTGCCCACCGCCCCGGCGCAGTGGGTGGCATTCCTCACCGGCTTCCTGCTCGCCGTCCTGGCCAGCTTCGGCTGGCGCTATCTGGTCGCGCTGTCGGCCTGCTGGCTCACCGACGACCGCGGCGTCAACGTCCTGTCCACCGTGCTCACCACGTTCTTCAGCGGCATGATGCTGCCGCTGTCGATCTTCCCCGGCTGGCTGGGCGAGCTGTCCAGAGCCCTGCCGTGGGCCGCCATGGTCCAGACCCCCGCCGACCTCTACCTGGGCAAGGCGCCGATCCTGGACACCCTGGCCTTCCAGGCGTGCTGGGCCGCGACGCTGATCGGCCTCGGCGCGCTCGCCACCGGGGCGATCCGCCACAAGGTGGTGATCCAGGGTGGTTAGGACCTACGCGCTGCTCGCCTGGACCTGGACCCGGGCCGCCGCGGCCTACCCGGCCTCGTTCGCGCTCATGGTCGTGCTCGGCTGCGTCACGGCCGCGCTGGACATCGCGGTGATCATGGTCGTCTTCGCCAACACCACGACGCTCGCCGGCTTCTCCCGTGACGAGGTGCTCTTCCTGTACGGCACCGCCGGCCTCGCCTTCACCATCTGCGACCTGCTCGTCAGCAACCTCGACCGGATCAGCCAGCACATCAGGGCGGGCACCTTCGACACGTTCCTGATCCGGCCGGTTGGCGCCTGGATCCAGATCGCCACCGACCGGTTCGTCCCCACCAGGCTGGGCCGCGTCGCACTGGCCGCGACCGTGCTCGGCTACTCGCTCGGCGCGCTGGACCTCGACTGGCGCCGGCTGTGGATGGTCCCCGTCATGGTCGCCACCGGGGTGGTCATCTTCAGCGCGCTCTGGACGCTGGCCGGGGCGCTGCAGTTCCTGCTGACCGACGCGCCCGAGGTGTCCAGCGCCTTCACCTACGGCACGCAGCAGCTCACCCAGTATCCGTTCAGCGTCTACAGCCGGGACCTGGTGCGCGGCGTCACCTACGTGCTGCCGCTGGCCTTCGTCAACTGGCAGCCGGGCCTGTACGTGCTCGGCAGGGACGATCCCTTCGGCACCCCCGGCTTCATGCGTTTCCTCGGGCCCGCCGCGGCCCTGGTCCTCGCCCTGACGGCCGGGCTCGCCTGGCGCCGGGGCATCCGCCGCTACCGATCCACGGGGAGTTGACATGATCGAGCTCGACCGCGCGGGCCGTACGTTCAAGGTGAAGCGGACCACCGTGCACGCCGTACGGGACCTGTCGTTCAGCGTCGCGCCGGGAGAGTTCGTCGGCTACCTCGGCCCCAACGGGGCCGGCAAGTCCACCACGATCAAGATGCTGTGCGGCATCCTCACCCCCAGCTCCGGCAGGGTGCGGGTGGCGGGGCTCGACCCGTCGCGCAGGCGCACGACGCTCGCCCGGCGCATCGGCGTGGTTTTCGGGCAGCGCACGACGCTGTGGTGGGATCTGCCGCTCAAGGACAGCTTCGAACTGATCCGGCTCCTTTACAAAGTAGATCACCGTACGTTCGCGGCCAGGCTGGCGGAGCTGACCGAGACGCTGGATCTGGGCGCGTTCATGCGCACCCCGGTGCGCCAGCTCAGCCTGGGGCAGCGGATGCGCGGGGATCTGGCCGCCGCGCTGCTGCACGCTCCGGACGTGCTGGTTCTCGACGAGCCGACCATCGGGCTGGACGTGGTCAGCAAGGCGAGCATCCGGGCGTTCCTCGCCCGGCTCAACGCCGAGCGGGGCACGACCGTGCTGCTGACCACGCACGACCTGGGCGACATCGAGCGCCTGTGCCGCCGGGTGATGCTGATCGACCACGGGCGGCTGGCGTTCGACGGCACGCTGGAGGAGCTGATGGCGTCGGCGCCCGGTCACGCCACGATCGAGGACGTGGTCACGCACCTCTACACGAGCGCGAGCGCCGACGGTCAGTAGTAGCTGCCCTCCGGGGCCTGCTCGTAGTCCTCGTCCTCTTCGTCGTGCCTGCGCGACCAGCGCGACGGCATCAGCACGGGGATGAACATGGCCACCCCGAGCAGGGCGAACACACCGCTGGTGAGCAGGGTCTTGTCGCCGGCGGCGGCCTCCCTGACTAGCTGGTTCACCGACGGCTCGTCCGGCAGCAGGGACAGCGCCCGGTTCACGTCCAGGGCGTAGACGACGGTCCAGGCGAGCAGCACCATCGAGGGGATGAACGTCGCCACCGGCGAGATCCGCCCCGCCACCACGAGACCCACGACCAGGCCGACAGCGGCCATCGCGCCGAGCGCGATCCACAACTGCTGCCCGCCCGCGGGGCTGCCCTGAGAGCCGGCCATGGCCTGCTGGACAGCCCAGCCACCGCCTCCCAGCAGGGCCGCGGTCACCACGACTCCAACGAGCAATCCAGCTAAGTGCCGCAACGTTCTCACCTCTATGTCGACGTGGTCGGCACCGACCCTAGCGACAAATGCCGTAAATCAACCAGCGTTGCGCAGTGTGGGCTTCCAGGTCTCCCGCGTCCCCTACCCGTGAGAACATGTGCCAGACCCATGCGCGCGCACCTGCCACTCAGACTCACCAGGACGGCGGCCTTCGCCGCCGTCTGCGTGACGCTTGCCGCGCTGGCCCACTCGCTCGGCGGCGGCACCGGGCCCGATCCCTGGGCCGCGGGGGTGGGCCTGGCCGTGGTGTTCGCGCTGGCCATGGCGCTGTCCGGCACGGAGCGCTCGACGACCACCATCAACGCCACGCTGGTCGTGACCCAGCTCGGCCTGCACGAGCTGTTCGGCGGCGACGGCAGCGCCTACGTCGCCGCGCACCAGCACGGCCGGGGGCTGGGCGACGCGCTCGGCATGCTGCTGGCGCACCTGACGGCCACCCTCGTCACCGGCTGCTGGCTGGCGCGCGGCGAGGCCGCGCTCTGGGCGATGCTGCGCCGCCTGGCCCGCCGGCTCGTGCTGCTGCGCCCGGTGGCCACCGCGCCGCTTCCGCCGGCCGCGCCGATCGCGCACGTGCGCGACGTGCCCCGCCGCCTTCTCTTCCGTCACTCCGTCGCCAGGCGCGGTCCTCCGCTTCCCGCCTGAGCTCTGACACCCCCGTCAACCCCCCTGATCACCCAAGTGGAGTTCCAGCATGTCCATCCTTCGCCGCGCGGCGACCGTGCTCGCCGCCACCACCGCTCTCACCGCCGGCCTCGCACTGCCCGCACTGGCCCATGTCACGATCAATCCGGGCACCGCCGTGCAGGGCAGCTTCACCAAGGTCGCCTTCCGGGTGCCGAACGAGCGCGACGACGCCTCGACGGTCAAGATCGAGGTCTCCTTCCCCGTCGACCACCCGCTGGCCTTCGTCTCGGTCAAGCCGGTGCCGGGCTGGAGCGTCAAGGTCACCGAGGGCAAGCTGCCCAAGCCGGTCACCACCGAGTTCGGCGAGCTCACCGAGGCCGTCACCAAGGTCGTCTGGTCCGGCGGCAAGATCGGCCAGGGCGAGTTCCAGGAGTTCGAGGTGTCCATGGGCAAGCTGCCCACGGGCGTCGACCAGCTCGCGTTCCCGACCAAGCAGACCTACTCGGGCGGTGAGGTCGTCGACTGGGCCGAGGTGCCCAAGGAGGGCGGGGCCGAGCCCGAGCACCCGGCGCCGGTGCTCAAGCTGACCGCGGCGACCGACGCGGCCGCCCCCGCCGCCACGCCGGCCACCGCCCCCGCCTCCGCGGCCGCCCCCACGGTGGCGCCGGCCGCCGCGAGCTCCGACGGCACCGCCCGCCTCCTTGGCGGCGCCGGCCTCGCCGTGGGCGTCATCGGCGTCGTGATCGCCGCCCTGGCGCTGCGCCGCCGCTCCACCTGACGCCTCCTGCCCAGCCCGTACGGGGTCGGACCCCGTACGGGCTCCTAGGAGGTGATGTCCTTGCCGGAGAAGCGCGCCCACGCGATGGACAGCGACAGCGTGATGTAGGCGCCGAACGCCAGCAGGCCGCTCGTCAGCGCGCCGGTGTCGATCGGGCTGCGCAGCACCGCGTCGAATCCGGTGAACCGGGTCGGCAGCAGGTAGGGCGCCAGGGCGTCGAGCTCCGGGATGGCCCGCAGCACCTGGCAGACGATGACCAGCACCATGGTGCCCGCGATCGCGCCGATGGACACCTCGGTGAAGACCGACAGGGCCAGCGCGACCGCGGCCAGGGCGGCCATGCCGGCACCGATGTAGCCGACGCTGATGAGGATGCGCAGGAGCCCTTCGGCCATGCTGACGGTGGTGCCCGACAGCAGCGTCACGGGCCCGGCCGGGAACAGGATCAGCCCGGTGACCAGCCCCGACAGGGCGACCACGGCGGTGACCGCGTAGCCGAAGACCACCGCGTTCAGGTATTTCACGGCCAGCAGGCGGGTGCGGCCCGCGGGCGCGGCCAGCAGGTAGCGCAGGGTGCCCGTGCCGGCCTCCCCCGCGATCGAGTCGCCCGCCACCACGCTGACCGTGATCGGCATCAGCAGCAGCACCAGGAACGAGAACGAGACGAACGTCAGCATGAGGCTGTTGCCCGCCACGTCCGCGATCATCCCGCCCACGCCGTCGTCGTCCGCGACGATCCGCAGCGTGACGCCGACGATGACGGGCACGGACGCCAGCACGGCCAGCATCACCAGGTTGCGCGGCCGCCTGAAGGTCAGCCCCAGCTCGGAGCCGAGCAGCCGCCAGAACGCCCACGGCATGCGCGCCGGCCGCACGTCCAGCCGATCCGGCTCCGGCTCCGGCGGGCGGCGCTCGGCACTGCTCAGGGTCTCGGCCACGGGCACCAGCCCCGGTGTCCGCCGGGGCCGCGCCTCGGTGGCCGAGGTCTCAGCCGTCGACATCGAATCCCTCTCCCGTCAGTCCGACGAACACGTCTTCCAGACTCGGCCGTACGACCGCGAACCCCCGCACGGCCACGCCCTCGCCCACGAGGGCGGCGTTGACCTGCTCCGGCGCGAGCCCGTCCAACTCGGCGCTCACGTCGGCGGCGACCCGCACGTCCGCCAGGCCGAGCTCGCTGAGCACCCGGGCGGCGTCGGCGACGTCGGGCGTGTCGATCCTGACGCGGGTGGCGCGGCCGCCGCTGAGCGAGGCGATCGTGCCCTGCGCGACCAGCTTGCCGGTGCGCATGATGGCGCCGTGCGTGCACATCTGCTCCACCTCGGCCAGCAGGTGCGAGGAGACGAAGACGGTGGTGCCCCCGGCGGCGATCTCCTTGACCAGCGCGCGGACCTCGCGGGTGCCCTGCGGGTCGAGCCCGTTGGTCGGCTCGTCAAGGATGAGCAGCTCGCGCGGGCCGAGCAGGGCGGCGGCGATCGCCAGCCGCTGCCTCATGCCCAGCGAGTAGTTGCGGTAGCGCTTGCCCGCGGCCGCGGTGAGCCCCACCCGCTCCAGCGCCCGCTCGATCCGCCGCGTCGCGGTGCCGGCCGGCGCGGTGGGGTCGGCGGCGTCGAAGCGCCGCAGGTTGGCCTCACCTGACAGGTAGGGGTAGAAGGCGGGCCCTTCGACCAGCGCTCCGACCCTCGGCAGGGCCTCGGCCAGCGGCAGCCCGAGCAGCGAGCACTCCCCCGCGGTGGGCGCGACCAGGCCGAGCAGCATACGGATGGTGGTGGTCTTGCCCGAGCCGTTCGGTCCCAGGAAGCCGAAGACGGACCCGCGCGGAACGGCCAGATCGAGCGTGTCGACGGCGACCTGGCCGCCGCGGAACCGCTTGGTCAGGCCCTTGGTGACAATGGCTGCGTCGGAGGGCGGGGCCGCCCCGAAGGGCGCCCCCGCTTCCTGTGTGACGGTCGTCACCTGACGCCCGCCGCCTTCGTGATCTCCTCCGGGGTGACCGCGCCGACCAGCAGGCGGCCGTCGTCGGTCAGCAGGGCGGTGGCGAGCTTGGTCTTGACCAGCTTGCCGGAGCCCCACGGCCCGCTCACCGTGGTGGCGGACTTCAGCACGCTGTCCACCAGCGCACCCGGGTCGGCGCCCTGGTCGAACGGCGACTTCTCGCCGGACGGGGTGGCGCCCTCGGTCGGCCGCGCGGTCAGGTCGCTCAGCGACGCGGGCAGCACCACGACGCTCGTCCAGCCCTCGCCGACGACCTTGATGTCACCGGCCGCCTTCCTGGCCTCCTCGGCGTGCTCCTTGCTGATCTCCTTCTGCTTCTCGCCGCCGATCACCTGCTCCTCCACCTTCGCCCCGGCGGGCGGGGTGAACGTGAAGTTCTCGGCGGCGGGCGGGGTGAAGGTCACCTGGGTGAAACCGACCTGGAAGGCCGGCTCCGCCGACCCCTTGGCGAACACCTGCACCTGCAGCGGGACGTAGTTCTCCCCGTCGATGGCCAGGCGCACCTCCTGCACCAGCGAACCCGCGGCCTTCGGCTTGAGCACGAGCTGGTAGGCCGGGCGGCCCGCCACCTCCGCGGTGTTGGTCACGCTGATCGCGGTGTGCTCGTCAGCCCGCGACAGCACCTTCTCCGCCACCGCCTGCGGGGTCAGGTCCTGCGGGCGGGGCGTGGCCAGGTCGTGCGGCCGCTCGCCCTCGTGCTGAAGCTTCACCCGGGTGGCCGTGTTGCTGGCGCTGTCCCAGTACCACGTCTGGTCGCCGTTGACGATCAGGTTGGTCTCGTTCAGCTGCGTGGGCATCGCCACTCTCAGCTTGTCCTGCGAGCCGTACCAGACCTTCACCTCGTGCGAGCCGGACACCAGGCTGAGCGGCGAGCTCGCACCGGTCTGCGGCAGCGCCGGCAGGCCGAGCGACGCCGTCTGCTGGACGGTGCCGGACATCGGCGGCAGGCCCTCGGACTTCTCGGTGGCCGCCACGGCGTCGGCCAGCAACTGCTGTGCCGACCGCTGCGGCAGCACGGGATCGCCGCTCACCGCGGCGATCACCGGGCCGGCGCCGATCGCGGCCCCGATCACGGCAGCCGCCGCGATCGGCACTCCCCACCTCACGAACGTGCCTCTGCGCATCTCACTCCTTAACGGTATGCCGGTGTGTCCGACATGTACGCAGCCTGCGTCATGCATCCTTAGGCAAGCCTGAGACAGCCTGAGACTCCTCTCAGCCTTCTCAGCTCGGTCTCAGGAGGAGAACGGGAGAATCGCCACATGAGAGTACTTGTCGTCGAGGACGAGCGGCGGATGGCCGCAGCGCTCCAGCGGGGGCTGCAGGCCGAGGGTTTCGCCGTGGACCTCGCCCACGACGGCGAACAGGGGCTGCACGAGGCCAGGCACGGCGAGTACGACGTGGTGGTGCTCGACATCATGCTGCCGAGGCTGTCGGGCTACAACGTGTGCAAGCAGCTGCGCGCGGAGGAGAACTGGGTGCCGATCCTCATGCTGTCGGCCAAGGACGGCGAGTACGACATGGCCGACGGGCTGGATCTGGGCGCGGACGACTACCTGACCAAGCCGTTCTCCTACGTGGTGCTGGTGGCCAGGCTCCGCGCGCTGCTGCGGCGCGACGCGGGGCGGCGGCCGGCCGTGCTGAGCGCCGGGGACCTGTCACTGGATCCGGCGCGGCGCAGGGTGTTGCGAGGCGAGACGCCGATCGAGCTGACGCCCCGGGAGTTCGCGCTGCTGGAATACCTGCTGCGCAGGCGCGACGAGGTGGTGTCCAAGGCGGAGATCCTGGAGCACGTGTGGGACACCTTCGACACCGACCCGAACGTGGTGGAGGTCTACGTCGGCTACCTGCGGCGCAAGGTCGACGTCCCGTTCGGCAGGAACGCGCTGCAGACCGTGCGCGGCGCGGGCTACCGGCTGGCCGGCGACGGTGGCTGACACTCCGCTGGCCTGGTGGCGGCGGCAGGGGCTGCGCTTCCGGCTGACCGCGGTCGCCGCGGCGGTGCTCGCGCTGGCCCTGGCCGTCTCGGCGTCGGTGCTGCTCACCGTGCTGGACCGGGCGCTGATCGACACCGTGGACGAGTCGACCAGGCAGCAGGCGCAGACCGTCCGCGTGCAGGCCGACGGGGGCACGCTGACCAGCCCGATCACCACCCACGACGGCACCATCGTGCAGGTCGTCGACGCGAGCGGGCGCATCACGCACGTCACCTACGGGGCCGACCGGCTGGTGCCGCTGCTGGACGCGCCGGCCAGGGAGCGGGTGCTGCGGGAGGGCGACGCCACGTTCCTGGACGGCAGGCCGCATGCGATCCCCGGGCCGCTGCGGGTGGTGGTGCTGCGCGCCGACCGCGGGCAGAGCGTGATCGCGGCCAGGCCGGTCGCGGAGATCCAGACCAGCCTGGGCACGGCGGGCCGGGTGCTGCTGGTCGGCACGCCGCTGCTGATCGTGCTGCTGGCCGTGGCGAGCTGGCTGGTGATCGGCCGGACGCTGCGGCCGATCAGCGCGCTGCGCAGGGGCGCCGCGGAGATCACGCACACCGCCAGGTCACGCAGGCTGCCGGTGCCCGAGTCGAAGGACGAGGTGCACTCGCTGGCCACCACCCTCAACGACATGCTCGCCAGGCTGGAAGAGGCCGAACAGCGGCAGCGGGCGCTGGTCTCCGACGCCTCGCACGAGCTGCGCAGCCCGCTGGCCAGCATCCGGCTGCAGCTCGAGGTGGCGCTCGGCCACCCCGAGGGCCAGGACTGGCGGGAGACGGCCGAGGGGGTGCTGGAGGACACCATGCGGCTGTCCAAGCTCGCCGAGGACCTGCTCGCGCTGGCGCGGCTGGACGAGCGCGGCGGGGTGCCCGCCAGGCGGGAGCCCGTCGACCTGGACGAGGTGGTGCGGTCGATCGCCGACCGCTACGGCGACGCGCGGCTGATCGCCTGCGAGCCGCTGGTGGTGCGCGGTGACGCGCTCGACCTGAGCCGGGTGCTGACGAACCTCGTCGACAACGCCGTCCGGCACACCACGTCGAAGATCGAGGTGGCGCTGACCGGTGACGGCACGCTGACGGTGACCGACGACGGGCCCGGCATCCCCGAGCAGGACCGGGAGCGCGTGTTCAACCGCTTCACCAGGCTCGACTCCGGCCGTGGCCGCGACGAGGGCGGGGCGGGCCTCGGCCTGGCGATCGTCCGCGAGACCGTACGGGCGCACGGCGGCACGGTGCACCTGGAGGACGCCGCCCCCGGGCTGCGGGTGGTGGTGTGGCTGCCCCGCCTGTGACGGGGTGAGGCGCGCGCATGGGTGGGGGGCACTGACCGGCGGTCGCGACCCTGGCGCGCCGTCCTTCGCCGCCACCATCACCTGCAACTGTCGGCGTACAGGTAGAAGTACAAACTTGCGTACGAGCACAGATGGGCGAGGCGTCGGTGATGTCTTCGGGTGCCGTCCATGGGCTCGTAGTGGCGGGTGTGCGGTACGGCGCTTGCGTGAACAAGATCGCATCACGGGTCAAGGAGTCCGGTGTCGTGGGCGCGGGCGACGGCCTCGGTTCGGGTGGCGACGCGGAGTTTGACGAGGATCCGCGCCACGTGTGTGGCCACGGTGTTGGCCGTGATGAACAGCTCTGTGGCGATCTGCGAATTCGACCGGCCGCGGGCGAGCACTCGCAGCACCTCGAACTCGCGGCGGGTGAGGCCGAAGTCGTTGCGCACCGGGACCTCCGTGGCGTCGCCGAGCCGGCCGCGAGCGGTGAGGTCGTCGATCTGTGCCAGCAGCGGCGCGGCGCTCAGCTCGGCGGCGAGGGCGCGGGCCTCGCGCAGCCGGGAGCGGGCGCCGGGCCGGTTGTTCGAGGCGAGCGCGAGGCGGGCGGCGCCGGTCAGGGCGAGCGCGGTCTCGTGCCGGTTGCCGAGGTCGCGCCAGGCCGTCGCGGCCGCGTCCCAGGAAGGCAGGTCGCCGGAGCCGGCCTCGGCCTGGAAAGTGAGCCGGTAGGCGGTGAGCGCAGGGGTGGCGGCGCGTACGGTGTCGGTCACGCGGGCCAGCTCCGTGAGCCGGTGGGCGCTCTCCGCGGCGACCCGCCGGTTCCGCGGTGCGGCGGCCCGCCGGGCGCGCTGGACCCGGGCTCCGAGCACCGCCAGCCGCAGCACCTCGTTCGTCGGCCAGGTGGCCGGTGCGACCGCCAAGTGCTCGCCGAGGATGCGATCGGCCGAGTCCGCCTCGCCCCGCTCAAGTGCCCAGGCGATGCGCTGCATGGCGATCTCGGCCTTCGCCTCGGCCGCCCCAACGGCGTGTCGGGCGAACTCGCTCACCTGGCGGAACAGCAGCTCGAACCGGTCGGTCTGACCCCGGCAGCGGGCGATGTCCGCGGCCAGCAGGCGCAGGAACGCCGCATACAGCGGTGGCGGCCCGCCAGCCAGGGCATCCTCGACGATCTCCACGGTCTCGTCCCACCGGCCCAGGAAGCGCAGGTGGTTCGCGCGGGCCACGGCGAGCATGCTGCCGCGGGAGCGGGCCCGGCCGAGCCGCTCGGCGGCCTGCTGGCCGACGTGGGCAAGCTCGGCGGCCTGCTCGTACTGGCCGACGGCCTCGATGAGGCCGGCCTCCCACTGGAACGTGGTCAGGAACGTGTGCTCGTCTCCGGCTGCCTCCGCGGCCCGGCGGGCTTCGGCGTACGTGCCTCTGGCCCGTTCGAACCCGCCGTCCATGCCGTCGAGCGCGGCGAGCACGAGCAGCGCGGGAGCCCGCAGGCCGTCGTCGCCGTGCCGCTCGGCCAAGGCCAGGGCCTCGGCCGCGTACCGCCGGCTCTGCTCCAGGCGGTGCGCGCCGACACCGACGAAGCCCAGCGCGGACATCAGGCTGCTGCGCAGCGCGTCCGATGAACCCGGCGGCACCAGCGCGACCGCGTGTTCCAGATCGTCCCATCCGGTGCCGTCGATGCGGTTCTGCGACTGGCCGCGCAGGCCGAGCAGCCGGGCCACCCGCAGTGGCTCCATCTCCGGGTCCAGCTGGTTCAGCGCGGCGCTGCTGTGCGCGACGCCTGCTGCGGATTTGCCGGCCGCGAAGGCCGCCGCGGCGGCCCTTTCCAGCACGGTCGTGCGGTCGGCGTGGATGAGGCGGGTTGGATCGGCGACCTCTGCCCATCGTGCCAGGATGAGTTCGAGCAGGTGGAGCTGCTCGTCGTAGGCGTTCTGCCGGCCCGCGCGCTCAGCCGCGCGCCATGCCGTGGGAAGGGCCTGCTCCAGCTGGCCGGCTGCTGTCCAATGCCCGGCCAGGGCCATGCCGTCAGGGTCGCGGGCGGCGAGCCCGGCGGCGAATCGGGCATGCGTACTCCGCCGCTGTGCTGGTAGCAGAGAGGCGTACACCGCCTCCCGGATCAGGTCGTGCCGGATCGCGTACCCCTCGTCACCCACCATCACGAGATCTCGCCCTGCCAGATCGTCGAGAGCGAGCCGGAGCCGCGTGCCCGGCATGCCGGTGACCTCGCACAAGACCTCGTCGGTCAACTCCGCGGCGGCGACGGCCAGGACCGACAGCACCTCGTGAGCCGGATCCGGCAGGTCGGTGATCCGGTCGAGCAGCAGGGTTCGCAGGTCGGCGGCCGACGCCTCGTCCGCGGTGCTCAGTGCCTCGACGAACAGCGGATTGCCGCCGCTGCGCCGGTGTATCGCGCCGCTGCGGGACCGGTCCGGCGGCCGGCCGTCAATGGCTTCCAGTAGCTCGGCCACGTGCCGGTGCTCGAGAGGGCGGAGGAGGAGCCGTACCAGATCGCGGTTGCGGCCCAGCTCGGCGAGCAGCCGCCGGTTCGGATGTCCCCTGACGAGCTCGCCGGTGCGGACAGTGCCGATCAACAGGACGGCGGCATCGGCCAGGTTGCGGACCAGGTAGGCGAACAGCTCGCGGCTGGACGCGTCGGCCCAGTGCAGATCCTCCACGATCAGGACGACCGGCCGGGCCTGCGCGACCCGGCTGATCAGGGCCAGCATCTCCTCGAGCAGCCTGGTCCGCGTATACCGCGCCGGGGGTGGACCGAGGTCGGGCAGCCAGTCACCGAGTGCGGTTTCGGCCACTGGCAGCAGCGACACCACCTGGTCACGGCCGAGCCGGCGTACGAGGTCGCGCAGGATGGCGACGAACGGTACGTACGGAGCGCCCTCCGAGCCCAGTTCAAGGCAGCCGCCCGACAGGACCAGCGGGTCGCGGGGGAGGGTGCGCACCACGGTGGTCACCAGCCGGGACTTGCCGATGCCCGCCTCACCGGAGACCAACACCGGGACCGGCCGCCCCGACCGAGCCCGCTCGTAGGCCTCCTGCAGCGCGGCCACTTCGACCTCCCGGCCGACCAGCAGCGGGCTGACGGCCGAACCCGCCATCGGCTCACCTGTCCCTTCAAACCCGGACCCGATCTCACCAAGTCTGACGACGACAGCCCGCCACCCCCGGCGACACCCTTGGTCCTGTCATCCAAACGCCTCGAACGGCTCGAAAAGGAGCCAGCAATGACCGTTCAGCAGCGTATCGTCGTCGCCAATATCTCTCTGTCCCTCGACGGACGCATCGCCGGCCCCGGCGGCGAGTACGACATGAGCTGGATCGTCCCCCATGCCGTAAGTGACGGCGCCCGCACGCACATGGTGAACGTCACCCGCACGGCCACCACGGCACTGCTAGGTCGCAAGAACTACCAGGGCTTCGCCGGCTACTGGCCCGCCGTGGCGGACGACGACAACGTCCACTCGGACGACGGCGCCTTCGCCCGTTGGCTCGACGACGTCGAGAAGATCGTCTTCTCCACCACCCTGGACCGGGTGGACTGGGACGACGCTCGCCTGGCCACCGCCGACCCCGCCACCGTCGTCAAGCAACTGCGGCAGCGAGAAGGCGGCGACATCGTCGTCCTGGCCAGCAGCACCGTCATCCGGCAACTGCTCGACGCGGGCGAGGTGGACCGGCTGAGCATCACTCTGTGCCCGGAACTCCTCGGCGGCGGTGCCCAGCTGTTCACCGAAGGCCTGGCCGCGTCCTCCTGGTCGCCCATCGCCACAAGTACGACCGCCAGCGGCGCGCTCTGCCTCCTGTACGAGCGGATCAGCGCCGGTCGTCAGCAACGAAACCATCCCTTCTCCAACCGACCCTGAACACATCCAATAGGAGGACTCCATGAGTCAGACACAGCCCGTAACCGCCGACTCGCCTACCCCGACAACCATCCGCAAGCACGCTGGAACGGTCGCTCTCTGGGTCGGGCAGGCCCTCCTCGCCATCCAGTTCGCCCCGGCCGGCATCCTCAAGGTCACGAGTGATCCGATGATGGTGGAGATGTTCGCCGCGATCGGAGCCGGACAGTGGCTCAGATACGCAGTGGGCGTCCTGGAGATCGCCGCAGCACTCGGCCTCCTGGTGCCCAGGCTGTGCGGGGCGGCCGCACTTGGCGTGGCAGCCCTGATGATCGGCGCGACCCTCACCAACATCTTCCTGCTCGCTGCCCCGCCATGGATGCCCATCGGCTTGCTGGTGGTGAGCGCGCTGATCGCCTGGGCGCGCAGAACCCAGATCAAGTCCCTTCTGTAAGACCAGACGGTCCAAGATCCCATCACTCAGGATCCGCGTCGCCTTCGTCAGCCCGGAACGCGACGACCAGATCGCCCGCCGCCCGCCGCCCGCCGCTCGGCGGGCGGCGGGCGGCGGGCGGCGGGCGCGGACGGGTGATCAACCGGCTCAGCGACCCGGTATTCCGGACAAGTCGCCTGCCACCAAGCCGAACTCACCATCGAGACGATCATCGTCTGGCTTCGATGAACTACCGGACACCTCCCAGATGACCAAGCAAAGGAGATTCGAGATGGGCAAGACGATCATGAGTTGTGCGGCGGTCTCGCTGGACGGCTTCATCGCCGACGACCACGACAAGATCGGACCGCTCTTCGACGGGTACGGCAACGGAGACGTCAGCTGGTCCTTCCCGGGCAGCGGCGACGAGTTCCGAACCACGCAGGCGACAGCCGACTTCATGCGCGCGCACTACCGGGATGTGGCCTGCGTGGTCCACGGCCGGCGGCTGTTCGACATGACGAACGGCTGGAACGGCAAACCCGCCGCAGGCGAGCACGTCTTCGTGGTCACCCACGAACCGCCCAAGAACTGGGAGTATGCCGACACGGCGCCGTTCACGTTCGTCGACGGTGTCGAGGCGGCCATCAGCGCCGCTCTGGACTACGCCGGCGATGGGATCGTCGACGTGGCCGCCGGCGAGATCGGAGGCCAGGCGCTGCGGCTCGGCCTCATCGACCAGATCGTCGTCAATGTCGTGCCCGTGGTGTTCGGCTCGGGCCGCCCGTTCTTCGCGACGGGCCCGCTGGGCGATCCGATCCTGCTCGACAACCCTTCGCAGGTCATCCGCGGGGACCGCGTGACGCACCTCGTGTACGACCTCGCGAAGAGGTGAGCAGTCCATCCGCGGCAAACCAGAATCGGCCCTCCAGGTAGCCGACTACGAAGGCTGACTACCGTACGGTGGCCGCCGCGCCCGAAGGCGGGGCCGCCGGCCACCAGTACCAGCACCACGAGCATCGGCGCTGCTGTCGGCGGACCTGATCGACCGGCTGCATCCCATGATCTTCCCCGAGATCGCCGGGGGCGGGCAGCGGCTGTTCGACGACGGCCTGCCGGCTTCGAAGTGGACGCTCGCGCAGCAGCGGGCCGGCCAACTGGGTGAGATCGCCATGGTCTACGACCGAGTCCGCTGAGCCGGCCGGCGCACTCAGCCGGCGAGGTGACCCCGGCTCGAAGCCTCGATGGTCGCGTCACGGCGGTCGCGCCGAGCTCGCCGTGAGGCGACCCTGCCAGAGCTCGTTGGGGTCCCGGACGAGATCAGCGACGTGCATCGGTACGACCACCCCGCCAAGCCGGCACGGGCGGCCGCAACCCGTGCTCGGCGAGCGCATCGAGCATCTCCACCGCCATCGTCCACTTCGGACGGTGATGCTCGCCTGCGGCATCCCGCGGCGGCGGCGCCGCGCTTCCACGCCGGGGCGGATGTCAGCCTCGACGGCTTCGCGCACGGAGAGCCCGTGCCGTCCTGGGGAAAGCCGGTGTCGTCGGCCACCCACGCCGCCGGCTCGACGAGGTCCGCTGCCCGGCGGGCCAACCTGAACCGCACCGCCTGGAACAGAGTCTCTGCTAGGCGGCGGTGCCCTTCTCGGCCGTCGCCAGGAAGTCCTGGGCGATCAGCGGGAGGCGGCGGCGGGCGTGCACCACGGCGATGACGCGCCGCACGGCGGGCTCGAGCGAGCGGACCACCAGGCCCGCCCGGCCGGCCTGCTCGGCCATGCCGCGATACCACAGCAGCGACGCCTGGCCGGTGCGCACGGCGTTCAGCCAGCCGTTGCGCTCGTCGGTTTCGAGCACCACGACGGGGCTGACCGCGTACTTGCCGAACATCGCGTCGAGCTCCCTGCGCCGGACGCTGCCGCGCGCGGGAAGGGCCAGGCGCATGCCGTCGAGCCTGCGCATCGGGACGGGGTTGGGCAGTTCGAGGCCGGGAGGGGAGATCAGCACGATCTCCTGGCGTTCGAGGGGGTGGGTGACCAGGTCGCCGGGCACCGGCAGGTCCGTCAGGCCGAGATCGGCCCGCTGGTCCCTGATGGCGCTGACGACGGCGTCACGGCCGTCACAGCGCACGATGTGCACGCGGACCCCGGGATGTTCGGCGGCGTAGGCGGGCAGGAGCCGCCCGGCGAGGCCGGGTTCGAGGCTGGGTGTGGAGGCGATGCGAAGCTCGGCCTCGCCGGCGCCGCCGTGGTTGGCCAGGCCCTCGATCTCGTGGACCGCGTCGAGCGCCTCCCTCGCCAGCTTCACCACCCGGCGGCCCTGCGCTGTCACCACTACACCGCGCCCGGAGCGAGCGAAGAGCGTCATGCCGAGCTCGCGCTCCAGATCCCGGATCGCACGAGAAAGCGCAGGTTGTGCGATGTAGAGCGACCTGGCCGCGTCGGTCATGGTGCGGTGCTCCGCAGTCGCGACCACATAGCGGAGCTGCTGGAGGTTCATGCCAAAGAAGCTAGGACAACGCCTGCCACGCGGTCCGGAACATAGCGGAGATCACCTCGAATGATTTCGGACTGTAACCGAGTACCGCTACATCCGTGACGGGTGATAAATCAGTATGCTTCTGCCCCAAATTTGGCAAAGGCGCGACGAGTGGCTCACCACGTCGCTCATTACGGACAAAACGTGTAAAGGGGCGACACGGTGACAGGCAACGGGCAGTACCCACCCCCGCCACAGGGGCCAGGACAGCCCCAGCGGCCCCCCTCGCTGCCCTGGCCCCCACCGGGGCACCACCAGCCACAGCCACAGGCGGGCGGCGGCCACCCGCCCGGTCCGGGACAGCCGGGAAATCCGTACCCGCCCGGCCCTCCGATGCCGCCGCGGGGCAACCCGTACCCGCCACCGCAGGGCCACCCCTACCCGCAGCGGCCCGCACCTCCTCCCCCGCCCCCGCGGTGGCCGCAGCAGCAGCCTCCGCCACCTCCGCCGCCTCCCCCGCCCATGCCGCCGCGGCAGGGGCCGTACGGGCAGTGGCCGCAACCGCCGCGGAAGAAGCCGGGCATGGGGGTGGCCGGCATCCTCGGCACCGTGTTCGGCTCGATCGCGGCGCTGTTCGTGCTGATCGTCATCGGCGTCGCGATGATCGGCGGGGCCAAGGAGTCGCGGACGACGACGCCGATCGCGATCCCGACACTGTCGCCCTACGACGAGCCGAGCGACCGGCCGAGCACCGACTCCAGCCGGGAGCCGACGCAGCGGCCCACCCCGACCCGGACCGAGGAGCCCGACGAGGAGCCGGACGTCGACCCGCCGGCCCGGGCGACGCTCAACACGACCCTGAAGAACAACACCGTCTACAGGGCGGGCGCGTTGCCGAGGCTGAGCTGCCGGGCGGGCAACGCGAGCATCTTCAGCCACAGCCAGCTCAAGTCGCTGATCCTCAGGACCGGCAGGTGCATGGACAGGGCCTGGGGACAGATCCTGCAGAAGCAGGGCATCCCCTTCAGCCCGCCGAACTACGCGATCGCCGCCGGACGCGGCAGGGGCGCCTGCGGCGACTACCCGGCGGCGGGGAGCATGGTGCCGTACTACTGCCCGCGCAACAACACCATCTACGCCTCGACCTCGGCCATGGCCAGGGGCAACGGCAACGCGCGCGGCTACGGCCAGATCATCTCCTGGCACGGAGGGATCATCAGCATGATGGCCCACGAATACGGCCACCACGTGCAGAACATCACCGGGCTGATGAACTCGTGGTGGGCGCAGACGCTCGACTCGACCGGCAGCAGCGGCAAGCTGGCCCTGAGCAGGCGACTTGAGCTGCAGGCCACCTGCTTCGGCGGCATGTGGATGCGGTCGGTGGCCGGCACCTATCCGATCAGCACGGGCAACCGCGGCAGGCTGTTCTGGTTCTACGGCCAGGTGGGCGACTATCCCGGCTTCCCGCGCGACCACGGCTCCCGGGTGAACAACAACCGGTGGTTCAGGCAGGGCTGGCTGAGGGGCGAGGCATACCAGTGCAACACCTGGATGGCGGCCTCCTCGACGACGTCATGACCGTCACCTGGCGTTCATCTCAGCTTAGGCACATGTCTTCGATGTCCATATATGGGGGCTAGAATCCTGGCAATCTTGTTGCCGACGGGGGGCAAACCCGCGGGTTCTGCCTGGTAGGCGTGTGAAGGAGCCGGTGTGAGCAAGCGCGATGGGGTAGACGCCGTGCCCGGTGGCAGGAAACGCCGTCCCCCTCGCCGCCCACGCCCCGCCGCGAACAAGGCGCCCGCGCCCGATCCGGGCAGCGCGGCAGCCGCCGGCAAGGCCGCAGGTGCGGGAGGCTCCGGGGTTCTCGGCCGGCTCACCGCGGCGCTGGGCGGCGGCAAGGCCGGTGACAGGGGCAGGGCCGGTCGGCCGGGAAACACCGCACCCCGCTTCACCAAGCCCGTCAACCTCGCCTCCGTCCTCGGCTGGACCGTGCTGTCGATCCTGGTCCCCGGCGCCGCGCACCTGCGTGCCGGGCATCGCCGCACCGGCCTGATCCTGGTCAGCGTCTACGCGGCGGTGCTGCTCGGCGCGCTGGCGTTCGTCCTGCTGAACCTCGACAACCTGGGCATCTTCGTACGCGGCAGCCTGCTCATGACGGTGACGGTCATGGCGGCGCTGGCCGCGCTCAGCTGGTTCGCGCTGGTGATCTCCTCCTACGTCTCCCTGCGCCCCAACAGGCTGAACCAGCAGGCCCAGATCGTCTCCGGCATCGTGGTCGGCGTCCTGTGCGTGGCGGTGATGGCGCCGTTCGCGCTGGCGGCCACCGCCCTGCAGACGACCAAGGACGCGATCGAGCAGATCTTCCCCAGCGGCAACACCGACCCGGACATCGCGCCGATCAAGGAGGAGGACCCCTGGAACGGCAAGGACCGGGTGAACTTCCTGCTCATCGGCGGTGACGCGGCGAGCAACAGGACCGGCGTGCGCACCGACAGCATGAACGTGGCCAGCGTGCACATCCCGACCGGCACCACCGTGCTGTTCAGCCTGCCGCGCAACCTGCAGCATGTGCGCTTCCCCCCGTCCTCGCCGCTGCGCAAGCAGTTCCCCAACGGATACATGGCGGAGTTGCACCAGGGCGGCCTGCTCAACGAGGTGTGGCAGTACGCCAACGACCACCCGGACCTCGCGGGCGGCAGGAACAAGGGCCCGCGCGCGCTGATGGACGCCATCGGCTACACCCTCGGCCTCAAGATCGACTACTACGCCATGATGAACATGTACGGCTTCGCCGACCTGGTGGACGCGATCGGCGGCCTCAAGATCCGGGTGGAGGAGGACGTCAAGTGGGGCGGCCTCTACGGCACCGCGGGCACGATCAAGGCGGGCTATCGGCGGCTGTCAGGTGAAGAGGCCCTCTGGTACGGCCGGTCCCGGGTGAACAGCGACGACTTCAACCGCATGGGACGCCAGCGCTGCGTCATCGGCGCGTTCGCGCAGCAGGCCACACCGGACAAGATCCTGACGAACTTCACCGACATCGCCAGGGCGACCAAACGGCTGGCGCAGACCAACATCCCGAAGGAGCTGGTCGAGCCCCTGGTGAGCCTGGCGCTGAAGGTCAAGAACGCGAAGATCAGCAGCCTGCAGTTCGTGCCGCCCGAGTACTGGCCGGGCAGCGCCGACTGGCCCAAGATCCGCCGGGCGGCGACCAAGGCCGTCCAGGACTCGCTCAAGCCGGCCCGGCGCGCCCGGACCGCGGACGTGACCGCCTCCCCGGGCGCTCCGACGGCCACGGCCTCGCCTACGGGCGCCGTCGCCGCCAAGCCGACGGCGACGCCCACCCGCAACAGCCAGAAGGCCGGTGCCAAGTCGATCGAGGAGCTCTGCGGGCTCTGACCCGGGCGGGCCGTCCAACGCCGCAGGCGGCCCGTGGGGGCCGCAGTGGGCGGAACCCGGAACGCCGCGGCGTGGGTGCGGGCAGGTGCCGGCGCGGGCGCCCTCATGCTCGAACAGGTGCGGCCCGGTCGGCGGGGTCGGCGTCCCCTCATGGAGACACGCTGACCCCCGCCGTCCGGGCCGCTGGTCCGCCGGCGTGCCCTTTCCCGGGCACGCCGGCCCTCGACCGCAGGACGGCCGTCGATCAGGTCCCGGGGATCACTTGCGGCCCAGGGCGCGCAGCTGGTCGATGGTGAGCGCGGACACGTTCTGGTCCACGGGGTTGTCGGAGTACTGGTGGATGGTCCAGGACTTCCAGTCCGCGGGCGTGCTCACGGTGCCCTTGGCCTTGCCGTAGTGGGCGACCCAGAGCGGGTACTCGCTCAGGCCCTTGCCGTACTGGTCGGCGAAGGTGTAGCCGCTGTAGAACAGCGGCTTGACGCCGGTCTTGGCCTGCACGCGCTCCAGCCACTTCTTCGCCCAGGCGTTCACGTGGGCGGTGGACTGGCCGTCGCTGGTCTCCAGGTCGAGGGCGAGCAGGTCGCCCGACTTGGCCGGCTGGCTGTTCACGGCCGACAGGAAGAAGTCGGCCTCGGCGACGGGGTCGTTGGAGGGGTGGCCGAAGTGGTAGGCGCCGCGCACCACGTTGTGCTTGTCCAGCTCCTTCCAGTGGCGGGCGAAGGTCGAGTCCTTGAAGGTCAGACCTTCGCTGGCCTTGACGATGCCGAAGTCGGCGCCGCTGGTGGCCCAGTTGTGCTGGGGCTGGAAGTTGGAGACGTCCTGACCGTAAAGGAAGTTGTCCGCGTGCGCGGGGCCGGTGAAGCCCACGGCCGCCACGGCGGTGGCCATGGCCAGCAGGGCGCCGGCGCGGAAGGTGCGCAGGGTGCTGGAGATGGTCATGCGAGATCCTCCTGGATATGGGGCATCGCGGGGCACGGTAAGCGGCCATGCGCACACGAAGAGCTACAGCGGGACACCTCGCCGGGGCACGCGGCCACGCTGGGGCAGAGGTGCTGGATGGGAGTCGCCGTGGTCGCTCGGTCACCGGAAGGAAAGTCGCGGGCCGGACTCGGGCGCTCGGATATCTACAACTGCGAGACTACCGCCATCATTCCCAAAAGGCCAGGTCAAGCGCTATGTAGCCGGGTAAAATCGAGCCCGGGTACCCGGCAGGCCCGGCCCAGCAGGGCCTCAGGCGAGCGCTCGGCGGGGCAGGAGGGCCAGCGCTCCGAGGTAGAGGACGCCCGCCACGATGAGCAGGGCCTGATAGCCGATCACCAGCGCCAGGTATTCCAGGCAGCCGCCCACCATCGCCCCCAGGAGGTTGGCTCCGAAGGAGGTCGTCGCGTCCGCCGAGTCGGCGAACCGCTTGGCGAACACCACGTTGGCCGCGAAGATCGGAAGGAAGGCGACCGTCACCGCGACGACCGCGCGCAGCGGCAGCGGCAGTGACAGCAGCCACGAATTCGGCACGAGCCAGGCCAGCACGAGTCCCGCGAACAGCACGCCGTACATGACGGGTAGCGGCGGGGTGCGGAAGCGTCGGGTCACCTCCACGGCGGCGAGCACGGCGACGAGGACCCCGGCGAAGACGATCGCGTTGACCACCCAGGTGGTGCCGAACAGCAGCGCGAAGCCCGTCACGCTCTTGGTCTCCAGGAGCAGGAACGCCACCCCGAGCAGGAACAGGTCGGCGTAGGGCCGCATCCGGCGGTAGGGGCCGGCGACGAGGCGCACGGCCAGCAGGCTGACCAGGAGGATCAGGCCGAGCGTGATGAGGTAGAGCCCCGGGATCGTCCGGTCCTTGAGGTAGAGGAACGGCCGGTCGTCACCGGCGGGCGGCGGGCTGCCGGCCGCCGCGCCCGGCCAGTCGGCGGCGCAGCGCTGCGCGGCCGGGGTCGCGCCCGCCGTGATGACCGCCTGCTGGCCGGCCGTGCTGACGACGTCCACGCACGGCTTGTGGCCGAAGGCGTTCTGCACGGTCGAGGCGAGCCGGTCGACCAGCCAGCTCTCGCGGTAGTAGTTGTACATCGAGAAGGCGCCGCCGGGCTTGAGATGCTCGCGGGCGGCCTGCATGGCCTCCTCGGTGAACAGGTAGCTCTCCAGCCGCAGCGAGCTGGCGCCGGACACCAGCGTGAGCGAGTCGGGCAGCGCGAACAGGATGAGGTCGTACTTACGATCCGTGTGCTCGAGGAAGGCCCGGCCGTCGGTGATGTGGGTGGTCACGCGGGGGTCCTGGTAGGGCTTGTCGGGGTGCATGGATGCACCGAGCTCGCGCAGCTTGGGGTCGATCTCCACGGCGTCGACGTGGCGGGCGCCCTTGGACAGCGCGATCGCCACGTCGGTCCCGCTGCCCGCGCCCACGATCAGCACCTCGTCGGGCGAGGCGACGGCCCGCTGGTAGGGCAGGCCGTACTGGGCCTCCAGCCGCAGCCGGGCGTCGGCCGGCACGGCCCGCTGGTGCGGGATGCCGTTGACGGAGATGTCGGTCACCGGCACGTCGAGCTCCACGAACTGCCTGGTGGTGACCTTGTAGTAGGGCGACCAGATGGCTCCGGCGGTGAGGGTCTCGGCCAGCAGCAGGCCGACGACGGCGAGCGAGGGGACGGTCACGAGCGCCAGGTAGTGCAGCCGCGGCCGCGGCACGAGCAGCATCCCGTACGCGATGGCGGCGATGAGCCCCCAGAAGACGGGCGGCGCGCTGAGGAACGACAGGGCGGTGAAGGCGGCGATGCCGGTGAGGCTGCCGATCAGGTCGTAGCGGTAGGCCTCCAGGCGCGGCAGCTCGGGGAAGCACCGGCCGACCAGCTCGGCGGGGCCCATGAGCACCACCGCGGCGGCGCAGAAGATCACCGGCAGGATCAGCCACGCTGGCGGGCCGGTGGTGCCGAGGCTGGTCCAGTAGAGGATGCCTTCGGTGTCACGGTCCACGGTCACCGGGAACATCGTGACGATGACCACCAGGGCGAACAGCACGATCGGCGAGTAGTAGGGCTGCCGTCTGGACCTGCCGACGCGCAGGAATCCCAGCCCGATGCCGAGGAACGAGCCGAGCAGCACGAAGTTGGTGAAGTAACTCAGGTGCACGATGTTGGATCCGGTCCACCGGATCAGCGCGAGCTCGAGGAAGAGCATGAAGGCGCTGGCGAGGATCAGTCTCGGGCGCACCGCCAGCCAGTGAGGGCTCGAGCCGCCGTCTTCGACCGCCTTCTGCTCCAAGAGCGTCATGGTGACTCACCGTATTGAGCTACTCCCCCGCTCGCAAGGGTGCCGCTCACGGTGGCCGCTTTTCCGGAATGCGCCGCCTATTTACAGCGGTGCGCAATTCGCAGGGAAATCCGCGCCGCCCGGGAACCGGACCGGGCGCGGAGTCCGCGCCGACCGCAGCGGGGGTCGCGCCGCACGCGAAACATTTGCTACTCAATTCGCGGGAGTTTATGGCGTTTTCGCAGCCCAGGTGCCTTAAGTGATGGTGGACGCGGCGGGGACGGGTGACGGAATGTTGTGAGGTTCCTTCCCTCCATATCGCCTCGGTGGTGACTCATGCGGGTCCTGATCCAGCTTCGCCCCTCCTCTGACCTGGTCGCGGCGGTCGCCGATCCCGGCCGGACGGCCACCGCGGCCGATGTCGCCGACGGCCTGCCCGGAGTCGAGCTCGACACCGGCTTCGCCCCGGTGGCCCTGCCACGCCCGGTCCCCGCGGCGGCGGGCGGAGACCCGCTGTCGCTCAACCAGCCGCTCGACTTCTCGCTGGCCGCCGAAGACGCCTCCGTCCTGGTGCGCGGCACGATCTCCGACGACGAGCCGGCCACCCGGGTGACCCTGCTGCCCACGCTCCGCCCCGACGTGGTCGGCGTGTTCGCCGACCCTGTCGTGGAGTCCGCGCTCGTCTGCGGCGGTGACGCGCCCGTGGGCTCCTGGCACGACGTCGAGCGGCTGCTCAACGTGGCCGGCCTGCACGCCGAGGGACTCGACGGCGCGGGCGTGCCGCTGGCCGTGCTCGACACCGGCATCAACACCGCCCACGTGGCCAAGCACTCCGGCAGGGACGTCACGCTCGACGCCGCCCGGAGCTGGAGCCCGGCGGGCGTGCCGAGCAGGCCGGGCGAGGCAGAGGTCGACCACGGCACGATGTGCGCCTTCGACGCGCTCATCGGGGCCCCGCGCGCGTCGCTCATCGACATCCCGCTGCTGCGCTCCACCCGCCCAGGCGGCTCGGCGCTCGACGGGCTGCTGTCCGACGCGGTGGCCGCCTTCGCGCACCTGCGCGCGGTGCTCGCCGCGCAGCCCGCCGAGTCCAGGTCCCTCGTGATCAGCAATTCGTGGGGGTCGTTCTCCCCCGAGTGGGACTTCCCCGTGGGTCACTCGGGCAACTACTCCGACAACGCGGCGCACCCGTTCAACCTGATGGTCGCGAGCCTCGACCGGGCGGGCGCCGACGTGCTGTTCGCCGCGGGCAACTGCGGACGCGACTGCGTGGACCGCCGCTGCGCCTTCCCCGACCGGCCCATCACGGGCGCCAACTCCCACCCCAGGGCGCTGTCCATCGGCGGGATCGACGTCAACGGCCGGCGGGTCGGCTACTCCTCACAGGGGCCCGGACGGCTGACCGCCCGCAAGCCGGACCTGTGTGCCTACACCCACTTCTCCGGGTCCAAGGCCTACGGTGACGACCAGCCGGACTCGGGCACCTCGGCCGCGACCCCCGTCGCCGCCGGGCTCGTGGCCGCGGTCCGCACCTTGTGGCCGTCCTCGCGGCTGTCGCCCGCCCAACTCCGCGCGCTGCTGCGCCGCACCGCCGAGGACCGCAGCGAGGTGGGATTCGACTACGACTACGGCTACGGGACGGTGGACCCCGCCGGGATCATGGCGGCGCTCCAGCGCAGGGCGGGCGCGAGTCACTAGCCGACGCCGGCGTCATCGCCCTGTCCTCGTGCACCGGCGGTCTGCCGGCAGGCCGGTGACCGAGCCGGGCCCCCTCGGCAGGGGCCCTGCCGGTGGCGTCCGGCTGCGAGTCCGGCTCGGTCACCGCCGGCCGCTAGGCGGCCTCCCGGTTGAACACCCGGGTGCCGACGGTGAGGCTGAGCGCGGCGAATCCCACGGTCACCACCACCCCGGCCAGGACCGTGCCGGTGAGGTAGTGGCCGCTGAAGAGCTCGCGCAGCGCCTCCAGGGCGTAGCGGAACGGGCTGACGTGCGAGAGCGCGTCGAGCCAGCCCGGCGCCATCGCCATCGGCAGGAAGGCGCCGGACAGCAGGACCAGTGGGATCACCGCGGTGCTCATCACCGGTGCGAACAGCTGCTCGTTCATGGTCAGCGCGATCGCGTACGACAGCGCCGCCAGGCTCACGCCGAGCACCACGATCAGCACCAGGCCGGCCAGCAGTCCGCCGACGGGGGCGCGCAGGCCGAAGGCGTAGCCGGCGGCGACCAGCAGCACGACCTGGATGATCAACGTGACCGCGTTGGCGAGCACCCGCCCGAGCAGCAGCGCCAGGCGGCTGGCCGGGGTGACGCGCATCCGCTCCAGCACCCCGGTGCGCTTCTCGAAGACCACGCCGAACCCGGCCATGCCGGTGCTCATCAGGCCGAGCTGGATGATGAGGCCGGGCACCAGCGTCTCCCAGGTGCCGATCGTGGCGAAGATGGGTCCGAACAGCACGAGGAAGAACAGCGGCTGGATGGCGCCGAAGATCAGGCCCACCTTCTGGCGCAGCGTGATGCGCAGGCTGTGGCGGAACAGCAGCCAGGTGTCGCGCAGCATCAGACCCCCGCCTCCTCGCGCAGTGACCTGCCGGTGATGTCCAGGAACGCCGCGTCGAGCGTGCGCCCGCCCGCCTTGAGCTCGGCCGGGGTGCCCTCGGCGACGATCTCGCCGTGGTCGATGATCAGCAGCCGGTCGCAGAGCGCGTCCGCCTCGTCCAGGTAGTGGGTGGTGAGGAAGACCGTCACCCCCTGCTCGTCGCGCAGTGAGCGGATGTGGTCCCACAGGTTCGCCCTGCTCTGCGGGTCGAGCCCGGTGGTCGGCTCGTCCAGGAACAGCAGCACCGGCTGGTGCAGCAGCGCGAACGCGATGTCGACGCGGCGGCGCTGGCCGCCGGAGAGCGCGCCGCCCAGCCTGGACTCCATCCCCTCCAGATCCAGCATGGCCAGCACCTGGGCGATCCTGGCCCGCGCGTCGGAGCGGCTGAGGCCGTACAGCATGCCCTGGAGCTCGAGCTCGTCGCCGAGCGGGACCGTCGGGTCGACGGCGCCGCTCTGCGAGACGTAGCCGATGCTGCGCCGTACCTGCCTGGGGTCGCCCAGCAGGTCGTGGCCGGCCACCGTGGCGGTGCCCGAGGTGGGCCGCAGCAGGGTGGTCAGCATGCGCATCGTGGTGGTCTTGCCGGCGCCGTTGGGGCCGAGGAAGCCGACGATCTCGCCGGGCTCCACCGAGATGTTCACGCTTCTGACGGCTTCGACGCCGCCCTTGTAGATCTTGCCGAGATCCGCGGTCTTGATCAATTTCATCGCCTCCAAATTTAGAGTAACTCCAATTTTGGAGTGACTGCAAGTTGGGTACGATGAGGACATGGACGAGACGCTGCGGGAGCGTAAGAAGCGCGAGACCAGAGAGCGCATCGCGGACGTCGCGATGGGGCTGTTCCTGGCACGCGGGTTCGACAACGTGACCGTGGCCGAGGTGGCGCGGGCCGCTGACGTGTCGGTCAACACGGTCTTCAACTACTTCGGCACCAAGGAGGACCTCTTCGCCGACCGGCAGGAGCTGGCGGTGGACCTGCCGCAGCAGGTGCTGCGCGAGCGGGAGCCGGGAGAGGGCGTGGTGCGGGCCTTCCGCCGTGACTTCCTCGACGCGCTGGACACGCGCCACTGGCGCTATGGCTTCAACCTGGGCGGCGACATCTTCGCCCGGCTCGTGAGCGAGAGCCCGGCACTGACCGCCAAGGTGCGCGAGCTGCACGTCGAGCGGGAGCTGGGGCTGGCGCGAGCGCTGGCCGAGGAGCTCGAGGCGGACCCCGACGACCTCGCCCCGCACGTGGTGGCGGCTCAGATACTCGACACCACCAGGATCCTGTCCGGCTACGCGTTGACCAGGATGCTCGCGGGAGAGGCGTGGGAGACGATCGCGCCCGACCTCCGGACTCAGGCCGAAACGGCGTTCGGCCTGCTGGAGTCGGGCATCGGCGGCTACTGCGTGCGGCCCCTACAGGCCGCTGGTTAGGGCCGCGCCGCCGATGATGAGGAAGACCACGGCGTAGAGTCCGACGACGGCGATCATGATGCAGGTGCTGACGATGCCGCAGATGCGCCCGGCCTGGACCATGCCGCGGTTCTCGTAGACGTAGCCGCTCTCGTCGATCTCGCGCAGCGCCTTGGTCCCCATGTTCCAGGCGAACGGCCCGAGGATCGCGCAGATCACCAGGCTCAGGATGCCCAGCACCAGGATCGTGGTGCCGTTGGGGTGGGTCTGCGGCGGCGGCCCGTAGTAGGAGGGCCCGTAGTTGGGATAGGACATCTGCGCGAGACCCCTCGTCGGCTGGCGATTAGGTGGGTTTTATACCACAGCGATCGAGAGCGTCGCAGGTGATCGGGCGCTTGCTACACTCCGCCCATGATCCGGTCACTCATGCCCTTCTTCCAGCGGCTGGCGGGGACCGACTGGTTCATGAGGGTGGGGCCGAGGCTCATGCCGAAGCTCGACCGCACGCTGCACCGGCTCACCCGGGGCAAGCTGGTCAGCAGCGGGCTGCTGCCCACCCTGGTCCTCACCAGCACCGGCGCCAGGAGCGGCCTGCCGCGCACCACCCCGCTGGCCTGCCTGGCGGAGGCGGACGGCGCGCTGCTGGTGGTCGGCAGCAACTTCGGCCTCGACCACCACCCGGCCTGGACAGCCAACCTGATCAAGACGCCGGAGGCCGCGGTGAGCTTCAGGGGGCGCGACTTCGGGGTCACCGCGGCGTTGCTGAGCGGCGACGAGCGCGCGGCCGTCTGGCCCGCGCTGATCGAGCACTGGCCGGTCTACGACCGCTACACGGAGAAGTCCGGGCGGCAATTGCGGGTCTTCAGGCTGATTCCTGCGCGTTGATCGTTTTGCGCCATCATGGACGGGCCGTCCTTCCGTCCTGAGGAGCCTGCCCCCTTGCGTGAACGCACCCGTGCCGTCCTGGCGCACCGGCGCTTTCAGCGATTCATCATCGCCGTCATCCTGGTCAACTCGGCCACCCTCGGCCTGGAGACGATCCCCTCCGTCGTCGAACGCCACGGCGCGCTGCTCACCCTCATCGACCACGTGGCGCTCTACATCTTCGTGGCCGAGCTCGCGGCCAAGGTGTACGTCGAGAGGTGGCGTTTCCCGCGCGACCCGTGGAACGTCTTCGACACCGCGATCGTCGCCATCGCGCTCGCCCCCGCCACGGGCGGGCTGTCCGTGCTGAGATCGCTGCGCATCCTGCGCGCGCTGCGCCTGCTGTCGGTGGTGCCGAGCCTGCGCAAGGTGGTCTCCGCCCTGCTGCGCGCGATGCCCGGGATGAGCTCGATCGTGCTGCTGCTCTCCCTGGTGCTCTACGTGGCCGCCGTCCTGGCCACCAAGCTGTACGGCGCGACGGCGCCGGACCGTTTCGGCAGCCTGCCCACCTCGCTCTTCACCCTCTTCCAGACGATGACGGGCGACGACTGGGGCAACATCGCCAGAGAGGTGATGACGCGGCACCCCTCCGCCTGGATCTTCTTCACCATCTTCATCCTGGTCTGCACCTTCGTGGTGCTCAACCTGTTCATGGCGGTGGTGGTGAGCGCGATGGACGAGGAGTCCGCGTCCGAGCGGGCCGAGCTGGAGGCCGAGATCGAGGACGTCTCCGCCGCCTCCACGCAGCGGATCCTCGACGAGCTGGCCGAGCTGCGCAAGGAGGTCGCGGAGCTGCGCGGGCACGTCGCGCCCGGCCGGGGGCCCGGCAAGGGGCGGCCGTCCCGGATCAAGGGGCGCACCACCGCCTGACGGCCTGGACGATCCGGGCCGCCTCCCCGGCGGTGACGTCGGTGAAGCGCTCCTGGGCGTTCTGAATCACCTCGGTGTCCGGCCTGCCGCGCACGATGTCCGAGCACGTGCCGCGTGCCCGCGGCACCGACCGGCCCTCCTCCGCCACCAGCCACGGGGCGATTCCGGTCAGCCGCGCCAGGTACGCCGAGCGCTGCTCCCGCGTCGGCGTGGGCACGCCGGCCATGCTCTGCGCGCCTCCGGCCGGGCTGGACGTGGCGGTGAGCGCGTCCGGCGGCGGCGCGTCCGTCAGGCTGCCCGCCCCTTGCGCGATGGAGGTCGCGGGCGGCGCGGCGTCGGGGGACGGCGCGAGTGTGGAGGCCGCCAGGCCTCCGGCCCCCAGCAGGGCGGTGACGCCGGCGCCGATCAGCGCCGAGGTGACAGGCCCGGGCTTGCGCGACCCGGCCGGCGCGACCGCCTGCGGACCTTCTCCGCGGGCGGCACGCGGCTGTGGAGAAGGGTGAGGTGCGTGGTGCGGCTGCGGAGGACGCATGGTGCGCACATTACGCCGCGTTCCGCATCGTTCGCCCGGTTGCACGGAGACGTGCCGCCCGAAAAGGACGGCACGCCCCATCCCAAATTCGCTAGCGCGAGTAGAACTCCACCACGAGCTGTTCGTCCACCGGGACGACGATCTGCCCGCGCTCCGGCCTGGCCGTCAGCGTGAACGTCAGGTTCGCGTGGTCCACCGAGAGGTACGGCGCGATGCGCTCGTCGGCGTGCACGCCCTCGGCGGCGGCCACGAACGGCTGCATCCTGCGCGACCGCTCCCGGACGGCGATGACCTGCCCGGGCTTGACCAGGTAGCTGGGGATGTCCACCTTGCGCCCGTCGACGGCGATGTGGCCGTGCGTGATGTACTGCCTGGCCGCGTAGATCGACGGCGCCAGACCTGAGCGCAGCACGAGCGAGGCCAGCCGGGTCTCCAGGAGCGTGACGAGCTCGGCGCCCGAGGCGCCCGGCTTGCGCACGGCCAGATCCCAGTAGCGGCGCAGCTGCCGCTCCGACACGTCGTAGTACCAGCGCAGCTTCTGCTTCTCCATTAGCCGCAACCCGTAGTCGCCACTGCTGCGGCGGTTGGTCTTGCGGCCGTGCTCGCCCGGAGGATAGGGGCGCTGCTCGAAGTAGCGGACTGCCTTCTTCGTCAGCGGCACGCCCGCGCGACGCGACAGTCGCACCTTGGGACCGGTGTAGCGCACGTTCACCTCGTGTGGTTAGGTAGTCCTTACTTAGGCGAGGCTAACCTACATTCTGATGAGATCTCAAGGAGACACCCATGCTGCCGATCCCGGAGCGGATCCGTACCCTCGCCGCGACCGCCGGTGTGGCGAGGCTCTCGGTGGACGACGCCCCGTCGCCCGCGCGCGGCGGTGTCGACGAGCGTGGCCGGCCGGTGCTGCTGGTGCGTCAGGGCGAGGCGCTGCACGGGCTGCGCGACGACGCGGTGGCGGCGGTGCACCTGACCGCGATGCGCCGCCTCGGACAGGAGGAGCACCCGCGGGGGCTGCTGGAGGTGCAGGGCTGGGTCCAGGCCGTGCCGGAGCCGGAGGCGCGTTCGGCGGCGGTGGCGGTGGCGGCGCACGACGCCGACGAGGCCCTGTTCGACGCGCTGGAGAGATACGGCGCGCCGGACGCTCCCCGGCTGCTCCGGCTGGACGTGGCCCAGGTGGTCTATCTGACCGGGCAGGAGTCGGGGGTGCTGGACGCCGACGAGTATCTCGACGCCGAGCCGGACCCGCTGGCCGAGACCGCCGAGCGGGTGCTCGCGCACGTCAACGCCGCGCATCGGCCGCAACTCGCGAACGGCGTGGCCAGGCAGCTCGGCCAGCCGGCCGCGGAGGTGTGGCTGTGGGAGCTGGACCGATTCGGGGCGACGGTGCGGGCGGACGGATCGCTGATCCGCTTTCCTTGGCCCGCCCCCGCCAGCACCGGGCTCAGCCTGGAAAGCGCGCTGAGCGGCCTGTTGTGCACATGCTGAGGGCCGGATCACAGAGCCTTACTTGATCACGATTCCCGCCAAGTTGCTCCTTCAACTGTTTCGCGTGACTATCATCGGCCTCTGTGAGACAGACGGAACGGCGCCGGCGGATGCTGCTGACCGCCGGCGCGCTGACCGGCACCCTCATGCTCGTCCTCGCGGGGGTCCTGGCGAGCGGCGGGCCGGCGAGCACCTCGCTCACCCCTGCCAGCATGCCTGACCTGGGGGAGATCGCCCGGCCGTCCAGACTGGGAGCCATCGAGTCCGCACCCACCGGCGTCCGGGCCACCGAGCCGTCACACCGCCCCCTGCCCCGCCGCGACGTCGGCGCCACCCCGCCCCCCTCCGCCTCGCCGTCGCCCTCCTCGCGCTCCCCCATGCGGTCCTCCGTACGCGCCACCGTGCGCCCCACCACGCGCCCCACCACGCGCCCCACCGTGCGCCGGTCGTCCGGGCCGCCGTCGTCCGCGCCGCACCCGTCGGGTACGCCGGAGCCGCTGGTCAAGCCCACGCGCAGCCTCACGATGACGCACGCACCGGACCCGAACACGGCGAGCCTCCTGGAAGGGCGGCCGCCCTCCGGCACCCCGGCGCCCTCCGCCGAACCGACCGCCGTCACGACCAAGCAAGGAAAAGCCGGCAAGCGCGTGCCCGGGCAGCGGTAGACACCCCGCAGGCAGGGTCACGGCCCCCTTGACCCGCCCCTACACGCAGGTTTCGGCGTAGGGCGTGTTACGCGCACGAAAATTCTTCCGAATCGCCCGCTCTGCCTGGGCATACAGAACGTGCCGACGAGCGAACGCTGCGCATTTATGGCCCGTTCCATCCGGATTTAGGCCGCATAACCCTATATTTCCGGACATGAAAAACTTGTGTGGATTGCGGCTTTCGTTACTTGCGTAACAGCTATGGTGATCACGTTCTCCGTCAGGATGCCTCAAGGAGGTCCTTTGTTATCCCATCGACGGGCGTCGCTCGCCGCCTTCGTCGCCATCGTCTGCGCCGCCACCACCGGCATGGCCGCGGCCTCGGCCTCCGTAGCGCCGGTCGACGTCTCGGTCTCCGCGGCCGACGACGTGTTCATCAGCCAGGCGGCTCCCTCCACCGTCTACAGCGACGCCGAGTGGATGTCGGTGTGCGTGAAGACGTGCAACGGCAAGACCGACGGCGAGCGCCGGGCCCTGACCTCGTTCAAGGTGGCCGGCATCCCGGCCAATGCCACGAACGTCACCATGACCCTGCAGGTGCGATCGACCAGGACGACCGACACCACGGTCTCCGCGCACAAGGTGACCGGCACCTGGTCGGAGTCCACCACCTCGTGGAACAACCGGCCGACGTTCGGCTCGGCGCTGACCACGCTCACCGGCTTCACCGCCGACAAGGTCGCGGCCTTCGACGTCTCCAAGGGGTACACCGGCAACGGCACCTACTCCTTCGGCCTGACCGCGTCCAAGGGCGTGGTGGCGGTGCTGTACTCCTCGCGCACCTCGGGCAAGGGGCCGACGCTCAAGATCAGCTACACCACGGGTACGGCCACCCCCACGGCCAGCCCCACCGGCACGCCCAAGCCGACCGCCACGGCGACCCCGACGCCGAGCGCCACCCCGACGGCGACCCCCACGACCAGTGGTGAGTGCCTGCCGTTCGACAAGCCTTCGGCGTCCGCGCTGCGCGCCTACGGCAAGAAGGTCTTCGCCTTCTACTTCCCGCCGTACCCCTTGTCGGTGGACAACAAGGACCCGGCCAAGGACCAGCACGCCTCCTGGCTCGACCCGCTCGGTTCGGGCGGCATGTACGCCGCGCAGGGCGGGCACTCGCGCGACCGGCCCCTCCCCCGGCCGATCCGCACGGGTGACTGGCGGCAGGCCGACTTCGAGGTGGAGGTGCGCCAGGCCATCGCGGCGGGCCTCGACGGCTTCATCTACGAGCACCACACCTCGGCCTCGGACCAGCGCTTCAACCAGTTCCCCAAGATGCTGGCCGCGGCCAAGGCGGTCGACCCGGGCTTCCGGATCATGCTGAGCCCTGACTTCCCGACCGCCAAGGGGGCCGCGCACGACAAGGTGATCTCCGACATCCTCATGGCCAAGGGACACCCGTCGCTCTACCACCTGCCCGACGGCACCATCCCGCTGGCGCCGTTCTACCCCGAGCGCCAGGCTCCGGCCTGGTGGGACGAGCTGCGGACGAAGCTGGCCGCGCAGGGCATGAAGACCGTCCTCGTGCCGATCTTCCTGGACTGGAGCGGCTCGGGCAAGACCGAGTGGAACAACTCGGTGGCGGGCTACTCCTCCTGGGGCGTGCGCTGGCAGAGCTCGACCGACGGCTACCGCAAGTCCGGCATCGAGGCCACCAAGCGCGGCAAGTTCTACATGGCCCCCGCGGCCCTGGAGGACGTGCGTCCGCGTGACAAGCGCTACTGGGAGCCGTCCAACAGCGGCACCCTGCGGCAGTCCTTCGTCAAGGCACAGGAGGGCGGCGCGGACATCATCTCCCTGCTCACCTGGAACGACTACGCCGAGTCCTGGCTGGCCCCCTCGGTCGAACGCGGCTACGCGCCGATGGACCTGGTCGCGTACTACACGACCTGGTTCAAGACCGGCAAGTACCCGGCCGTCGAGCGGGACGCGCTGTACTACTTCCACCGCAGCCACCACACCGACGCGCCGTTCGACAAGACGAAGCAGACCATCGGCCCGATCGCCATCCCCTACGGCGACAAGGCCACGAACGACGTCGAGCTGGTCGCGTTCCTCAAGGAGCCCGGCACCATCAGCATCAAGCAGGGCACCGACGTCCAGACCAAGGAGGTGACCACCGCCGGCATGGTGTCGTTCAAGGCGCCGCTGAAGCCCGGCACCACGCCCGTCTTCGAGCTGAAGCGGGGCGGCAAGGTCATCCAGACGGTCAAGAGCAACACGCCGATCAAGGAGAGCCTGGTCTACCAGGATCTGATCAACCACGCGGGTGGCGGCTTGTCCTGCAAGCGCCCCCTGTAAGCAGACAGCTGTAACAAGGAGAGCGGTCCTCCCGAATCCGGGAGGACCGCTCTCGTCTTACCGGGTGGCGCGCGTCGCCATGCTCTCGTCGACGGCGTCCGGTGACAGCACGTGGTCCAGGACCATCACCGCGCACCCGCTGATGCCCGCCGCCGCGCCGAGCCGGCTGGGCTCGATGCGCAGCCTCCTGGTGGCCAGGGCGGTGGAGCGGCGGTAGACGACCTCGCGGATGCTCGACACCAGCGGCCCGAACGCCTCCGCCATGTCGCCGCCGAGCACCACGACCGACGGGTTGAGGATGTTGACCGCGCCGGCCACCACCTCGCCGATCCTGCGCCCGGCCTCGCGCACCGTCGCCATCGTCTCGGCGTCACCGGCCCGCACCAGCGCCGTCACGTCGGCGATGGTCTTGACGTCCTTGCCGACGGTACGCAGGTCGCGCAGCAACGCGGTGCCGCTGGCCACGGAGTCGACGCAGTCGATGTTGCCGCAGCGGCACAGCACCCCGCCGCCGTCGCGCACCGGGATGTGCCCGATCTCGCCCGCCGCGCCGAGCGCGCCGCGCAGGATCTCGCCGCCCGCGATGACCCCCGCGCCGATGCGCGTGGAGACCTTGACGAACATCAGGTCGCCGAGCTCCGGATAGGCGCCGCGGTGCTCGCCGATGGCCAGGACGTTCACGTCGTTGTCCACGAGCACGGGGACGGGGAAGCGGGCGCGGATCAGCGGCGGGATCACCACGCCGGTCCACGAGGCCATCACCCGGGCGCTCTCGGTGCGCCCCTGCGCGAACTCGACGGTGGCGGGCACGCCCATCCCGACGCCCTTGACCGTGTCGCGCGGCCGGTCGCCGAGCAGCTCGTCCCAGGTGTCCATGACCAGCGGCAGCACCACGTCGGGGCCCTGCTCGACGTCGATCGCGAAGTCCTGCCCGGCCAGCTCGCGGCCGGCGAGGTCGCAGACGGCCACCCTGGTGCGGCTCGCGCCGAGCGCGGCCACGAGCACGACACCGCCGCCGGCGTTGAACTCCAGCCGGACCGGGGGCCTGCCACCGGTGGACGGCGCGTCGGTGCGCTCCACGACCAGGCCGCGCTCCACCAGCTCGCCGACGCGCAGCTGCACCGCGGGCCGCGACAGGCCGGTGACCCGGCCGAGGTCGCCCCGCGTCACGGCCTCACCGGTGCGGATGAGGCGCAGCACCTCGCCACTCGTGGCGAGGGTCGCGGCGGTACGTCGAGGCATCGGCTAAGTGAACCACAGGAGCTTCTGTCATGAAAAGTCACGACTTTTTCATCTCAAATGCCAAAACTCAGCTTGTGCATGACCCAAACTCTGACTAGTGTCCGTTCTGTCCCTGCTTTGGTAGATCATCGGAGTTCTTGCCGTGTCTCCCCTCTCGTCTCCCCCGGCCGCACACACCGCCGACCTCGTCGTCTTCGGCGGCACCGGCGACCTGTCCATGCGCAAGCTGCTGCCCGCGCTGTTCCACAGCGACAGGGACGGACGGCTGTCCCCCGAGACGCGCATCATCGCGCTGTCCAGGGGCGGGCTGACCGACGCCGACTTCCGCGGCAAGGTGGACGCCGAGGTACGCGACCAGGTCCCGGTCGACGATCAGGCCATGTGGGAGCGCTTTCTCGGCCGCCTGCACCACCTCACGGTCGACGTGGGCGGGCAGGACAGGTCCGGCTGGAGCCACCTCGCGCGGCTGCTGGCCGGGCACGAGGAGCGTGACCGGGTGTTCTACCTGGCCAGCCCGCCGATGACGTTCGGCCCCTTCTGCCGCGAGCTGGACGTGGCCGGCCTGGTGACGCCCAACTCGCGCGTGGTGCTGGAGAAGCCGCTCGGCCGCGACCTGCCCAGCGCGCAGCGGATCAACGACGAGGTCGGTGCCATCTTCGACGAGCGCCAGATCTTCCGCATCGACCACTACCTGGGCAAGGAGACCGTGCAGAACCTGCTCGTGCTCCGCTTCGCCAACGCCTTCCTCGAGCCGATCTGGAACTCCCTCTGGATCGACCATGTGCAGATCACCGTGGCCGAGACCGTCGGCACGCCCGGCAGGCGCGGCTACTACGACCACGCGGGCGCGCTGCGCGACATGGTGCAGAACCACCTGCTCCAGCTCCTCACCCTGACCGCGATGGAGCCGCCCGCGCGCAACGACCGCGAGGCGATCCGCGACGAGAAGGTGAAGGTGCTGCAGTCGCTGCGACCCATCACCGGCACCGAGGCCGACCGGTTCACCGTGCGCGGCCAGTACACCGAGGCCGGCGGGATGCCCGGCTATCTGGCCGAGCCCGGCTCGACCCCGCCCACCGAGGCCTCGAACCGGGTGGAGACCTTCACCGCGATCCGCGCCGAGATCCGCAACTGGCGCTGGGCCGGGGTGCCGTTCTACCTGCGGACCGGCAAGCGCCTGCCGCAGCGGCGCTCGGAGATCGTGGTGCAGTTCAAGGACGTGCCGCACTCCATCTTCCCCGGCGGCGCGCCGAACCGCCTGGTGCTGCGGCTGCAGCCGGAGGAGGGCATCGAGCTGCACATCATGGCCAAGGAGCCGGGAGCCGGCGAGGTGATGCTCAAGCCGGTGCCGATGAGCCTGAGCTTCGGCAAGACGTTCACCGCCCGGGTCCCGGAGGCGTACGAGCGGCTGCTCACCGACGTGCTGGCCGGCAACCCGACGCTGTTCATGCGCCGGGACGAGGTGGAGGCCGCCTGGCGCTGGATCGATCCCATCCTGGACGCCTGGGAGGCGTCCCCCGACCTGCCCGAGCCCTACCCGGCCGGCTCGACCGGCCCCGCGGGCGCCCACGAACTGCTCGGCCGCAGCGGTCGCGCGTGGCACGAGGAGGAAGCGTGAACCCCGTCATCCAGGAGATCACCGACCGGATCGCCGAGCGCAGCGCCGCCAGCCGTGCCGCGTACCTGGAGCGGATCCGCCGTGACGGCGAGGCCGCCCGCGCCGAGGGCCCGGCCCGCGCGCACCTCGGGTGCGCGAACCTGGCGCACGGCTTCGCCGCCGCCTCCGCAGAGGACAAGCCCCTCCTGAGGGGTACGGCCAAGCCCGGCGTGGCCATCGTGACGAGCTACAACGACATGCTGTCGGCGCACCAGCCGTACGAGACCTACCCCGGCGAGCTGAAGGCCGCCGTGCGCCGGGCCGGCGGCGTCGCGCAGGTGGCCGGCGGGGTGCCCGCGATGTGCGACGGCATCACGCAGGGCCGCGCCGGCATGGAGCTGTCCCTCTACAGCCGCGACGTGATCGCCATGTCGACCGCGATCGCGCTGTCGCACGACATGTTCGACGCCTCGCTGCTGCTGGGCGTCTGCGACAAGATCGTGCCGGGGCTGTTCATCGGCGCGCTGCACTTCGGGCACCTGCCCGCGATCTTCGTGCCGGCCGGGCCGATGGCCTCCGGCCTGCCGAACAAGGTCAAGGCGCGCACCCGCCAGCTGTTCGCCGAAGGCAAGGTGGGCAGGGCCGAGCTGCTCGACGCCGAGTCCGCGTCCTACCACTCCCCCGGCACCTGCACCTTCTACGGGACCGCCAACTCCAACCAGGCGATCATGGAGGTCATGGGCCTGCATCTGCCGGGCTCGACGTTCGTCAACCCGCACACCGAGCTGCGCCACGCGCTGACCGAGGCGGCGGGCCGCCGGGCGGTGGAGATCACCGCGCACGGCTCCGAGTACACCCCGATCGGCGAGCTGGTCGACGAGAAGTCCATCGTGAACGCCTGCGTGGCGCTGCTGGCCACCGGTGGCTCGACCAACCACACGCTGCACCTGGTCGCCATGGCCGCGGCCGCGGGCCTGGTGCTGACCTGGGACGACCTGGCGTGCCTGTCGGCGGCGGTGCCGTCGCTCACCAAGATCTACCCCAACGGCCAGGCGGACGTGAACCACTTCCGCGACGCGGGCGGCATGCAGGTGCTCATCGGCGATCTGCTGGACGAGGGGCTGCTGCACGCCGACGTGCTGACCGTGGCCGGGCCTGGCCTGGACCGCTACCGCACCGCGCCCGAGCTGCGCGACGGCGAGCTGGTCTGGGAGCCGGTGACCGGCGGCAGCGCGGACCTGGACGTGCTGCGGCCCGCGGCGGACCCGTTCTCGTCCGACGGCGGCATCCACATGGTCTCCGGCAACCTCGGCACCGCGGTGAGCAAGGTGTCGGCGGTCAAGCCCGAGCACCTGGTGATCGAGGCCCCGGCGAGGGTCTTCGACGACCAGCTCGACCTGATGCGCGCCTTCGAGGCGGGCGAGCTGGACGGGCAGGACTTCGTCGCCGTCATCCGCTACCAGGGGCCGAGCGCCAACGGCATGCCCGAGCTGCACAAGCTCACCTCGCCGCTGTCGGTGCTGCTGGACCGGGGGCAGCGGGTGGCGATCGTCACCGACGGCCGCATGTCGGGCGCCTCCGGCAAGGTGCCCGCGGCCATCCACCTGTCGCCCGAGGCGGCCGACGGCGGCCCGATCGCGCTGGTCCGCGACGGCGACGTGATCAGGCTCGACTCGGCGGCGGGCACCCTTTCGATGCTGGTTCCGGCCGAGGAGCTGGCCGGGCGGACGCCCGGGGGCCGGCCGCTGAGCGACGCGCAGTGGGTCGGCACCGGCCGCGAGCTGTTCGCCGCGTTCCGGCGGATGGCCGGGCACGCCGAGCAGGGCGCGGGCATCTTCGGCGTCAGCGGCGCCGAGTCCCCGCACCACGGCCCGGGCCTCGCCTTCCCCGCCGAGTCCGGCTACTCGCACCTGGAGACCGGCGGGGTGCCGGACACCCGGCGCGCCGGAGCCTCCAGGTGACCCCGGCGGCGGGTCGCGTTCCCCTCGGCGCGCGCGCTGCCGGAGGCGAGTCGTGAACGCCTTCGACCTGCCCTGGCTCGTCGCCGACATCGGTGGGACCAACGCCCGGTTCGGCCTGGTCACCTCGCCGGGCGCGCGGCCGTCACACGTCGCCGTCCTGGCGGGAGCCGCGTACGACACCCTCCCCGAAGCCGTAGCCGCCTACCTCGCAGAACATGCGGGCGGAGTGCGACCGGGGGCGGCGTGCCTGGCCGTGGCGGGACCGATCGACGGCGACGGCTATCGGCTGACGAACTCGGCCTGGGCCGGATCGGTCCGCGACCTCGGCGTGCCGTTCGCGGGCCTGCTCAACGACTTCGAGGCGCTGGCCGTGTCCCTGCCGCACCTGGATGGCGACGACGTGGTCTCGCTGGGCGGTCCGGAGCCGGGCCACGGCGTCAAGGCCGTGCTGGGACCCGGCACCGGGCTCGGCGTCGGCGGCCTGGTGCCCACCGGGCAGGGCTGGACGCCGATCCCCGGTGAAGGCGGTCACGTCACGCTGTCCGCCAGCGACGACAGGGAGCTGGAGATCGTCCGCGTGCTGCGGGCCGGGGGGCGGGAGCACGTGGTGGCCGAGGACGTGCTGTCCGGTCCCGGCCTGGTCCGCCTGCACCGGGCGCTGGCCCAGGTCAACGGGGTAGACGCAGCCGATCTGACGTCCTCCGGCATCGTGGCGCGGCTCGACGACCCGCTCTGTGCGGAGACGGTCGAGGTCTTCTGCGGGATGCTGGGCGGCTTCGCCGGCAACGTGGCGCTGACTCTCGGCGCCCGAGGCGGCCTCTACCTGGGCGGCGGGATCCTGCCCCGTATCGTGGACCGTGTGCGTACCAGCGACTTCCGCGCCAGATTCACCGCCAATCCCGATATGTCGGGTTATCTGTCGGCCATCGCGACCATGCTGATCGTCGCGCCGCAGCCGGCGCTGACCGGTGCGGCCGCCTGGCTGGCCCAGCGCGCCACCAAGGAACTGGCCGCCTGATGACAACCGGCCCGCGAGCGGGCCTTCGTGAGGAGAACACCGTATGAGCCTGCTCGATCTCGCCCCCGTGATCCCCGTCGTGGTGATCGAGGACGTGACGACCGCCGTTCCGCTGGCGCGGGCGCTCGCCTCCGGCGGCCTGCCCGTCATCGAGGTGACGTTGCGTACGCCGGCCGCGCTGGAGGCCATCGCCGCCATCGCGGCAGAGGTGCCCGAGGCCAAGGTGGGCGCCGGGACGATCCGGACCAGCGACGACATCGCGGCCTCGCTGTCGGCCGGCGCCACGTTCCTGGTCTCGCCGGGAACGACGCTGTCCCTGGTGGAGGCGATGGACGCGAGCGGCCTGCCGTACCTGCCGGGCGCGGCGACCGCGTCCGAGGCGATGGCGCTGGCCGAGCGGGGGATCAAGGAGCTGAAGTTCTTCCCCGCCGAGGCCGCGGGCGGCGTGCCCTACCTGAAGTCGCTGCAGGGGCCGCTGCCTGACGTGCGGTTCTGCCCGACAGGCGGCATCCGGCTCGCCACCGCGCCCGACTACCTGGCACTGCCGAACGTCGGCTGCGTCGGCGGCACCTGGCTCACCCCGGCGGACGCGGTGACGTCGGGCAACTGGTCCCAGATCGAGAAGCTCGCCGCGGAGGCTGCCGCTCTGAGGTAGTAATGGCCCGGTGGCCCTGGAAACAGCAGCCCTGGGACTGGGCAAGGCGGTCGGCGAACGCGCCCTGCGGACGGTGCTCACCTCCCGGGCGAGCGCGGAGAGCCAGAGCAAGGACCTCGTCGAGCTGATGCGGGCCCGGTTCCCCGACCACCTGGTGCGGCGCAAGGCCGAACGCCAGCTCGGGGACATCGCCGACGCGGTGACCGCGCGCGTGCTCAAGGTCTGCGCGCACGAGTTCCCCGGGCTCGGTGAGGACGATCGCCTGGTCGTGCTCGCGGAGGTGACCGGCGCGCTGACTCGCGCGGACCTCTCCGACAGCGCGCTGCTCGCCGCCGACGCCGACCCGGTACGCCTGGCGAGAGCAGTGCGGGAGAGCCTGCCCGCGCCGGAGGACCTCGGCGAGCCGGCCTCCCGGCTCTACGAGGTCGTGCTCGACGAGTGCTGCGACTGCCTGGTGCGGATCGTCCGCCACCTGCCCGAGTTCGGGCCGCGCGCGGCCGCCGAGACGCTGGCCCGCCTTTCCGGCGTGGGCGAGCAGATCGCCACCGTGCTCGAACGGCTGCCGGTGCGCACGCTGGAGGCGCCGGAGGGCACGGACCGGGACGCGGAGTTCCGGCGCCGCTACCTGGAGCACGTCTCCCAGACGCTCGACAATCTCGAACTGCTGGGCGTTCGGGTCGAGCGGTTCCGGCCGCGCACGTCGCTGAGCGTGGCCTACATCAGCCTGTCGGTGTCGGCCCTGCGTCCCAGGACCGCGCACGAGTCCTGGCACGAGGTGCCGGACGAGCCGGCGACGATGCGCGTGGAGAGCGCGCTCGGCCAGGGGCGCAGGATGCTGCTGCGGGGCGAGGCCGGCGGCGGCAAGAGCACGCTGCTGCGCTGGCTGGCGATCACGGCCGCGCGCGGCGGCTTCGAGGGCGAGCTGACCGGATGGCATGGCTGCGTGCCCTTCCTGGTGAAGCTCCGCAGCTACGCCGACCGCGACCAGTGGCGCGAGGTCGTGGTGATGGCGGCCGGGCACGCCAACGGGCCGCTCAGGGAGGAACTCCTCGGAGGCCTGCTCACCCGCATGGCGCGTGAGCCTCGATACGCGCGGCGGCTCAAGGTGCTGGTGTGCGCGTGCCTGGAGACCCTCCCGTCGGTGCCCGAGCGGCTGGGCGAGGCGGTGGACGGGTGCCTGAGCGATCTCATCCCCCCGCGCGACGTGGCCTCGGCACGGTCACTGGCGACGGCGGGACAGATCGTCCTCGACCGGCTCCCACGCGACGTCAGCGGGCTCTCTCCCGCCGCCGCCCGCGCCTGTGTCCGGACCGCGTGGCTGGTCAACGGCCCGCTGGCCCTCGACGTGCTGTCCGGGTACGCGCACGACGGCCGGGTGGAAGTCGAGCGCGAGCTGATCGAGGGCTGGCGCTACTTCGAGCCCGGCCTGTACGCCCAGCGCGTGCTCTCGTCCGTGGGGACGATCGGGGAGAGACTCGTGGTGCACACGTCCGGGCAGTTCGACGCCTTGCGCCGGCTCCCTCCGCAGAGCAGCGTCACCGTTCGCGTCCCCGCGCCGGCAGATCTCAGCCCACTGCTCGCCCATCGCGAGTCTCTCCGCCGTCTCTGGCTGAACCCCACGGTGAGCACGGCGGCGCTGCGAACTCTCCGCCACCTCACCGGCCTGACCAGCATCACTCTGCGGCAGGTGGAGGAGATCGGCTTTCTCTCCGGCCTGCGCGGCCTGGTCGAGGTGGAACTCGGCGACGCGTCCCGGCTGACGGACTTCACCCCGCTGCGGGACCTGACGGAGTTGAGGCATCTCCAGCTCCTGGAGGCGGCCCACCTGACCGGCTGGGACATGCTGCCGCCACTGGACGGCCTCCTCACGCTGCATCTCTCCGGCGCGCCGGTGGTGACCTCCGTGCGCGACATCGTCGAGCGCGCTCCCCGCCTGCTGTCGCTGGAACTGCAGGACTACGAGCGGCTCGCGGATCTCGACGCGCTCCCCCGGCTCGACCTCACCAGGCTCGTCCTGTGGGGCACCAGAGAGCTCGAGGACATCTCCCCTCTCGCGGGGTGTGTCTCGCTCGTCTCACTGGACCTCGACGGAACCCGGGTGCGCGACCTGCGCCCTCTCGTCGGCCTCGAACGGTTACAGTTCTCGATCTCCGCAACTGTCTCCAGCTGGAGGATCTCTCCCCCTTGGCTCACCTGGGCCGGCTGCGCAACCTGTGGCTGACCGACATGGCCCCGGGCATCGACCTCGCGCCGCTGGCCGGAAGTTCGCAGCTGATCGTGCACGTTCTGGCGGGGCAGGACGTGCGCAACGGTCACCTGCTCGGCAGGCGGCTCAAGCGGATCAAGGTGTGAGCGGGTGGCGGCGCCACCGGGAACGGGCGTCCCGTCCAGGCTTTCGTCGACGACCCGGCCCACGCCCTGCCCCGGGGCGGCGTCAGCTCCAGATGGACACGTGCACTGGCGGGCGGAAGCGGTTGCGGGGGATGCCGTCGTCCGGGGTGCGCATGATCTGGGTGGCCGCCGGCGTGGTGAGGAAGCCCAGGAACGTCCCGGCGGCCGCCGACCGGCTCTCGGGCTCCAGGGCGGTGGCGTACCAGTAGGCCGCCAGCGGGGTCGCCGCGGTCTCGACCGCCACCAGGTCGCCGCGCCGTAACTGGGAGGCGACGAGGTGGGCGGTGGCCGGTGCGACGCCCGCCCCCTCGGCGGCCGCCTTCCACGCGGCCGTCTGGTTGGCGAAGACCCGCACGTGCGACTCCGGCACGCGCAGCAGCCGCAGCAGCCTGCCGCTGTCGCTGGCCGGGTCGGTGCCCGACGGGCCGACCAGCCAGTGGTCGCGACGCCCGTGCGGGGCGCCGACGGCGATGAGCAGGCAGCGCAGCACCGGCCTGCTGACCAGGCCCGGGGCGCTCACCTGGGCGCCGATCGCGACGTCGGCCAGCCGGCTGGTGAGCAGCAGCGGCAGCTCCGCGGTGGCCGCCACGCCGCTGGTGGCGTCCATCGCCTTGCGCTGGTTGAACAGGCAGATCAGCGGCCCGGCGACGTGCTCGGCGAGCACGCCGTCCATCACCACGTGCAACCTGGCGGGGCCCGGCTGGACGGCGGCCATCGCCTCCGCGCCGAGCGCGACCATCTGGGAGGCGATGCCGAGCAGTCGCCTGCCACCCTCGGTGAGCACCATCCGGTCGCCGACGCGGATGAGCAGCGGGTCGCCGAGGTGCCTGCGGAGCTGGGCGAGCGACTGGGAGACGGCCGGTTCGCTCACGCCGAGGGCGCGGGCCGCGGCCTTGACGGTGCCCAGGCGGGCCACGAAGACGAAGGCGCCGAGCTGGCTCAGGGTCACCCCCTCTTCATAGATCGTCGAACCAGATTAAGGAATCCCTTATTTGCGGATTGTCGCGACAAATCGGTGACAGCACTGTGCACTCATGCAGGTTCCCGCGACGTTCGAGTACGAGAGAGCCGACAGCGTCCCGCACGCGCTCGAGCTCCTGGAAAGGTACGGCCCGGAGGCCCGGGTCGTCGCCGGCGGCCACAGCCTCATCCCGATGATGAAGCTGCGCCTGGCCCAGCCGGAGGCGTTGATCGACATCAACGGCCTGGCGGAGCTGGCGCGGCTCGCGGTCGAGGGTGACGAGCTGGTCATCGGCTCGCTGGTGCGCCATGCCGAGCTGCTGGCCAGCACCACCGCCACCGACCTTTTCCCGATATTTCGGGATGCGGAGCGGGTGATCGCCGACCCGATCGTGCGCAACCGTGGCACGGTCGGGGGCTCGCTCTGCCAGGGCGACCCGTCGGAGGACCTGGCCGCGGTGTTCGCCGCGCTGCGTGCCACCGCGGTCATCCAGGGGCCGGGCGGCACCCGTACCGTCCCGGTCAGGCAGTTCCACCAGGGACCGTACGAGACCGCCGTCGGGCCGGGCGAGCTGCTCCTGCGGCTGCGGGTGCCGATCGCGCCCGGCAGCGGGAGCGCGTACGAGAAGGTCGAACGCCGGGTCGGCGACTGGCCGGTGGCAGCGGCCGGAGCTCTGCTCCGGCTGGACGGCGGGGTGATCGCGCAGGCGGGCATCGGCCTGACCGCGGTGGGCGCCGCGCACTTCTGCGCTCCCGAGGCGGAGGAACACCTGCTCGGGAAGGCGCCCGGCGAGGAGGTGTTCGCGCAGGCGGCGCGGATCGCCGCCGAGCACTGCGACCCCCACTCCGACCAGCGCGGGCCCGCCGACTACAAGCGCCACCTGGCCGCCGAGCTCACCCGCCGAGCGCTGGCCACGGCCGCGGGAAGGATCTGACATGCGGATCACTGTCACGGTGAACGGGCAGCCGTACACCAGGGACGTGGAGCCCCGGCTGCTGCTCGTCCACTTCCTGCGCGACGAGCTGGCCCTGACCGGCACGCACTGGGGCTGCGACACCTCCAACTGCGGCGTCTGCACGGTCCAGCTCGACGGGGTGCCGGTCAAGTCGTGCACGGTGCTCGCCGTGATGGCCGACGGCCACGAGGTGACCACCGTCGAGGGCCTCGAGAAGGACGGCGAGCTCGACACCGTGCAGAAGGGCTTCGTCGAGTGCCACGGCCTGCAGTGCGGCTTCTGCACGCCGGGCATGCTGCTGACGGCGCGCTGGCTGCTCGACCAGAACCCCAACCCCGACGAGGGCCAGATCCGCGAGGCCATCTCCGGACAGCTCTGCCGGTGCACCGGCTACGAGAACATCGTTCGCTCGATCCGCTGGGCGGCGGAGGCGGACGTCCAGGAGGCGAAGCCATGAGCTACGGACGCATGCACCGCAAGGAGGACGCCCGCTTCATCCGGGGCCGCGGCAACTACGTCGACGACGTGAAACTCCCCGGCATGCTGCACGGGGCGGTGCTGCGCAGCCCGTACGCGCACGCCCGGATCGTCTCCGTCGACACCTCGGCGGCCGAAGCGCACCCCAAGGTCAAGGCCGTGATCACCGGCACCACCCTGGCCGGGCTGAACCTGGCCTGGATGCCCACCCTGTCCAACGACGTGCAGGCCGTGCTGGCCACGGACAAGGTGCGCTTCCAGGGGCAGGAGGTCGCGTTCGTGGTCGCCGAGGACCTCTACTCCGCGCGCGACGCGCTGGAGCTGATCGAGGTCGACTACGAGCCGCTCGACCCCGTCATCGACGCCAGGACCGCGCTCGATCCGGCGGCCCCGGTGATCAGGGACGACCTGGAGGGCAGGGCGGACAACCACATCTTCGACTGGGAGGCGGGCGACAGGGCGCGCACCGAGGCGATCTTCGAGCAGGCGGAGGTGACGGTCGCGCAGGACATGATCTACCCGCGCGTGCACCCCGCGCCGCTGGAGACGTGCGGCGCGCTCGCCGACTTCGACAAGGTCACCGGCAAGCTCACCGTCTGGTGCCCGACCCAGGCGCCGCACGCGCACCGCACGCTGTACGCGATGGTGGCCGGGCTGCCCGAGCACAAGATCAGGGTGATCTCGCCGGACATCGGCGGCGGCTTCGGCGGCAAGGTCGGCATCTACCCCGGCTACGTGTGCGCGATCGTCGGCTCGATCGTCACCGGCAAGCCGGTGAAGTGGATGGAGGACCGCTCGGAGAACCTGATGAGCACCGCCTTCGCCCGCGACTACCACATGCGCGGCGAGGTCGCCGCCACCCGCGACGGCAGGGTCCAGGCGATCAGGGTCAAGGTGCTGGCCGACCACGGCGCGTTCAACGGCACCGCGCAGCCGACCAAGTTCCCCGCCGGCTTCTTCCACGTCTTCACCGGCTCGTACGACATCGAGGCCGCCTACTGCGAGGTCACCGGCGTCTACACCAACAAGGCGCCCGGCGGGGTCGCCTACGCCTGTTCCTTCCGCATCACCGAGGCCGTCTACCTGGTGGAGCGGATGATGGACGTGCTGGCGGGCGAGCTCGGCATGGATCCCGCGGAGCTGCGGATGCGCAACCTGCTCAAACCCGACCAGTTCCCCTACACCTCGCCCACCGGCTGGGAGTACGACTCCGGCGACTATCCCAAGGCGCTGCGCCTGGCGATGGACATGGCGGGCTACGACAAGCTCCGCGCGGAGCAGGCCGACAAGCGGGCCAGGGGCGAGCTGATGGGCATCGGCATCAGCTTCTTCACCGAGGCGGTCGGCGCGGGCCCGCGCAAGCACATGGACATCCTCGGCCTCGGCATGGCCGACGGCGCGGAGCTGCGCGTGCATCCGACGGGCAAGGCCGTGCTGCGGGTCTCCTGCCAGTCGCAGGGGCAGGGGCACGAGACCACGTTCGCCCAGATCGTCGGGCAGGAGCTGGGCATCTCCGCCGACGACGTCGAGGTGGTGCACGGCGACACCGACCAGACGCCGTTCGGGCTGGGCACCTACGGCTCGCGCTCCACGCCCGTCTCCGGAGCCGCCACGGCGATCGTCGCGCGCAAGGTGCGCGACCGCGCCAGGCTGGTCGCCGCCGCCATGCTCGAGGCCAGCGCCGACGACCTGGAGTGGGGCGACGGCAAGTGGTCGGTGGTGGGCGACCCCGCCACCGGCAAGACGCTGGCGGAGATCGCGCTGGCCGCGCACTCCAGCCTGGAGCTGCCCGAAGGCGTGGAAGGCCACCTGGACGCGACCACCGTCTACAACCCGCCGAACCTCACCTATCCGTTCGGCGCCTACATCTGCGCCGTCGACGTCGACCCCGGCACCGGCCAGGTGAAGGTGCGCAGGTTCGTGGCCGTGGACGACTGCGGGGTGCGGATCAACCCGATGATCGTCGAGGGGCAGATCCACGGCGGCCTGGCCGACGGCATCGGCATGGCCCTCATGCAGGTGATGGCCTTCGACGAGGACGGCAACCACCTGGGGGCGTCGTTCATGGACTACCTGCTGCCGACCTCGATGGAGTGCCCGTCGTGGGAGCTCGGCGAGACCGTCACCCCCTCGCCGTTCCACCCGATCGGGGCCAAGGGCGTCGGGGAGTCCGCCACGGTCGGCTCGCCCGCAGCCGTGGTCAACGCCGTCGTGGACGCGCTCAAGCCGTACGGGGTGCGCCACGCGGACATGCCGCTCACCCCGGCGAACGTGTGGCGGACCATCAACGGCGACCCGTTCCGCACCGATCTGGCGATCCCGTGACCGAGTTCATCGGCATGCCGGCCCCCCGCCCCCGCGGGGTGCCGGCGCCGCCTCGTGATCTCCAGGCCAGGGCCGCCGAGCTGCGATCGGGGCGGGAGCCGTACGTGCTGGCCACCGTCGTGCGGGCGCAGCGGCCGGCCAGCGCGAAGGCGGGCGACCGGGCGCTGGTGCTGCCGGACGGGACCATCGAGGGGTTCGTCGGCGGGCACTGCGCCGTCGACACCGTGCGGGCGCAGAGCCTGCGCCTGCTGCGCACCGGCCAGGCCACGCTGCTGCGGATCACCCCGGAGGTGGACCAGCCGCGCGAGGAGGAAGGGCTGGTCGCGGTGGGCCAGCCGTGCCTGTCCGGCGGCACGCTGGAGATCTTCCTGGAAGCCGTCCTGCCGCCGGTACTCGTCCACGTGTACGGCGAGAGCCCGATCGCGCGCGCGTTCACCGCCATCGGCCAGGCGATGGGTCACCAGGTGGCGGCCGCGGCCGACCCGTGGGCCGCGATCGCCCCGGACACGACCGCCGTGCTGGTCGCCTCGCACGGGGTGTCGGAGGAGCCCGTCCTGCGGGCCGCGCTGGCGGCGGGCGTGCCGTACGTCGGTCTGATCGCCAGCCGCAGGCGGGGGGCGGCGGTGCTGGCGGCGGTGGAGGGCGGCGACCGGGTGCACGTGCCCGCCGGCCTGGACATCGGCGCCACCACTCCAGGGGAGGTGGCGGTCTCGGTCTACGCGCAGATCATCCGGCTCGGCGTGCGCCGGCTGCCGTAGCGCCGGCCCGCCCGGCGGGGGCGAGGCCGAGGGCGTCACGTCGCCACCGGCGCGCGCCTTCCTCCGTTAGAGTCTGGGGTGGAAAAGGGCGTGCCGGGCGGAGGATCGGCCGGTTGAGTCGACGCGACGACGACGGCGAGAGGACAGTGACGTTGGGGCAGCAGGGGCGCTCCGCTGGCACTCCGCTGACGCCAGAGGATCCACCGGCGATCGGCCGCTACGAGCTGGTCTCCCGGCTCGGGTCGGGCGGCATGGGCACCGTCTATCTGGCCAAGGGCGCCGACGGTGAGCTGGTGGCGCTCAAGGCGATCCGCCGCGACTTCACCGCCGACCCGGTCTACCGGGCGCGCTTCAACGAAGAGGTCTCCAACGCCCGCAAGGTCGCCTCGTTCTGCACCGCCCGCGTGCTGGACCACGGCGAGCACGACGGCGTCCTCTATCTCGTCACCGAATACATCGACGGCGTCTCGCTGGAGGACCACCTCATCCAGCAGGGCAGCCTGACGCCGTCGATGCTGCACTCGGCGGCCGTCGGCGTGGCGGCGGCGCTCACCGCGATCCACGCGGCCGGCCTGGTGCACCGCGACCTCAAGCCCGCCAACGTGATGCTGACCCTCGCCGGACCGCGGGTCATCGACTTCGGTCTGGCACGTTCCTCCCATGTCGGCTCGCGCCACACCAACGCCGGCATGGTGATGGGCACGCCCGGCTGGATCGCGCCCGAGCAGGTCTTCGAGGGCCGCACCAGCCCGGCGGGCGACGTGTTCGCCTGGGGTTCGCTCATCGCGTACGCGGGGCTGGGCGGGCACCCGTTCGGCGAGGGCGACGCCTACGTCATGGCGGCCCGCGCCCGCACCGCGCCACCCGACCTGCGCGGCCTGCCCGCCCCTCTCGACCGGCTGGTGGCCGCCGCCATCCATCCGGATCCGGCCCGCCGCCCCACGGCCAAGCAGCTGCTGCTGGAGCTGGTGAGCGCGACGGACGAGCCCGCCGCGCAGCTCGCCGCCACCCGCCACCTCACCGACGCCTGGAACCCGGCGGAGTTCCCCCCGCTGGCGCAGCCCCGCCCGCACCCGCAGCAGGCGCCGCCCGCGCAGGCGCCGCCCAGGGGCGTCCAGCCCGCACCCGCCTCGCGGGCCCCCGGCTCGCAGGCTCCGGCGGCCCATCACCGGCATGCCGCCCCTCCGTCCGGCCAGGCGCCGCCGCCGGGCCCGGGGCAGGCGCCTCCCGGGGCGGTGCCGCGCCCGCCCGAGGCCGTCAAGGGTCCGCGGGCGCACCGGACGGGGCAGGTGCCGCTGCCTCCTCCGGCCGTGCAGGCTCCCCTCGCCCATCAGACCGGCCAGGGTCCGCTCCCCCATCAGACCGGTCAGGGTCCGCTGCCGCCTCGCCGCGGCATCCCGCCGCGGTTCCAGCCGGCCAGACCGGCCAGAAGCGTGCTCACGGGCTGCCTGGCCGCGCTGGTGATCACGCTGGTGTTCCTGGCCCTGCTGATCGGCGTGCTCACCTGGCTGTCGCGCGGCCCCGCCATCGGCGCGGACAGCGGCCCCGTGCAGGACGGCAAGCTCGAATTCGCCGTCGCGAGCACCAAGTGCGCCAAGCCGGCCAAGTCCGCCACCACCCGCACCTGCCGGGTCACCATGAAGGTCAGCAACATCGGCCCGGAGGCCAGGGTCCTCTATCCGGGCCAGCAGATGCTGCTCGACCAGGACGACCTCCCGCACGGCGCCACCAGGCTGCTCGACAAGGAGGGCGCGGAGATCACGCCGATCAGCATCGGCCCCGGCAGGTCCTTCACCGGCGCCCTGCTGTTCGAGCTGCCCAAGGACGCCGAGCCGGCCGAGCTGGAGCTGCACGACTCCGCCCTGAGCACCGGCGTCCGGCTCGTCCTCGACTAGCACGGCGTCACAGGGAGCGCAGGAGCGCCGCCTCGGTGATCGGCGATTCGTGGGTGCCGGGGATCGTGCAGGCGTGGGCTCCGGCTGTCGCCCCGAGCCGGACGCACCGCTCCAGCGGCATGCCGTGCAGCGTGCCGTACAGGAAGCCGGAGACGAACGCGTCGCCCGCGCCGTTGCTGTCGGCGACCGGTCCGGGCAGCGGCGCGGCGGGGAAGGCGCGCACCTCGGCGTCGCGGGTCAGGACGAGACACCCGTCGGCGCCGCGGGTGCAGACGACCGTGTGAGCGCGGCCTCTGGCGAGGATGTCGCGCATCGTCGCGGCGGGGTCCCGCAGCGCGGTGGCCGAGAGGAAGACGAGGTCGGAGCGGTAGGCGAAGTCCTTGTGGTAGTCGTCGCGGCCGTCCCAGTCGTGGAGGTCGGTGGAGATCGGCATGCCGTCCAGGTCCGGGTAGGCGTGGCGGCAGAAGTCGTTGATCGACACGTGGACGTGGCGGGCTCGCACACCGGTGTAGAGCTCGCGGGGCAGACGTTCGTCCGGGGTGGCCTTGGGGTCGTGGAGGGAGGTGCGGCGGCCGTCGGGGCCCACGAGCAGGACGCTGCGCCGGGTGCCCGCCGCCGAGACGCCCCAGGCGCAGTCGACGTGGCGCATCGCGTGGCGGATCAGCGCGCCCTGGGGGTCGTCGCCGATCAGGTCGGCGAAGGTGACGTCGAGGCCGAGCGCCGCGCAGCCGAGCGTCACCCCGGACCCGGTGTTGCCGATCCGGTCGATCACCGGAGGCACGTGGTAGGTGTCCTGGTAGGGCAGGGGCAGCGCCGGGACGTAGACGGTGGTGTCCACTCCCGATCCGCCGAGCACCAGCACGTCCCGCGTCATCGGTTCACCAGGGGGCCGGAGCCGGTGGAGCCGCGGACCACCAGCTCCGGCTGGAAGACGAGCTCCACGTGTTTGGCCGGAGCGCCGTTGATCTCTTCGAGGAGGGTCTGCACGGCCGCCGACGCCATCGCGCCGATCGGCTTGCGCACGGTGGTGAGCGGCGGGTCGGTGAAGGCGATCAGCGGCGAGTCGTCGAAGCCCACCACCGACACCTCTCCCGGCACCGACAGCCCTTTCTCCCTGCAGGCGCGGATCGCGCCGAGCGCCATCAGGTCGCTCGCGCACACGATGCCGGTGCAGCCGCGGGCCAGCAGTTGCGCGGCCGCGGCCTGGCCGCCTTCGACGGAGAACAGGGAGTGCGCGACGAGGTCGTCGACGTCGGTGGCGCCGAGCAGTTGCGCCATCGCCTGCCTGTAGCCCTCGATCTTGCGGATCACCGGCACGAACCGGCGCGGGCCCAGGGCCAGCCCCACGCGCTCGTGGCCGAGGTCCACCAGATGCTGCACGGACAGGCGGGCGGCCATCCGGTCGTCGGGCGAGATGAAGGGGGCGTCGATGCGCTCGCTGTAGCCGTCGACCAGCACGATCGGCAGCCCGCGGTCGGTGAGGCGGGTGTAACGGTCCATCCGCGCGGTGGTGTCGGCGTGCAGCCCGGAGACGAACACGATGCCGCTGACCCCCCGGTCCACGAGCAGCTCGGTGAACTCGTCCTCGGGTGCGCCGCCGGGGAGCTGGGTGCACAGCACCGGGGTGTAGCCGTGCTTGGTCAGGGCCTTCTCGATGGCCTGCGCGAACGCGGGGAAGATCGGGTTGTCCAGCTCGGGGGTGACCAGGCCGATCAGCCCGTTGCTGCGCTGCCGCAGGCGGGGCGGCCGCTCGTAGCCCATGAGGTCGAGCGCGGTCATGACGGACTGCCGGGTGGCGGCCGAGACGCCCGGTTTGCCGTTGAGGACCCGGCTGACGGTGGCCTCGCTCACGCCGGCTTGGGCGGCGATGTCGGCGAGGCGGGCGTGACCATTCATGCCTGACACTTTACTTTCCGCCGTGCGGCCGAATCGGGTCCCATCACCGTTCCCATCAGCGAAGCTGCGTACGTGCCCGGGGAGGTCGCGGCGCCGTGCCGGCGGGCGCACACGCTCCGCCCCCAGGGAAGTCTCGACCATTGAAAGCCCTTGCCGCAAGTTTACGCAAGCACTTCCAGATAACACCTATTCGGAAATTTCGGCGTACGGACACCCAAAACTCCTGACCGAAACCCGGTGGATAGAGATCTTTTATGTCAAGGGTGGACACATGGTGTTAATGCACGATGTACTACCCCTCCAATCAGCCCCCGTCACAGGTGACACGCGTGCAAGGTGTGGGCCCATGAGCTCGGTCGTTCTCGACAAAGTGACCAAGGTGTATCCGGGCGGCCACCTCGCGGTCGACCGGCTCAGTCTCAAGGCCCAGGACGGCGAGTTCTTGGTCCTCTTAGGCCCTTCCGGATGTGGCAAATCCACCCTTTTACGCATGATCGCCGGGCTTGAAGAGATCACCGACGGCGAGCTCTGGCTTGACGGCCAGATGGCCAACCACCTGGCCCCGCGCGAACGTGACGTCGCCATGGTCTTCCAGAACGGCGCCCTCTATCCGCACCGGACCGTGCGCGGCAACATCGCCTTCCCCCTGGAGATCGCCAAGTCCGACCCGGCGATGGTCCGCGAGCGCGTCACCGAGCTGTCGAAGGCGCTGCACATCGACGAGACGCTCGAACGACGCCCCGGCACCCTGTCCGGCGGCCAGCGCCAGCGGGTGGCCATGGGCCGTGCGATCGTCCGCCAGCCGAAACTGTTCCTCATGGACGAGCCCCTGTCGAACCTCGACGCGGGCATGCGCACCGAGCTGCGGATGGAGATCTCCGCCCTGGTCAGATCGCTCGGCGTCACCACCATCTACGTGACGCACGACCAGGTCGAGGCCCTCACGCTGGCCGACAGGATCGCCATCCTCAACAAGGGCGTCCTGCAGGACGTCGGCACCCCCGCCCAGATTTACAACGATCCAGCCACGGCCTTCGTGGCGGCGTTCCTCAACTCGCAGCAGCTGAACCTGCTGGCCGCGACGGTGCGCACGCCGCAGAACCAGTACGTGCTGCTCGACTTCGGGCCGCACCGGCTGACGATCCCGTGGAGCGATCCGCGCGCCTACGCCATCTCGCAGCACACCGGAGGCCAGGTGCTGGTGGGCATGCGGCCCGACGGCCTGGCGCCGGTGCCGGAGTCGTACGAGGGGCCGTCGTTCTTCGGGCGGGTGCGCGCGCTGGAGTATCACGGCCACGAGTGGCTCGCCTACATCGAGTGCGGGGTCCCCGCGGTGCCGGTGCCCGAGCCGCCGGACCGGCGCCCGCTCGGTAACGGCCACCGCACCGAGGCGGGCGGCGTGAGCGCGCTGGTGCGGCGCCTGTTCCCGCAGCGCCCGGCACCCGAGGAGCAGGAGCAGGAGCAGGTCGGCCAGCACCCGGGCAGCGGCAGCGGCATCCACCGTCGCGCGGACCTGATCGTCCGGCTCGGCGGCCGCCCCGCGTGGCGCGCCGGCGACGCGGCCAAGGTCGGCGTGGACCCCAACCGCCTGATGATCTTCACTCCGGACGGCGCCCGCATCGACCCTCCGCGCCGCTGACATCCTCCTTCGACCACTGGCACGGAGACCTCCTTCAGCGCTGCCTTGACTAAGCGGACTGCGGTCCATATTGTCGAGCCAGACAAACGGACCGCGGTCCGCTATGAAGGGAACACTCATGAGCCGGTTGTTGCACGTATCCGCCTCCCCCCGCGGGGCGGAGTCCGTCTCGCTGGGCATCGCGGAGACGTTCGCCGAGGAGTACCGGGCGACCCATCCCGGCGCCGAGGTCGATCACTTCGATCTGTGGGACGGGACGCTGCCCGAGTTCGGGCCCGCCGCGGTGGCGGCGAAGATGGCCGTGATCGGCGGCGCCGAGCCCGCGGGCGAGCAGGTCGAGCCGTGGCGGGCGGCCGTGCGCACCTTCGAGCGGTTCGACTCCTACGACCGCTACCTCTTCACCGTGCCCATGTGGAACTCCGGGCTGCCGTACAAGCTCAAGCAGTTCATCGACGTGGTGAGCCAGCCCGCCATGATCTTCGACCTCGGGCCGGAGACGGGCTACCGCCCCCTGCTCACCGGCAAGCGGGCCGCCGTCGTCTACACCAGCTCGGTGTGGGGGCCCGAGGCGGGCCCGGCGTTCGGCAGCGACTTCCAGTCCACGTACTTCGGAGACTGGCTGAGGTGGACCGGCATCACCGACATCCAGGAGATCCGCCACCACCCGACGCTGACCGGGGACTACGCGCTCGAGCGCAAGCGCGCCGGCGAGCGCGCCCGCCAGGTCGCCCGCACCTTCTGAAACCCGTCCGGAGGACGGTGCACGCCGCAGGCCGGCAGCCAGGCCGGCACGGCGGCTTCGCCCGCGAGCTGACGTCACCGCGCCGTTCACCGGCTCTCTGTGCAATCTGCATGTTCGGCCGGTGCGAACGCCAGCCGTACCGGTGCATGAGGCACTGTCCGCCCGGATCGTCACGGACGAAGCTGGTGCATGTCAGCACCGAACCAGAAGGAATCTCGTGAGCGACGAATGATCAAGCCGTTCCGTATCGACATCCCGCAGGCCGACCTGGACCACCTGCGGGACCGGCTGGCTCGCACCCGATGGGCGGACGAGCTGCCTGAGGCGGAGGTGACCGACGGCGTCCAGAACGGCCGCTTCCTCAGGCCGCTTCTACTACGAGAACCACCACGCCGAGCGGGCCACCGAGCCGACCACGTTCCCGATCGGCCTGGCCTCCTTCGCCTACGACTTCCGCCCGTTGCGCCGCTTCGCCGAACGCGACCACCACAACATCGTCCGGTGGAGCGAGTTCGACCGGGGCAGCCACTGGGCCGCCCATGACGCCGCCGACCTGCTCGTCGACGACATCCGCGCCTTCTTCGGCAGGCTCTCCTGATCCGGCCCCCGGCCCAGGGGTACGGCAAGGGCGGTCACCGTCCCTGCCACAGCCGAGATCACATCGGCAGGACGCGCACCTCATGAGCCGGGGCGTCGGCGGCGGCGAAGTCCAGCAGGCGCGCTCCCTCCCGCTCCAGCTCCGCGGTGGCGGCCGAAGGGACGGGCCGGAACGTGCGGATGGTCAGAACCGCGCTGTCGCCCTGCCGGTCGATCGTCCATTCGCCGCTGGTGAAGCCGTCCACCAGGACGAACCCGGGGACCGGCCGGCGTTTGAGGTAGTTCTGCGCGAGATGCTCCTGGGTGATGACCCGTCCGCGGTCGGCGAAGGACAGCAGCAGGTTGTCGAAGTCGTACAGCAGCCTGACCGGGGCCGGGACGTCGGGGGCCGGCCGGGGCGCGTCGGGCAGGTCGAACAGCTCCTGGCCGTCCTCACCGGTGAACCTGGCCAGGCGGGGCCGGATCCCCTCCACGACCTCGCGTAGCCGGGTCAGGCCCGACCACGTCTGCACGTCCTTCACCGTGGCCGGTCCGAACGCGGCCAGGTAGCGCACGACCATCGTCTCCAAAGAGGCGTCAGCCGCCAGCGGAACGCCCAGCCACGCCTGCGCCGTCGTGTGCGCGATGGCGCCACCGGCCCCCCACACGCCGCGCGGCGGAACCTGCACCAACGCCATCCGGTTGCGGGCGGCGTAGGCCAGCGACGCGGGCGCGCGTTCACCCCACCCGGCGGCGCGGCCATGCTCGGCCAGCAGCGCGCCGAGCTCCTTCGACGTGCGGGGCTTCTCCTCCAGCAGCGGCCGGGCGGCCTCCACCAACTCGTCCATGTCCAGCCCCTCGACGGGCTTCCTGTGGGTGAAGTTGGAGAACAGATCGCGATCCAGCACCGGCTGGACGAGCGGACGCAGCCACTGGCAATCACGAGCGCTGACCAGATGGATGGTCGACCGCATCAGCGCGATGCGCACGACCTCACGCCGCACCAGCAGGTCCGCCACCTCCTCGGGCCGGACATCCTCCAGCCGCGCCGCGAGTCCCGCGTACCACGAATGCGGCGTCTGCGCCTGGAGCCCTACCAGATGCTCCACCGCCGCCACGACCGGCATCCGTGCCCGCCTGAGCAGCAGTTGCCGCTCCAACGTCGCACGGTTGAGCTCGCGCCTGCTCAGCACTGTCATCGTTCCTCCAGGGATCGCCAGGCGACATCGTACGGCCGGCCGATCCGGCCACCGCCATCGCCGCCGGGGGCCGGATCCCCGGGGTGTGGCCGGTTACGGCCCGCGACGCCTGGCCGGTCTCCGGGCGCCTGCCGCATCCGAGAGCGGCGGATCAGCAGGGCGGGGCGGTGGTCCAGCGAGGGCCGTCGGGGGTGTCCTCCACCGCGACCCCGCCCGCCAGGAGCGCCGCGCGCAGCGCGTCCGCCACCTCGTAGCGGCCCTGGGCGCGCAGCTCGCCGCGCAGCGACAGCAGCGGGCCCATCAGCGAATGGAGCCCGGCCGTGGCGGCGAGCTCGCCGAGCTGGGCGATCAGCAGCCGCATCAGCTCCCTGGCCTCGTCGACGCCGCCCGCGTCCTCCTCGGTGTCGGCCGCCCATTTGACGACCTCCGCCTCCAGGTCGAGCACCACGCGGGCGGCCGTCACCATGTCGGCCCGGGCCGCCGCCTCGCCGAAAGCCCGCTCGCACGCGTGGGCGGTCTCCTCCAGCGTGACCTGGGCCGGCACCGGGGACTTGGGGCGCGGCGGCGCCGGGGTGCCGGTGCGGCCCTCGGCGAGGCGGCGCAGCTCGGGCAGGTCGATGCGACTGCCCGCGGGCAGGACCGTGCGCGAGCCGGGCCGCCGGACGGTCACGCCGCCGCGACCGGCCACCTCGACTGCCTCGCTCTCCAGATCGACGACGAGCGCGGTGTGCTCGTCGACGCCGAGGACGGCGGTCCCCGGCGGCAGCTCCTTCTCCATGCGCGACAGCCGCCGCTCGCCGAGGTAGCAGTAACGGGTGTCGTGGGTGCCGCCCTCGGCGTTGTCGAAGTGCGGGATCAGCACGGCGCGCAGCCCGAGCGCCTCCAGCACGTCGATGCCCTCGCGCCAGTGGGGCTCGGCACCCACCTTGTAGATCTCGTAGACGGGCACGGTCGCCAGGCCGGCCGTGCAGGCGGCGGCGGAGGCGAGCACGGTCACCCCGCTGCGCGCCCGCACGCGGGCGCGCAGGTCGCCCGACACCCCGGAGTCCGCCCACCGGTCGAGGGCGTACGTGGGGCTGCCGGGACCGGAGAACACCCAGTCGGCCCCCGCCACACCGGGCGCCACCTCGACATCCAGCCCGACGCTGTGGGCGAAGTATCGGCGGGCCCGGGCGGAGATGTCGGCCGTGTTCTCCTGGAACGCGTACGGCGTGTCGAGCAGGACGGCCCGCGCACCGGCCCGCAGGCTGCGCGCCGCGGAGCGGTGTACCTCCACCATGGTCGGGCTCGTCTCGCCCGACCCCATCAGCACCAGCATTCCGGGCATGGCTGTCCGCCTCTCTCGCACGCCCTCGACTACAGCCACGCGCGGCCCGTTCCCTCAAGAGCGAGAACACACATGCGAGAAGAATGTTTCTGCACACAAGTGGCAGTAAGCTGCTGGCGGTGACGGGAAGACACGTGGTCTCGATCGAAACGCTCATGCTACGGGCGGGCAGCGACAACCGCTGGTCCTACCGGCGTGTCGTCGCCTCCCCCGATCCGGGCCAGAGCCCGGACGAGGCTGCGCGCCTGGCGTGCGGGATCGCCGCCGACGAGCCGTCCACCGTCGTGCACTCCACGAGCTGGCGCCACCGTCCCGGCGAGATCGTGCTCACCTACGCGGTCTGTCCCGATCCCGAGCCGTGGCGGGCCGCCACCGAGCTGACCGACCTGGAGCCGGCCAGAGGGGCCGCGCCCGCCACCCCGGCGCCCGAGCGGATCGAGGTGGCGCACGTGGCGGCGCACGCCATCCGGCACCTGGCGTTCCTCATGGCCGAGGACCCGGTGGTGCGCGCGGCGCTCCGGCGCCATCCCGAGGTCGCCGGTGCGCTGGAGGCTACGGGCGCGAACGGGCGAGACGGTGACCGAGCGACTGCATGGGCCGCTCCACCCAGCGGTAGGTCAGCGCGCTGACCGCCAGCACCACGGCCGTGGCCAGGACCGCCATCGCGAGCTGGAGCGGCACCGGCGCGCGACGCAGGTCGCCGGTGAGCTCGGTCAGGTATTTGAGCAGCGGGTGGTGCACCAGGTAGAGGGAGTAGCTGATCAGCCCGAGCCAGGCCAGCAGCCGTGGCACGCGCCGTTCGCGCAGCGCCATGCCGCCCGCGAACGTGGCGGCGGCCAGCGCGACCGTGATGATCCACACGTCGGGCCGCACCCACCACCAACCGGCCATGATCGCCCAGATGGGCGCGAGCACCACGAGCACCGCGGTGACCGCGACCGGCCACAGGGCGCCCTCGCCTCGCTCCCACCGGTAGATCGCGGTCCCGGCGAACATCAGCGCCACCACGGCCACGCCCAGCCACGGCACCCGGCTGTTGAGCACCAGCAGCGCCAGCGCCATCAGCCCGAGCGCGCACGCGGCGGTCCGGCGGAACCTGCCGGTGATCAGGCAGGCCAGCCCGGCGGCGAACATCGCGCACGAGACGTACGCCACCCAGTCGCCGCTCAGCGCCACCCGGCTCATCACCAGCCCCACCACGACCGAACCGGCCGCGAACAGCATGGCCAGCAGGCCGCTGCGGTCGTGCAGCCGGAGCACGAACAGGGCGGTGACCAGCAGGTAGAAGACCATCTCGTAGGAGAGCGTCCACATCGTGTCGGCCACGCCCGCGACCCCGGCCACGTCGAGCAGCATCGTCGCGTGCCCCGCGACCGCCGCCCCGTCGCGTGACACCTCCGGCCGCACCGGCACCCACCAGGACAGCGCCAGCACGGCGGCGGCCACGGCGAGATAGAGCGGATAGAGGCGGAAGACCCGGCTCACCCAGAACGCCCGCACGTCGCCGTGCCGCTCCAGAGATGCCGGGATGATGTAACCGCTGACCAGGAAGAAGACGAAGATGCCGTAGACGCCGAGGCTGAACCAGTAGGGCCGCGCCCAGGGCAGATACCACGGCAGCAGGTGCTCGGCCACCACCGCCAGCGCTCCGATGCCGCGTAGCGCGTCCAGCCACGCCAGCCTGGGCCGGCCTGCCCGGACGGATGCCGTCGTGGTGGAGGTGGTGGGGGCGATCGACACCCGCCCCAACCTACCCTGACTCGCCCGGGAAATGCCCTGATGTCACCGATGCGTGGACAGCGGAGCGTGATGATCGGCGTCCGCGGGACCGTACGGGTCGGTGTGCACCGTGGCGGCGCGCAGCCGCGGCAGCTTGTGGATGAGCCGGTGCTCGGCCTGCACCGCGACCGCGTGCGCGGCCACGACCGTGAGGTCGTGCCTGACGAGGATCTCCACCTCGGCGTGCAGCGCGTGGCCGATCCAGCGCATCCGCACCGAGCCGACGCGCTCGACGCCGCCGACGGTGCCCAGGATCTGCTCGGCCTCGTCCACGAGGCCGGGGTCCACCGCGTCCATCAGCCGGTGGTAGATCTCCCTCGCGGCGTCGCGCAGCACGAACAGGATCGCGACCGTGATGAGCAGGCCGACGATCGGGTCGGCGATCGGGAAGCCGAGCGCGGCGCCGCCCGCGCCGAGGAGCACGGCCAGCGAGGTGAAGCCGTCGGTCCTGGCGTGCAGGCCGTCGGCGACCAGCGCGGCCGAGCCGATCTCGCGTCCGACCTTGATCCGGTAGCGGGCCACCCATTCGTTGCCGAGGAAGCCGACCACCCCCGCCGCGGCCACCCAGCCCACCGCCCTGATGTCCTGCGGGTCGAGCAGGCGCTTGACCGCCTCGTAACCGCCCAGCGCCGCCGAGGCGGCGATGATCAGCACGATGACGATGCCGGCGAGATCCTCGGCCCTGCCGTAGCCGTAGGTGAACCGCCTGGTGGCGGCGCGCCGGCCGACGGAGAAGGCGATCGCCAGCGGCACCGCGGTGAGCGCGTCGGCGAGGTTGTGCAGGGTGTCGCCGAGCAGCGCGACAGAGCCCGACAGCGCGACGATGACCGCCTGGACGGCGAAGGTGGCCATGAGCACGGCGAAGGAGACGGCGAGCACCCGCATGCCGCGGCTGCTGCTCTCCAGCGCCGCGTCGATCTTGTCGCCGCTGTCGTGGCTGTGCGGCGCGACGGCGTGCCGGATGCGGGCGAACACCCGCCGCCGGCCGTGCCCGTGCCCGTGCCCGTGCTCGTGCTCGTGGTAGCTGCTGTGTTCAGGCTCGCCCGCCATGACGCTCTCCGCTCGCGCGACCGGCCGCCACCGGCGTGCTCACCAGCCCACCCTGCCCTTGCCGGAGATGAGCGCCCGGGCGATGACCAGCCGCTGCACGTCGTTGGTGCCCTCGCCGATCGCCATCAGCGGCGCGTCCCGGTAGAGCCGCTCGACCACGAACTCCTGGGAGTAGCCGTAGCCGCCGTGGATCCGCATGGCCTCCAGCGACGCCTTCAACGCCACCTCGGAGGCGAAGTACTTGGCCATGCCCGCCTCCATGTCCACCCGCTTGCCGCCGTCGGCCTGCGAGGCGGCCCAGTAGGTCAGCAGCCGGGCCGCCTGGATCTCGGTCGCCAGGTCGGCCAGCTTGAGCTGGATGGCCTGGAACTCGGCGATCGGCTGGCCGAACGCGGTGCGCTCGCGGGCGTAGCTCAGGGCCGCGTCGTAGGCGGCCTGGGCGACACCGACGGCGCGGGCGGCGATGTTGACGCGGCCGATCTCCAGCCCGCCGAGCACCTGCTGCATGCCACGCCCCTCGACACCGCCGAGCAGGGCGTCCGCGGGCACACGCACGCCGTCGAGCACCACCTCGCACGTCTCCGTGCCCTTGTAGCCGAGCTTGGGCAGGTCGCGGCTGACCGAGAACCCCTCGGCCGACGGGTCGACGAGCAGCACCGACATGCCCTGGTGCGCCGGCTCGGTGATCGAGGTCTTGACCAGCACGGGGAGCGGGTCGGCGTGGCGGGCGTTGGTGATCCAGGTCTTGGTGCCGGTGACGACGTAGTGGTCACCGTCGCGGACGGCGCGGGTCGAGATGCCCTGCAGGTCGGTGCCCGCGCCCGGCTCGGTGAGCGCGATCCCGGTACGGCGCGCGCCGGTGGCCAGGTCGGGCAGGTGGCGGCGCTTCTGCTCGTCGGTGCCGTGGCGGGCGATCATCCAGCAGGCCAGCGAGTGGGAGCCGATCGTGCCTGCCACCCCCATCCAGCCCCGGGCGATCTCCTCGAAGACCAGCGCGAAGGAGACCATGTCGGCTTCCAGCCCGCCGTACTCCTCCGGCACGCTGAGCCCGAACAGGCCCATCTGCTTCATCTTCTCGACGATCTCGGTCGGATAGCGGCCGGAGTGCTCCCACTCGGTGGCGACGGGCACGATCTCCTTGTCCACGAAGGCGCGCAGCGTCTCCCTGAAAGCCCTCTGCTCGTCGGTCAGCTCGAAGTCCATCGCTCACGCCTCCTGGGGGCCGGCCGTCAGGGGACCGGCCTTGGCCTGCGGGAAGTAACCCTTGTCGTGCGGGGCGTCGCGCCGGTAGACCATCACGGTCCGCGTCCACGACATGATCTCGTCGCCGTCCTGGTTGAGCCCGCGGGTGCGGCAGGTGACGATGCCCGCGTACGGGCGCGACTTCGACTCGCGCTTGGCCGTGACGACGGACTCGGCGTAGACGGTGTCGCCGACGAACACCGGGTGCGTGAGCTTGATCTCCTCCCAGCCGAGGTTCATCAGCGCCGTCTGGCTCACGTCCATCACCGACAGCCCGAGGACGATCGCGACCGTCAGGCCCGAGTTCACGATGATCTTGCCAACCGGGGCCTTCGCGGCGAAGTGGGCGTTGAAGTGGTTCTGGTTGGTGTTCATCGTCAGCAGCGTGAACCACGTGTTGTCGGCCTCGCTGATCGTGCGGCCCAGCGGATGCTGGTAGACGTCGCCGATCACGAAGTCCTCGTAGTAGCGGCCGATGCTGGCTTCGTGAACGGTCACGGGCGGCTCCTTCAAGCGCTGCTCAGACCGCTCACGTTAATCAGCTGGAGTTTTGCCGGTCAATGATCGGCGATCACGCGCGGGCGGCCAGCGTCGAGACCACGTCCACGATGCGCACGGCGCGCTCCAGCTCGGCCCGGTGGAACACCGGCCCGTCGGCCCGCGCGACGAGCACGTACAGCTTCTGCGCGGCCACCGGCAGCAGCATCAGGCGCAGCTTCTCCGTGTCGAGGGTGGCGGCCCTCGGAGGCGGCTCCGGCAGGTCGATGTAGTCGGGCGCGGCCATCGAGGCGTGCCGTACGGCGCCGTCGGCGTAGGCGACCGACCACTCGGCCCCGCACAGCATCGGCAGCGCGTCCACCAGCGTCGCCAGGCCCCGTGCCGGTTCGGCGGCGACGTGCATGAGCAGGTCGTAGTCGGGCGCCGAGCCGGGCATCTCCCGCGTCGGCCACACGCCCTCGACCTTCACGCCGGGTATGGCGGTGAAGCGCTCGCGCACCTCGCCCGTGCTCGCCGGGCCCGGCCAGGAGACGATGAAGTCGTCCACCGCCCTGCCGCCCTCGCGTTCGAGCACGGTCACCTGCAAGATGTCGGCGCCCAGCGTGCCGAGCACCTTCGCCACCCCGCCCAGTCCACCGGGCCGGTCCGGCAGCGACACCCTCAGTCGCAGCAGCATTGCCGCCCCCTTTCCAGACGCTCTCACAGTGCCGTGGAAAGGTTTCCAGCATGTTCCACGGACATGTCACAAATGCTGCGGTATTTCCCAGCATGGATTGACAAATCCGACTTGTCGACCAGTGCACGGCAAGCACTACCTGCGGTTTCTCCCTGAAGTCCCCGCGAACCATCTTCCCTCCCGCGAACACGCTCAAGCGGAAACCCGGCGAGATGTCGATTTCGCTCCCATCTGTACGACACGTCACCGAGAGGGTCTGCCGAAGAAGGCTTCCTGATGAGCACGGTCGTCTTCAGAACCAGCGGGTCGCCGGACGGGTTCATGGCCGCGGCCGGCGCCGGGACGGACGCGCCGACGGGCGCCGACGGGAATGGACGGGCGTCACCCACGAGCCCCCGGCCGGTCACGACCCCGGCGTCCACACCTTCGTCACCGGCGGCGTGCACGCCGCGCCACCGGCAGACCGTGGCTCCGGCAGGCCAGGGCGACGGCCGGAGACAGGGCTGTGACCGGCGGTGGGAGCACGGTCCTGGCCACCCGGCTGCGCCCCCCGGGTGATCCGCTGACGCCGTCAGGCGAACACGTCCTGCTGGTAGCGGCCGCTCGCCTCCAGCTCCGCCAGCCAGGCGGCGCCGTCCTCGCCCGTGCGCTCGTGGTGCATGGCCAGCAGGACCCGCCGTACCGCCGGCGCCATGCGCAGGCCGTCGCCGCACACGTACACGTGCGCGCCGTGCTCCAGCAGCTCCCACACCGTGTCGGCCTCGGCCGCGAGCGCGTCCTGCACGAACCGGTGCGGATGGCCGGGTACGGCGGAGCAGGCGGTGTGCACGCGGGTGTTCGCGGCCCGCGCCCAGCCCTCCACGTCCTCGCGGTACAACCAGTCGTGCTCGGGATGGCGGCAGCCGGCGAACACCTCGGCCCGCCCGGTGGCGCCGGTCAGCGCCCGTTCCTCCAGGAAGCCGCGGAGCGGCGCGAAGCCGGTGCCGGGCCCGACGAGGATCACCGGCGTGCCCGGGTCTGCCGGCAGCCGGAACGGCGGCGCGGGCTCCCGGATGTAGCCGTAGAACACCTCGCCCTCGGTCAGCCCGCCGAGGTAGGCGGAGCACATGCCGCGGTACTCGCCGCTGCCCGACCACGCGGGCCCCTCCACCAGCCCGACGGTGATCCTGACGAGGCCGGGATCGGCGAGCGGCGAGGAGGAGACGGAGTAGTAGCGCGGCTTGATCGGCCCGGCCAGCTCCAGGAAGGCGGGCAGCGGCAGCTCGATCGCCGGGAACCGGTCCAGGAGCGCCAGGGGTGACAGCCGCTTGGCCAGGACCTCGTCGGCGTAGTCGGCGGCCAGGGTGGCGAGCTGACCGCTGGTCCACGGGCAGCCCGTGTGCGCGGCCAGCGTCTCCAGGTCCGCCCGGGTGGCGACCTCCTGCAGCTCGGCGAACTCCGTCAGCAGCAGCCCCGCGGTGACCGGCGTGTCCACCGGCAGGTGGGTGCCGCCGCGGGCGCGGAGCCGTACCACCTGGTCTCTCGGCACGCGCAGCAGGCGCAGTGCCCACTCCACCAGCTCGGGGTCGTTCTTGGCGAAGACGGCCAGGTGGTCGCCCGCCGAGTAGGTGACGCCCTCGGGCAACGTCGCCACGATCGAGCGCACGCCGGGGCGCGGCGGCTCCAGCGAGAAGTCCCACAGCCCGGCCGGGTCGCCGGTCAGCTCCTCGCTGGACACCACGGTCAGCGGGAAGGCGCGCGCGGACACGACGGCGGGCCTGACCTCGGCCTCGCTGAGGACCTCCAGCTCGTAGCGGGGCCCCGCGTCCTCGGCGGAGGCGCTGTAGACCTCCGCCACGGCCGCCCACAGCTTCGCCGTCCAGGCGGTGACGTCGCCGTCGAAGTCTCCGTCGGCGTCGGCCTCGCCGCGCTCGACCAGCGGCGCCGCTCCCGCGGCGACCAGCTTGTCGTACGCGCGGCGCGGGAAGTCCTGGTAGGTGGGCCACTGGGTGTTGCCGCAGCCGAGGACGGCCAGCCGCACGCCCGTCAGGTCCGGCAGGCTCTCCAGGGCGTCGAAGCGCTGGGCGTTGTCGGGCGCTCTGCCGTTGTAGGAGGAGGCGACCACGACGAGCAGCCCGCCGGCGGGCGGGTCCAGCTCGTCCAGGGGCGTCAGCCTCGTGGCGAAGCCCGCGCGCCCGGCCCGCTCGGCGAGCCGCTCGGCGATGTCGGCGCAGGTGCCGAGGTTGGAGCCGTAGGCGACGGTGAGGGCGACGCCGGTGACGGCGATGTCGTGCTGCTCCGCCTCGGGCGCCGGCTGCTCGATCGTCGTGCCGCGCTCGTGCGGCCGGCGCTCGCGCACCCGGACGGTGAAGCCCTCGGGCTTGACCGTGAGCGTCTGCTTGATCTTCATCCGGTAGACGGCGGTGTCGGAGACGGCGAAGCGGCGCAGGATCATGGCGAGCGCCAGCCGGGCCTCGGTCAGCGCGAACTGGCGGCCGATGCAGGCCCGCTCCCCGTTGCCGAACGGCTTGTAGGCGCCCGGGTGGTGGTGCTTGCGCCTTTCCGGCAGCCAGCGGTCGATGTCGAACTCGTCCGGCCGCTCCCACGCCTTCGCGTCGCGGTGCAGCGGCCCGAGCAGGACGGCGAGCTTGGTGCCCGCGGGAATGTCGTAGTCGCCGATCGTGGTGTCGCGCATCGCGCTGACGCCGAACACCGGGATCGGCGACCACAGCCGCAGCGTCTCGTCGAGGATGCGCGGGATCACGTCCAACTTCATGATCGTCTCGTAGGTGGGCGGCTCGCCGCCCGGCAGCAGCCTGTCGACCTCGTCGTACGCCCTGGCCAGGACGTGCGGCTCGCGGAGCAGGTTGTACAGGGCGAAGGAGAGCAGCCCGCTGGTGGTCTCATGGCCGGCGATCAGAAAGGTGATCACCTGGTCGCGGATGTTCTCGTCCGACAGTCGCTCGCCGGTCCGCGGGTCCGACGCCTCCAGCATGAGGCCGAGCAGGTCGCCGGAACCGCCGCCGTCCCCGCCGCGGCGCTGCCTGATCACCTCGTCGACCAGCTCCCGCATGACGCGGATGTCGTGCTGGTAGGCCTCCTCGTGCCTGCGCTTGAGCTTGGTGACCAGGGGGAGCTGCCGGCTGCGCAGCATGGCCTCGGTCAGCGCGCCGCCCATGGCCCGCAGGAACGGGTGGAGCTCGGCGGAGGCGAAGGAGTCGAACCGGTAGCCGAACCCGGTCAGCGAGATGGTGTCGAGGGTGAGCCGGGTCATGTCGTCGGCCACCGGCAGGTCCTCGCCCTGGCGGCCGGCCCACGACTCGGCGAGCCGGTCGGCGACCTCCAGCATCTGCGGGAAGTACGCCTTCATCGAGCGCTGGCCGAACGCCGGCATCAGGATCCGGTGCGCCTGCCCCCAGACGGGGTCGTCGAGTTCGGCGGTGAACAGGCCGTCGCCGGCGAAGTCGCGGACGATCGACAGCGGAGGGTCGATGGTCTTGACGAAGCGCGTCTCGTCGCACACCTCGGCCACCAGGTCGGGGTCGTAGACGAAGACGACCTTCCGCCCGACGATGTCGAGCCGGAAGAGGCCCTGTTCGTAGCGGCCGGCGAGCTCCCCGAAGTACTGCGTGGGCGAGTGCGAGGGAATCTGCAGCGTGTTGCCGACGATCGGCATGCCCTGGGGGGCCGGGATCTCCGTCATGAGCGCTCCCATGAATCTAGCCATACACCGTATGGCGAGTAACATACAGCGTATGGCCACCGGTGCGCGCAGAGGGACTCCGCTGACTCCCGAAGAGATCTACTCGACAGCCCTGCGCCTGGTGGACGAGGGCGGCGTCGATGCCCTGTCGATGCGCAAGCTCGCCGCGGAGCTGAAGGTCAACCCGATGTCGCTCTACCACCACGTCGACAGCAAGGAGGCGCTGATCACCCAGATCTGCGTCACCATGGCCGACCGCCTGGAGCTCCCCCCGGACGACGGCGCGCCCTGGCAGGACCAGCTCAGGATGCTCGCGCTGGCCTACCACACGCTCGCGCGCACCTACCCCACCCTCTACGCCTACATCCACGCCCACCATGAGGTCATCGCCGACCGCAGCGTGGGCATCTGGGTGGTGCTCTACCGCATCCTGCGGGCGGCCTCCATCCCCGAGCCGGACCTCAAGCGCACCAGCGACGTCCTGCACGCCTTCGTCTCGGGCTTCGTGGTGGCCGAGGCCCAGGGCCAGGTCGGCGACGCGGCCGACCCCGCTGAGGCCGACCGCGCCTTCGACACGGCCATCGACATGATCATCCACGGCCTGGCCGGCCGCTGACCGTCAGGCCCGCTCCTGGAGGACCCACCCGTTGCCGTCCAGGTCGTTGAAGAACACGAACGCGTTCCAGCGGCCCCCCTTCCCCTCGGCCAGGCCGCCGTCCTTGTCGTAGTGCTTGACCGTGCTGACCTCGACGCCCCGCTCGGCCAGCCGTTCCCGCGCGGCGTCGATGTCGTCCACCACGATCTGCACCCCCCGCACCGAGCCCGGAGGCATGCCGGTGGAAGCGCCGAGCACGATCGAGCAGCCGGAACCCGGCGGTGTCAGCTGCACGATCCGCGTTTCCTCGCTCACCCGCGTGTCATGGTCCACCACGAACCCCATCCGCTCGCTGTAGAACACCTTCGCCTGCTCCACGTCGGTCACCGGAACGGGGATCACTTCGATCTTCCAGTCCATGGATCCGCCTCCTGTCGTCATCTGGACGTCGTACGGGAAGCCGGGGGATCGACAACCCTGCCTGAAGTCATTTTCGGAAGATTTTTCGGACCAAGCATGTCGTTGGCCCGATCCGCCGCTCGTCGCTGACAAATACGCAATCATTGATCCCGGCTACGGAGGGTGGCCGACGGGAAGACGTGCAGAGAGCGCGGTGTGGTGAGGCGCAGCAGAAGATGGCCCGGCTGGCTGCATGTCGGTGTCCTGGAGCACCGGCTGACCCGGATGTGGGAGCCCGGCACCTTCCCGCCCGCCGAGTCGCTCCTGGCCATCATGACCCTCGCGGCCGTTCCCCGCGCCGTCGGCCTGCGCCTGGCCGACCACCTCAGCGGCGGCCTCGTCGTCGGCCCCGGCGCCGTGCCCGACCTGCCCGACTTCGAGAAGCTCCGGGCCATCCCGCTCCCCCAGCAGGACGGCACCTGGGAGCGCAGCGCCGGCGTCTACGACCCCACCCTGCGGCGGATCGCCGTCGGCAGCGTCCCCTCGCCGTCGGTCAGCGTCTGCGGGCACGAACTCGGTCACGCCATCGACGACTGCGACGGGCGCCCCTCCGCGGACCAGTGGTGGATCATCCTGCACGCGCTGCGCCGCCCCCACCTCGCTCCCCCGTACCAGCAGGACGTCTCGGAGCTGTTCGCGGAGAGCTTCGCCTGTGTCCTGACCCGGCGGGCCACCCGCCTGATCCGCCTGCTCGGCGACGAGCACACCGCCCGGCAGGTCTACCAGTGGATGGCCCACCGCTACGGGATCGGCTGACCGCGACCCGTCTTCCGCACCGGCGGCTATGCTGGCAGGCGAGCCATGGCCGACGCGCAGAAGGGAACGCCCATGAACGTGCTCATGCTCCCGGGCGGCACCCTGCGCGTCCCCACTGTCACCGTCCTGGACGACGGCACCCGCGTCCACGGCACCCGCGACGTGCCGCCCGACACGGGCGACTACGACCGGTGGCTGCCGTTCGCCGACGACGAGGAGCGGACCTGGCATGCCGGCCTCGACGACGAGGCCATCCTCTCCCGCTGGCAGTCGGCCTGACCCCTTGCGGGTGCGCGTTCCCGGCCGGGGAGGTCGGGCACGGCGGAGCCGCGTGTGGTGCCGGTCAGCCCTGGTACGCCCCCGCGTGCGGTGCCGCGGGCAGGGGCTTGCCCGTGAAGTCCTTGGCGAGGGCGGCGCCGCCGAACCACGCGGGCGTCAGGCGGACCGCGCGTCCCCGGGCCGGGGAGCCGGGCCGCAGGCGCAGGTTGGTGCGGGAGACGAACTGCGGGTCGGCCATGACGGACCTGGCGCCGAGCCTGAACTTGGCGGTGCGCGCCCGGTAGACGCTGCTCGCCTCGTCGGCGCCCTTGCCGTCCGCGTAGCCCGCTTCGCCGCCCACGACGATCACGTTGTTGCGCAGCCTCAGGATCGACGGGGAGCAGCCGTCGTGGCAGGACCAGCCGATCGTCTTCCTGGCCGGCATGTAGACGGAGTTGTGCACGGCGACGGTGCCCTTGACGGGGCCGACGATGTGCTTGGGGCCCCGGGTGACGAGGAAGGAGCCGATCTTGAGCGAGGAGGTGACGACGTTGAAGGCGAACAGGTTGCCGGTGGCGGTGTCGCCCTTCTTGGCGCCGAGCTCGGAGAAGGTGTTGTTGTTGTGCGACTTGTTGTGGGTGACGCGGTTGCGGTTGCCGCTGAAGATCTCGATGGCGGCGCCGTCGATGCCGTAGTCGGAGCTCTTGGCGTGGCTGCCGGTGATGGTGTTGCGGGTGACGAGGTTGTCGTCTCCGTTCAGCAGGATGCCGAAGGCGCCGGAGTCGTTGTCGCCGCCGGCGTCGTTGACGCTCATCCGGTTGTTGTCGGCGAGCGTGCTGCCCTTGATGGTGTTGCGGGAGCCGGTGGGGGTGACGGTCACGCCGGAGATGTTGTGGTCGGCCTGCACGTCGGACAGGACGTTGTTGTCACCGGCGAGCTCGAAACCGGACCACTGGCAGTTGGAGGCGCGCAGGCCGCTGATGCGCCAGTGGTTGCCGTTGACGACGACGCAGCCGGAGTCGCGGCCGCTGATCTTGGCGTGCGGGCCCTTGCCGTAAGCCTGGATGACGATGGGCTTGGCGGCCGTGCCGCTGGCCGACAGCGTGAGCGAGCCGGTGAAGGAGCTGCCGCGCTTGAAGCTGACGGCGTCGCCCGGCTTGATGTCCGCCGCGTTGACGGCGTCGAGCGACTTCCACGGCTTGGTGGCGCTGGTGCCCTCGGCCGCGTCGTCTCCCGCCTTGGAGTCGACGTAGTAGGTGGTGCCGGCCTGCGCCGCGGCCTCCAGCGGTACGGCGACGGGCAGGAGCGAGGCCATGACGGCGACTGACAGGAACCTCATGCGTGACACCACTATCTAGTTGAATCTGGAATCGGGAGACGCCAACCGTAGCGTGATCAGCCGTTGAGACGCCAGATGCCGAACGCGGGTCCGTCGCCGGGCAGCACGTCCCCGTCCAGGGCGTTGTAGAGACCCTCGGCGGGCCGGTCGAGCCGCAGTGGTGTGCCGGGGGCGCGGCGGGCGCACACCAGCAGCGACTCCCGCTCGGTCTCCCGGGCGAACACCAGGCAGTCGGCGTCGGCGTGCAGCCAGCGCAGGCCCCCGTGGCGCAGGGCGGGCTCGGCGCGGCGCAGCCCGAGCAGGTCGCGGTAGCCGGCCAGGGTGGCGAGGTCCTGGTCGGCGGGGCGGTTCCAGGGCATCGGGGTGCGCGAGTGCTCGCCGTTGATCCCGGTCAGCCCGAACTCGCTGCCGGCGAAGACCATGGGCGTGCCCGGCAGGGTGGCCTGCAGGCCGAGCGCCACCAGATGGCGCTCGCGGGAGCCGGTGACGGTGCGGATGCGCGGGGAGTCGTGCGAGTCCAGGAGCTGCCAGGAGTGCACGAACGAGCGCCACGACATGTGCGAGGCGAACGAGCGGAACGTCGCCAGCGTGCCCGGGCCGTCGCGGAGCGGGACGCCGCCGGGCACCCCGAGGAAGTGGTCCAGGTCCAGGTCGTCACCGCGCAGCCAGGCCCAGACGGGACGGGTGAAGCCGCCGTAGTTCATGGTGCCGTGCCAGCCGTCACGGTCCAGGTCGAGCGAGGCGTCGTGGTTGTGCTCGGCGATGAAGGCGGCCGAGGCCGGCAGCGCGCGCCGCAGCATGGCGGCGGCCTCGTGGTTGTGGTCGCCGGCGCCGAGCCTGCCGGTCATGTTGGCCACGTCCACCCGCCAGCCGTCGAACGGCGGGAGCCATCCGGTCAGCACGGCGCGCATCCGCCTTCGGACGAGATCGCTGCCCCAGTTGAGCTTGGGCAGCGTCTTGACGCCCCACCACGCCTCGTAGTCGCCGGTGTCGGGGTCGAAGTGGTACATCTCCCGCTCGGGCGCGTGCACGTCGGACACCGCGGCGGTGAACCACGGGCAGGAGTCGCCGGTGTGGTTGGTGGTGACGTCGCCGAGCAGTCGCATGCCGCGCGCGTGCAGGGCGCCGGAGAGCCGGTGCAGCGCCTCGTCGCCGCCGAGCAGCGGGTCGATCCGGTCGAAGCCGGCGGCGTCGTAGCGGTGGTTGGACCGGCCGGGGAAGACCGGCGTCAGGTAGACGGTGTCGGCGCCGAGGCTCCGCACGTGGTCCAGGCGCGCGGTGATGCCGTCGAGGTCGCCGCCGTAGAACTGCTCGGAGGTGCCGGGCCCGCTGGGGATGACGGGGTCGTGGTCCCAATCGCGCGGCAGCGCCCAGTCGGGCACCTCGCGCACGACTCCTGACCTGGCGAAGCGGTCGGGGAAGATCTGGTAGACGATCGAGTCCCGCATCCACGCGGGCGGCGCCTCGTGGCACACGAGCCGGAAGTCGCTCGCGTCGGTCAGGTCGTGCGCCGCCAGGCCGGCCGCGGTCAGCCACACCTGGCCGCGCGGGGTGGTCAGCAGGAAGCGGTAGCGGGTGACCGGATTGACGGCGATGATCTCGGCCTGCCACCACACGTCCGTCCGGCCGTACCCGCCGGTGGGCCGGGAGGTCCTGACGGGGTCGACGCTCGCGGGCGCGTAGCGCGGCTCTCCGTCGTGTACGGCGCGTACGAGCACGCCGGTGACTCCGGCTGCCAGCGGGGCGCGCAGCCGGAGGGTCACCGGCGAGCCGAGCGCGGGCGTCTGCGTGGAGACGTAGAGGGCGGAGCCGTCGTGGTGCGGCTCGTCCAGGAAGCGCAATGAACCTATCCCTTGACAGCTCCGGCGGTGAGTCCGGAGACGATGTACTTCTGCAGCCAGAGGAAGACGCCGACGGTCGGGATCGCGGTGAGCAGCGTCCCCGCGGCGAACATGCCGAAGTTGGCGTTGCGCTGGTCTCCCGCGATCATCCCGTACATGCCCACGGCGAGCGTCTTGCTCTCCGGATCACGCAGGAACACGCTGGCCATGATGAACTCGCTCATGATCCCGATGAACGCCAGCAGCGCGGTGACCGCGAGGATCGGCGTGACCAGCGGCATGATGACCCGCCAGAAGATCTGCGCGTGCGTGGCGCCGTCGACGGTGGCGGCCTCGTCGAGCTCCTTCGGCACGGTGTCGAGGAAGCCCTTCATCAGCCAGGTGTTCACGCCCAGGGCGCCGCCGAGGTAGAGCAGCATGAGCCCCCAGGCGGTGTCGAAGCCGAAGGCCGGGTAGAGCTCGGTCACCCTGGTGAAGATCATGAAGATCGTCACGATGGCCAGGAACTGCGGGAACATCTGGATCAGCAGCAGCGCCAGCAGCCCCACGCGGCGCCCGGCGAAGCGCATCCGGCTGAAGGCGTAGGCGGCGAACATCGACAGCAGCAGGCTGGCGAAGGACGACAGCAGCGCGATGAACACCGAGTTGAAGAACCATTTGGGGAACGGGTAGACGTCGGAGGTGAACAGGTCGCCGAAGTTGGCCAGGCTCGCCCCGTTGGGCAGCAGTTCGGTGGAGGCGAGGGTGCCCAGCGGGTTGATCGCCGCGGAGATCACGAAGAGGATGGGGATCAGCGCGAACGCGCAGACGACCAGCACGAACACGTGCCTCAGTGCGAGTCTCACGCGTACACCTCTTCCTGCTTGCGCGTCCGCCTGAAGGCCACGGCCGAGATGACGGCCACGATGGCGAAGATGAACACCGAGACCGCGGCGGCGAACCCGTACTGCGCCCCGCCGGTGCCGAAGGCCAGCCTGAACGTGTAGGTGATGAGCAGGTCGGTCGCTCCCACCTGCGGGTTCTCGGCCGGGAACGGGCCGCCCTCGCTGGTGAGCGCGATGGCGTTGAAGTTGTTGAAGTTGAACGCGAACGACGAGATGAGCAGCGGCGTCAGCGCGACCAGCAACAGCGGCAGCGTCACCCGGCGAAACCCCTGCGACGCGGTGGCGCCGTCGATGGAGGCGGCCTCGGTCAGCTCGCGCGGGATCGCCTGCAGCGCGCCGGTGGTGACCAGGAACATGTACGGGAAGCCCAGCCAGAGGTTGACCAGGATCACCGCGAGCCTGGCGGTGAACGGCTGGCCCAGCCAGTCGACCTCCAGCCCGAAGAACTGGTTGATCAGCCCGAAGTCGCGGTTGAACATGTCCCGCCAGACCAGCAGCATCGCGAACGAGGGCATGGCGTAGGGCAGGACGATCGCGATCCGGTAGAACCTGGTGCCGCGCATCCGGGGATGGTGCAGGGCCAGCGCCACGGCCATGCCGAGGGCGAACGTGCCGACGACGGAGGCCAGCGCGAACACCGCGTTCCAGCCGAACACCCCGAGGAAGTAGCCGGAGATGGTGGGGTTGGTCAGCACCCGGGCGAAGTTGTCGACGCCGACGTTCACCTGCCAGCCCTGGGCCAGCACCTCGCCCGAGGCGTTGACGAAGTAGCCCTGGCCCGGGTCGGCCGTCCAGGTCTGCCCGTCGCCGCGCACGCAGTCGCATCCGGAGTCGTAGACGAGCGCCGCCTTGCCCTCGACCGCGCGGCTCAGCCCGTTGGCCTTGATCGCTCCGTCGGCGGTGGGCACCGACAGGGCGGAGATCTCCTCACCGCGGGCGGCCGCCTGGGGAGCGGTGAGCACCGTGAGGCCGGGCGCCCGCAGCACCTTGCCGGTCACTCCGACCTGCGCGCCGGGCAGCGGCGACAGGCTCTCGGCGGTGCCGAGCCGGACCTGCTTGGTGTCCGGGTCGACGAGCAGGAACACCAGTTCCTGCCCGCGCAGGGCGACGGTCAGGTTGTACTCGGGCGAGCCGGGCGCCTGCCGTACCGAGCCCGTCTCGATGGCGGAGATGGCCGCCTGCTTGTCGCTCCGGTGGCCGTCGCCGAAGTTGGTGAAGGCGGTGCTCACCGTGTAGAGCACGGGGAAGATCTGGAAGGCGATGAGGAAGACGGTGCCGGGGATGAGGTACTTGGCCGGGATGAAGCGGCGCGTCAGGTAGAGGTAGCCGATGGCCGCGGTGGTGACGGCGAGCACCCCGAGCCCCGTCCAGGACCGGGCGGCGATCAGCGGCGGCGCCGCGTAGAGCAGGAGTGCGCCCGCCACGGCGAGCACCGCGATCCTGCTCACGACGAAGGCGGTGGTGATGTTGCGGCGTGGCCGCGGAGCCTTGACGCTCTCCGCGGCCTCGCGCACGTCCAGAGCCATGACGGGTCAGTTCTTGAGCGAGCCGTCGATGGCCTTCTGCGCGGCTTCGGCTGCCTTGGCGGCGTCGCCGCCCTTCACGACCGCCGTCTCCGCGATGCCGAACGGCTCCCAGACGGCCTGCATCTCGGGGATGGCGGGCATCGGGAAGCCGTCCTTGCCGGCGTCCATGAACTTGCCCGCGTCGGCGTCGGCCGCCTTGACCTCTTCGAGGGCCTCGGTCAGCGCCGGAGGCCGCGGGTCGGCGTCGTACAGCGCCTTGGCCACGTCCTTGTTGGTGACGTAGTTGGTGACGAACTCCTGAGCCAGGGCCTTGCTCTTGCCCTTGGAGGCGACGAAGAACGACTGCACGCCGACGAACGGGGTGGCGGGCTTGCCGTCCTTGAACGACGGGACGGGCGTGATGTCGTAGCCGAACCCGCCCTTCTTCACGTCGCCCATCGCCCACGGGCCGGAGATCAGGAACGCGCACTTCTTGTCGGCGAAGCTGGCGACGTAGTTCTCGTTGGTGATGGACGTCTTGAGCGCGCCGTCCCCCTTCTCCCCCAGGTCCTTCAGCTTGCCGAAGGCCTTGACGGAGTCGGCGGAGCCGAGCAGCACCTGCTTCGGGTCGGGGTCGCCGCCGGCCGTGGTGCCGAACAGCGAGCCGCCACCCGCGGCGAAGATCGGGTAGGCGTGGAAGGCGTCGCCCTTCTGCCCGACCGGCAGGCAGAGCACCTCCTTGACCTTGCCCGCCTTCTTCAGCTCGGCGCCCTTGGCGACCATGTCTTCGAGCGTCGCGGGCGCGTCGGGCGCGAGGTCGGTGTTGCGGATCAGCGCGATGTTCTCCACCGCGTACGGCGCGGCGTACACCTGGCCGTCGAACGTGACGGCCTTCATGGCGATCTCGGGGAAGGCCGCCTTCTGCGCCTCGGTGAGGTTGACCGGGTCGATGGCGCCGTTCTGCACCAGGTTGCCGATCCAGTCGTGCGCGCCGATCATGACGTCCGGGCCGCTGCCCTGCTGGGAGGCGGTGAGGAAGGTCTGCTGGTTGTCCTTGCTGATCTCCTTCACCTCGACGGTCACGCCGTTCTCGGTGCCGAACTGGTCAGCGAAGGGCTTGAGCGCCTTGACCCGGTTGGGGTCGGCCCAGATGACGAGCTTGCCGCTGCCCTTGTCGGCTGCGGGGGCCGAAGCCGATCCGCTGGGCGCCGCCGAGGGCGCCGCGGGGTCGGAGCCGCCACAGGCCGTGGCGGCGAAAGCCAGAGTCGCGAGAGCGGCCACACCCAGAGCTCGCTTGCGCATGAGACCTCCTGAGGTCACGGAGGGAGCGGCGCCGCACGCGCCACCGCCAAAAGATCCAATCCTGACCGCTTTCGCGGCTTATGTTTCCGGGACGTTAGCGAGTCTTTGCAAGAATTGGAAGAACTTGCAAAGAGCGTTACCCGATCCTCACCGTGCGGGCGTGCTGGAGGAGTTACTCGCCTGCAACAGGGGGATCTGCAAGTTTCCGCAACTTCCACTTGACCTCTCGCAAGAGCTCACGCGATCCTGCACCAGACATCACGGACATCCCGGGGGAAGGACAACCATGCTCGAGAACGACGACTGGTGGCGGGACGCCGTCGTTTACCAGGTCTATCCGCGCAGCTTCGCCGACTCCGACGGCGACGGCGTCGGAGACCTGGCAGGTGTGCGTGACAAGCTGGCCTATCTGGGCGAGCTCGGCGTCGACGCCATCTGGCTGAGCCCCTTCTACACCTCGCCGATGGCCGACGGCGGCTACGACGTCGCCGACTACCGCGCCGTCGACCCCATGTTCGGCGAGCTCGCCGACTTCGACGCGCTGATCGCCGACGCCCACGCGCTCGGCATCCGGGTGATCGTGGACCTCGTCCCGAACCACTCCTCCGACCAGCACCCCTGGTTCCAGGCGGATCTGCGTGACCGCTACATCTTCCGCGACCGGCCCAACGACTGGGAGTCGATCTTCGGCGGGCCGGCCTGGACCCAGGTCGCCGACGGGCAGTGGTACCTGCACCTGTTCGCGCCCGAGCAGCCGGACCTCAACTGGGAGAACCCCGAGGTGCGCGCCGAGTTCCGCGACATCCTGCGGTTCTGGCTGGACCGCGGGGTCGACGGGTTCCGGATCGACGTGGCGCACGGCATGATCAAGGCGGACGGGCTGCCCGACGTCGGGCCGAAGGAGGGCCGCCAGGCCGAGATGCTCGGCGACGAGCAGCTGCCCTACTTCGACCAGGACGGCGTGCACGACATCTACCGCGAGTGGCGGCCGATCCTCGACTCCTACCCCGGCGGCCGGATGGCGGTGGCCGAGGCCTGGGTGACCTCCCCCGAGCGGCTGGCCCGCTACGTCGGGCCGGACGAGCTGCACCAGGCGTTCTCGTTCGAGTTCATGATGGCCGACTTCCACGCCAAGTCCTTCCGTACGGTCATCGAGAAGGCGCTGGCCGAAGCCGAGATGGTGGGCTCGCCCACCACCTGGGTGCTGTCGAACCACGACAAGCCACGCCACGTCACCCGGCACGGCGGGCCGGCCCGCGCCCGGGCGGCCACGCTGCTCATGCTCGCCCTGCCCGGCTCCGCCTACCTCTACAACGGCGAGGAGCTCGGCCTGCCCGACGTCCTCGACCTGCCCGACGAGCTGCGGCAGGACCCGGCGTTCAGGCGCAGCGGCGAGAGCCGCGACGGCTGCCGGGTGCCGCTGCCGTGGACCGCCTCGCCCGGATGCGGCTGGCAGGACCCGTGGCTGCCGATCCCCGACTCCTGGCGGCTGCTGTCGGCCGAGGCGCAGCAGGACGACCCCGACTCCACGCTGAACCTCTACCGGGCCGCGCTGCGCATCCGCAGGGAGCACCCGGCGCTCGGCGGCGGCACGCTGAGCTGGCTGGACTCCGCCAAGGACGTGCTGGCCATCGAGCGCTCCCCCGGCCTGGTCGTGGTGCTGAACACCGGCGAGGAGCCGGTGCTCCCCGAGTACGGCGGCCGGGTGCTGCTGTCCAGCGGCCCGCTGGGCGCCGACGGCGCGATCCCGCCGGACACCGCGGTCTGGCTGCAACGGTGATCAGGTGACAGCATGGGGCAAACTTTCCCTGCATGCGGCATATGGCGGTGACACCGGTTAGTAGCCTCGGTGCGTGTCACGCCTGTGGGCCCGCTCTCTGCGCGGACGCGTCACCCTCGTCGCCACGGCCGTAGCCGCCCTGGTGCTGACGCCCGTGGCGATCGGCGGGGTGATCGTCGGCAGGGCCCTGGTGGCGAGCACCGTCTGGAGCGACACCCGCCAGGTCGCGGAGGCCATCGGCGCCGAGGCGCGCGAAGGCAGGCTGCCGTCGCGGGACGCGCTGCCCATGACCAACGCCTCCGTCGACCTGATCCAGCTCGTCGCCCCCGGCGGGAAGGTCCTGGCGGCCAGTGACGCCGCCAGGAACCTGCCGCCTCTGAGTCATGTGCAGCCGGCTCCGTACGACGGCATCATCGACACCACGAACTGCCTGCCTGACATGTGCGTGCACCTGACGGCGGTGCGGGTGTCGCCCGCCCCCGACTCTTCCGTGGTCTACGCGGGACGCCGCACGCCGTCGGTGCTGTCCACCCGGATCATGGAGATCATCATCTTCTCCCAGCTCCTGGCGCTCGTCGTGCTCGCCGCCTGGGCCACCTGGGTGGTCACCGGCCGGGCGCTGCGCCCGGTGGCGGCCATGCGCGGCGAGCTGGACGACGTCAACGCCAGCGACCTGAGCCGCCGGGTGACCCAGCCGCCGGGCGACGACGAGGTGGCGCAGCTCGCCCGTTCGGTCAACGGCACCCTGGCACGCCTGGAGCGCTCGGCGCTGCAGCAGCGGCAGTTCGCCTCCGACGCCTCGCACGAGCTGCGCACCCCCATCGCCGGGCTGCGCGCCCAGCTGGAGAGCGCCCAGCTCTACCCCGACGACACCGACCTCCCGACGCTGGTGGAAGGCGCCCTGCGCGACACCGACCGGCTGGAGGCCATCATGACCGACCTGCTTCTGCTGGCCAGGATCGGCTCGCGGGTGGACGTGGCCATGGAGCCGGTGGACCTGGCCGAGCTGGTCCGCCAGGAGCTCGCCGCGCGCAAGGACAAGCTCCCCGTGCGATTGGAACTGGCCGACGACGTGGTGGTCCAGGGGGTCAGGATGCAGCTCGCCAGGGTGCTGACGAACCTGCTGGACAACGCCCAGCGGCACGCCGACAGCGAGGTGCGGGTGACGGTGTCCGAGGAGGGCGACCAGGCGGTGCTGGCCGTCGAGAACGACGGCTCGCACATCCCCGAGGAGGACCGGGAGCGCGTCTTCGAGCGCTTCACCCGCCTGGACGCCGCCCGCAGCCGGGATCAGGGAGGCGTCGGGCTGGGGCTGGCCATCGCCCGCGATGTGGCGATCGCGCACCGGGGGACGATCCGCGTGGAGGACTGCCCCGACTGCACCCGCTTCGTCCTGCGACTCCCGGCCCTGTGATCCCGCCGGCCGTCCGGAGTCGCTCCACCTGATCCCTCCGGAAAGCGGATCCCCCCGGAAAGTTAATGACGGGGACGCTGCCAGTTCAACCGGTCCCTCTAGCTTCTGGATGCAACCCGGAGCACTAGAGGAGTCACGTTGCGAGTCCTGGCCGTAGTTCCCGCCCGTGGAGGTTCGGCGGGCGTACCACTGAAGAACCTCGCGCCTGTCGGAGGCATCCCGCTGGTGGCCCGCGCGGTGCGCGCCTGCCTGAGGGCCGAGCTGGTGGACGAGGTGGTGGTCAGCACCGACCACGCGGGCATCGCCGAGGCCGCCGCGCAGGCGGGGGCGCGGGTGGTGGACCGCCCGGCGGAGCTGAGCGGCGCGACGGCCTCCAGCGAGTCGGCGGTGCTGCACGCTCTCGACGAGCTCGGCGACGACCCCGAGGTCGTCGTGCTGGTGCAGTGCACGAGCGCGTTCATCAATCCGGACGACCTGTCCGCGGCCGTGCGCACGGTGCTGGACGGACAGGCCGACGCGGTCTTCTCCGGCCTGCCGACGCACGAGTTCCTGTGGACCACGACCGGCGCCGGGATCAACCACGACCCGTCGCTGCGCCCGCGCAGACAGGACCTGGAAGCCCAGGTGAGGGAGACGGGCGCGTTCTACGTGATGCGCACGGCCGGGCTGCGCGAGCACGGACACCGCTTCTTCGGCGAGGTGGCCGTGCAGGAGGTGCCGTCGCGGCACGCCGTCGAGGTGGACACGCCCGAGGACCTGGAGATCGTGCGGGCGCTCGCCCCGTTCGTCGACGTGCCCGAGCCGATCGACGTGGACGCCGTCATCACCGACTTCGACGGGGTGCACACCGACGACCGCGCGTACATCGACTCCGACGGCCGCGAGATGGTGCTGGTCAGCCGCTCCGACGGGATGGGCGTGTCGCTGCTGAGGCGCTCCGGGGTGAAGGTGCTGGTCATGTCCACCGAGCACAACCCGGTGGTGGCCGCCCGCGCCCGCAAGCTGGGCGTGCCGGTGCTGCAGGGGCTGGCCGAGAAGCGGACCGTGCTGCGCGACTGGCTGACCATCGAGGGCCTCGACCCGGCCCGCGTCGCCTACGTCGGCAACGACGTCAACGACCTGGGCCCGATGGCCGAGGTCGGCTGGCCGATCGCGACGCCCGACGCGCACCCGCGCGTGCGCGCCGCCGCCCGGGTGGTGCTGACCAGGCCGGGCGGATCCGGCGCGGTGCGCGAGCTGTGCGACCGCGTCGTGGCCGCGCGTCCCGAGCAGCCCGTCGCCGAGACCCGGGCGCGGCCCAGGCTCGGCCCGGTGGCGATCGGCGACGTGCTGGTCGGCGACGGCGAGCCCGTCTACGTGATCGGCGAGATCGGCATCAACCACAACGGCGACCTCGACCTCGCCCGCCGCCTCATCGACGTGGCGGCCGGCGCGGGCTGCCAGGCGGTCAAGTTCCAGAAGCGCACCCCGGCGATCTGCGTGCCCGAAGAGCAGAAGGGCCAGATCAGGCAGACGCCGTGGGGCGAGATGACGTACCTGGAGTACAAGGAGCGCACCGAGTTCGGCCGCGACGAGTACCGGCAGATCGCCAAGTACTGCGACGAGCGCGGCCTGCACTGGTTCGCCTCGCCGTGGGACGTGCCGTCGGTGGACTTCCTGGAAGAGATGGACGTGGCGGTGCACAAGGTGGCCTCGGCCGGCGTCGCCGACCACGAGCTGCTGCGCGCCCTGGCCGCCACCGGCAAGCCGATCATCCTGTCGACCGGCATGTCCACGCTGTCGGAGATCGACCGGGCCGTGGAGATCCTCGGCACCGACAACCTGATCATGATGCACGCCACCTCCACCTATCCCCTCCCGCCGGAGGAGGCCAACCTGCGGACGATCACCACGCTCAAGGAGCGGTACGGCGTGCCGGTCGGCTACTCCGGGCACGAGCGCGGCCTGCAGATCTCGCTGGCCGCGGTCACGCTCGGCGCGGTCTGCGTGGAGCGGCACATCACGCTCGACCGCACCATGTGGGGCTCGGACCACGCGGCCTCCCTGGAGCCCGCCGGGTTGGAGCACCTGGTGCGGGACATCCGCGTCATCGAGCAGGCCATGGGCGACGGCGTCAAGCGCGTCTTCCCCGGCGAGGAGGCCCCCAAGGCCCGCCTGCGCCGCGTGACCGTCTGACCGACCCCGGCCTGTGCGGGCCCGTCCCGCACGTGGAGACCCACATTGATCACTCTCTCGGTCGTCGTGCCGGTGCGCGACGGCGAGCGGTTCCTCGCGGACGCGCTCGCCTCGCTCTGCCGCAACGCCCGGCACGACTTCGAGTTCATCGTGGTGGACGACGGGTCGGTGGACGCGACCGGCGACATCGCCGAGGACTTCCGCGCCGACCTGCCCGGCCTGGCCGTGCTCCGCAACCCGGCGCCACTGGGGCTGGCGGACGCGCGCAACGCCGGGCTGTCGGCCGCGTCCGGCCGGTACGTCACGTTCATGGACGGCGACGACTGGCTCGCCCCCGGCTATCTGGCACGGCTCGTCGAGGCTGTCGACGGGCTCGGCTGCGACTTCGTACGCGCCGACCACGTACAGGTCGAGGGGCGCAAGCGGGTCGTGCACCGGGCCCCGCTGGCGCGGCGGGGCGCGGTGCACGACCCCCGGTCGGCGATCCTGCCGGCCGGGGTGCGGACCATGGTGGACTACCCGTACGCGTGGGCGGGCGTCTACCGCCGCTCGCTGGGCGACCTGCTGCGCTTTCCCGGCTCGCTGCACACGGCGGAGGACCGGCCGTGGATCTGGCGGCTGCACCGGGAGGCGGCGTCGTTCGCGGTGGTGTCGCTGGCCGGGGTGTTCTACCGGCGGCAGGTGTCCGGCTCGCTCACGCAGGTCGGCGACGAGCGGCAGCTGCATTTCTTCGACGCCTTCGACCTGGTGTTCAAGGATCTGGAAGAGGAGTTCCTGCCCAAGGCGGTGCGGAACTTCTGCGCGCTGCTGGCCCACCACCTGGAGATCGCCGACCGGTTCACGCCGGCGCTCCGGGCCCGCTTCGAGGAGCGCGGCGCCCAGACGGCGGGCGCGCTGCCGGCCGAGCTCGTGACCGAGGCGGTGTCGGGGATGTCCCCCGAACGCGAGGCCGTGCTGCGGGCGCTGCTGCCGAGCCTGCCCGGGGACTCCCGCAGGCACCGCGTCCGGGAGGACACATGACGACCGTCTTCTACGCCTCGACCCTGTTCGGCGCCATGTCGCTGGCGGCGGCCATCGACGACGGCGCCTTCGGCGAGGGCCGCAGGGTCCTGCTGGTGTCGAACAACGCGGTGATCCCGGAGGTGGCGGTGCCGCTCGACGGCGCCCCCGGCTTCTCGGCGCTGCGCTCCCGCTTCGACGAGGTGCACTCCTGGAATGACCTGATCGCCCCGCTGCACCCGTCGGACTGGCGGGCCCGGGTGATCGAGGTGCCGATGCTGGAGCGCCTCGTCAACGCCCGGCTCGGGCTCGGCGCGGTGGACGAGCTGGTGCTGGAGTCGATCGCGGTCCCGCCGGCCCGCACCATCGCGGGCCTGGTGCGCGACTGTCCCATCACCGTCTACTCCGACGGCCTGATGAGCTACGGCCCGACCCGCGACCCGCTGCCCGCCGAGATCTTCCGCCGGATCACCCGCCTGCTGCACCTGGACCTCGTTCCCGGCCTGACGCCCCTGCTGCTCAGCGAGTACGGCGTCCCGGCGGCGACGATCTCCGAGGCGGCCTTCCTGGCGGTGGTGGCCGAGGTCACGGCGACCGCCCCCGACATGCTCGCGGCGGAGGCGATGATCCTCGGCCAGTATCTGTCGGCGCTGGAGATCGTCACCCCCGAGGAGGAGGCGGCGCTGCACGAGTCGATGCTGCGCGGCCTGGCGGCCCGCGGCCACCGGACCGTCGTCTTCAAACCGCATCCGGCGGCGGGCCGCGGGCACGCCCGGCTCCTCCGGGCCGCGGCCGCCCCTCTCGGCGTGCGCCTGCTGGTGGCCGGGGAGAGCGTGCCCGCCGAGGCCTGCTTCGCTGCGCTCCGCCCCGAGCTGGTGGTCGGCTGCTTCTCCACCGCGCTGGTCACGGCCGGCCGCTACTTCGGCCTCCAGGTCGCCACCCACGGCACGGACCTGGTCCTGGAACGCCTGACGCCGTACGAGAACAGCAACAGGATCCCGGTCACCATCGTCGACGCCCTCCTGCCCCGCCTGTCGGCCGACGGCCCCGTCGACCGGCCGTCGGAGCCGGACATCCAGGCCCTCGTCAGTACCGTCGGCTACTGCATGCAGGCGGACGCCTACCCCGGCCTGCGCCCGGACGCGATCGACTTCGACCCGCGCTACTTCAAGCGCAAGCGCCTGGAAGCCCTGGACCTGCTGCCGAAACCGACGGCGCTGAGCCGCTTCCGCAAGCGGCTCAGGTCGGCCCTCTAGGTGAGCACCTTCAGGTAGCGGCGGACCCGCCGGCCCGCGCGGAGCATGGTGGGCGGGATCTCCACGCGCAGCCGGGCCCGGCGGCGGGCGGCGGCGTGCTCGGGCCCGTCGAGCAGCGACCTGGCGGGAATCCGGGGCCGGGAGATCGTCAGCCCGGCCAGCAGCCCGGCCCAGTCGTTCCGCGCGGCGGGATGGAAGTAGTTCGCGGCGCACCACGCCGGCTCGGCCTCGCGGAAGCCGCCCACGGCCAGCTCGTCGAGGGTGCCGAGCAGGCCGCTGCCCTCGAACACCAGGTTGATCATCTCGGCGCTGACGCCGAAGTCGCTCAGCACCAGCAGCGGCACGTCCTGAGCGATGGCCTCCAGCGCCGCGGTGGAGCTGACGGTGACGAACCCGGCCGCCTTCGACAGGTGCTCGCGCATCGAGCCCGCCTCGAACCGCAGCCTGCCCGGCTCCCCCAGCTCGCGCCAGAGCCGCTGGTAGTGGTGGCGCTCGCGGTGGGTCTGCTGCTCGTCCTCCAGGGCGCGCAGCTTCACCACCACGTCCAGGTCGGGCCTGCGCTCGGCCAGCTCGGCCAGCGAGCGCAGGATGCGCTCGCGGTCGTCGCGGGCGCGCGGCACCTTGGCCTGGGTGGCGAACACCACCCGGTCGCCGTCGGCCCGCTCCGCGCCGGGGCGCAGGAACGGCAGCCTGGCCAGTCCGATCGTCCCTCCGCCGCCCAGCCGGGAGGCGATGGCGGCGAACTCGGCCACCTCCCGCTCGCTGTGCACCACGAACAGGTCACAGCCGCTGCGGAACAGCCACGCCTTCTCGGTGGCGGGCACCGAGATGCCGGGCAGCCCGGTCACGAACACCGGCCTGGGCCGCAGCCCCTCGAGCACCTCGGCCACCAGCACGTCCACCACGGGCCCGGTACAGGCCACCAGGATCACGTCCGGCCTGGACCGTTCGGCCGCGCGGCGCACCGCCCGCGCCGACAGCACGGGCGGTACGGGCCGGCCGCCCACGGCGGCGGCGATCTGCGCCGCCGACGGGGCGATCGGGGTGCGCACCACCAGGAGCTCGCTCTCGCAGCCCTCCGGCAGGTCGCCCAGCAGGCAGGCCGCCCATTTCAGATACGAGTCGGAGTCGGCGACCGCCAGCACTCTCACCCCGTCACTCCTGTCATCCGTGTCACTTGCGTGAGATGTGAGCGCAGCGCGGGAGCCGCCCTGCTGGTCCACCAGTCATCGGGGACGTCGACGGGCTCCACCGCGACGCCGCGCGGGCCGAGCAGCACCCGCAGCGAGGAGATCGCGGTGGAGGGCAGGCTGACCACCCGCTGGCCGGGGTCGAGCCCGCGCAGTCTCAGCTCGGCGGGCACGCCCGCGTCGTGCACGGTGATGCCGGGACGCTCCCGGATCAGCGCCACGTCCACCGGGTCCTCGCGGCGGTGCGGATAGTAGGCGAGCGGCTCCCGCGAGGCGAGCTCCATCAGCCAGGACAGGTAGCGGTCGCGGCGCACCAGGCCGTTCCTGACCAGCGAGGTGCCGAGCACGACGGTCCGCTCGGCGGGGCCCGGCTCGCCGAGCGGCTGCCCGCGCAGCCAGGTGAAGTCGTGGCGCACCAGCTCGACGCCGGCTTTCCGGACGGCGTCGGCCAGGTCGCCGGGCACGGGCAGGGCGGTGAACACCGTGACGCTCCCGGCGCGCAGCCTGACGGCCGCGGCCAGTCCCAGCGCCGCCCGGAGCGCTCCGGGCTCGGCCCGCGCGCGCAGCAGCGGCCGGTACGGTCCCGACGCCAGCAGCTCCAGCAGCCGGATCGTGGCCAGCCCGTCGTCCACGACCACGATGCGGCCGGGCAGGGCGGTGAGCCAGCGCAGCTGGACCTTGCCGGAGAAGGCGTCGCCGACGGCTCGGAGCCGGTGTGGCATGCGTTCGCACGGTTCGGCCAGCTCAAGCCCCTCGGGCAGGGCGAGGCGGCTCAGCTCCCGCCGGGTCGCCTTCAACGCGCGCAGCTTCGCCCGCGGCACCACGGCGGTGGCAGGCCCCATCAGCCCCGCGTGGTGGGCCTCGACGGCGCACAGCATCTGGAGCGGGGACTCCACCCAGGCCGACGCCTGTTTGACCACTTGTTCTCCCAGCCAGGTGATGGCCCGTTCAGGACCGCTTCAAGCTAGCCCGGGCTGCTTAAGCCGCTCGGAACGGGACGTGAACAATGGAGGGTATGAACTCGCTACGGCTTTACAGAGACGGCGTAGAGATCCCTCAGCTCGGCTTCGGCGTCTGGCAGGTGTCCGGCGCCGAGACCGAGCGGGTGGTGAAGACCGCGCTGGACATCGGCTACCGCCACATCGACACCGCGACGATCTACGGCAACGAGGAGGGCGTGGGGCGGGCGGTGCGCGCGTCGGATATCCCGCGGAGGAAGGTCTTCGTCACCACCAAGCTGTGGAACGACGACCACGGCCGGGTGCGGGGGGCCTTCGACGAGAGCCTGGCGAGGCTCGGCCTGGACTACGTCGACCTCTACCTGATCCATTGGCCGGCGCCGAAGCAGGACAGGTACGTGCAGGCCTGGCGCGAGGTGGAGAAGATCTACCGGGACGGCCAGGCCAAGGCCATCGGCGTGTCCAACTTCACGATCGACACGCTGACGCGGCTCATGGACGAGACCGACATCATCCCCTGCGTCAACCAGATCGAGCTGCACCCCTACTTCCAGCAGAAGCAGATGCGCGAGTTCCATGACAAGAACGGCATCCTCACCGAGGCGTGGGGTCCGCTGGGCCAGGGCAAGGGGCTGCTGGAGGACCCCGCGCTCACGGTGCTGTCGGAGAAGCACGGCAGGACGCCCGCCCAGATCGTGCTGCGCTGGCACATCCAGCTCGGCAACGTGGCCATCCCGAAGTCCGTCACCCCGTCGCGGATCAAGGAGAACTTCGAGGTGTTCGACTTCACGCTCGACCATGAGGACATGGCGGCCATCGGGGCGCTGAACCGCGGGCGGCGGCTCGGCGCCGACCCCGACCAGTTCGGGTGAATCGGTCAGATACCGCATGAGCGGATATATCAGTACGATCTCCGCGTGCGAGATCTGACGTGGGGCATAGCGGCAACAGGTGGCATCGCTCGGACCGTGGGCGCGGCGATCGTGGCCGAACCCGGGATGCGGGTGGCCGCCGTCGGCTCCCGCGACCTCGGCAGGGCCGAGGCGCTGGCCGCGACGCTGGGCGCCGAGTCCGCCTACGGCTCCTACGCCGAACTGTGCGCCGACCCCGCGGTCGACGCCGTCTACGTGGCCACCCCGCACGCCCAGCACCTCGAGGTGGCCGAGGCCGCGATCGCGGCGGGCAAGGCGGTGCTGTGCGAGAAGCCGCTCGCCGCCACCGTGGCCGACGCCGAGCGCATGGTGCGCCTGGCCCGCGAGGCCGGGGTGTTCCTGATGGAAGCGATGTGGATGCGGTTCAACCCGCTCATCCAGATGCTGGCCGCCGACCCCCGTTTCGGCGAGATCCGCTCGGTGCACGCCTCGTTCGGGTTCGCGCTGCCCTACGATCCCGCGCACCGGCTCTGGGCGCCGGAGCTTGGCGGGGGCGCGCTGCTCGACCTGGGGATCTACCCGCTCGGGCTGGCTCAGCTCCTGCTCGGCATGCCGTCGGGCATGCACCTGACGGGTTCGCTGGCGCCCTCGGGGGTGGACGCGGAGGCGGCCGGGGTGCTGCTCTACCCGGGTGGCAGGCGCGCCCTGGTGGACGTCTCGCTGCTCGGCCACTACCCCAACTCCGCCAGCGTGGTGGGCACCGAGATGCGCGCCGACATCGACGCCCCGTTCTGGGCGCCGCGGCGGGTGGTGCTCAGCGGGCCGTCGATGGAGCCGGAGGAGCACGTGCTCGATCCCGCGGACAACGGCTACGCCGGAGAGCTGCGCGAGGTCAGGGCCTGTTTGGTAAAGAATCGGACGGAGAGCGCGATCATGCCTCTTGACGAAACCCTTGCCATGATGGGACTTCTGGCCGACGCTCGCGGGCAAGTCCCCTAACTGGCGGTTTATGCGCTTGTAATCCTCTTGCCGTGTGTATTACCTTGTGGGGCATTCGAGGCATACGTCCGGTTTATCCGTTCGTTGCCAAACCATCGCAATGTACGCATCACAGGATCCCCCTGTGACCGCTGAATCCGCCATGTGCGGAACCGGGGACCCACGTCCTTTGGGGTGAATCGGCACCATCGGTGCCGTAGGGCAGCTTCCACGCCCGAACCCGTCAGCTAACCCGGTAAGCGGCATGGAAGCAAGGAGTTAACCCCCTCGATGGCGAAGCACCGTCTTGCTCGTGCCCTGAAGTCAGACCACCTGCGCGCCGCCCTCGGCGCGACCATCATCGCCACCGCGCTGGGCACCGCCGCCGTTCCGGCCTACGCGACCCCCGCCGTGCAGGATAACGTTTCCAAGCAGAACAAGCCCGACGACGCGAACAAGATCAATGTGACCGCCTCACAGGTCCTGGAACTGGCCAGGCAGCAGGTCGGCACGTCCGAGAACGCCCGCGGCGGCGGCACCAAGTTCCAGCAGTGGTACGCCCGGTCCCCCCGCGCCATGGAGACCGTCCGGCGCGACGGGGGCGACCCCACCGCCTACCTGAACGCCGCCTGGTGCGCGATGTTCGTCTCCTGGGTCGGCGAGCAGACCGGCGCCCGTCCCCAGGTCGGCTGGGACGCCTACACCGTGACGCATGCCAGGTGGTTCAAGAACAACAACCGCTGGGGCACCGTCGCCAAGCCCGGAGCCGTCGTCTTCTTCTCCTGGAACGGCGGCAAGAGCATCGACTCCATCCAGCACGTCGGCTTCGTCGTCAAGGACAACCGGAACGGCACGATCTCCACGATCGAAGGCAACACCGGCAACGGCAAGGTCGAGGAGCGCGTCCGTCCCAAGTCGCAGGTCGTCGGCTACGGCTACCCGCGGTACGCCGCCTGATAGCGGCCACTTCACCCCGCAGTACTTTGCCCCGTCGAGAGCGCGCATCCCGGTTGCGGATGCGCGCTCTCCACGTTTCCGGAAAAATCTCCACACGTGTGTCGATCCGGCCGCCGGTGGTTCGACGCGTCGATGAGGGCCCCGCAGGGAGCCGTCCGGACGAGAGGGAGATCGCACCGTGAAGTTCATGATCGTGGGCAAGGCCAGCGAGGAGACCGAGGCCGGCGTGATGCCCAGCCAGGAGCTGGTCGACAACATGATGGCCTACAACGAGGCCCTGGTGAAGGCGGGCGTGCTGCTGGCGGCCGAGGGGCTCTACCCGAGCTCGCAGGGGGCGCAGATCGCCTACAGCGGCGGCAAGGCCAAGGTGATCGACGGCCCGTTCGCCGAGGCCAAGGAGCTCATCGCCGGGTTCTGGCTGATCCAGGTCAAGTCCCGGGAGGAGGCTCTCGAATGGGCGCTGCGCGTTCCGGTGCCGCCGGGACATGACGGCATCGGACTCGACGTCTGGCAGGTCTTCGACGCGACGGACATGCCCGAATCGTCGCTGAGCCCCGAGACGGCCCAGCGCGAGGCGGCACTGCGCGAGACCCTGGAGGACAGGCAGGAGTCCTGAGCGACCTCCGCGGAGCACGGCGCAGCTGAACGCGCCGTCCCCCCGCGATGCCCGGCGTGGCGGCCAGTGTGGCGGCCGGCGTGGCGCGCGAGTTGCGCCGGGCGGCGCGGGCTGTTGTCATGGGCCGGTGACTGCTTCCGAGACGCATCAGGCGATCGAGGCGGTGTGGCGGATCGAGGCCGCCAGGCTCATCGCCGGGCTGACCCGGCTGGTGCGCGACATCGGCCTGGCGGAGGAGCTCGCGCAGGACGCGCTGGTCGCGGCGCTGGAGCAGTGGCCCGAGTCCGGGGTGCCACGCAATCCGGGCGCGTGGCTGATGGCCGTGTCGAAGAGGCGGGCCATCGACATGATCCGCCGCCAGGAGCGGTTCGAGCGCAAGCTGGTCGAGCTCGGCCGCGCCGAGTTGGCCGAGCTCGGCGACGAGGGCCACCAGCCCGAGGTGGACGAGATCGAGGACGACCTGCTGCGGCTGGTGTTCATCGCCTGCCATCCGGTGCTGTCGACCGAGGCGCGGGTGGCGCTCACCCTGCGGGTGCTGGGCGGGCTGTCCACCGACGAGATCGCCCGGGCGTTCCTGGTGCCGGAGCCGACGGTCGCGCAGCGCATCGTGCGGGCCAAGCGGACGCTGACCGCCCAGCAGGTGCCGTTCGAGGTGCCCCAGGGCGAGGAGCTCGCCCGCCGGCTCTCGTCCGTGCTGGAGGTCATCTACCTGATCTTCAACGAGGGCTACGCCGCGACGGCCGGCGACGACTGGATGCGGCCCGGGCTCTGCGAGGACGCGCTGCGGCTCGGCCGGGTGCTGGCCGGGCTGATGCCGAAGGAGCCCGAGGTGCACGGGCTGGTGGCGCTGATGGAGATCCAGGCCTCGCGCTCCGCCGCGCGCGTCGGCCCGTCCGGCGAGCCCGTCCTGCTGCTGGAGCAGAACCGGGCCCGCTGGGACCGGCTGCTCATCCGCCGCGGCCTGGCCGCGCTCGATCGGGTGGAGGGCCTCGGCGGCGCCATGGGCCCCTACGCGCTGCAGGCCGCCATCGCCGCCTGCCACGCGCGGGCGTTCACCGCGGCGGAGACCGACTGGCCGCGCATCGCGGCGCTGTACGAGTCGCTGGCGAGGATCTCGCGCTCGCCGGTGGTCGAGCTCAACCGCGCGGTCGCGCTGAGCATGGCCTACGGCCCCGCCGCCGGGCTGGCGCTGATCGACCAGATCGTGGACGATCCGGCGCTGAAGGGCTACCACCTGCTGCCGAGCGTGCGTGGTGACCTGCTGTTCAAGCTGGGCCGCACGGCCGATGCCAGGGCCGAGTTCGAGCGGGCGGCCACCCTGACGCGCAACGAGCGCGAGCGCGCCCTCCTGCGGGAGCGCGCCGCCGCCTGCGACTGACACCGGCCCGAATGGCTGGGGTTCGACCGGAGTGGGGCAGAAACGGTGCGCATGGGATGGGAGCGCTCCCAAATAGCTCTATGGGCGATTCTCGCCCGGAAATCCGCTTCTCGGACACCAAATCACCACCCAGGTAACGGTTGAGTTTCGGGACGTTGACGCCCGGACGCCGTACGGGCACTCTTTGTGGGAGCGCTCCCAAACGACCTCCTAATCGCGGGACTGTCGCGATGCACCTCCCACGATCCACACCCAAAAGGGGTACGGAATGACGAACCACAAGCGCTTTTTTGTGACCGGAGTCGTGGTCACCGCGCTGGCCGCCATGACAGCCGCGTGCGGTGGCGACCCGGCGACGCCGGCCTCCACGGCCGGCGCGACGGCGGCGGCCGAGCCGGTCACGATCAACGTGCACACCTTCGGCGCCGGCGAGAACTTCGGCTATGACGAAGCCGTCAAGAAGTGGAACGCCGAACACCCGAACATCCAGGTCAAGTACTCCAACCTGACCGACAGATTCGAGGACGTCTACCTGCCGCAGCTGCTTCAGCGCCTTCAGGCCGGCAGCGGCGCCGGCGACATCGTCGGCATCGACGAGGGTGCGATGGGCCTCCTGGCCGCCCGCCCGCAGTTCTTCACCGACCTCGGCGAGCACGGCCTGCAGGACCGCAAGGCCGACTTCCCCGCCGCCAAGTGGGAGACGGGCGTCAACGCCGACGGCAAGCTGTTCGCCCTCGGCACCGACATCGGCGGCATGACGATGTGCTACCGCAAGGACCTGTTCGAGAAGGCCGGCCTGCCGACCGAACGCGAAGAGGTCGCCAAGCTGTGGCCCGACTGGAACGCCTACCTGGAGACCGGCAAGAAGTTCCAGGCCGCCACCAAGGACGCCAAGTGGATGGACGGCCCGAACACGATCTACAACGTGATCCTGTCGCAGGAGGCGCCGAAGAACGGCAACATCTCCTACTTCGACAAGAGCAACCAGCTCGTGATCGAGACCAACCCGGCCGTCAAGACGGCCTTCGACTGGGTCCAGAAGTTCAGCCAGGAAGGCATGACCGCCAAGCTGCAGGCCTTCAGCCCGCCGTGGACCAAGGCCATCAAGGGCGGCGACTTCGCCACCATGGGCTGCCCGTCGTGGATGCTCGGCGTCATCTCCGGCGCCGCCGGTGAAAGCAACAAGGGCAACTGGGACGTCGCGGCCGTGCCCGGCGGCACCGGCAACTGGGGCGGCTCCTGGCTCGCCGTCCCCAAGCAGACCAAGCACCCGAAGGAAGCCGCCGAGGTGCTGAACTACCTCACGGGCAAGGAAGGCCACATCGCGGCCTTCAAGGAGGCGGGCGCCTTCCCGAGCTCCATCCCCGCCCAGCAGGACCCTGAGGTCGCCGGCCTGAAGAACGAGTACTTCAACGACGTGCCGACCGGGGAGATCTTCTCCACCTCGGTGAAGGACCTGCAGCCGGTCTTCCTGGGCGAGAAGCACGCCCAGGTGAAGACCTCGGTGGAGAAGGTGATCGAAGGCATGGACCAGGGCGCGGTGAGCTACGCGGAGGCCTGGTCGAAGTTCACGGCCGCGGGCGTCAAGGCAGCGGGCTGACCGCTCGCCGCCCTCTGGAACGGGTGGCGCCTCCCCATCCCCCCGGGTGGGCGCCACCTCCTCCCGAACCGGCTCGAAAGGCTTCCATGACTCTCCAACTAGCGCCCCCGCGGCATGCGTCCGGGAAGCGGACGGCGCCGCGCCGGCGGATGGCGCGCTTCGACGTCAGGGGTATGCCCTACCTCCTGGTGTCCCCCTATTTCCTCCTCTTCGCCATCTTCGGGATCTTCCCCCTCGGGTACACCCTCTGGCTCTCCCTGCACGACTGGGAGCTCGCCGGGGACAAGAGCTTCACCGGCCTGTCGAACTACACCGAGCTCATCGCGGACGCCGAGTTCTGGAACGCGGTGTTCAACACGGTCGGCATGTTCGTCATGTCCACCATTCCCCAGATCGTGCTCGCACTGCTGCTGGCCAACGCGCTCAACAAGCGGCTGCGCGGCAGGCTGCTGCTCCGCCTGGGCGTGCTGCTGCCGCTGGTGACCTCGGTCGTGGCCGTGGCGGTCATCTTCAGCGGGCTGTTCGCCCGCGACTACGGCCTGTTCAACTGGATGCTCGGCCTGGTCGGCATCGAGCCGATCGCCTGGCAGAACGAGAAGTGGTCGTCCTGGGTCGCCATCTCCACCATGATCGACTGGCGGTGGACGGGCTACAACGCCATCATCCTGCTGGCCGCCATGCAGACGATCCCCAAGGATCTCTACGAGGCCGCGGCGCTCGACGGCGCGTCCGCGCGCAGGCAGTTCTGGCAGATCACCATTCCGATGCTGCGGCCGACCATCGTGTTCGTCGTCTTCATCTCCACCATCGGCGGCCTGACGCTCTTCACCGAACCGGTGATGTTCGAGGGCAACCCGCAGATGACGGGCGGCACCACCGGCCAGTACCAGACGGTGGCGATGTTCGTGGTCGAGGCCGCCTTCCGCAACTACGAGATGGGTTACGCCTCGGCGGCCGCCTGGCTGCTGTTCGTGCTGATCCTGATCGGGACCGCGGCCAACTACTGGTTCACACGTCGTATCGGGGGTTCGCGATGACGACCGTCCAGTCCGGAAGCCGCATGTGGGACGCAGGGGCTCTCACGAAGGCGGTGCTGGCACTGGCTCTGCTGCTGTCGGCCTTCCCGATCTACTACATGTTCATCATGGCCACCCGGTCCAACGAGGAGGCGCTCGACGTGCCTCCGCCGCTGCTGCCCGGGGGCGAGCTCGGCGAGAACGTCCGCCGGCTGCTGGCGACCGAGGACGCCTACTTCGTGACGGGCCTGGTCAACTCCGCGATCGTGTCGGTGACCGTGACCGTGTCGGTGGTGCTCATCTCGACGCTGGCCGGCTTCGCCTTCTCCAAGCTGCGTTTCCGCGGCTCCAAGATCCTGCTGGGACTGATCCTGGTGACGATGATGGTGCCGCTGCAGCAGATGGGCGTGGTGCCGCTGTACGAGCTCATGGTGACGCTCGGCTGGACCGGGCAGCTCCAGGCGGTGATCCTGCCGTTCCTGGTGAACGGGTTCGGCGTGTTCATGATGACGCAGTACGCCTCCCAGGCGGTGCCCGACGAACTGGTGGAGGCGGCCAGGGTCGACGGCGCCACCACGATGGGCATCTACCGCAAGGTCATCCTGCCCGCTCTGCGGCCGGGCATGGCGGTGCTGGCACTGCTGGTGTTCATGCAGACGTGGAACGAGTTCATGTGGCCGCTGATCGTGCTGCTGCCGGAGAACCCGGTGGTGCAGACGTCGATCGCGGCGCTCAACCAGGCCCACGGCACCGACTACGTGATGCTGTACACCGGCACCGCCGCCTCGGTTCTCCCTCTCTTCGTGGTTTTCGTGCTGTTCGGCCGCCAGATCGTCGGCGGCCTGATGGAAGGTGCGGTCAAGGCGTGACGACTCAGGAGGAGCAGACCCGCTCCCAGCTGCGATTCCCTACCGGGTTCTCGTGGGGTGCGGCCACCTCGGCCTACCAGATCGAGGGCGCGGTGACGGCCGACGGCCGTGGCACGTCGATCTGGGACACGTTCACCAGAACGCCTGGCAGGGTGGTCGGCGGCGAGCACGCGGAGGTGGCCATCGACCACTACCACCGTTACCGGGACGATGTCCGGATCATGGCGGACCTGGGCCTGAGCGCCTACCGCTTCTCGGTGTCCTGGCCGCGCGTCCAGCCGGACGGGTCCGGGCCGGTCAACCACAAGGGCCTCGACTTCTACAAGCGCCTCACCGACGAGCTCCTGTCGCACGGCATCGACCCGTGGCTGACCCTCTACCACTGGGACCTGCCGCAGTCCCTGGAGGACGCCGGCGGCTGGCCGAACAGGGACACCGCGCTGCGCTTCGCCGACTACGCGGCGGCGGTGCACGAGGCGCTGCACGACAGGGTGCACACGTGGAGCACCGTCAATGAGCCGTGGTGCGCGGCCTTTCTGGGTTACGCCTCGGGCGAGCACGCACCGGGACGCCGCGAGCCCGAGAACGCGATCCGGGCCGCGCACCACTTGAACCTCGCCCATGGCCTGGCCGTACAGGCCATGGACGCGCGGCGGGTGGGGGGCTGCGTGAACCTGTACGCGGTCACCCCGGCCACCACGAGCGAGGCGGACCTGGACGCGGCGCGCCGCATCGACGGGCTGCAGAACAGGTTCTTCCTCGACGCGCTGCTGACCGGCCGCTATCCCGAGGACGTGCTCGACGACCTCGGGATGGACATGTCCTTCGTCGAGGACGGCGACCTCAAGACCATCAACGCGCCGATCGACCTGCTGCTGGTGAACTACTACAGCCGCTTCACCGTCTCGGGCGCGCCCGGCGACGGGCGGGCGTCCGCCGCCGCGGCGCCGGTCGAGACGGGCTCGCCGTGGGTCGGCAGCGAGCACGTGTCGTTCGTGGAAGGGGGCCGCCCGGTCACCGCCATGGGCTGGGAGATCGACGAGAGCGGCCTGGTCGAGGTGCTGCGGACGGTGGCGCGCGAGTACCCGCCGATCCCGCTGGTGGTCTCGGAGAACGGCGCGGCCTTCGAGGACGTGCTGGAGGACGGCCAGGTGCACGACGCCGAGCGGCGCGCCTACTTCGACGCCCACCTGCGCGCCTGCAAGACCGCGATCGATTCCGGCGTTCCGCTGGAGGGCTACTTCGCCTGGTCGTTGATGGACAACTTCGAGTGGGCCTGGGGTTACGGCAAGCGGTTCGGGCTCGTGCGGGTCGACTACGAGACCCAGGAGCGCCTGCTGAAGGACAGCGCGATCTGGTATGCCGAGATCATCCGGCAGAATAGGCGCCATGAACCGACCGACTCTTGAGGCAGTCGCAGCTCGGGCCGGGGTCGGCCGAGGCACGGTGTCGAGAGTCATCAACGGCTCGCCGAACGTCAGCGAGAAGGCCCGCGAAGCCGTGCAGCAGGCGATCCAGGAGCTGGGTTACGTCCCCAACCGGGCCGCGCGGGCGCTGGTCACCCGCCGCACCGACACGGTCGCGCTGGTCGTGTCGGAGTCGGAGGGCCGGCTGTTCGACGAGCCCTACTTCGCGGGCACCATCCGGGGCATCGGCTCGGCGCTCACGGAGACGGGCCTGCAGCTGATCCTGGCCATGGCGCGCTCCCGCGCGGAGCACGCCCGGCTGGAGCACTACCTGACGGGGCAGCACGTCGACGGCGTGCTGCTGCTGTCGCTGCACGGCGCCGACCCGCTGCCGGGCAGGCTGGAGGCGATGGGCGTGCCGACCGTGCTGGGCGGCAGGCCCGTCGGCCTCACCCCTTACAGCTACGTGGACATGGACAACAGGGCGGGGGCGCGGCAGGCGGTCAAACACCTGCTGGGCCTCGGCCGTTCCCGGATCGCGGTCATCGCCGGCTCCCAGGACATGGGCGTGGGCGTCGACCGGCTCGCGGGCTACCGCGACGCGGTGCTTCCCTCCGGCCTGCCCGAGCTGGTGGCCTACGGCGACTTCTCCGAGGAGAGCGGCGCGTCGGCGATGGCCGAGCTGCTGGCCGCCCATCCCGACCTCGACGCGGTCTTCGCCGCCTCCGACCCGATGGCGCTGGGCGCGATGCGGGTGCTCAAGGCGGCGGGCAGGGCCATCCCCGAGGACGTCGCGGTGATCGGCTTCGACGACTCGAAGGCGGCGCTGCACGCCGACCCGCCGCTGACCACGGTCCACCAGCCGACCGAGGCGATGGGCCGCCAGATGGCGCTGCTGCTGGTGGCCCGGATCAACGGCGAGGAGCTGCGCCAGCCCGTGGTGATACTCGACACTCACCTGGTGCGCCGCGAATCCGCGTGACCTGGACGATCGGTGCTGCCCGGCAGCACAATCAGATCCCGTGGACAGCAGGACGAAACGCCGTTTATCCCCCGCCGAACTCGACGCTCTCGCCCGCCGCGCCCTCGGCGCGGGCGTGGCGGGCCACACCGAGCTGACCGACGGCTACGCCAACGCGGTCTGGCGGCTGCGCCTGGACGACGGCCGCGAGGTGGTGTGCAAACTGTCGCCGCCGCCCGAGCTCGAGCAGCTCAGCTACGAGCGCAACCTGCTGCGGATGGAGGCGTCGGCGTACGAGCTGGCGGCGGGCGCGGGAGTGCCGGTGGCGAGGCTGCTGCGAGCCGGGTTCGACGATCCGGTGCTGGGCGGCGACTACCTGATGCTCGGCGCGCTCGACGGCGTGTCCTGGAACGACGTCAAGCCCACCGGTGAGGACGAGCTCCGCCGCGAGCTGGGCCGGCTCCTGGCGCGGTTCAACGCGGTGACCGGCGAGGTGTTCGGCTACCCGCACGCCGGGATCACCGGCTCCACCTGGCGGGAGGCGTTCCTCGCCATGGTGGGCGCGCTGCTCGGTGACACCGAGCGCTACCCGACCCCGCTGCCGGAGCCGCCGGCGCGCATCCGCGCCGTGCTGGAGGCGGCCTCCCCCGCGCTCGACGAGGTGACCACGCCGCACCTGGTGCACTTCGACATCTGGCCGGGCAACGTCTTCCTGGACCTGACGGGCGTCCCGCGGATCCAGGCGATCATCGACCACGAGCGGGCCTTCTGGGGCGACCCGCTGGCCGAGTTCGTCACGCCGACCATCTTCGGCGAGCTGCGCGAGGACGACCCGCTGCTGACCGGCTACCGCGAGGTGACCCCGCTGGAGCTCACCCCGGCCGCGCGTGTCCGGCTCGACCTCTACCGCGCCTATCTCTACCTGATCCTGCTGGTGGAGAACGGGCCGCGGCAGTATCCCGAGTCGGAGTACGCGCGGGTCCGCGATCAGGCCTTCACCTCACTGGGGGATGTTCTGGACCGCCTCGTACGCCTTGCCCCTGGGGCCGTCGGGTAGCTCGCGGCACTGCCCGCCGCTCGCGCCGGTGACCTCGTTCGGCACGCCCAGGTCGGCGGGCGCGGGCGTGTTGCCGGTGCAGGCCAGCGCGCCCCTGACGGTGGTGCCCGACACGATCGGGGCGGTGTTGCCGGTGAGCAGCGCCGCGCCGCGCACTTCGGCGCCCACGATGGCGAGCGTTCCGGTGCGGTCGACGGCGAGCGCGCCGTCGAGGCGGGCGCCGAGCAGGTGCACGGCGGCGGCTCTCGAGGCGGTGAGCGGGCCGGAGACCCGCCCGCCGGTGACGACGAGCGACGCGCCGGCGCGCACGGTGACCGGTCCGGTGACGTGCGCTCCGGCCAGGCAGGTGACGCCGCCGGTGACGGTCAGCGGGCCGCGGTGGGTGCCGGTGACCGTCCGGGTGCAGGCGGGCGGCGGCGCGATCGTGGTGACGGTGAAGCTTTTGGCCCCGCCGTGGTTGCCCGCGGCGTCGATGGACCGGTACTCGATGGTGTGCCGGCCCCTGGGCAGCTTGCCGTACACGAGATGGTCGATGACGGTGCCCTGCTCGGTGAAGGTCCACGGCAGCTCGGAGGAGGTGGGCCAGCCGAAGTAGTTGAACCAGCCGTCGCCGTCGACCCTCGACTCCGACACCACGTAGCCGTCTCGGTCGTCGTCGCCGGTGAGCCGCATCGAGAACGGCCCGTTGTAGACGTAGGTGTCGCCGGACCTGGCCAGCGGCTCGGACAGCTCGTAGCGGGTGCTCGGCGCGACGGCGTCGACGGTCCAGGTGAGCGTGTCGCCGCCGAGCGCGGCGGTGAGCTCGTGGGTGCCGGCGGCCAGGTCGAGGTCGCCGAGGTCGAGGTCGGAGCCGCTGCCGCCGACCGGTTCGCCGTCGAGCTTCCAGTCGACCTCGGGCACGGTCGCCGCCGGGTGCGTGGTCTCCACGGAGACGACGTCGGCCCGGCCGAGCGGCCGGCCGGTCGGCGTCGAGGAGACGAAGCCGGGCGTGACGCCGTCGGGCGGGGTGGTCAGCGCGGTGTCGACCGTCCAGGTCCGGGTCCTGGTCATGGCGCCGCGGACGGCCGGATCGCGGACGAACTCCGTCGGGTCGCTGACCGTGGCGGTGACCGTGTGCGTCCCGGGCGCCAGGCCGAGCGTGCGCAGGTCGAGCGTGTCGGCGTCGCCGGGCAGGTCCGTGCCGTCCACGGTCCAGGTGGTGACCAGGCCGTGGCTCACCGGGCGCATCGGCTCCACCCAGAGCACCCGGTCGGCGCCCACGGGAGCGGTGGCCGGCGTCGCGTCCTGGATCACCATGGTCTTGGCGGTGATCCGCTGCGCCATGACCTCACGGCCGACCTGGTCGAAGTAGTAGCCGAGGCTCTTCATGATGGAGTGCGCACTGGGCCGCCAGACGCCCGTGGTCGTGTAGAGGCCGCCCTCGTACCGGCCGATCGGGCCGCCCGACTCGCTGGGGTCGCCGAGCCAGCGCCACCACTTCCTGCGCTGGTCGCGCATCTCCTGCTCGGACAGCAGCGTGTGGTGCGCCGACGACGGCTCGGGGCCGGTGTAGGCGCCGCCGGGGACGCCGCGCTGGTAGTAGTCGTACTCGTCCTGCAGCCCTCCCAGGGAGTGGCCGAGCTCGTGCGGGCTGATCAGGGCCGACATCGCGTTGCTGCCGGACGCGGTGGCGTAGGAGCCGCCCGCGCCGCCGTAGGTCCCGCTGTTGCCGAGGGCGAGGATCTGCCGGTTGCCCGAGGTGGTGCCGGTGACCAGGTTCGCGTACCGGTTCGCGGCGGCGTTGTCCATGGTGATCAGCCGCTGCACGCTGCCGGGATTGCACTGTCCCCAGAAGCCCATGCTGAGCGGTGTGGTCTTCCTCGGCGAGGTCAGGTCGGGGTCGCAGCTGATGCCGGAGTCGCCGGAGACGATGTCCACCCGGTAGACGTTGAGATAGTTCCGGTAGGACTTGAACGGCTCGATCGACCACATCACGTTGAGGTGCCGGTCGACGTCCTCGCGGAACCTCCCCTGCTCGGCCTCGGTGTAGCCGTCGCCCATGATGATCAGGTTGAACCGCTTGGCCACCGCGCCGGTCACCTGTACGGGCACCACGGTGGCGGTCCCCGGTTCGGCGGCGCTGTCGGCGGCAGCGGGAGGCGCGTACAGGAGGGCGGCGGCCAGCACCAGGGCCGCGAATCTACGCATGCCTCGCACTATCGGCCCGGCAGCGGCGGCAGTCTCATCCCATATAGGCATAACTCCGGCGTGATAGCTTCTGCGAGGTGCAGCTGGAGCTGAGGCATCTCAAGACGCTGCGTGCCATCGCCGACCAGGGCAGCGTGACCAGGGCGGCCGCCGCGCTCGGCGTCTCCCAGCCCGCGCTCACCGCCCAGCTCCGCCGCATCGAGCAGGTGCTCGGCGGCGCCGTCTTCACCCGCGACCACCGGGGCGTGGCGGCCACCGCGTTCGGCGAGTTCGTGCTGGCCAGGGCGCGCGTGGTGCTGGCCGGCGTGGACGACCTGCTCGCCGCCGGGCCGTACGAGCCGGCGGGGCAGGCGGTGCGGATCGGCGGGTTCGAGAACCCCGTCGTGGTCACCCTGGTCGCCAACCTCGCCGACGCGCTCCCCGAGGCCAGGATCACGCTGCAGACCGAGCACTTCGTCCGCCTCCTGGTGGACATGGTGGTCAACGGGCGGCTGGACGTGGCGCTGGTGGCCGACTATCCCGGCCACGAGCTGCGCCCCCACCCGTCGCTGGGGCTGGAGGTGGTGGCCGTGGAGCCGGTGTTCGTGGCCGTGCCCGCCGGTCACCCGCTGGCCTCCCGCGAGGAGGTGGAGCTGGCCGACCTGGCGGGCGAGCCGTGGGTGCTCCCGCCGCCCGACGGGATGGGCTGGCCCGAGCACCTCCTGCAGGCGTGCGCGCGGGCCGGGTTCACGCCCCGGGCCCGGTATCAGCTCGCGGAGGCGGGGGTGCGCAGGGAGCTGATCGGGGCCGGCCACGCGGTGTCGACCTGCCAGGCGCTGTACGAACCCGGCGAGCGCGTCGCCGTGCTGCCGCTGCGCGGCAACCCGCTGTGGATGCGGCAGGTGCTCATCTGGCGGCCGTCGTTCGCCGCCCACGCGCCGTCGCTCGTGGACAGCGCCCGCGCCGCCCACGCCGCCGTCTCCGCCCGCAGCCCCGCCTACAGCACCTGGCTCACCCGCCACGACCCCCCACCCGCCTGACCTGTAACCCGCCTGACCTGTAACCCGCCTGACCTCTCACCCGCGATGGCCAGGCTTCCGCAGCCTGAGCGGCGGTCCCGGCTCAGGCTGCGGGCAGCTCGGCGAACAGGATGGGCTGGGTCGTCGGCCGCCTGGAGCCGCCGGCGGGCTCTACCGTGAGGCCGACGTGCCCGTCGTCGGCGAGCGTCGTCGCCAGCAGGGGGGCGGTGAGGCCGTCCTCGCGGCGGTCGAGGAGCCCTGCCGGACGCATCCCGCCGGGGCCCATCAGCCACAGCTCGTAGACGCCGGCCTCCGGGAGCTCGGGCAGGCCGGACGCGGTGAAGACCATGCGGCCCTGGTCACGGGAGAGCACGAAGACACCGGTGCCCCCAGCGGTGACGGGCTGTCGCACCGTCCGCGCGTCGGGCGCGGCCAGCACCGCGGCGACGGCCGCGTCACGTGCCCGCATCTCCCCCAGATCCTGGCGGGCGTCGAAGGCCAGCGCGCCGAAGGCGACCGCGGCCGCCGCCGCCACCGCCGCCAGCCCCGCCACGACCTTCGCCGGCCACCGGCGGCGCGACGGGACGACTCCGAGCCGCCCCCGCTCCGGAATCACGGTCCGCGCATCCCGTCCCCCCACAGGACGCGGGAGGACCGCGGTCGCGTCGTCGTCGGACCCCTGGGACCCCTGGGGACCCGGGGCCACATCGTTCAGCCCTTCGCGCCGGGGCCACTGGATCAGGGTGGCGTCCGCGCCCTCGTCCCCGGGCGCCGGGTGGACGAGAGTCCCGTCCCCGACGGCATCCCGCAGCGGCGGATGAGCCACGGTCGCGTCCCATGCTCCCCCGGCGGGGTCCCGGTAGGCGATGGTGGCGTCGCCGGCGGTGTCGTGGGCGGTGTCGTGGGCGGGGGGCCGCCGCCGTACCCGGTGGACGGCGGCCAGGACGCGCGGGCGCAGGGCGTCGGGAGGGTCGAGGGCGACGGCGAGCGCGAGCCGGGCGGCGGTCTCCCGCAGCCCGCGCACCTCGGCCGGGCACACCGGGCAGACCGAAAGGTGCTCCTCGTACGGCCCCACGTCGGCAGGCGGCAGAGCGTGCACGGCATAGGCGCCGGAAAGGGCGTGGAGGTCGTTGTCCATGTCCACTCCCATGTCCACTTCCGCGTGAGAGGCGGCTCCCGCCATTGATTCGGCCTTTCGGCCTTTCCGGATGCAGGGCTTGCGCTTTTCCTGTGAGATGAGACAATCTCATCAGGTGATGAATTATGACATGTGCGATCGCGGGCGGCGGCCCGGCGGGCGCGATGCTCGCACTCCTGCTGGCCCGGACCGGCGTCGAGGTGACGCTGCTGGAGAAGCACGCCGACTTCCTGCGCGACTTCAGGGGTGACACGATCCACCCGTCGACGCTGCGGGTGCTCGACGAGATCGGGCTGGCCGGCGAGTTTCTGAAGCTCCCGCACCGGAAGGCGTACGAGATCAGCCTCGTGTCCGACACCGGCCCGATGCGGCTGGCGAGCCTGCGCGAGCTGCCCGGCCCCTACAACTACATCGCGTTCGTCCCCCAGTGGGACTTCCTCAACCTCATCACGGCCGAAGCGGCCACCTACCCGAACTTCCACCTGAAGATGCGGGCGGAGGCGTACGACCTGATCCGCGAGGACGGCGCCGTGCGCGGGCTGCGCTACCGCGACGACACCGGCGAGCACGAGCTCAGGGCCGACCTGACCGTGGCGGCCGACGGCCGCGGCTCGGTGCTGCGCGAGCGGGCGGGGCTGGTGCCGGAGGAGCTGGGCGCGCCGATGGACGTGCTGTGGTTCCGCATGCCGCGCGAGGACACCGACCCGGACGAGACGTTCCTGCGCGTCTCCAGCGGCCACATGATGGTCGCGATCAACCGCGAGAGCTACTGGCAGCTCGCCTACGTCATCCCCAAGGGCGGCTTCGACCGGCTCGCGAGCCAGGGCATCGAGGCGTTGCGCGAGCCGGTGGCGAGGATGCTGCCGTTCCTCGAAGGCCGGATCGGGCAGGTACGGAGCTACGACGACGTCAGCATGCTCACCGTCGCCCTGAACCGGCTGCGCCGCTGGCACCGGCCCGGCTTCCTGTGCATCGGCGACGCGGCGCACGCCATGTCGCCGGTGTTCGGCGTCGGCATCAACCTCGCCGTGCAGGACGCGGTCGCCACGGCCAACCTGCTGGCGGGCTCCCTGCGCTCCGGCGCCCTCATCACCGACTCCACGCTCCACCTGTTGCAGAAGCGCCGCATGCCGCCGACCCGGGTGACGCAGGCGGCCCAGCGGCTGGTGCAGGACAGGCTGATCCGCCCGGCGCTGAAGAGGCAGTTCAAGCCGCCGCGGGTGCGGCCCGACCTGGCCAGGATCCCGCTGCTCAACCGCGTCACCCGCCGCTTCATCGGCCTCGGCGTCAGGCCCGAGCACGTGACCGTGGGCCCGGTGGCGGGACGGCCTTCTCACAACGTGGACAATGGGGTCGGTAGGGAGGACCCAGTGGAATACCCTCGTATGTCGTGAGCGCAATGAGCAATTCGCTGAATCCCGAGTCCTGGCGAGCCCTCCCGGCGGCCCAGCAACCTGACTGGCCCGACCGCGAAGAGCTGGACAAGGTCGTCGCCGAGCTCGGCGGCCTGCCCCCGCTTGTCTTCGCCGGAGAGTGCGACCAGCTCAAGGAGCAGTTGGCCGCCGTCGTCCGCGGCGAGGCGTTCGTGCTCCAGGGCGGTGACTGCGCCGAGACGTTCGCCGGGGCGACCGCCGACAATGTGCGCAACAAGCTCAAGACCCTGCTGCAGATGGCGATCGTGCTCACCTACGCCGGCAAGGTGCCGGTCGTGAAGATCGGCCGGCTGGCCGGGCAGTTCGCGAAGCCGCGCTCCAAGGGCACCGAGGCCCGCTCCGGCGTCGAGCTGCCCGCCTACAGGGGCGACATGGTCAACGGCTTCGAGTTCACCCCCGAGGCGCGCAACCCCGATCCGTGGCGGCTGCTCAAGGCCTACCACTCCTCGGCCGTGACGCTCAACCTGGCGCGGGCGTTCACCAAGGGCGGTTACGCCGACCTGCGCCAGGTGCACGCCTGGAACCAGGACTTCGTCGCAGAGTCACCCGCCGGACGCCGCTACGAGCAGCTCGCCAGGGAGATCGACCAGGCGCTGGCGTTCATGCGGGCCTGCGGGGCCGACCCGGAGGAGTTCCACTCGGTGGAGTTCTACTCCTCGCACGAGGCGCTGATCCTCGACTACGACCAGGCGCTCACCCGCGTGGACTCGCGCACCGGCCTGCCGTACGACGTCTCGGCGCACATGGTGTGGATCGGCGAGCGCACCCGCCAGCTCGACGGGGCGCATGTGGAGTTCTTCTCCCGCATCCGCAACCCGATCGGCGTCAAGCTCGGCCCGACCACCACCCCCGACGAGGCGCTCGCGCTGATCGACAAGCTCAACCCGGACAACGTGCCGGGACGGCTCACGTTCGTCACCCGGATGGGCGCCTCCAAGATCCGCGAGCACCTGCCGCGGCTGGTCAAGGAGGTCACGGCCTCCGGCGCGCAGATCGCGTGGATCTGCGACCCGATGCACGGCAACACCTTCGAGGCGCCGAGCGGGCACAAGACGCGGCGGCTCGACGACGTGCTCGACGAGGTAGCGGGCTTCTTCGAGGTGCACCGCTCGCTGGGCACCCACCCGGGCGGCATCCACATCGAGTTCACCGGCGACGACGTGACGGAGTGCGTGGGCGGCGGCCACGAGATCGTCGAGGGCGACCTGGCGACGCGCTACGAGACCGCCTGCGACCCGCGGCTCAACCGCGGCCAGTCCCTCGATCTCGCGTTCCGGGTGGCCGAGCTCTACCGCGGCTGACAAACCACGTCTCACACCAGCACTTCCCGCACGGCCAACCCCGGTGGTCTCCTATGATCACCGGGTAAATGCCGAAATATCGGGAGATGTTGTGGATAGTGCGCCGGACGGGGTCGACCCGAACGTGCCCAACGTCGCGAGGATGTACGACTACTACCTCGACGGCAAGGACAACTTCGCGGCAGACCGGGAGGCGGCCGAGCGGATCCTGCGGCTGTTCCCCAACACCAAGGACTCGGCCCGGGAGAACCGCGGCTTCCTGCGCCGCGCCGTACGGGATGTGACCGCCGGCGGGGTGCGGCAGATCGTCGACCTTGGAGCGGGTCTGCCCACCCAGGGCAACACGCACGAGATCGCGGGCGAGGCCCGGGTGGTGTACGTGGACTACGACCCGGTCGTGTGCACGCACGGCCGCGCGCTGCTGGCCAGGGGCGAGAACGTGGACTTCCTGGAGGCCGACGCCAGGAAGCCGGACGAGCTGCTCGCCCGCCTTGAGCCGATGATCGACTTCGATCAGCCGGTGGCGTTCATGTTGCTCGCCATCCTGCACTTCATGCCGGACGACAGCGCCTACGACGTCGTGGCGAGGCTGCGTGACGCCTCGGCGCCGGGGAGCCACCTCATCCTCAGCCACGCCATCGACGACAAGCCTGACACCACGCCGGAGGCTCTGGAGGTCTATCAGCAGGCCACGGCCGCGCTCCGCCTCAGGACCCATGAGGAGATCCTGCGCTTCTTCGACGGCTACGAGCTGCTGGAGCCGGGCCTGGTCTACCCCAAGGACTGGCGGCCGGACGACGAGCAGCCGGCGAGCCGGTTCAGGTCCAACCCCGGCTACGCGGGAGTCGGGCGCAAGGCCTGAGGCCCCGGAAACAGAACGGCCCCGCCGGGAAACCGGGCGGGGCTCTTTCGTTCAGTTCTGGTCGGCGTTCTTGAGCTCCTTGTCGAGCTCGGACCTGATCTCGTCCATGTCGAGAGCGCGCACCTGGCGGATGAGGTCCTTCAGCGCGGGCTCGGGAATGGCGCCGGGCTGCGAGAAGACCACGATGCCGTCGCGGATCGCCATGAGCGTCGGGATCGACCTGATGTCGAAGCCCTGTGCGAGCGCCTGCTCCTGATCGGTGTCGATCTTCCCGAACGTGATGTCCTGGTGCTCCTCTGACGCCTTCTCGAAGATCGGGCCGAACATCTTGCAGGGTCCGCACCACTCGGCCCAGAAGTCGAGCAGGACGATCCCCTTGTCGGCGATGTCGTTGAAGTTCTTCTCGGTTACTTCGATGGTCGCCACAAGTGGCTCCTCGTGTCGTCGGTCCTCTGTCTTCCGCAGTTGCAACCCTGACAACCACGTACCCATCACCAGCATTCCATGCGCCGGGCCGCGTCGCCGCGGCCCGGCCCCAGCGAGGATCGCTCAGCGGCCCGGCAGGCTGAGCCCGACGACGAGCGGGTCGTGGTCGGAGGAGCGGTAGGCGTCCGGCTTGTAGAGGCCCGGCGGGTTGAACTCGGTGTTGTAGTCGAGGATGCGCGGCTCGTCGGCGTTGATGTGCCAGATCGTGGCGCTGGTCACGCGCTTGAGCAGCTGCTTGCCCGCGAGCATGTGGTCGAGCTCGCCCGCCAGCCCGTCGAACACGTAGCTGTAGCGCAGCGGCGCCGGCACGAACCTCTTGGTCAGGCTCGTCAGGCCGCCCGCCTCCAGCGTGTCGATGGGGTCCTCCTCGCCGTAGGCGTTGAGGTCGCCGAGCACGAGCGGGCCGGGCAGGTCGGCGACGAGCCCGAGCAGCGCCTGCGCCTGCTGGACGCGGGTGGCGTTCCAGCAGCCCTGGCCGTCGCCCTGGTCGGTGTCGGGGCCGCCGTCGGGGCAGGAGCCCTTGGACTTGAGGTGGTTCACCACCATGGTGAACGGCTGGCCTCCCGAGGTCCTGCGGAAGGTCTGGATGAGCGGCGGCCGGCTGAAGACGGGGTCCTCGGACGACCTGGCGGCGCCCACCGGCGCCAGTTTGCCGGGCTTGTAGATGATGCCCACCTGGATGGCGTCGGTGCCGGGGAAGGGGTGGCTCAGCGCGGCGTACGTGCCCGCGCCGACCTCGGCGTTGACCGCGTCGACGAGGGCCTGCAGGGCGGTCTGGCCGTTGTTCTCGACCTCCATGAGCCCGACCGCGTCGGCGTTGACGCCCTTGAGCGCCGCCACCAGCTTGGCGAGCTGCCGCTGCTGCTCCTCGGGGTCGGTGGCGCCGCGCGAGCCGATGGTGGTGAACCAGTTCAGCGTGTTGAACGAGGCCACCCTGACGTTGCCCACGACGGGGAAGGGCTTGGGCAGGCGCGGGTTGGTCCTGAGGTAGTCGATGGGCTCGGTCGGCTGCAGGCGGTATCTGCCGAAGCCGTAGCCCAGGACGCCGGTGACGCCGAAGGCGGTGTCGCCGGCCCGGACGATCGGCGGCAGGGTGGCCGGGTTCTCCCTGGTGGAGCCGTCGTCGATGAGCAGCGAACGCCGCAGGTTCGCGCCGGCGTCGACGCCCGGCCGGTCGGTCGGCTGGAACAGCCGGCCGCCGGAGGAGACCGTGACCTCGCCGAAGCGGCCCAGGTTGTAGTGGTCGTCGACGGTCAGCAACTGGCGGAAGGTGAGCAGGACGTTCTCGACGGCTTCGAGCCCGTCGCCGGGCAGCCTGTAGCTCCTGGCGGCCACCGAGCCGGTGCCGCACACGTCGACGGCGGTGACCGGGGACAGCTCGGTCCACCCGTTGAACTCCGTCGCCCGGCCGGTGACGAGGACCCGGTCGCCGACCTTGACGTCCTTGAACGACTCACGGGCGAAGGCGAACAGCCCGTCGGAGGTGGCCGGGTCGGAGTCCGGCGTCGAATCCTGCAGGAAGAAGCCGCTGAGCTGGTCGGTGCGCTGGAAGTCGCCGGTGACGACGCCTTCGACGCGTACGGTCTGCCCGGCTAGCGGGGTGGCGTCGCCGCTCCCCTGGACCTCCGCGATCTGCCGGTCCGCTGGAGTGTCGCAGGGACCGGCGGGGGTCGCGGCGGCGGGAGACACCGTGAAGGTGGCGGTGAGTGCTGCCACGGCGACCGCGGCGAGATAAGTCCGAGGTAAAGCGCGCATAACCTGCACTTTAGAGCTTACTGTGCTTGCAATTTTCTACATAGATGTGGCTAGAAGATGAAATTACCCACCCTTGACAAGGCCGACCGCCGGGTATGACCAGCGTATGGACTGGGTCACCTGCGCGCACTCAGCCGCATGCACGGGAATCGCTCGCCGGCCGTACGGTCACTGCCTCGCCCACCTGTCCCACGACGAACTCGCCACGGTGCTGGCGGCGATGTCCCCCGGTCACCTGCTCGACCTGCGCGGCACCACCGTCTCCGGCGACCTGCTGCGGCGGGTGATGGAGGCGGCCCAGGACCGGCCCGGCCGGGCCCGGCTGGAGCGCGCCAGGTTCACCGGCGACGTCAGGCTGGCGGGCGTGACGTTCCAGGGTGACGTGTCGCTCGACCTCGCCAGGTTCGAGCGGCTGGCCTCCTTCTTCGGCGCGCGCTTCGAGGGCAACGTGTCGCTGGCCGGGGCCAGGTTCCTCAGGGAGCTGTCCTTCCATGGCGTCCACGTGCGCGGGCACATCTCGCTGGACCACGCGGTGATGTCCCGGGACGCCCTCTTCAGCCAGGTGGTCTTCGAGCGCGGGCTGTCCTGCGAAGGGGCGAGGTTCGAGGGGTACGCCACCTTCGACGGGGCCGAGCTGCGCGGGGCCGCGAGTTTCCGCGGCGCCCGGTTCGGCCGGACGCTGTCGTTCCGCAAGGTCAGCGGCAGCGTCGGGTTCGACGCGGCGCGCTTCGCGGCCGACGCCTACCTGTCGGCGACCGGCCGCTTCTCCGCCGCCAGGGCGCACGCCGACGGCGCCCTGGACGTGGCGGTCCAGGCCTGCGGGGTGGACCTGCGGCGGGTGGAGGTGTCGGGCGTCACCACGCTGCGCCTCACGGACTCGCAGGCCGACCTGGAGGGCGCGGTCCTGCGTGGCCCGGCGAGCGTGACCGGGCGCGGCAGGTCCGCGCTGACGTCGCTGCGTGAGGTGGACGCCGGGCACCTGGCCCTGTCGGGCCTGGACCTGTCGTCGTGCCGGTTCGGCGGGCTCGCCAACCCGTCCGGGGTGCGGCTGAAGGAGTGCACGTTCGCGCTCACCGGGAGGCACATGAGCCTGCGCTGGCCGATGCTGCGCTGGTTCGCGCGGCGCCGGGTCCAGCCGCCCGACCGGGTCGTGCACCGCTAGAGTCGCGCCGCCACCTCCGCGATCGCCCTGAAGTGCTGGGAGCGCCAGCCGCCGCCCATGATCCTGCGGGAGAGCTGTTGCGTCGGGTCGTCGGGGTCGAAGCCCTCGTGGTCGAGGAAGAGCCTGGTGCCGCGACCCTCGGGCTCCAGGCGCCAGGTGACGGTCCAGTCCGCGTCGCGGCCGCCGCGCCAGCTCAGCTTCAGCAGCTTCTCCGGCTCGGCCTCCAGGACCTCGCAGTGGACGACCCCGTCGAAGCCGACCTGCTCCTTGGGCGCGGTGGTGAAGGTGAACCGGTGCCCCGCCTCCGCCTTGATGTCGCCCGGCATGAGCCAGCGGGACACCAGGTCGGGCTCGGTGAGGGCGCGCCACACCTTGGCGGGCGGGTGCGCGATGAACTGGTCGAGCCGGATCGCGCGCGGGTCCTCAGGCATCGTCGGCCTCCATGTCGTCCTCGATTTCGTCTTCCATGTCGTCCAGCAGGTCGCGCAGGCGCGCCAGCCTGCCTGTCCAGAAGCGCTCGTACGGGGAGAGCCAGTCGCGGATCTCCATGAGCGGGGCCGCCTCCAGCCTGTAGTGCCGTTCGCGGCCCTTGCGGCTCTCGGCCACCAGGCCCGCGTCCTTGAGCACCCTGAGATGCTCCGAGACGCTGGGGCGGCTCATGTCGAAGCGCTCGGCAAGCCGGCCGGCGGGCTGGGCGCCCTCGTCGAGCAGCAGCCGCAGCAGCTCGCGCCTGGCCGGGCTGGCCAGCGCGGTGAAGACGTGGTCGGCGGTCATGCCGGGCTGACCACGAACCCGTTGCCGAAGGGGTCGGCGAACAGCAGCTGGCGCCCCCACGGCTCGTCGGTCGGCCCCTGGAAGTCCATGCCGTGCTCGCCGAGCCGCGCCGCCAGCGCGTCGAGGTTGGGCGCGGCCACCACGAGGCCGCCGATCGGCGCCATGTCCGGGAACCAGGAGGCGAGCAGGAGGCCGGTCTCCGCCCCCTTGGGGGCGACGGTCAGCCAGCGGCCCATCGGGAACGGGTTGTCGGTGCGGACCTCGAAGCCGAGGACCTCGGTGTAGAACGCCAGCGCCTTCTCCTGGTCGGCGACGGGCACGGTCACGGTCATGAGCTGGGAGATGAGCATGTCGCACACTATACGTAGGAATTTTCCTACATATCAACTGCTGCCTGGTCAGAATTCAGGGAAAACCCCGATGGGACCCCGACCGGCCCGTCCCTAAACTGGTGCGCATGCGCATCGACGACTACGTGGCCGGCCTCGACAGGGCCCTGTCGGGGCCGCACGGCCCCAAGTACGACCTGGTCGTCGAGGCGCGCGACAGCCTGGTCGACACCGCAGACGCGTTCGAGGCCGAGGGCCTGGCGCGGGCCGAGGCCGAGCGGCTCGCGGTCGAGGAGTTCGGCCGGATCTCCGAGGTCGCTCCCGGCTATCAGGCGGAGCTGACCGCGACGGCCGGACGCAGGCTGGCCCTGCTGCTGCTCACCAGCGTGCCGGCGACCGTGCTCATGTGGGGGCTGATCTGGCAGCTCTACCCGGGCGAGGCCGCCGCGTGGGCCGCGCGCCCCGGCTGGCACATGACCGCCTCCCTGCTGATCGACATCCTGCAGCTCTCCGTCGGGGTGTACGGCGGGCTCGCGCTCCTGGCCCTGAGCCGCGGCAGGCGCTGGATCCCCCGTCCCCGCCTGGTGACCCGCTCGCTCGGCCTGGCCGTCTGGGCGATGCTGCCGCTGACGTCGGCACTGGGCCTGCTGCTCTCCCAGGGCTCCTACGTGCCCGCCGACCTCGACCGCTTCCCGCCCGTGATGCTGGCCAGCCTGACCACCTACGCCTTCGGCGGACTCCAGCTCTACTGCGCCTCCCGCTGCATCCGGCTCACCCGGACGGCCTGACCTCCGGCTGCAGCACGCTGCCGATCGCGCTGGTGAACTCCCGCCAGGCCGACCGCTCCCCCCGGAGCTGCCTCCTGCCGGAGTCGGTCAGCCGGTAGGTGCGGCGCCTGCGCCCGCCCACCGTCGCCCACTCGCTGGACAGCAGGCCGGTGCGCTCCAGTCTGCGCAGCGCCGGATAGACGGTGCCGGTCGGGACGCTGAGCGCGCCGCCGCTGCGCTCCTGCAGGGTCTCGATGATGGCGTAGCCGTGCAGCGGCTCACGCTCGAGCACGGACAGCAACAGAGCGTCCATGTGGCCGCGGAGCGCGTCTGGGTTCATGCCCGCAATCCTAGGAGCCCGTTCAGCATGTAGACAGTCTACATGTAGACTCCCTATATGTAGGCAGACACAACGACGGGGTTGAAATCATGGACGTTCTCGAGCTGGCCCGGTTACAGTTCGCCGTGACGGGGAGCCTGCACTTCCTGTTCGTCGTGCTCACGCTCGGGCTGGCGCCGCTGGTCGCGATCATGCACACGCGCTGGGCCCGATCAGGCAGGCCGCTGGACGAGCGGATGACCCGGTTCTGGGGCCAGATCTACGTGATCAACTACGCGATGGGCATCGTCACGGGGCTGGTGATGGAGTTCCAGTTCGGGCTGTCGTGGAGCGGGCTGTCCCACTACGCGGGCGACGTGTTCGGCGCCCCGCTGGCCATGGAGACGCTGGTCGCGTTCTTCCTGGAGTCGACCTTCCTCGGCCTGTGGATCTTCGGCTGGGGGCGGCTGCCGAAGTACGCGCACCTGGCGTGCATCTGGCTGGTGGCCGCGACGGCCTACGCCAGCGCGTTCTACATCATGGTCGCCAACTCCTTCCTGCAGAACCCGGCAGGAGCCGTGGTCGCCGGCGACCGGCTCGAACTGGCCGACTTCGGCGCGCTGCTGACCAACAAGACGCTGGTCTTCTCCTTCCCGCACGTGCTCGGAGCCGGGCTGTTCACCGGGGCGATGGTGCTGGTCGGGGCCAGCGCCTACCAGTTGCGGCGCCGTACCGGTGAGGTGGAGTTCTTCACCAGGTCGATGCGGATGGGCGTGGTCACGGCCGCGATCGGCATCTTCCTGACGGTGGGCTTCGGCTACGCGCAGTTCGGCGGCATCCAGGAAGGCAAGTTCGACGGCGACGTCGCCGCGGCCGTCCCGCTCGCGATCATGATGGAGGGCGGGAACCTGCTCTCCCTGTTCGTGCTGCTCTTCATGCTGCCGCTGGTCGCCGTCCTGCATCGCTGGCGGCGCACGCAGCTGGTCCTCATCGCGCTGACGCCGCTGCCGTTCGTGCTGGCGATCCTCGGCTGGCTGGCCAGGGAGCTCGGGCGGCAGCCGTGGATGATCTGGGAGAGGCTGACCGTCGCCGACGCCATGACGCCCGGGCTCACCTCCGGCATGGTCACCGCCTCGCTCGTCGGCTTCGTCCTGGTGCTGGGGCTGCTCGCGGTCGTCGACTACGTGCTCATCGCCAGGGTGATCAGGCGTGGCCCGCGCGACCTCGATCTCGGCGCCACCGCCGAGCAGCGCTCCCCTGCGCTGACCTACTAGGAGTCCGCCATGGAACTGATCTGGTTCGCCTTCTTCGCCGTGCTGCTGGCCGGCTACTTCGCTCTGGAGGGTTTCGACCTGGGGGTCGGGCTGCTGCTGCCGGTGCTCGGCAGGACGGCCGGCGACCGGGACCGCATGGTCGCCGGCATCGCGCCGTTCGTGCTGGCAGGCGAGGTCTGGCTGGTGGCGGTCGCCGGGACGCTGTTCGGCGCCTACCCGATGCTCGAGGGCGAGGTGCTGTTCGGGCTCTACCCGCTGGTGGTGGCGATGCTGCTGTCCTGGATCGTGCGCGACGCCGGGTTGTGGTTCCGGCGCAGGATCGGCGGCGCGCGCTGGCGGGGGTTCTGGGACCTGATGATCACGCTCGGCTCGCTCGGGCTGTCGTTCGGCTGGGGCGTCGCGCTCCACGCGGCGGCCACCGGGTTCGGCTCATCGCTGCTGCATCCGCTGGGGCTGCTGCTGGGCTTGGTGGTGACGCTGCTGTTCGCCTTCCACGGCTGGATCTTCCTCGGCTGGCGGCTGCCCGGGTTCGCGGGCGCCGCCCGCTCGGGGCGGGCCCTGCTGCTGTCCGCGGCGCTCGCCGCCCTGCCCGCCATCGGCGTGCTGGCGGGCGGCATGGGCTATCTGCTGGACCACAGCGCGCCGCCCGCCACGCTGAATGTGCTCAGTCTCATGGTCCTGCCGTTCGCACCCATCATGCTCGGGGCGCAACTATGGGTATGGCGCACTTTCCGTCCAGGTAAGGATGCCGACCGGATCCCATCGTTCTTCTGAGGACTCGTGCACAAGGATCTCCTGCGCCTGATGCGGGCCGAGCAGTCGGTGCGCCGCCACCTCGCCGTCACCTTCGTCGCGGCGGTGGCGGCGGGGCTGCTCGTCCTGGTGCAGGCTGAGCTGCTGGCCGGGGTGCTGTCCGGCAGGTTCGCCGCCACCGCGCTGGCGGGCGTGGCCGCCGTGGTCGCCGTGCGGGCGCTGCTGGCGTGGACGCAGGGCGTGTTCGCCGGGCGCACCGCCACCGGGGTCAAGTCCGCGCTCCGGCACCGCCTGCTGGCCAGGCTGCAGGACCTGGGTCCCGCCAGGCTCGCCGGGCACCGCTCGGGCGAGCTCGTCACACTCACCGGCCGCGGCCTCGACGGTCTGGACGCCTACCTGACGGGCTACCTGCCCTCGATCGCCGTCGCCGCGGTGGTGCCGGTGGCGGTGCTCGTCCGGCTGCTTGTCGCCGACCTGGCCAGCGCCGTCATCGTGCTGGTCACCCTGCCGCTGATCCCGATCTTCGGCGCTCTGGTCGGGATGACCACCAAGGCCGTCACCGAGCGGCAGTTCCGGGCGCTGTCCCGGCTCGGCGGGCACTTCCTCGACGTGGTCCGCGGCCTGCCCACGCTGCGCGCCTTCGGCCGCGCCCGCTATCAGGCGACGGTCATCCAGCAGGTCGCCGACGCCCACCGGGGCGCCACCATGAAGACGCTGCGAGTGGCGTTCCTGTCGTCGCTGGTGCTGGAGCTGTGCGCGTCGCTGTCACTGGCCCTGGTCGCCGTCCCCATCGGGCTGCGGCTGCTGGGCGGCTCCCTCGACCTGACGACCGCGCTGCTGGTGCTGCTGCTCGCGCCGGAGGCGTACCTGCCGCTGCGGGCCATGGGCACCCGCTTCCACGCCTCCATGGAGGGCGTGGCCGCCGCCGACGCGGCCTTCGCCGTCCTGGACGGCGAGCCACGGGAGCCCGGCGCCCGCCCGGCCGGGCCGGAACGGGCGCCCCGGCCGCAGGCGCCGCCTGAGGGGCCGCCGCTCATCCGGCTGGAGGACGTCACCGTCCGCTACCCCGGCCGGGACGACCCCGCGCTGGAACACGTCACGCTCACCATCGAGCCCGGCGAGCGGGTCGCCCTGGTCGGCGAGAGCGGCGGCGGCAAGAGCACGCTGCTCAACCTGGTGCTCGGCTTCGTCCAGCCGTCCGAAGGCAGGGTCCTGGTGGACGGGACCGATCTGCGCGAGCTCGACCTGGACGGCTGGCGCGCCCGCCTGGCGTTCGTCCCGCAGCGCCCGCATCTCTTCACCACCACCGTGGCCGGCAACATCCGCCTCGGCGCCCCTTCGGCCTCTCCGCTGGAGGTGCGGCAGGCGGCCACGGCCGCGCACGCCCACGACTTCATCGACGAGCTCCCCGAGGGGTACGAGACACGGGTCGGCGAGCGGGGCGCGAACCTGTCGGCGGGCCAGCGCCAGCGCATCGCCCTGGCCAGGGCGTTCTGCCGGCCGTCGGCTCCGCTTCTGCTCCTGGACGAGCCCACGGCCCGCCTCGACGGCCGCAGCGAGGCCGCCGTGGTCGCGGCGACCGCCGACCTCTGCCGCGACCGCACGGCCGTGATCGTGGCGCACCGGCCGGCGATGATCGAGCTCGCGGACCGGGTGATCCGTATCCACGAAGGCCGGGTGGTCGCGGATTCGGCGGCTTGTCGCGAGATATCCGGCGCTGACGCACCAGATATCTCGGATATATCGCCCGACGACCGATATATCCCTACATCGAGGAGTGAGTCGTGAACCGGCGCATGGGGCGGCGGCTCGTCTGGGCCGTGCTGGCCGGGGCCGCGGCCGACCTGGCCGGGCTGGGCCTGATCGCCGCCGCGGCCTGGCTGATCACCAGAGCCGCTGAGCAGCCTCCGCTGGCCGCGCTGAGCGTGGCGATCGTGGCGACGCGGGCGTTCGCCACGAGCAGGGGCGTGTTCAGGTACGCCGAGCGGCTCACCGGACACGACGTGGCCCTGCGCGCCCAGGCGGACGCCCGCGAGCGGCTCTACGCCTCGCTCATCGCGCCGCGGCGGCCCGGCCACGGCGGGGCCGACCTGCTCAGCAGGATGGTGGACGACACCGAGGCGGTGCAGGACCTGCTCGTGCGCTGCCTGCTGCCCGCCGCTGCCGCCGCCATCGCGGGGCTGGCCGCGGTGGTCGTCGGGCTGACCCTGCTGCCCGTCACGGCGCTGGTGCTGGGGGCCGGGCTGGTGGTGGCGGGCGTGCTGGTGCCCGCCGGCACGGCCACGGCCGCGCGGCGCTGGTCGGCCAGGATCGCGCCGGCCAGGGCCGAGCTGGCGAGCCGGGTGGCCGACCTGGTGCACGGTTCAGCGGACCTGGCCGCGTACGGCGCCGGCGACCGCGCCCTGGCCGACGCCCTGGCCGCCGACGCGAGGCTGGCCACGCTGGAGCGCCGCCAGTCCCGCGTGCACGCCGCCGCGCTCGCGACGGGCACCCTGGTGCAGGGCCTGACCGTGGCCGCGATCGTGCTGATCGCCCAGAACGCGGGCGTGGGGACCGTGGCCACGGCCGTGCTCGCGCTGACGGCCTTGGTGTCCTTCGAGCCCGTCCTGCCGCTGGCCGCGGCGGGCGAGCGCCTGGCGGGCGTACTGGCGGCCCTGCGTCGCCTGCGCGACGTCCAGGCCACTCCCCCGGCGATCGACGAGCCCGCCGCCGCCACCCCCGCCCCGCCGTCGCCGCTGACCGTCGAGATCGACGATCTGGTCGTACGGCATGCTTCCGCGAACGGATCCGGTACCGCGCACACCGGCAGGCCGGCCGTCGACGGGGTGTCGCTGACGCTGACGCCCGGCAGGCGGCTCGCGCTGGTGGGACCGAGCGGCGCCGGGAAGAGCACGCTGCTGGCGGCGCTGATGCGGCTGGTAGAGCCCGAGTCCGGAAATATCAGGATCAACGGCGTCGACATCAGGAGCATGGCCTCTGATGACGTACGAACGCTGATGACCGGCCTGACCCAGGATCCGTACATCTTCCAGACCACCCTGCGCGACAACCTGCGCCTGGCCGGGCCGGAGGCGGGCGAGGAGGCGCTGCTGCGCGCCGTACGGGATGCCCGCCTGGAGCAGTGGGTCGAGCGGACCGGATGGGACGCCGAGCTGGGCGAGGACGGCAGCACCGTGTCCGGCGGGCAGTTGCAGCGCCTGGCGCTCGCCAGGGCGCTGTTGTACGACCCGCCGGTGCTGCTGCTGGACGAGCCGGCCGAGGCGCTGGACGAGGAGACGGCGGACCGGCTGATGACCGACCTGCTCGACGTGACGCACGACCGCACCACGCTGCTCGTCACGCACCGGCTGAAGGGGCTGGAGCAGGTGGACGAGATCATCGTGCTGGAGGAGGGCCGCGTCGTGCAGCGGGGGCACCACGACGAGCTCGTCGGGCGGCCGGGCTACTACCGGGACCTGTGGGAGTCCGAGGCGCTCACCCGCCGCTGAGCCGGGAACCATCCGGTCGGACCGCTCGTTGTGCTGCATGGCAGGCTGGTTTAAAGTACAAACCAGTTTGAGGCCAAGAGGAGTTGCCATGACAAATGACGGCGAGCGCGTTCCCAGCCCCGAGGAGACGCTCCGCCTCATCGAGGAGCAGCGCGTCGCCACGGTGAAGGCGCTGCGCGGCGACCCCCTGCTGCTCTACGCGCCCTGGGGCATGGCCTGGCTGCTGGGGTTCGGCGCGTTCTTCCTGCACTACGGCCTGCACGGGGTGCCATACGCGCCGATCAGCCAGAACCAGGCGCTGGGCGTGCTGATGAGCGCGCAGGTGGTGGCCGGTGGCCTGGCGGCCTTCGGGATCGTCAAGATGGCCGGCCAGGTGCGGGGAGAGACCTCGGCCAAGGGCACGATGTATGGCTACTCCTGGTTCGTCGGGATGGTCCTGCTGGGCGTGATCGCCACCCGCGTCAGCCCCATGCTTCCCGCCGCGGAGTCCGGCCTGCTGTGGGCGGGCGCGTCCCTCATGCTGGTGGCCGTCCTCTACATGACCGGCGGCGCCATCTATCTCGACTGGCCGATGTTCTTCGTCGGCGTCTGGATCGCCGCCGTGAACGCGCTGGGCGTGCTGCTGGGCCCGGGCTGGCACGCGCTGCTGACGGCGGTGCTGCTCGGCGGGGGGCAGATCGCCGCCGGCTTCTGGCTCAGGCGGCGGATGTGACCGCGGACAACACCCTGCCCGAGCTGGACCCGGTGGTCCACGCCCAGGCCAGGCTGCGCGTGATGGTCACGCTCAACACGCTGGGCGACGGCGACGAGATCGCCTTCCCCACGCTGAAGGACCTGCTCGCCATGACGGCCGGCAACCTGTCCGTCCACCTGTCCAAGCTCGAAGAGGCGGGCTACGTGCACATCACCAAGACCCACAAGGGCCGCACCCCCATCACCTACGTCGCCCTGACCAAGCGCGGGCGGCTGGCGCTGGAGGACTACACCAAGGCGATTCGCGCCCTACTGGACTCCACAGGAGGCATTTCATGACAGTCCTCGCCAAGACGGTCGAGGTCACCCGGCGCTACGGGAATGTGCTCGCGCTCGACAACGTGTCCCTCGACATCCACGCCGGCGAGTTAGTGGGCTTGCTGGGCCCGAACGGCGCGGGCAAGTCCACGCTCATCAACCTGTTCGTGGGACTGCGCCGCGCCACCTCCGGCACGGTCGAGCTGCTCGGCGGCTCCCCTGCCGACCCGCTGGTACGGCGCGGCATCGGCGTCACGCCGCAGGAGACCGGCCTGCCCGAGGTTCTCAAGGTGGGCGAGATCGTCGACTTCGTGTCCGCGCACTTCCCGCAGCGTGCCGACAAGTCGGAGCTGCTGGACCGCTTCGACCTGGGCGATCTGGTCAAGCGCCAGATCGGCGGCCTGTCAGGCGGGCAGAAGCGGCGGCTGGCCGTGGCGCTGGCCTTCGCGGGCAATCCCCGGCTGGTCTTCCTGGACGAACCGACCACCGGGCTCGACGTCGAGGCCAGGCGGGCGCTCTGGGACGGCATCAGGGCATTCCACGACGAAGGCGGCACGGTGCTGCTGACCAGCCACTACCTGGAGGAGATCGAGGCGCTGGCGCAGCGGGTCGTGGTGGTCGGCCACGGCCGCGTGCTCGCCGACGACACCGTGCGGGCCATCCGCGACGTGGTGGGGGTGCGGCGGGTCTCCCTGGTCGCGGACGGGCTGCCGGAGCTGCCCGGCGTGATCGCCAGCCACCGTGAGGACGGCCGCGTCCATCTGGTGACCTCCGACCCCGACCGGCTCGTCGTCGAGCTGGTGCGCAGCGGCACGGCGTTCTCCGGCCTGGAGATCCGGCCCACCTCGCTCGAAGAGGCCTTTCTCGCCATCACCGCCAAGGAGCCGTCACATGTCTAGCCTGATCCTCGCCCACACCCGCTATCAGGCCCTGGAGCAGATCCGGGTGCCGATCGGCCTGCTGGCCAGCACGCTGTTCCCGGCCATCTCGATGCTGGCGTTCGTGGTGCCGTTCGCCGGCGCCGACCCGCTCGCCGCGACCACCGCGACGGGATCGATGATGCTGATCGGCGCGATGTCTGCCGCGCTGATCGGGCTGGCCATCTCGGTCGCGCAGGATCGTGAGCAACCGTGGAACCCCTACCTTCGCACCCTGCCCGCCGGGCCGCTCCCCCGCTTCGCCGGGCGGATCCTCACCACCATGGGCATGATGGTCGCCTCGGTGATCCCGGTGCTGGTGATCGCCGCCCTGTTCACCGAGGCGACCATCACCGCGCCCCGGCTGCTGCTCGGCGTGGCCGCGGTGCTGGTCTCGTCGATCCCGTTCATGATGATCGGCCTGTTCATCGGCTTCGCGATGCCGTCGAAGGCGGCCATCGCGGTGTCACAGCTGCTGTTCTTCCCGCTCGCGATCCTGGGCGGGCTGATGTTGCCCATCCAGCTGATGCCCGCCTTCGTGGACACCGTCTCGCAGTTCGTGCCCACCCGGGGCGCCGGCGAGCTGGTCTCATGGGCCGCCGCCGGCGTCCAGCCGGAGGTGCTGCCCCTGGTGACGCTGGCGGCCTGGACACTGATCTCCGCGACGGGAGCGGCATGGGCCTACCGGCGCGACGAGGGACGCCGGTTCTCGTAAGCCCGAAACGGGGGGTGTGCCGCCAAGTCCGCAGCGATCTCGACGGCACACCCGTCCGTGAGGGGGTCCTGTTATTTCTTCTCTTCGAGGGTCACGGTGGCGCTGCTCTCCTTGCCGTCCCTCATATATGTGATCTGAACCTGTTGGCCCGGTTTGAAACCTCTGACCTGCCCAACAACCGTATCTCCGCCGTCGACCGCCTTACCACCGATCTGCGTGATCAGGTCGCCCTGCTTCAGCCCGGCCTTCTCAGCGGGGCTTGCGGCGGTCACCTGGCGGACCAGCGCCCCGGGCACGTCGCCGGTGGCGTCGGTGACGCTCACGCCCAGGAACGCGTGGCTGACCTTGCCGCTGCCGATGAGCTGGTCGGCCACGTGCTTGGCGGTGTTGATCGGGATGGCGAAGCCGACGCCGATGCTGCCGCTGCTGCCACCGTTCGTGGCGATGGCGGTGTTGATGCCGACCAGCTGCCCGGAGGCGTTGACCAGGGCGCCGCCGGAGTTGCCCGGGTTGATCGCCGCGTCGGTCTGGATGGCGCCGGCGATCGTGGTGACCTCGCGCGCCTGACCACGCTGCTCCCCCCAACCGGGCGGGACCTGCTGCTCCTGCTCGCCGCCGACCGACAGCGTCCGGTCGAGCGCGCTGATGATGCCCATGGTGACCGACCCGTCCAGGCCGAGCGGGCTGCCCAGAGCCAGCACGGAATCGCCCACCTTGAGCCCGTCACTGTCGCCCAGCGAGGCGGCGGTCAACCCCGAGACGCCCTCCGCCCTGATGACCGCCAGGTCGGTGGCGGGGTCGGTGCCGACGACGGAGGCCTTCGCCGTCTTGCCGTCGTTGAACTTCACGCTCATCTCGCCGCCCTGACCGGCCCCCACGACCACGTGGTTGTTGGTCAGGATCAGCCCGTCGGCCGACAGTACGACGCCCGAGCCCTCACCGGTGGCACCCTTGATCATCACGACGGAGGGCTGCACCTTCTCCGCTACCTCGGAGACGGACAGGTTGTTGGAGACCGACTTGAACGCCGAGCTCGGCGCGCTCGCGGCGGCGGTCGGCTCCTGGAACGCGGTGGCGACGGTGGCCCCCACGGCACCGCCGCCGATGGCCATGGCCGCCAGGGCCAGTCCCGCGATCGCCTTCTGCCGGGCGGTGAAGCCCGGCTTTCTCGGCGCGGGCGGCGGCGGCGCCGGCGGCCCCATGATCACGGTGTCTCGCCGGGGGAAGCCCCCGGCGGAGGGCGGAGTGTCGCCGAACTGGCTCCACCCGCCTGCGCCCTGCTCGCGAGGCTCGTTCGCGTTCATGTCATCTCCTCAAGTCCCGATGACTCAAGGGTGCCAAGGTCGGCGTAAGTGCAGGTTAAGCGCTTGATCGAAGGAGGGTGAGAAGTCTGACGAGAGCCTTATCACTGCTGGTGGGGGCTCTGTCACCGGACAGAATTTTGTGTGGGTAAAACATTGTTCCCGCGACCCGGACGGTGTCGACGCGCGGGGGCCCTCGCCGCAGGACGTCCCGGCCGGGGTGCACCGTGCGCGACACGTTGACTTCTCGCCCACGCTGAGGGCGGTGGAGAAGCACGGGACGGGATCAGCGGTGGGCGCGCAGCGCGGCGAGCAGCCTTTGGAAGGCCGGCACCGCCTCCGGGGCCGGCGGCAGGCCCCGGAGGCGGTTCAGAAGCTGCCAGTACCGCTCCACTTGGGGCTCGGCGACCAGTTCCAGCCAGTCCGTCAGGGAGGCGATCTCCTCGGCGGGCAGCTCAACGGGGATGATCCGGTCCAGAATCACCCTTGCGCCAGGCGACTCCGGCGGGACCTCCTTCTCAGGAGGTGGATCAGGCGGCGCGAACGTCTGATCCGCGCGGAGAAACCGCAGGCTCCCGTCTGCGCGTGACGAGCCGGGCGGCCAGCAGTCCCAGCACGACAATGCAGGTTAAATCGAACCAGATGCTCAGCGGCGACAGATCTCCGCGGATCGCCGCGTTGGGCAGAATGAGGGCGAGAAACGTGGTCTTGCCGACCACGGCTGCCAGGGCGGCCGCGAGGCGCACCGGCGGGTGGAACGCGGCCCACACGATGGCGGCCCCGAGCAGAAGCTGCAGCATGCCCCGGTGCTGCAGCAGGGCCTGCGTCATTGGAGCGGGGTCGGACACGCCGTAGTTCCAGTCGAGGATGCCGACGTTCACGAGGGCGACGACGGGCAGTGTGGTAATTGTGCCGATCAAGGTGAGGGCGACACGCAGGGCGGTCTCGCCACGGGAAGACAGCGTCATGAGAGCTCCTTTAGCGCGCATCCGTCAGGTTGGCTGACGATTTTTCGTCAGTCTAGCTGACGATTGTCGCCGGGCTCAAGGGCTCTACATTGGACGGCATGAGCACGCGCGGCGCAGCAGAGCGGATCTCCATGGCCACCGGCTACATGTTGGCGCGCCTCGGCGACTTCGCGCGGCAGCGCATCGAGGTCGAGGTCGGCGGCTGGGGCCTTACCGGCAAGGAACTGCGCGTGCTGGCCTATGCGCACGACGCTGCCATGTCGCAGCGCGACCTGACCGCGCTGGCCCGCATGGATCGCACCACCATGACGGAGGTCATCAACACGCTGGAGCGGCTGGGGTATGTGCGCCGCGTCCGCAACACCGCCGACCGCCGCAAATATCTGGTCACGGTCACCGAGGACGGCGCACGCGTAGTGGAGGAGGTGCTGGCGCATATGGCGAAAGTGGAGGCTGACTTCCTCGGCGCGCTGACACCCGTCGAGCGCTCGCTGCTGAACGACATGGTCGCCCGCCTGTTCATCGCCCACGACCCTGATTGTGCGTAATCAGGGTCGTGCGTACCACGCAGGTTCAGATGGGCTGGGCCTGACGAGGCCTAACAGCACCGCTGCTCCGCAAGGCGGTGGGGCTCGCGCACTGACGCCCAGGTCGTGCGACATTGCGCCTGCCGAAAACCCCATCCACGCACTTCAAGCGGCATGTGAGTATTCGTGGAGGACTCCGCCGAGCTGGTCTCGCCGGCCGGATCGTTAAGGGGTTGGCGTAGTGACAGTGCCTGATGCGGCCGGTGCTCGTTGCAGTGGCGCCTGTACCCGGCCAGGACCTGCCTCAGATGCCGCTCACCAAGGACCAGAAGGTGATCGAGGCATTCACGCCGCAGCGTGCCGACGAACCACTCGGCAACGCGTTCGCCCGTGGCGAGCGCGGCGGAATCTTCAGGACGCGCACGTCCGCGCCGACGAGCACCCCGTCAGATCGTCCTGCTCTCCGGTCAAGACCATCTGCCGGACCGTCCGCTGGAAGCTCTCGTCGGCGACCAGCTCGGCCAGCTCTATCCAGGCGTTCACCTGCTCGGACGTCGGGTCTTCCGGAAGCTCGGCAGGGATGTCGCGCATCCATTCCGCGACGAGGGCGGCCGCCGGGAGCGGCCGGGGTGTGTCGCGGCTATGAGGGCGCGGGCCAGTATTCGTCCTTGAGCAGCCGCTTGTACAGCTTGCCCGTGGGGTGCCGGGGCAGCTCGGCGCGGAAGTCCACCGATCTCGGGCACTTGTAGTGGGCCAGGTGCGAGCGGCAGTACTCGATCAGCTCCGCCTCCAGCTCCGGCCCCGCCTCGGCCATGGAGACCGGCTGCACCACCGCCTTGACCTGCTCGCCCATCTCCTCGTCCGGCACGCCGAGCACCGCCACGTCGGCGACCTTGGGGTGGACGCACAGGACGTTCTCCGCCTCCTGCGGGTAGATGTTCACCCCGCCCGAGATGATCATGTACGAGCGGCGGTCGGTCAGGTAGAGGAAGCCGTCGGCGTCGAGGTAGCCGATGTCGCCGAGGGTGGTCCAGCCCCTGCCCTTGGGGTCCTGGACGGAACGGGTCTTGTCCGGGTCGCCGTGGTATTCGAAGGCGGCGCCGCTGTCGAAGTAGATGGTTCCGTGCTCGCCAGCCGGGAGGTCGTCGCCCGCCTCGTCGCAGATGTGCACGGTGCCGAGCAGCGAGCGGCCGACCGTGCCCCGGTGCTGGAGCCAGTCGGCGGAGTTGACGTACAGGAATCCGTTGCCCTCGGTGCCGGCGTAGTACTCGTGGATGATCGGGCCCCACCAGTCGATCATCTGCTCCTTGACCGGGATCGGGCAGGGGGCGGCCGCGTGGATCGCGCAGGCCAGCGACGACAGGTCGTACTTCTGGCGCGTCTCGTCGGGCAGCTTGAGCATCTTGATGAACATCGTCGGCACCAGCTGCGTGTGCGACGCCCGGTATTTCTCGACCGCTTGCAGGTACTGCTCGGGATCGAAGCGTTCCATGACGACGACCGTGGCGCCGAGCCGCTGGAGCGACAGGCAGTAGCGCAGCGGCGCGGCGTGATAGAGCGGCGCGGGCGACAGGTAGACGCTGTCGGCCGACGGCGCGAACAGGCCCTCGATGAGCCTGAGGAGCATGCTCGGCTCGGTGAGCGGCGCCATGGTGAGCGCCGGTTTGATGCCCTTGGGCCTGCCGGTGGTGCCGGAGGAGTAGAGCATGTCGGCGCCCTGGACCTCGTCGTCGATCGGGGTGACCGGCTGCCCGGCCACCGCCTTCTCGTAGGAGGTGAAGCCGTCGGCGACGCCGTCCAGCATCAGGCGCAGCTCGACGCCCGGGGTGGCGGCGGTGATCGAGGTGGCGACGTCGGCCAGATCGGCGCTCGAGATGAACACCCGCGCGCCGCAGTTGCCGACGATGTAGGAGAGCTCGTCGGCCTGCAGGCGGGAGCTGATCGCGGTGTAGTAGAGGCCGGAGCGGTGCGCCGCCCAGGCGATGGCCAGGAAGAGCGGATGGTTGCCGAGCATGAAGGCGATATGGTCCCCCGGCCGTAGGCCGGCGGCGCGGAACAGGTGGGCCAGCCGGTTCGACTCCTCGTCGAGCCGGCGGTAGGTGATGACCTGACCGGAGCCCGCCATGATCACAGCGGGCTTGTCCGGGCTGACTGCTGCGATGGCTCCGGGGTACATGAACCGAACACTATTCTGCTGATTGGCCGATGCGCCAGAACCACCCGGGCACGGCGAAGCCGCGACCTCGCCATCGAGATCGCGGCTCCGTCAGAACGGGTCAGGCGGCGGCGTGGTAAACGTCCTGCCAGCCGGAGTACCAGCCGGTCGGGCCGAAGTGCTTGCCCCTGCTCACGTTCACGTAAATGTGCGCGGCGTCCTTACCGGAGAACGAGTAGTGCTTCGGGAACTTGTGGCAGTTCTTGAACTTCTTGAAGTACGTGGAACCGTCGTGGTTCACGATCTTGAAGGTCTCCCACGCGCAGTTGTTCTTGCCCCACCACTTGTAGTTGGTGAGCTTGCTGTCGACCGAGTAGAAGTGCTCGGTCTTCCAGACCCACACGTGCTTCTTGAACTTCTTCGGAATCCACTTGCAGTGCTTGTCGCCGTCCTCGTCGTACTTGCAGACCTTCTTCTTGACCCAGAAGGTCTTCCAGTACCAGTGCTTGTACTTCTTCTCTTCGACCTCGACGTGACCCTTGGCCTTGGCCTTGTGGTCGCTGGAGTAGTAGGACCCCCAGCCCGCCTCGTACGAGGCGGGGGTGGCGGAGGTGGCCGAAGTGACGGAAGCGTTTGCGGCGACCGGGGCGGCGATGGCGACCGTGGTGGCGGCGGCCACGCCGATGAGGATTCGTGCTGCGAATCGCATGTGGAGGCTCCTCGGGAGAGGGTTTGCTTTTTGCTGTCCCTGTATTGGTAATCCGACCGCATTGCCTACCACTTACAATCCGCTTACATGGCCTTAAATCGCCCTTAAGATCATTTAATATGATCTAGCGGTTTTTCAATATCATTTGGCGGCGATCACCGAGCCCTGATACTTCTGCGCGATGAAGTCCTTGACCTTCTGGTCCTGCAGGAGCTTGCCGAGGGTCACGATGTTGGCGTCCTTCTCGTGGCCGGCCGGCACCACCAGGCCGTTCACGTACGGGTTCGCCTCGGTCTTCTCCAGCGCCAGCGCCTGCGTGGCGGGCTTGAGCCCGGCCTCGAGCGCGTAGTTGCCGTTGATCACCGCGGCGTCGACGTCGTCCAGCGAGCGGGGCAGCTGGGCTGCCTCCAGCGGCTTGAACGCGAGCTTCTTGGGGTTGCCGGTCACGTCCCGCTCGGTGGCGGCGGTGCCGGCGCCCTCCTTGAGGGTGACCACGCCGTTGTCGGCGAGCAGCTTGAGCGCGCGGCCCAGGTTGGTGGCGTCGTTCGGAACGGCCACGGTGGCGCCCGCGGGCAGCGCGGCGAGCTCGGTCGACTTCTTGGAGTACAGGCCCAGCGGCTCCAGGTGGACCGGGGTGACGAAGCTCAGCTCGGTGCCCTTGGAGGCGTTGAAGTCGTCCAGGTAGGGCTTGTGCTGGAAGAAGTTGGCCGTGAGCTGGCCCTCGCTGAGCTGCACGTTCGGCTGCACGTAGTCGGTGAACTCGACGACCTCGAGCTTGAGGCCGGCGGCGGGAGCCAGGTTGTCCTTGACGAAGTTGAGGATCTCCGCGTGCGGGACCGGGCTCGCGCCGATCTTCAGCACGGTGTCCGCCGACTCGGCCTGGGCGCCGCCTGCCGGAGTAGCGGACTGCGACGTACCGCATGCGGCGAGCAACAGGGACAGGGCAGCCGCGCCCACAAGGCGATGAATTTTCATGATTTTTCCTTTACTTGTGCGATAGACGCCGGGCGAGCACATCGCCCAGGCTCTGCATGATTTGCACGATCACGATGAGCAGCACGACGGTCACGATCATGAGCACCGTCTCGAACCGCTGGTATCCGTATCTGACGGCCAGGTCGCCGAGCCCGCCACCGCCGATGGTCCCGGCCATGGCCGAGTAGCCGATCAGGGCGACCACGGTCACGGTCACCCCCGCGACGATGCCCGGCAGCGCCTCGGGCAGCAGCACCTTCCAGACGATGGCGGCGCGGCCCGCCCCCATCGCCTGAGCCGCCTGGACCACATCCCTGTCGACCTCGCGCAGCGCCGTCTCCACCAGGCGCGCGAAGAATGGCACCGCCCCGACGGTGAGCGGCACGACCACCGCCGCCGTCCCGATCGTGGTGCCCACGACCAGCCGGGTGAACGGGATGATCGCGATCATCAGCACGATGAACGGCAACGACCGCCCCACGTTCACGATCAGTCCGAGCGCCGACTTGAACACCGGCAGGGGGCGGAGCCCGCCCCGGTCGAACACGACCAGCGCCACGCCCAGAGGCAGCCCGAGCAGCACGGTGAAGACCGCGGCCCAGCCCACCATCACGGCGGTCTGCCAGGTGCCCTCCCACAGCAGGGGCGCCATCTCGTCCCAGGTCATCCGGTCTGTCCGCCTTTCCGCGTCATGACGTCTCCACCAGCAGGCCACGCTCGCGCAGGTACGCCAGCGCGGACGGGACCTCCTCGCCCGCGAGGGCGACGCGCAGGCGGCCGACGGAGCCGCCCGCGAGCTCCTCGATCGAGCCGCCCAGGATGCTGACGTCCACGTCGAACTTGCGCACGACCTCCGACACCAGCGCCTGCCGTGGGTCGCCGGTGAAGGTGAGCGTGACCGAGCCCGCCGGCGCGGGGTCGGGCAGCGGGAAGATCTCCCGCGTCAGCCGCGAGCCCGGCGTCCTGATGAGCCCGGCGATCGGCCCCGACTCCTCGATCCGGCCGCCGGCCATGATGGCGGCGGAGTCGCAGATGGTCTTGACGACGTCCATCTCGTGGGTGATCAGCAGGATCGTCAGCCCGAGCTCGGTGTTGAGCCGTTTGAGCAGGGCCAGGATCGACTGCGTGGTGCCCGGGTCGAGCGCCGAGGTGGCCTCGTCCGACAGCAGCACCGCCGGGTTGCCCGCCAGCGCCCGGGCGATGCCGACCCGCTGCTTCTGCCCGCCGGACAGCTGGTGCGGGTGGTCGCCCCCGCGGCCGCCGAGCCCCACCAGGTCGAGCAGCTCGCCGACGCGTCGCCGTCGCTCCGCCCTGGGCACGCCCATGACCTCCAGCGGGAAGGACACGTTGCCGGCGACCGTGCGCGAGGAGAGCAGCGCGAAGTGCTGGTGGATCATGCCGATGCGCTGGCGGGCACGGTTGAGCTCCCTGCCGCGCAGCGCCGTCAGGTCCTGCCCGGCCACCGTTACGGTGCCGGCGGCGGGCCGTTCGAGCAGGTTGACGCAGCGGAGCAGGGTGCTCTTGCCGGCGCCGCTCTGGCCGACCACACCGTAGATCTCGCCCTCGCGCACGTGCAGGTCGACACCGTCCAACGCGACGGTGTCGCCGTACAGCTTGCGCAGGCCGGATACCTGGATCACGACATTTCCCCACGACTGAGAGCGGCCACCCAAGGGGCCGCGCAACGGACATCAGCAGCAGAGGACGGGCTAGCGGGTGCCCGGATGGAATGGCAGGTGACTCAGCCTGCGCAGCACGAACAAGGGTGTGATCACGGTGACCTTCGAGGGATGCGGGCGGGTGGTTCTCAGCGGGCCTGCATGGCGGACATTCGCCCCATACGCATGCGACAACACCAGGCGCCCATGGCGCTCCGGTCGTCCGCGTATGCCTCGTTCACGCCGTGTGCAACAGCGTTGTTAGCCCCTCCTATTCCGGTTATGTCCGGTGATCTGAGTCACTGTACGGTTTCGCGCTCCTTGTACGGGTCCACCAGGGGGATGACCCGCTCGGCGAACTGCGCCTTGATCTCGGACATCCGGGGGCCGGGGGCGTAGAAGCGGCCCTTGGTCTCGCCGTACGGCCGAACCCAGCGCTTGGCCGCGAGGTCGCGCAGGTCGCGGGCGGCCTGGCCCTGGCTGAGCCCCTCGTCGGCCTGGTATCGGCTGCGTCGCAGCCGGGTGTTCACGAACACCTCGTATAGCGCGGACACGACGCGGGGGTTGAGCGCGTCGGCATCGATCCGCTCTTCCAGGAGGGTCCAGATCTCTCCCGCCTGTGCCAGGCGCTGTGCCACGCGCTGGGCTTGAAGGTGGTGTGCTCGCAGGCAGAACCGCACCCATGCCAGGGTGTCCCCGTGCGGACTCCAGCTCCGCCGACCGACCTCGCCGAGGACGTCGTAGTAGTCGAGAGTGGAGCGCTGCTGGCCGAGCCACTCCTCGATCGAACAGAACTCGGGTGTCGTGATCTGATCCCGGCCGAGCACCAGGGTTTGCAGGGCCCGCGACATCCGGCCGTTGCCATCCCGCCAGGGATGGATCTTGACGAGATTCAGGTGCGCCATTGCGGCGCGGACGTACCCGGGGGCGCCGAGATCCCCGTCGTTGAGCCACTCGACCAGCTTGTCCATCAATTCCGGCACCCGTTCGCTGTCCGGCCCCTCGTAGACCACCTCGCCGGTCTCTGAGTTGCGGATGTAGACGCTTCCGGGCCGGATGACGCCCGGCGACTTGTCGCGATGGTGGCCGATCATCATGAAGTTCAGTGCGTTGAGCAGCCCCGCGTCATACCGGAAGGCAGAGGCCCTGGAGAGCTGCTGGATATAGGTCAGGGCCTGCTGGTATCCGGCGATCTCCCTGGCCACGGGGCCGGTCGTCTCCAGCGGCTCCTCCCCCGCCATGATCGACTCGATGTCCTCGACGCTGGCCTGGTAGCCCTCGATGGAGTTGGACCCCTGGATGGCGCGCGCCTGCAGCTGCCGGCGGAGCTGGCCGTCCCAGCGATGGGTCTCGGCCAGGCGGTATTTCAGATCGCGCCGCATGTCCTCGATCTCGGCCAGCACGGCTTTGTCCACCGCCTCAAGCGCGGGCGTTCCGTACAGCATGAGGTCAGCCAAGCATCAACGAATCATTCAGTCAAACGGCGGGATGATTCAACCATCTATATACGGAAAATAATGATCTTTGATACGAGCACACGGGCACCCCGCCGCAGCGGGAGCTGCGACGGGGTGCGCGTCATGGAGGCCGGGTCAGGCGGCGACGGAAGACGCCACCTGCGCCGGGGCGAGGGCGATGTCGAGCACCTCGCGCACGTCGCCGACCGGGTGGATGGTCAGCTCGTCGCGGACCTCCTGGGGCACGTCGTCCAGATCCGGCTCGTTGCGGGCCGGGATGAGCACCGTGGTGATGCCCGCCCGGTGCGCCGCGAGCAGCTTCTGCTTGACGCCGCCGATCGGCAGGACCCGCCCGGTGAGCGAGATCTCGCCGGTCATGGCCACGTCGCCGCGGACCAGGCGGCCCGACAGGAGCGAGGCCAGCGCGGTCGTCAGCGTCACACCGGCCGAGGGGCCGTCCTTGGGCACGGCGCCCGCGGGGAAGTGGACGTGGACCGAGCGGTCCTTCAGCGCGGTGACCGGCAGCTCCAGCTCCGCGCCGTGCGAGCGCAGGTAGGACAGTGCGATCCTGGCCGACTCCTTCATCACGTCGCCGAGCTGGCCGGTCAGCGTGAGCCCGGTCTCGCCGGTCTCCGGGTCCGCCAGCGACGCCTCCACGTAGAGGACGTCGCCGCCGGCGCCGGTGACCGCCAGGCCCGTCGCCACGCCGGGCACCGAGGTGCGCTGGGTGGCCTCGGGCAGCGACGACTCCGGCACGAACCGCGGCCGTCCGAGGTAGCCGACCAGGTCGTCCGCGCCCACGGTGGCGGGCAGCTCGTCGTTGGCCGTCACCTTGCGCAGGATGCGGGCGATCGAGCGCTCCAGCGACCGGACCCCGGCCTCGCGGGTGTACTCGGCGGCCAGCCTGCGCAGCGCGCCCTCCTCGACCTTGACCTCTTCGGCCGTCAGGCCGGCCAGGTCCAGCTGCCGGGGCAGCAGGTGGTCGCGGGCGATCGCGACCTTCTCGTCCTCGGTGTAGCCGTCGAGGGTGACGATCTCCATGCGGTCCAGCAGCGGCCCGGGGATCGCCTCCAGGACGTTGGCCGTGGCCAGGAAGAGCACGTCGCTCAGGTCGAGCTCGACCTCGAGGTAGTGGTCGCGGAAGGTGTGGTTCTGCGCCGGGTCGAGCACTTCGAGCAGGGCAGCGGTCGGGTCGCCGCGGTAGTCGGCGCCGACCTTGTCGACCTCGTCGAGCAGGACGACCGGGTTCATCGAGCCGGCCTCGCGGATGGCCCGGACGATGCGGCCGGGCAGCGCGCCGACGTAGGTGCGCCGGTGGCCGCGGATCTCCGCCTCGTCGCGGACGCCGCCGAGCGCGACGCGGACGAACTTGCGGCCCATCGCGCGGGCGACGGACTCGCCCAGCGAGGTCTTGCCGACTCCGGGCGGGCCGGCGAGGGCCAGCACCGCGCCGCTGCGGCGGCCGCCCACCACGCCGAGACCCTTGTCCTGGCGGCGCTTGCGCACGGCCAGGTGCTCGATGATGCGGTCCTTCACGTCGGACAGGCCCGTGTGGTCGGCGTCCAGCACCTCGCGGGCGCCGACGATGTCGTAGGTGTCCTCGGTCCGCTCGTTCCAGGGGATGTCGAGGACGGTGTCGAGCCAGGTGCGGATCCAGCCGGTCTCGGGAGACTGGTCGGAGGTCCGCTCCAGCTTGTCGACCTCCTTGAGCGCCGCCTCGCGCACCTTCTCGGGCAGGTCGGCGGCCTCGACGCGGGCGCGGTAGTCCTCCTCCTCGGTCCCGGCGGTGTCGCCGTTGAGCTCCTTGAGCTCCTTGCGGACCGCGGCGAGCTGCTGGCGCAGCAGGAACTCGCGCTGCTGCTTGTCCATGCCCTCCTGGACGTCCTTGCGGATCGTCTCGGCCACGTCCAGCTCGGCGAGGTGGTCGCGGGACCACTCGATCAGCCGGGCCAGCCGGTCAGCCGGGTCGGCGGCCTCCAGCAGCTCGACCTTCTGGGCGGTCGTCAGCCACGGGGTGTAGCCGGAGCTGTCGGCCAGCACCGACGGGTCGTCGATCTGGTTGACCTGGTCGACCACCTGCCAGGCGCCACGCTTCTGCAGGATCGTGGTGGCCAGGGCCTTATACTCCTTGGCCAGCTCCTGGGCGCGCTCGCCCGCGGCGACGGTGTCGACCGTGCTGACCTCCACCCACAGCGCCGCCCCCGGTCCGGTCGTGCCACTGCCGACGCGCACCCGGTTGACGCCGCGGACGACCGCGGCGGGCTCGCCGCCGGGAAGCCTCCCGACCTGCTCGACAACGGCCTGCACGCCGACGGCGCCGTAACGGCCGTCGATCCGGGGAACGAGGAGGACCTGCGGCTTGTTGCGACCGGATGCCTGTGCCGCGTCGATGGCGGCCCGCACCTCGGAGTCGGACAGGTCCAGGGGAACCACCATGCCCGGCAGGACGACAGCGTCATCCAGCGGCAGGACCGGGAGGATCAAGCTCTCACTCATGCGCACTCCAAAGGGTTGAGTTACATGGACTCAATTCATCAGAGCCCGCCATTGTTCCCTTCGCTGCGACTGTTCGCTCAGAGCGATCGTAATTATGTAAGCGATACCTGGGAATGAGGGGGGATCAGACCTTGGTGGGACGCGGCGCCCCCGGCCCCGCTCGTAGGCTGTGGGCGTGATCCCGGCAGTGGTGCGGCCTGTTCAGCTCGCGCTCTATCAGGGTGTGGCCGACCCTCCGGCGCCCCGCTCGCGGCGGCTGACAGTCCGGTTGCCGCGCCGGCTCGCCGTCGTCCCGACCTCCCGGCTGGATCTGGTGCAGGCGGCCGACGCGCTGCTGGCCGCGATCGCGTTCCTCACCACGCTCTCCCAGGTGTCCGACTGGAATGTGAAGGCCGTCTCCCCCGTCTCCGAGGGCTTCTCTCTGCTCATGGCCGTGGGCGTGGCCCTGCCGCTCGCGCTGCGCGACAGGTGGCCGCTGGCCGCCTGGCGGACCGGGTTCCTCATGCTGCCGATCGGCGTCTGGGTGACCTCGTCCATCGGCGTCCGGCCCGCCGATGCCCCCTACACGTTCCTGATGGTGCTGTCCTGTCTGCTGGTGAGCTACTCGGCCGCGGTACGCTGCGAGCGGCGGATCACCGTCGCGATCTGGGTGCTGAGCGTCCTGACGGCCTGGATCATCCATCCCAACTCCATGCCCGTCGCGGCGGTCATGGTGACGGTCGCCGTCCTGTTCGGCTACAACGTGCGCGTCCGCCGCACCGCCACGGCCCAGCTGGTCGTGGAGGAGCAGCGCACACAGGAGGCGGTGGGCGCCCAGGCCGTGCTGGAGGAGCGGGCCCGCATCGCGCGCGAGCTGCACGACGTGGTGGCGCACCACATGTCGGTGATCGCGATCCAGGCCGAGGCGGTCCCCCTCAAGGCGGCGGGCGATCCGGCCCAGCTCGAAGCGGGGCTGGCGGACATCCGCGGCCTGTCGCTGGACGCGATCGCCCAGCTCCGCCAGGTGCTCGGCGTGCTGCGCGACCAGGACGGCCGGACCGACACCGCGCCGCTGCCCGGCCTCGACCGGGTCGAGGAGCTGATCGCCAACGCGCGGGCCACGGGGCTGACGGTGCTGGTCAAGCGGCCCACGTCGCTGGAGGGCCTGGCGCCCGCGCTGGGACTGTCGGCCTACCGGATCGTCCAGGAGTCGCTGAGCAACGCCATGCGCCACGCGCCGGGCGCCACGGTCGTGGTCGACATCGGCCGCGACGACGGCGGCTTACGCCTGCACATCACCAACGGCCCCGGCCTCGCCCCCGCCGGGCCGCGGGGAGCCGGTCAGGGGCTGGTCGGCATGCGCGAGCGGGCGGCGCTGCTCGGCGGCACGCTCGACGCCGGGCCGGTCCCCGTGGGAGGTTTCCAGGTGACCGCGACACTGCCGGTCGACGCCACGACCGAACGGGGGTCCGGGTGATCCGGGTGCTGATCGCCGACGACCAGGGCATGGTGCGCACCGGGTTCACCGTGTTCCTGAGTGCCCAGCCGGACATCGAGGTGGTAGGCGAGGCCGCCGACGGTCGGGAGGCGGTCGAGCGGGCGGCGGAGCTCGCCCCCGACGTGGTGCTGATGGACGTCCGGATGCCGGTCATGGACGGGCTGGAGGCCACCAGGCGGCTCCTGTCCTCCGGCGCGCGGTCCAAGGTCCTCATCCTGACCACCTTCGACCTCGACGACTACGTCTACGAGGCGCTGCGCGCCGGGGCGAGCGGGTTCCTGCTCAAGGACGCCTCCGCCACCCAGCTGGCCGAGGCGGTGCGGGTGGTGGCCGCCGGTGAGGCGCTCATCGCGCCGGCGGTGACCAAGCGGCTCATCCGCGAGTTCGCCAGGCTGGGCCCGTCACGGGCACCCGAGGCGGGCCGGCTGGCAGGGCTGACCGAGCGGGAGACCGAGGTGCTCACCCTGGTCGCCCAGGCCATGTCCAACCAGGAGATCGCCGGCAAGCTGGTGCTGGCCGAGCAGACCGTCAAGACCCACGTGGGGCGGGTGCTGATGAAGCTGGGGCTGCGTGACCGGGCCCAGGCCATCGTCTACGCCTACGAGACGGGGCTGGTGCGGCCGGGCGGGTGACGGCCGCCGCCCGGCGGATCTACAGTCGGCAGATGGACGTCGTCAAGCTGTTCCACGAGGTGGCGGAGACGGTGCCGGCCTACCGGGCGTTCCTGGCCGAGCACCACATCGATCCCCGGAAGATCACGACATCTCAGGATTTCGTGGGATTGCCGATGACGACCAAGGACGGCTACACGCGCCGCCATCCCCTGCCCGATCTGTGCCGCGACGGGGTGATCGGCGACATCATCGCGGTGTCGTCCGGCTCCACCGGGGTGCCGTCGTTCTGGCCGCGCTCCGCCTCTGACGAGCGGGTGATCGCCGCCCGTTTCGAGGAGATCTTCAGGGACTCCTTCGACGCCCGCGAACGCCGCACCCTGGCCGTCGTCTGCTTCGCGCTCGGCACCTGGGTCGGCGGCCTGTTCACCGTCAGCTGCTGCCGCCACCTGGCGGAGCTCGGATATCCGATCAGCGTGGTCGCGCCCGGCAGCGACAAGCAGGAGATCCTGCGCGTCATCCCCGAGCTGGCGCCACACTTCGACCAGGTGGTCCTGCTCGGTTACCCGCCCTTCCTGAAGAACGTCATCGACTCCGGTCTCCCCTGGTCCGCCTGGGACGTCAAGCTGGTCACCGCCGGCGAGGTCTTCAGCGAGGAATGGCGCACCCTCGTGGCCTCCAGAGCGGGCATCGACGACCCGCTGCGCGGCATCGCCTCCCTGTACGGCACCGCCGACGCGGGCGTTCTGGGCAACGAGACTCCGCTGTCGGTGGAGATCCGCCGCTTCCTGGCCGAACGACCCGCCACGGCCAGGGAGCTGTTCGGCGAGTCCCGCCTGCCGACGCTCGTCCAGTACGACCCCGAGGTCCGCCATTTCGAGGAGCACCGGGGCACGCTGCTCTTCTCCGGCGACAACGGCGTCCCGCTGATCCGCTACCACATCGCGGACGAGGGCGGGGTGATCCCGTACGAACGCATGCTGCGGTTCGTCCGGGAGCGCGGGCTCGAACCGTCGGCCCCCGGACCCGAACGGCCCTTCGTGTACGTCTTCGATCGCACCCACTTCACCGTCTCCTACTACGGGGCGAACGTGTATCCGGAGAACATCGCGGTCGGGCTGGAGCAGCAGGCTGTGAGCGCGCTGGTGACGGGCAAGTTCGTGCTGGAGGTGGTGGAGGACTCCGGCCGCGACCGGCACCTGACGGTCACGGTGGAGCTCGCGCCCGGCGAGAAACCGTCCCAGGAGACGGCCCGGGCCGTCGGCGGGTCGATCCTGGAGCAGTTGCTCCGGCTCAACAGCGAGTTCGGGCACTACGTGCCGGAGGCGCAGCAGGCGCCCGTCATCCGGCTGCGCGAGGCGGGAGACGCGGAATACTTCCCTCCTGGCGCCAAGCACCGCTACACCCGCTGACGGGCCGGGCGACGCTCAGTCGCATGCCTTCGAGGCATCGGGCCGACCGGCTTGAATGCCCTCATGAACACACCCGTCAATCCCGTGCTCTACATCGTCGTCTGCGCGACCCCGCGCGCCCGCGTCGTCGACGAGCTCGTCGAGCGGGCCATCGGACGCGGCTGGACCCCGTGTGTGATCGCCACGCCCCAGGCGGTGCGGTTCGTCGACGTCGCCGCTCTCACCGAGCTGACCGGCTACCCCGTGCGTCACGCGTACAAGGATCCTGACGCGCCCGACCTGCTTCCCGACCCCGACGCCATTCTCGTGTGCCCGGCGTCGTTCAACACGATCAACAAGTGGGCGGCGGGCATCAGTGACACCCTGGCCCTCGGCCTGATCACCGAGGCCATCGGCATGGGCCTGCCGCTCGTGGCCGCCCCCGCCGTCAACAGCGCCCAGGCCTCCCACCCCGCCTTCGAGCGCAACGTCGGCGAGCTGCGGGCCGCAGGGGTCACCATGCTGTACGGCCCCGGCATCTGGGAGCCGGCACCACCACGAAGCGCCGGAGCGCCGTTCGACTGGGATCTCGCCCTCGACGCCCTCGACGAGGCCCGCGACAGGCTCGGCTCGTAGCCGTACGCGCCGCGCGTCATCCCCGGCCGAGCCGCGTCACCCCTTGGTACTACCGGGAGGTTCAACCCCAGCGGTGACGCGGGTTACATGGCGGTCTTCGTAGCTTCGACGCCATGCGCACACGCCATGGAGTTCTCGGAATGCTCGCGTTCGGCGCGCTCGTCATCCCGCCCGCCCCGTCGAGCGGCCGTCTCGTGGAGGTCTTCGGCGATCCGGCCACGGCGGACGGGGTGGCGATCATCGTGCCGGGCGCGGACGTCACGGTGAAGACGTTCGACACCGGCCACCATCGTCCGGGAGGCTCGGCCCGCGCACTCCTGGCCGAGGCGTCCCGCCTGGATCCCGACAGGCGGCTCGCCGTGGTGGCCTGGCTCGGTTACGACTCCCCGCCGACCGTGAGCCTGGACGTCATGCTGGACACCTCTGCCACGCGGGGAGCGGCGGCGCTCCGCCGCGCCGTCGCCGACCTGCGCGGCCGGACGGCGGCGCCGATCACGCTGCTCTGCCACAGCTACGGCTCTGTGGTGTGCGTCAAGGCCGTCCCCGGTCTGCCGGTCACCGACCTGGTCGTCTTCGGCAGTCCCGGTCTCGAGGACCCCTCCTCCGCCGCGGCCCTCACCCCACCGCGGACACCCGCCGCCTCCACGTTGACCAGCACGGCCACAGCGCCCAGCGGGACGGTTCACCGCACGTCTCCCCCGCCGCGCCTCTGGGCCGGGCGAGGGGACGGCGACTGGATCAGGTTCGTGCCCAAGGTGAAGCTCGGACCGCTCGGCTTCGGCGCCGACCCGATGGATCCCGCCTACGGCGCACGACTGTTCGAAGTCGGCGCGGGCGGCCACAGCGACTACTTCAGACCGGGCACTGCCTCACTGCGCAATCTCGCCCTCATAGCCCTGGGCAGGCACGATGACGTGACCCGTGCACCGGCGGCTGGGACGTGAGCACAGGAGCCGCCGCCGAGATGCGTCGGATGAGGCCGGACGGCAGGAACGGCCGAGGCCCGACGGCGGGGATGGCTGGGCGTTCACGCCTCGGACAGTCGCTGCTCCAGCTCCGCCAGGTCAGCGACGAACCACGTCTGGCGGCCCTCGTTCGCCTCCCGGACCCAGTCGCCGAAGGACGAGCTGGCGGCGACATGGGGGGAAACGTCGCCCATGATGGCGAAGCCGAGCCGGTAGTTGGCGAACTTCTGCACCAGCTCGCCCGCGACCCGCGTACGGAGACTCCAGAAGTCCTCATGCAGCCGCTCGGTGGGGACGGCCACCCAGCGGGCCTGCTGAGACCAGGCTTCGCCGATCAGGTCGAGGGCGTCCTGCTCGCTGCGCAGGGGCTCGCCATGCGGTTCGCACACCAGGATGTCGGACACTTGCGCTCTCCTCACAAAGGATTCAGGGGCGTATTTCTCATCAGTGAATGGCGGTCGCCGCCTCGCAGCGGCGGGGCCGGTGGCGGGGCCGGCTTGCAGCCGTCATGGGACGAGCCGGTTGCCTTCACTCCCTCACCAGCGCCTCGACGAGCCTGAACACCTGGGCGGACATCTCCAGGTCGCCCAGGATGATGATCTTCAGGTTGGCGCGCTCCTCGTCGTAGACCAGCTCGACCCGGACGCCGTTCGGGCGGCCCACAAGGGCTCCCAGGAGCATGGTGCTCAGCCGGTCCATCTGGAGCCGGTCGATGCCGTCGATCCGCACGATGCTGGACGCCTCCACCTGGCGGGCGGGGACGGGGGGCGACAGGGTCCGTCCGGTGAACGCCTCAAGATCCTCGCGGGCGATCCGATACTGCTTGCCGATCTTGACGGCCTTCAGCCGGCCGTCGCGCACATAGTTGCGGACGGTCTTGACGTGAAGTCCCAGCAGGTCCGCTGCCTGCCCGACGGTGTAATCTTGCATAACGTTCCCTAATTTACCCCGATAAAGGGAATGACAAGGACGTTAAGGGAGTGCGCTCCGCTCCTGGCGAAGGGACGCGCTCGCGGGCCAGAGCGGGCGTAGGTTTGCGCGCATGGACCTCGTCGAGCTGACGCCCAACCTGCACCTGCTCCGTTTCGACGTCGGGCACGCCTATCTGTGGCACGAGCGCGACGCCCTGACGCTGATCGACACGAGCGTGCCCGGCTCAGGCGGCGACATCGAGGGCGCCATCCGGTCTCTCGGCTTCACCCCCCGGGACCTGAGGCGTGTCATCGTGACCCACGGGCACGAGGACCACCACGGCGCCCTCGCGGAGATCGCGGCCGACGCCACGGTGATGGTCCACCAGGCCGACGCGCCCGTCGTACGGGGAGAGGCAGCGAGGCAGCTGCCCGAGCGGGCGGACATGCCCGACTGGGAGCGGGAGATCTTCGACAGCCTCCCCCCGATCCCGCCGGTCCCGCCCGCCCGGGTCGATCAGGAGCTGGCGGGCGGCGACGTCATCGACTTCGGCGGCGGAGCCGAGGTGATCTCCATTCCCGGCCACACCGACGGCAGCATCGCCATCCACGTCCCGGCACACCGCCTGCTGTTCGCCGGCGACACCATCGCGCACGTGGACGAGCGGATCATGCTCGGCGTGTTCAACGTCGACCGTCCCAGGGCGGTCGAGTCCTTCCGGCGGCTGGCGGATCTCGAACTCGCCCCGGTCTGCGTCGGCCACGGCGACCCGATCACCGGCGACGCCTCAGCCGGTCTGCGCAGGGTGGCCGCCGAACTCTGACCCCGCGCCGGCCGGGGCGATGGGCGGCAGCGCGGTGAGGGTCCAGGCCTTCCTGATCTCGTCCAGGGTGGATCTGGCCAGCACGTCCGCCGTGCCGATCTCGCGTTGTGCCCGAGCCAGCGCGGAGAAGGAGCCGGAATGGCCGGGCCGTGACGCCTCGGTGATCAGTTGCTCGGTAACGTTCCCGGAGAAGACGGACGACACCGTGTCCAGGAAGTAGGCGCGGTTGGCGAGCGTCACGCCGAGCCTGGCGCCGCCGGGCAGGACGGCGGCGTGCTCGGCGATGCGGTCGCCGAGCTGGCGCAGGCCGCCCTGCCCGGCGACCACGTCCATCCGGAAGAACTGCAGGAGCTCCCCGGGCGTCGCGACGCCGTCCCCGGCGCTGTTGGCGGTTCTGGCCAGCTCGCGCTCGACGAGGCCTGCCGTGACCTCCGCCAGAGAACTGGGCCGGTCCGGCTCCAGCAGGGCCACCGCGGCGCGAGCCGTGCGGAGCAGGCCGCGGGGCATGCCGCCCGACAGGCAGTAGAACAGCGCCGCGAACGGGGCGGGCAGGCCGATGACGCGGGTGTCGAGGAGCTTCACGGCGGTGCGGTGATCCAGGGGCTCGACCCGGACGACCTCGTCGATGGCGCTGTCGAAGGCGTCGCGGCGGCCGGCAGGCGACAGGTCCGCCTCCTTGAGCGCCTCGTCCGAGACCGACAGCACGAACAGGCAGTGCGGCACGTCGAAGACGACCTTGAGCTCGTTGAGGAAATCCCGCGCGACGGCCGCCGGCGCGATCCGGTCGAGCTCGTCGATGGAGACCACCAGCCGCCGCGCCGGTATGGCGGTCGAGACCTCCTCCGCCACCACTCCGAGGAAGCCCGTCAGCATCTGGACGATCTCGGGGTAGGCCAGCGGCTGGCGAGTGTGAGTGGTCCCGCGTTTCGCCGACATGCTCCACGGCCCCCAGCCGCCGCTCGCGTTCAGCTCGCCCGAGCGCGTGTGCTGATACCGGACGCGCTGCAGGATTCTGGTCGCCTCGGGCGCGGCCCGGAGTTTCTCGCGGATCACCACCCTGCACAGCCTGGCGAGCAGGTGGAGCATGAACTCGCGCCGGTCGTAGACGACCGGCGCGGTCACCTCGACAGCCAGTTTCGCCGTGCTGTCGGGGGCGACGCCCTTGCAGTACGCGTTCAGCAGCTCGCTCTTGCCCGCCCCGCGCGGCCCGGCCAGCGCGATGCTGCCGCCGTCCATGCCGTTGCAGACCCTGATCAGGGTTTCCTCGGCAGGAGTCACCACGTGGTAGTCCAGCGCCCGCACCCGCCGCAGGCCGGGAGCGCTCATGACACTCAGGACGGTGGCGTACCTGCGCTCCAGCTGTTCGCCGATATGGGAGCGCAGGAAGCCCAGGACGCACTCGTGGAGCGCTTCGCGCCAGACGGTCTCCAGTCGGCTCGGCTCTCCCCCGTCGCCGACGTACTCGCTCGTGAACTCTGCCAACCGGCCACGCAGGAGCCAGTACGCTCCCGCGTAGATGATCAGAGTGCCGACGAGCAGCGCCCACTCCCAGCCGTAGGTGTCATCCGGGCCCGGCGGCCGGTGGTGTTCGTGCACCCAGAGGATCTTGGTGACCGAGGCGGAGAGGGACGCCGCCGCGAGCACCGCCACGAAACCGGTCGCGCCTACGACCGTCCCGTTCAGCCGCCGATCTTCGGCGGCCGAGTCTCCCGTCCGCACGGCGGGCACCAGGAACCAGTACGCCCACCAGGTGACGGCCCCCGCGATCGCGCCGAGGAGTGCGAGAGCCATGAGGATGCCCGCACTCTGGACCAGGACGTCGACGAAGGAGACCGGGCGGCGCTCGGCCATGGCCTGATCGATCTCGGCGCTCCAGCCGCCGGCGACGCACGCCGCCAGCGTGACCACCAGGGCGGCCACTCCCGTCGCCCAGGACAGGATCGACCAGCCGCGCTCGCTCCGCCAGGCGGCTTGCACCCCGCCGGCCGCCTGGAGGTACTCCTCCTCCGCGCCGCGCGCCTGGTCCATGATGTACGCCCGATGCTCCCGCGCGACCCGGCGCAGCGCACCGGCGGAGGTCTCGCCGGTGGCGCCCATGCTCGCCACCAGTTCCGGCTCGCGCAACGCGCGATCAAGGAGCTGGTTGAACACACCGGCTCGCTGCTCTTCGTCCACCTGCCGCCCGCTTCCTACCGGCCCCGAGGCGGGATGGCGGTTGCGCACCCCCAGAGAGACATCGGCGGGGTGAGGGGAAAGGTTTCGCCCGGGGCCTTGCGAAACACGGGCCCCGCGTGGTGGAGGCTTCGTGACCGAGCCGACGGGCAGGCGGCGGCCCGGCATCTCCCGGCATTACCGGCCAGGATCCGACGTCTCGCAGTCCCCGGCCACGACCCCGGACAGCGGTCCCGGACACCACCCCGGGCGAGCGCTCCCTGGGCACGGCCCCAGGTGAGCGGTCCAGGGTCAGCGGTCCCGGGTTATGCGGCGCGCGGCGGCCGGCGCATACACGCGAGGCTGCCGACCTGGTGTCACGCGATGCCAGGGGGCGACGCGGTGGCTCGCCGGCCATGCGGGAAGCCTTCCAGACGTCGCGGAGAGCTTGTCAGGTCAGACCTGACGGGTTAGAGTCGCACCGTCAGGATGGCCCTGACAGCCGCCCGACCCAGGAGGATCGCATGACTGCCCCTTCCCCGACCGACCAGAAGATCCACTGTTCGTTCTGCGCGAAGCCGGAGACCGACGTGGAAAGGGTGATCGCCGGTGCCGGCGTCCACATCTGCAACGAGTGCGTGCATCTGTGCGTCACCATCCTCGACTCGACGGCCGAGTCGACCGGATCGGCCGCTGCCGCCGAGATCCCCTGGCCGGACAGCATGACCGACGAGGAGATCCTCGCCTTCCTACCGCGCGTCGCCGCGGTGAGCGCAGAGGTGGACGCCAACCTTCAGGTCTGGGTGACCCGGGCGCGCAACCGCGGGGTCACCTGGGCCCGGATCGGCGCCGCCCTGGGCATGGCGCGGCAGTCGGCCTGGGAGAGGTTCTCCGGCGAGGAGTGACCCGTCGAGCCCGTGAACCCGCCATGGTTCACGCGGCGTCGACGCGATCGCTCCGCCGCCGCACCCCTGGCCGTGGCGCGTGTAGGCGGACCGTTCCGCCGCACCCATGGCCGCGCCGCCCACGGGCCACTCCCCGGCGCCGCGGCCATGACCGTGCCGCGTGCACGCGGGTCGCTCCGCTGACGGAGCATGGTCACGCCGCCGCTTCCGCACCCCCTGGTCCCGTTCCCCCTGTTACCTGCCGTTTCACGTGCGCGACCCGCGAACCCCGGAGGACCGGGGCGCAGAGTGGGTATGAGTTGATGACATGGTGTCGCCATCCGCTTGACGAGGCCCGACGGTGTTTGTGACACTGTGTCATTAAAGATCCAACCAGTTAGGGTGAGCCGTGACGTCGTTCTCCGAGACCTTGAGAAGCGCCACCTGGAGCGACCACCAGTCGGCCGAGGGTGAGAGCTACCTGACGGAGCTGATGGGCGGGCGGCTGAGCGAGCAGGAGTACGGCGAGATGGTCGCCCAGCACTACTTCGCCTACCTCGCCCTCGACGGCGTGTCCCGCAGGCTGAGCGAGCATCCGGTGGCGGGTCGGTTCGTCTTTCCCGAGCTCTACCGGGAGGAGGCGCTGGAGCGGGACCTGGCCAAGATCTACGGGCAGAGGTGGCGGGACCGGATCGCTCCGTCCAAGGCCACGCGGACTCTGGTGGCCAGGATCGAGCAGGTCGCCGACTGGCCAGGCGGGTACATCGCGCACCACTACACCCGCTACCTCGGCGATCTGTCCGGCGGGCAGTTCATCCGGATGGAGCTGCAGAAGATCTACGGCTACCAGAAGGGCGGGGGCGTCGACTTCTACGTCTTCGACCGGGTCGGCAGCCTGCCCAGGTTCAAGGCCGAGTACCGGAGCCGGCTCGACTCGCTGGAGCTGGACGAGCGCGAGCAGCAGCGGATCATCCGCGAGGTGAAGCTGGCCTACCAGCTCAACACCGAGGTGCTGACCGAGCTGCTGCACGTGGTGAAGACCGCGGCCTAGGGTGCCGGCACGGGCGTGGCTCGACCGGGTACGCGCGCGCGGCCCCGCGCGCGAACGGGCAGGCGGCCTACCATGGGCCTATGCCCCGGATCTCCGCAGCCACCATCGGTGAGCACCGCGCCAAGACGCGCGACCGAATCCTGCAGGCGGTCTCGCGGCTGTCGCGGGTGCAGGGCATCGACGCCATCTCGCTGACGGATGTGGCCAGCGAGGCCGGGATCACCCGCACGGTTCTGTATAACTACTTTCCGGACAAGGCGGCTCTGCTGCTGGCGTTCACCGAGCGGGTGACGCGTTACTTCATCGACAGCTACGAGCGGGGCCTGCCCGCGGGCGCCGCACCGGCCGACCGGCTGCGGGTGTTCGTGCGGCTGCAGCTCGAAGGGCTGGTGGCGCACCCGCACCCGGGGGCGGCCGATCTGAGCGCCGCCCTGGGCCCGGCCGCCTACCAGCAGCTCGCCGACCACGTGGCGCCCATGCAGCGCATCCTGGTGGACATCCTCGACAGCGGCGCGGCGTCGGGTGACTTCCAGGTGCTCGACGTGGCGGCCACCGCACGCATGATCATGGCGCTGATCGGGGCCGAGCGGATGCCGCTGATCAGCGGGGCGGTGACCGTCGACAGGGCCGCCGAGCTGGTGTCCGCGTTCGTCCTGCGCGCCCTGGGCGCCCCACCCGCCTGACGGCACATCGGCCGGGCCGCCTGACGGCACCACGGCCGGGCCCGCCTGACGGCGCGAAGGCCGGGCCGGGGCAGTGACAGGATTGGCTCATGGAAAACGGCCACATAGAGCTCAAATCGGCACAGGGGCGATGGATCCTGGCGGCGACCGTGCTGGGCTCAGGGCTCGCCATGCTCGACAGCACCGTGGTGAACGTCGCGCTGCCCTTCCTCGGCACCGAACTCGAGACGGGCATGGCGGGGCTGCAGTGGACCGTGAACGCCTACACGCTGACCCTCGCCGGGCTGATCCTGCTGGGCGGCTCCCTCGGCGACCGGTTCGGCAGGCGCAGGGTGTTCCTGATCGGCACGGTCTGGTTCGCGCTGGCCTCGGCGCTGTGCGGGCTGGCGCCGAACATCGAGTTCCTCATCGCCGCCCGCGCCCTGCAGGGCATCGGCGGCGCGCTGCTCACCCCCGGCTCGCTGGCCATCATCCAGGCCTCCTTCGACCGCGGCGACCGGCCCCGGGCGATCGGCGCCTGGTCGGGTCTCGGCGGGGTGGCGAGCGCGATCGGGCCGCTGCTGGGCGGGGCGATGGTGCAGACGATCGGCTGGCGCTGGGCGTTCCTGATCAACCTGCCGTTCGCGGTGCTGGTCGTGCTGGTCACGGTCAGGCATGTGCCGGAGAGCCGGGACGAGCTGGCGACGGGCCGCTTCGACGTGCTGGGGTCGGTGCTGGCCGCGCTGTCCCTGGCCGGAATCACGTACGGGCTGATCCAGCTCGATGCGCCGGTGCCGCTGATCGCGGGCGTGCTGCTGGGCGTGGCGTTCGTGGTGGTGCAGGTGCGCAGGTCGCCTGACGCGCTGGTGCCGGTGGAGATGTTCCGCAACCGGGTGTTCACGGCCGTGAACGTCGTCACGCTGATCATGTACGGCGCGATGGGCCTGGTGTTCTTCCTGCTGGCGGTGCAGCTCCAGGTGGTGTCGGGGTTCTCGCCAATCGCGGCCGCCTCCGCGCTGCTGCCCGCGACGCTGCTGATGCTGCTGCTGTCGGCGCGGGCCGGGGAAGTCGCCAAGCGCATCGGGCCGCGCTGGCCGATGACGGCGGGCATCCTGGTGTCGGGAGCGGGCTTCCTGTGGATGAGCACGATCGGTCCCGGCGCGTCGTACCTGCTGCAGGTGCTGCCGTCGGTCACCGTGTTCGGGCTGGGGCTGTCAGCGGCGGTGGCGCCGCTGACCTCGACCGTGCTGGCCAGTGCCGCCGACCGTTACGCCGGCACGGCCAGCGGCGTGAACAACGCGCTGGCCCGCACCGGCGGGCTGCTCGCGGTGGCCGCGGTGCCGCCGCTGGTGGGGCTGGTCGGGGACGCGTTCGAGAACGCTCCGGTGTTCGACGCCGGGTTCAGAATGGCCATGCTGATCAGCGCGGCCATGATGGTGGTGGCGGCGCTGATCACGGTCTTCACGATCAGGACGAACGTCCTCGACCCTCAGAACGTGAACGCCTGACTGCGGACGCTGTTGTCGAAGTTGGACACCAGCAGCTCCGGCTCGCCGACCGAGCGGATGTCCGGCAGCTTGGTCAGCAGCGTCCTGAACATGGTCCGCATCTCCTGCCTGGCCAGGTTGGCGCCCAGGCAGAAGTGCGGGCCGGGGCCGCCGAAGCCGACGTGCGGCTTGGCGTCGCGGGTGATGTCGAAGGCGTCGGCGTTCGGGAAGACCGTCTCGTCGCGGTTGGCCGAGCCGTAGAAGAGGACGACCTTGTCGCCCTGCTTCAGCTCCAGGCCGCGCAGCGAGTAGTCCTCGGTCACGGTGCGGCGGAACTGCATGATCGGCGAGACATGGCGGACCATCTCCTCGATCGCGTTGCCGATGTGCGCGTCGAAGTCGCTCATCAGCAGCTCGCGCTGCGCCGGGTTGTCGGTGAGGAGCTTGATGCCGTGGGCCATGGTGTTGCGGGCGGTCTCGTTGCCCGCGACCAGCAGCAGCGCGAAGAACGAGCCCAGCTCGCGGTCGTTGAGCTTCTCGCCGTCGGGGTTGGCGGTCACCAGGAGCGAGACCAGGTCGCCCTTGGGGTCGGCGGCGCGCTCGTGGCCCAGCTTGATCACCATCCGCTGGAGGGCGAGCAGGGCCAGCATGTTCTGGCCGGCGAGCTGGACGCTGCGGGCCAGGCTGGGGCGGACGCCGGTGTAGGCGGTGGAGACGTCGACGTGCTGGTGGACCTTGGCCCGCCAGCCCTGCGGGATGTCGAGCATGTCGCAGATGACATGGATCGGCAGCCGGGCGGCGACCTGGGTGACGAAGTCGCGCGGGCCGTCCTTGACCACGTCGTCGACGATGCCGGCGCACGCGGTCTCGATGTCGGCCTGCAGGTTGGCGAGCATGCGCGGGCTGAACGAGCGGGTGACGATCCTGCGCAGCCTGGCGTGCCGCGGGTCGTCCATGTTGACCATGGACTCGCCGAACACCTGCTTGACCCAGCCGGGCGGCTCCGGGTTGGTCACGGCGGGCTCGCTGGAGAAGATCTTGGCGTTGCGGCTGGCCTCGACCACGTCCGCGTGCCGGACCAGGGCGTAGAAGCCCTTTCCCGACCGGAGGAAGGGCACCTTCTTCTCGGGGAAGAACACCGGATGCTCAAGCTGCCGGAGCTGGGCGAACGCCTCGTGCCGTTCTTTCGGGGGCTTGCGCCAGAAATCCAGATCTGCGAGATCGATGTGCACGTGCCTATCCTGGCACGTTCCCGTGGCGTTAATGCCTGGTTCGGACGGCCCGGAGATGACTACAGGTATGAACGCATCGCTCGCCGCCTGCCTGGTTCTGCCCCTGCTCACCGGTACGGTGCACACGGCGTCCGCTTCGTGCGGCGGGGCGCCTTCGGACTTCGACGGCGACGGCCGTCCGGACGTGGCCGTGGCGGCGCCGTACGACGACAGGCGGGCCGGCTCGGTCACCATCCTGTACGGGTCGGGACAGCGGGTGAGGCTGGCCCAGGACGAGCCCGAGCCGGGTGACGCGTTTGGGGCGGCGCTGGCCGTGGGCGACTTCGACGGCGACCGGTGCGCCGACCTGGCCGTGGGGGCGCCGGACGAGTTCGCGGGCGAGCGCGTGCCCGGCGGCGACGGCAACGGCGCGGTCCAGCTCTATCACGGCTCGCCCGGCGGGCTGCGGCCTGGCCGGGAGCTCACCCTGTCCAGGCCGTCGAGCGACCGGTTCGGGGCGTCGCTGGCGGCCGGCGACCTGGACGGGGACGGCAGGGACGAGCTCGCCGTGGGCGCTCCCGGGTTCCGGTCCGGTGGCGGGGTTTCGCTCTACTGGCTGAAGGGCCGCGAGCCGTACCAGATCACGCAGAAGACGCGGTGGGTGCGGCAGGCGGCGCGTGTGACGGACCAGTGGGGCGAGGCGCTGACGACCGGTGACTTCGACGGCGACGGCCGCGACGAGCTGGTCGTCGGCGCGCCGTCCGACAGCGTGACGCACGACGGGCAGGGGTCGGCCACCGTCCTGGACGTACGGCGCGAGCAGGCGCTGCGGATCACGCAGAGCTCGCCAGGGCTCAAGGGCTCGGCGGAGAAGTGGGACGCGTTCGGGGCGGCGCTGACGACCGGCGACTTCGACGCCGACGGCCGTGACGACCTGGCCGTCGGCGCCCCGGGCGAGGGCCTGACCGCCGGTCAGCGGGCCATGGACTACGGCGACGGCGCCCTGCACGTGCTGTACGGGACCCGGCACGGGCTGCGCGGCGGCCGGTCGGAGATGTGGACGCAGCGGCTGCTCAAGGGCGAGCCGCGCTACTTCGACAGGTTCGGCGCGTCGCTGGCCGCCGGGGACTTCAACGGTGACGGCGACGACGAGCTGGCCGTCGGCGTGCCGGGCGAGAACGCGGTCCAGGTGCTGGCGGCGGCTCCCGGGGGCGGGCTGACGCGGCACGGGGACCTGCTGATCAAGGGGAAGGGCGCCTCGGTGTCGGCACTGCCCGCCTCGGGCGGGTACCGGTCGCTGGCGAAGCGGCCGGCGCTGCACGGGCTGGTGGTGGCGGCTCCCGACAAGGGGGTGGTGACGTACGTGCCCGGGGCGCGCGCCGGGCTGCGACCGGGCAAGGCCCGCAGGCTCGGCACCGGTGAGGGCCTGTACGGCTACGCGCTCGGCTGAGCGGCCCCGCCGGACCTGAGCGGCAGGGTGACGCGGAAGGTGGCGCCCCTGCCCGGCTCGCCGGTGACGGCGATCGCGCCGCCGTGCGCCTCCACCAGCGTGGCGGCGATGGCCAGGCCGAGTCCGGAGCCGCCGCTGCTGCGCGCCGGGTCGGCCCGGTAGAAGCGCTCGAAGACCCGCTCGGCCACCTCGGGCGGGAACCCGGGCCCCTCGTCGGCGACCTCCAGCACCGCCATGCCGTCGTGCGCGCCGACTCCCACCCGGAAGGGCGTGCCCGGCGGGGTGTGGGTGATCGCGTTGCTGATCAGGTTGCCGGTCACCTGGCCGAGCCGGGACTCGTCACCGGTCACGACCACCGGCCCTTCGCCGCCGTGCAGCCGGACCAGCTCGATGCTCCTGTCGGGGGCCAGCGTCTGGGCGTCGAGCACGGCGGTGGCCGCGAGGCTGAGCAGGTCGACGGGCCGCTGGGCGAGGGCGCGGCGCTGGTCGAGGCGGGCGAGCAACAGCATGTCCTCCACCAGCAGCCCCATCCGCGCCGCCTGCCCCTCGATCCGCTCCAGCAACCTGACGGCCTCCTGCAGGTCGTGGTCCGCCCCCAGGCGGTAGAGCTCGGCGAAGCCCCTGATGGAGGTGAGCGGGGTGCGCAGCTCGTGCGAGGCGTCGGCCATGAACCTGCGCATCACCTCCTCGGAGCGCCGGGCGGCGGTGGCGGACTCGCGGGCCGCCTCGGCCGCCGCCTCCCGCTCGTGCACGGCGCGCTCGATCTGGCCGAGCATGCCGTTGAGCGCCCGGCCGAGCTTGCCGACCTCGGTGGTGCCCGCCCAGCGGGGCACCCGCCGCGACAGGTCGCCACCGGCGATGTCGCCGGCGATGCGCTCGATCTCGCCCAGCGGGCGCAGGCTCCGCCGGACGAGCCAGAAGCAGGCGAGGCCGAGCACGGCGAGCGTCCCGCCGCCGCCGACGGCGACGATCAGGATGAGCTGGCGGGCGGTGGCCTCGGCGTCGCCCAGGCTGATCGCGATGACGCGGCTGTCGCCGCCGCGGCCGGGCATGGCGACGACCCGCCAGCTCGGCCCGCCGGGAGCGCGCGAGTCGACGGTGAACGGCCTGCCCGCGCGCCTGGCGACGTCGGCGGTGGTGAGCCTGGGCAGGTCGGGCTTGTGCGTCTCGGTCGACTCGGCGAACGTCCTGATCACCGTGCCGTGGTCGTCGACCAGCACCTGGTGGAACAGGCCGAAGAAGCGCTGCGGCCGGGCACCGGGCTGCGGGTCGGGTGGAGGGGGCGCGGTCCGCCACGGCCCGCTGGCGGCACGGAGCTGCTGGTCGACCCGCTCGACCAGATAGCCGCGCAGCAGCCGCTCGGTGAACAGACCGGTCGCGGTGATGGCCAGCGTGACCAGCAGCAGCGTGACCGACACCAGGCGCAGCCAGAGCGGCGCCCAGCACCGCGCGGATCCTGGCGATGACCTCCTCCAGGCTGAACGGCTTGGTCACGTAGTCCTCGGGGCTGTCCTTGGCCGTGACGAACAGCACCGGGACCCGGCGGCCCCGCGAGCGCAACCTGCCCGCGACGGCCAGGCCGTCCAGGTCCGGCAGCATGACGTCGAGCATGACCAGGTCCGGGGCGCTCTCCTCGGCGATCCGCAGCGCCTCCTGCCCGTCGGCGGCGGTCAGCACCTCGAATCCGGCCATCCGCAGGCTCGCCGAGAACAGCTCCCTGATGTTGGGCTCGTCGTCCACCACCAGCAGCCTGGCCTCCGGCTCGCTCACCGGCCGCCTCCGGTCCGGGTGATCGCGGTCGCGGACATCGTGCCGTCCGCGCCCCGCTCGCCGCGCACGGTGACGGTGCTGCCGGCCTTGAGGTCGGACACCGAGCCACGGCTGGTGACCTCGATCGTGGTGGCGTCGGTGGTGGTGACCGTGACAGTGGAGCCGTCCATGGTCCTCAGGCATACCTTCCCTTTGTCCACCTTCTCGACGGTGCCCGCCGTGCCCGGGCCGCCCGCGGCCCGCTGGCCGAACCCCTGCTGCCTGCCGCCCGGCCGGCCTGGCTGCTGGCGGCCCCCTGCTGGGGACCCGCCTGCTGGGGGCCGGCCGTGGCGGCGGGCGTGCCCAGCGCCTTCTGCGCCTGGATGCCGATCAGCACGCCGGCGACGAGCACCACGCCCGCCACGAGGGCGAGCGTCAGCCTGGACGTCTGGCGGCGCGGCCGGGCGGCCCACGTCGCGCCCACGGCGACCACCGACGACCGGCTCGTCCGCTACGCCGTCACGCTGGCCTTCGACGAGCCGCCCAGCAGGCTCATGCTGGGCCAGACCGCCTCGGCGACGGTCACCACCGGCGCCGCGCGGGACGCGGTGTACGTGCCCGCCGCGGCGGTGCGCAGCCGGGCGGACGGCGCCTCGGTGGTCACGGTGCGCTCCGGTGGCAAGGACACGGCGCGGGTCGTGCGCACGGGAATCCGCGGCGACCAGTACGTCGAGGTCACCTCGGGCGTGGGCGAGCACGACCAGGTGGTGATGGCGGCCACCGGCACCGGCGAGTTCCCTGACGGCGCCTGGCCGAACGGCTGACCGCCCCGCCGGCCGGCGTTCCCGGCGGCGCCGGGGGTTGAGCGGATCCTCAGGACGTTCCCAGGTTGCCTTCAGGTGCCCGGGGTGGCGGGGATGGTGACGCGGTGGGAAGTGCGGGCGGGGGCGCCCCGGCGGGAGATCCGGTCGAGGGTGCGGAAGTCCACCGAGAGGTCGTCCCGGGTGAGGCGGGCCATGATGTAGCCGCGGCGCTGGTCGATGTAGGAGATGTGCGGGTTCTCCGCGAGCGACTCGGCGATCCAGGTCCTGTCGCGGTAGCCGTCTCCGTCGCTGGCGATCGACGTGGCCACCAGCTCCCTGGCCACCACGGGCGAGTCCGGGTCGTCGAAGTCGGTCTTGAGGTCGGCGAGGTGGTGCATGTGCGCGTCGCCGGTCAGGACGACCGGGTTCGCGGTGCGCGACAGCGACTCCAGCAGTCGGGTGCGCTCGGGCGCGTAGCCGTCCCAGGAGTCCAGGTTCACCTCGCGGCCGGGACCGCGCCTGAAGTCTCGGTGGGTCATGAGGATCTGCTGGCCGAGCAGGTTCCAGCGGGCGCCCGAGCCGCGCAGGCCGTCCTCCAGCCAGCGCCACTGGCCGGCGCCGAGCAGGGTGCGGTCCGTGGACAGCCGGTCGTCGCAGCCGCCCCGCACACCGTCGTCGCAGGCCTGGTCGTCGCGGAACTGGCGGGTGTCGAGCAGGTGGAAACGCGCCAGGGAACCCCAGGAGACGCGCCGGTTCAGGTTGAGCCCGGCGCCGCGCAGGGTGGCGCGGCGCAGCGGCATGTTCTCGTAGTAGGCGCGGAAGGCGGCGGCCCGGCGCCGGGCGAAGGAGGGGGCGCCGCTGCTGGAGACGGGACCCGCCCAGTTGTTCTCCACCTCGTGGTCGTCGAAGGCCACCAGCCAGGGCGCGGCCGCGTGCGCCGCCTGCAGGTCGTGGTCGCTCTTGTACTGGGCGTGCCGCAGCCGGTAGTCGGCCAGCGTGACGCACGTGCCGGGCGTGTGGGTGCGGACCCGCCCGGCCAGCGCCGTGTAGCCGCTGGGCCCGTACTCGTACATGTAGTCGCCCAGGAACACGACCAGGTCGGGCTCCTGCTCGGCGAGGCGGCGGTAGGCGGTGTAGTAGCCGTGCTCGTAGTGGGCGCACGCGGCGACCGCGAACGCGAGCGGCGTCTCCACCCGCTCGCCCGGCGTGGTCCTGGTGCGGCCGTGGGGTGACAGGCGGCCCTCGCTCCTGAAGCGGTAGAAGTAGTCGCGTCCCGGCTCCAGGCCGGACACCTCGACGTGGACGCTGTGGGCGCCGCGGGCCCGGGCGGGGACCGTACCGGATTTGACGATCTTGGAGAAGCGCTCGTCGGCGGAGACCTGCCAGTCGACGTCCGCGTCGCGGGACGGCATCCCGCCGAGGCCGGCGCCGCCGAGCGGGTCGGGCGCGAGGCGGGTCCAGAGCACGAACCCGTCGGTGCCGGGATCGCCTGAGGCCACGCCGAGCGTGAACGGGTCGGCTCTGAGGGTTCGGGAGGAGGATGCTGGGCGCGTTCCGGTCAGCGGGGCGGGGAGGAGAAGGCCCGCGCCCGCTGCCGCGAGGAAGGATCTGCGGTCCACGCTCCCAGGTATGTCCGGCTCCGCTGACCCGGCCATGACAACGGAGTCAAGGGCAGGTGAACAGCGTCAGTCGTCCTCGCCGAGCGCTCTCAGCAGGTCACGGGCCAGCTCCGCGTCGTCTTCGTCGCCGAGGGCGGTGAAGGCGTCCGCGGCCTCTCGGGCGAGTTCGGCGGCGCGGTCGTGCTCGTCCTGCCACCGCAGCACGTCGGCCTCCTCGTAGGCGAGGAGGGCCAGCTCCCGTGCCGCCCGCTCCTTGCCCGCGGCGGTCAGCGCGGCCCTGGCCCGGTCGAACGCCGCGGCGATCCCGGCCCGGTCGTCGCCGGCGTAGTGGACCGACGTGGCGTGCAGCGTCAGCGCCCGGCCGGCGGCGAGGAGGTCGCCGGCGGCCTCGAACAGGTCGGCCGCCGCCGCGTAGGCGCCGGCCGCCTGACGGTCCTCGTCGCGCCCGTTCATGTCGTCGGCCATGTCCATCAGCGCGGCCGGGTCGCCGAGGCGGCGCAGCGTGGCCAGTTGCCGGTCGTACTCGCCGAGGGCGTGCTGCGCGGCGGCGAGCGTCCTGCGCGCGGCGGCCGGCGCGGTCCCGTCGGCCCGATCCAGCAGGGTGACGGCCTCCTCGGCGGTCTCCGCCGCGTCGAGCGCCCGGCCGGCGGCGAGGTAGGCGCGGGCCAGGTCGACCCGGGCCAGGGCGGCGCCGGCCGTGTCGCCCCGCTCGGTGAATCCGGCCACCGCCTCCGCCAGCTCCCGCACGGCCGGCCCGGCGTCGTGGTCGCGCGACGCGGCCTGGTCGAGCGCGGCGACTCCGCGACGCCAGTTGTCGTGCGGTGACCCGGTCGAGGAGGCGCGGTGGTGGGGGAACAGCGGAAGGCGGGCGACCAGGGGCCGGGCGGCCAGGCGGCGTTCGGTCTGCCGGGAGTGGGTGTCGTTGCCGTTGCGCGCGTCGAACTCGGCGGAGATCCGCCGCGCTCCGGCCTCCATGGCCGCGCGCAGCTCGGGCACCGGCACGTCCCGTCCCGCCCGCCGCACGGTCAGGTGCCCGTGGCCGGTCTCCTCCAGGCGGCGCAGCAGCAGCGCGGCGCCCTCCTGGAACGTCCGCTCCTGGGAGGGCGACGGCGGCCGCTCCAGCAGCGGCAGTTCCCGCTGGAGGATCTCCAGGCCGCGCGTCTCGTTGCCGGTGAGCGCGCAGAACTCCAGGTGGGTGCCGATGTCCTCCAGGTGGGACGGCTGCCCCCGGACGATCCGGTACGCCCGCCGGTGCGCCTGCGCCGCCTGCTCCAGCCGGCCGGTCCTGACGTACGGCAGGAGCACGGTGATGAGCATGTTCTGCGGCTGCACCGCGCAGGTGGAGCGGCCCTCGACGACGGGCTTGGCCGCCGCCACCGCGTCCTCGTCCCTGCCGAGCGACGCCAGCGCCCACACCTTGGAGGAGGTGTCGCACGCCTCGCAGTCGGACAGCTCGTCGCGCGGGCTGGTCTGCCAGCGGTGGAACCATTCCCGCATGCCCTCGTCGTCGCCGAGGTGACTGGCGGTGAAGCAGCGCTTGGCGTGCACGGCGTGCGTCATGTCGCCCGCCTGCCGGTAGCGGCGCTCCATCTCGTCCAGCGCGTCGAGCGTGCGGCGCAGCGGGATCTGCGGGAACTGGCGCATGTTGGCGACGACCCACTTGAACTGCCAGAGCAGCTCGTGGGTCACCCACCGGTCCCACCGGCCGGGTTCGGCGTCGTAGTCGGCGAGGTTGCGGGAGAACGTGGCGAACACCTTCACCGGCTCGCCGCCGTACTGGTAGGCCTCGGCGAGGTCGAGCCTGGCGCGGATGACCAGGTCGTGGTCGTCTCCCGCCTCGGCCGCGCGCAGCGCGCGCTCCACCAGGACGGTCCTGGCCTCCCCGTACGGCATGGCGTCCGCTTCGCGCAGCAGCGCCGCGACGTCCTCAGCCATGCGCCCCTCCCTGTACGGCCCAGTCGAGCAGGCCGAGGAACGAGCGGTTCAGTGCCGCGGTGTCGGCCGGGCGGAGCGGGTGGTGTCCATGCAGCAGCGCCATGCCGTACAGCGCCTCGACCGCCGTGGCGGCGAGTGAGAGGTCCGGCAGGCCCGTGACGCGGCGGACCAGCGGGTTGCGGTGGTTGAGCACGAGCCGGGGCCGGTCGACCGCCATGGTGCGTTCGAGCGCGCCGAGCACGTCGGCCCACAGCTCGGAGCTGGTGTCCCGGGCCTCCAGCAGGTCGGCGTGGTGCTGGGCGGCGCGGCTGGTCAGGTAGAGGGCGGGCAGCGAGGCCGGGTCGTAGTCGCGCAGCACCACCTCGCAGCCGAGCGGCTCCAGGGCCCGCGCGGCGGCGGCGAGGAACGGCCGGGCACGCAGCTCGGCCTCGGGGTCGGCCGGGCCCAGGTGGGTGGCGAGCTCGGCGGGGTCGAGCGGTCGCAGGCCCGCGCCGGGGTCGATCCGGTCCAGGCGGGCCAGGATCTCGCTGTCGTAGACGTAGCCGCCGTTGACCAGGCCGACGCCCTGCGCTCCCGAGACCGCGGCGAGCTGGCGGAACTCGTCGACGGTGGAGGTGTAGCGGCCATGCGGATGCCTGGTCCTGAACTGGGCGAGCGTCATCGGGCCGGCGCTGGTCTCGTACTCCAGCCACCGGTCCACGAGCCTGAGCATGTCGTCGTCGTGCAGGGCGAGCGCCTTGACGCCCAGGTGGTGCAGGCGCAGGAAGGCGCGCATCCCGTCGGGGTCGGTCTCGGCCAGCCGGACGAGCCAGGCGCGCAGCCGGCGGCCCAGCTCGTCGCGGGTGTGTTCGAGCAGGTCGTCCTCGTAGAGCGCCTCGCGGCTGGCGGTGGGGCGCAGCTCGGCCGCGTCGACCACGCAGCGGGCGAAGAACGCCCAGTCGGGCAGCAGCCCGTCGGCGGTCTCGGTGAGCAGCATCCGCTTGAGGTAGACGCGGTGGGTGCCGCGGACCGCCGGGTTGGCCGGCGCGGGCAGGATGTAGGCGACGCCGGTGAGCCCCGCCTCCGGCACGCCGAGGTCGACGGCGTCCAGCGGGGTGAAGCCGAACAGCTTCGCGCAGTGGTCGGCCAGGGCTCTTCCGCGCGCTTCCGGCGACGGGTGCCTGGCCTGCCAGGGCGGGGCGTCGACGGTGGTGCGGCGGCCGTTCACGGTGATCTCGAAGGGCAGCAGCGAGCCGTACAGCTCGGCCAGTTCGGTGACGGTGCGCTCGGCCACCCACTCGGCGGCGTCGTGGCGGGCCGTGAGCGTGACCGTGGTGCCGGGCTCGGCCCGCTCCGCAGCCGCCCGTTCCACCCGGTAGCGGCCGTCGGATCCGCCGGTCCACAGCACGGTGTGGCCGCCCTTGGCCGACCTCGTCTCGACCCTGATCTCGTCGGCCACCAGGAAGCCGGACAGCAGCCCGATGCCGAACTGGCCGAGGAACTCGTGCCTGGCGAAGCCCAGCTCGTCGCGCTTGGAGGAGCGGCCGATGGTGGCCAGCAGCACGTGGACCTCGTCCTCGGTCAGGCCGATGCCGGTGTCGGTGACGCTGATGACGCCGTCCGCCACCTCGATGGCGACCGCGGCGGGCGCTCCGGGATCGGTGGACCGGCGGGCGGTGATCGCGTCGGCCGCGTTCTGCAGCAGCTCGCGCACGTAGACGCGGGGGCTGGAATACAGGTGGCGGCTGAGGAGGTCGACCACTCCGCGCAGGTCCACTTGGAAGGCGTTGTCCACCCGGCACACCATAGGTCACATAGGCGACATTTGGCCGGGCCTTTTACGGCCTCAGCACCTCGCGCAGGGCGTCGGCGCCGGTGAACCGGACGCCGGTCATGCCCGCCGCCTCGGCGCCCGCGACGTTCTCCGGGCGGTCGTCGACGAAGACGACGCGGGCGGGGGCGGCGCCGAGCTCGCGCGCGACCAGGTCGTAGATCTGCCTGCCCGGCTTCACCAGCCCCAGCCTGCCGCTGTAGAAGCGGCGCGGGATGCCGGCGATCCAGGGCAGCTCGTCCAGGCCGTCGGCGACGCAGGCGGGCGCGTTCGACAGCAGGGCGACGTCGCGGCCGGCGGCGAGCAGCTCGCCCAGGAGGGTGACCGTGCCCTCGTCGGGATGGGCCCAGCTCGCCACGTCCATGTCGATCAGGCGGGCGACCTCCGCGCCGCCCAGCGGCCTGCCGGCCACCCGCGTCCAGTAGTCCGCCGGGCTCAGGGAGCCCCCGTCGAACTCCAGGCGGTGCTGCCAGTAGCGGCTCCGGAACGCCACGGGGTCGGCGCCGGCCGCGCCGGCCATCGCCTCGGCGTCGGCGGCGGGCTGGGCGAGGGACAGGACGTTGCCGTAGTCGAAGAGGATCCAGTTCACCCGAGGAATGGTCGCAGATGCGGGTGCAGGGCCGGGCAGCCGAGATACTTCTCCGCCGTGTGGAAGTCGATCCAGTCCAGGTTGACCAGCTCCTCGACGTCGACGCCGGTGAAGCTGCTCGCCAGGGCGGGCGGGATGGCGGCGATGTCGTCCTTGTCGGCGATGTTCACCCAGCGCCGCACGCCCTTGGGCCGCTCGCCCCGGCCGTTGATGGGGGCGGGCAGGAGGCGCTCGAAGACGACGTTGCGCATGCCGAGCGGGCTGCCGAGGGTGAGCAGGAGGTCGACCTCGAGGTCCGGGTGGGCCCAGAGGGTCTCGTAGGCGACGACGCTGCCGAGCGAGTGCGCGATAACCACCTTGGGTCGATTTTTCCGGATAACGTCGGCGACGAGCTGCCGGGCCCGTTCCCGCTTCGCCTGGTCGGCTAGGTAGACGGCCACCTCGGGCGCGAACAGCTCGGCGAACGCCGCCGACCTGCGGTCGAGCCTGGTGAGCAGCCACCCGGTGAACGACTTGAGCGCCCCTGTGAAGTGCTCACCGAACCCCAGGTTGGCGGCCCACCCCGAGACCACCTGCTGGGTGGAGGCCTCCATGGCCGCGAACCGCCGCGGATCGGCGAGCTCGTCGTCCTCCTTGAGCACGTGGGAGAAGTAGGCCACCTCGCTGAAGTAGGCCCGGCCCGGCCCGCCGAGCGAGGCCTGCAGGTAGCGGTCCCACTTGAGGCGCATCGCCTCCGCCGCCCCCGCCACCGAGCGGCCCGCCTCAAGGTAGTAGTCGTACTTGCCGATCCCGTGCACGCCGACGATCCTCGCCGCACCGCTCGCCGCACTGGCCCCTGCACTGCCGGCCGTACTGCCCGCCACAGCCACTCCCCACCCGCTCGAAGGTTCCGCCCCGTAGTATCCGCGCGATATTGGCATACGCCGCTTGCACCCGGCCGTCAACCTGGCCCGCCCGTGCTCCGGCGGGCGTGGGCGCGGAAAAGCTGTTGGTAGGCGCATATGTTCGACAGATACGGTGACACTCGCTCTAGAGGGAATTTCAGGATCAGGAGAACCCCGCCATGCCCGGCCCGCTGGTCGTCAACGCCTCGGTCGTCATCCCCGACGCCGAGCTCGTCTGGCGTTTCTCCCGCTCCTCCGGCCCCGGCGGCCAGGGCGTCAACACCACCGACAGCCGGGTCGAGCTCACCTTCGACGTGGCGGCGAGCACCGCGTTCTCCCCTGCGCTGAAGGCCCGTGCCCTGGAGCGCCTCGGCTCCCCCACGATTACCATCGCCGCCTCTGAATACCGCTCCCAGCTCCGCAACAGGGAGGCGGCCGAGCAGCGGCTGGCCCAGCGCCTGCGCGAGGCCATCGCTCCGCCGCCGAAGCGCCGCCGGCCCACCAAGCCGAGCCGGGGCGCGGTCGAGCGCCGCATCGCCGGCAAGAAGCGCCGCTCCGACCTCAAGCGCCTGCGCCGCGACCTCTGAAGCGCCCCTGAGGCGTCTCTTCGAGCCGTCGCCGAGCCGGTAGCAGCCGGTCAGCCCGAGAGCACGGGCTCCCTGATCTGTGCCGGGCAGAGCTGGAAGACCACCTCGCGCACCTGGGCGCGCAGCTCGCGGGCCCACAGACGGCCGTCGTCGTCGAAGTGCGGGCAGACCGGCGAGATGACGAGCTCGGCACCGATCACCACCGCCCCGGCGGTCATCAGCTCCTTGTAGAGCTCCGCCTGCGCCCACATGGCGCCGCAGGCCCGGGCGCTGGCGCACATGACGGCCACGTGCTTGCCCGCCAGCCCGCCGCGCGCCGACATCCAGCCCAGCGCGTGGTCCAGCTCCGGCGGCAGCAGGCTGTGCTCGGGGGCGGTGAGCACGATCGCGTCCGCCTCCTCCACCAGGGTGAGCAGCTCGCGCACCACGGCGGGCGCGGGGCCGGGGCCGTAGGGCGGCACCTCGCCCAGACCTTGCCAGGCCTCGAAGGCCACGCCGGGCGGCAGCTCGCTGCAGATCGCCTCAAGCAGCCTGTTGATGTACGAACCCGCATGGAGGCTTGCGGCGATCCCGATGACTTTCACCCGCAACTCTCCAAAGGTCTTGATGTACGGCCGGTAGTCGGAAACCTTCCCGATGCCGTGGTTGTCCAAGACCATCCCGAGGTCAAGAGGGTGCACGGGCTCGTCGGGTCAAGAGGTATCGCGGGGGCGGCGGAAGATCAGGATGAGCACGCGCAGCACGAGGATGGCGCAGATGACCAGCAGGTTGTAGCCGATCAGCTCGAACAGGCTCAGGTCCATGACCCTGCTCACCTGGGGGCCGCCGTCGGTGCCGAGCAGCAGGACCGCCATCAGTCCCGCGGTGGCGCCCAGCACGGTCAGCAGCACCTGGTGCAGCAGGCCGGTCACGAATCGGCGGTCGCGGTCGTCGGCGAGCAGGCGCACGTTGAGCCCCAGGCGGCCGTGCTCGGCGGCGCTGGCGATGCGCTCCACGCGGCGGGGCAGGCGGCGCAGCATGGGCACCAGCGCGGCGAGCTCCTGGGTGGCTGCCTCCTTGAGGGTGCCGCCGTCGAGCCGCTCGGTGAGATAGCGGCCGGCGAACGAGCGGGCCTCGCCGATGAGGTCGAAGCCGGGCGAGAGCCGTACGAGCGTGCCTTCGAGGGTCGCCAGAGCCCTGAAGACGGCGGCGACCTCGGGCGGGACCGACAGCCCGTGCACGGAGACGATCTTGAACAGGTCGGTGAACATCTGGACGCCGTTCATGCCGGGCGCGAGGTTCTTGGCCATGAACCGGCCGAGCGCCCGCTCCAGCGCGGCCTCGTCGATCTCCTCGGGTCTCGGCACGACATCCAGCAGCGCGTCGGTGACGCCCAGGGGGTCCTGCCGGTTCATGGCCAGCAGGAAGCGCTGGAGGGCGGAGCGGATCGAGGCGTCGAGGCGGCCGACCGAGCCGAAGTCGAGCAGGCCGAGGGTGCCGTCGTCGAGCAGCATGAGGTTGCCGGGGTGCGGGTCGGCGTGGAAGACGCCTTCCACGAGGATCTGCCTGAGCAGGCAGTCGAGCAGGTCGCGGGCCAGGCGCGGCCCCTGCTCGGCGGAGGCGGCGGCCAGGGGGCCGCCGGTGAGGCGCTGCATGACCAGCACCCGTTCGGTGCACAGGGGGGTGACCGGCGCCGGGTAGGTGACGGCGCCCCCGTCGCCGGCGGCCACCGCCGCCATGTTGACCGCCTCGACGCGGAAGTCGAGCTCTTCCCTGATGGCGATCGCGAACCCCTCGGCCAGGTCGCGCGTGCCTAGCGAGCGGCCCCAGCGGGTTCTGGTCTCCAGCGTGCGGGCCAGCCGCCGCACGATGTCGAGATCCCTGGCCACGGTCGGCCCGATGCCGGGCCTCTGCACCTTGACCACGACGCTCTCGCCGGTGTGCAGGCGGGCGGTGTAGGCCTGCGCGATCGAGGCGGCGGCCAGCGGCGTCCGGTCGAACGCGGCGAACACCTGGTCCACCGGCCCGCCCAGCTCGGCCGCCAGCACGGGCTCGATCCGCTCCCAGGGCTCGGGCGCCACCTGGTCCTGCAGCCGCCCGAGCTCGTCGATGAACTCGGGCGGCAGCAGGTCACGCCTGGTGGACAGCACCTGCCCGAGCTTGACGAAGGTGACGCCGCCGTCGTCCAGCGCCTCGCGCAGCGAGCGGGCCAGCCGCACCTTGCCGGGCCGGTCCTCCGGGCGGTCGCCCCGGCCGCGCAGGTAGGGGCCGAGCCCGTGCCTGACGGCGATCCTGGTGATCTGCGAGTAGCGCCTGGCCCGGGAGATCCGGCCGCGCAGCGACCGGAGGAACTCCAGCGGCCCCGGGATGGACCCCGGCGGCACCAGCGCCTCGGCGATCACCAGGATGACCATCGGAATGAGCACGATGCACATCACGACGAGGAACAGCACCCACATCGGCCCGATGCCCGGATCGTCGTCCACGCCGGTGCCGCCGAACGAGCCCAGGATCGGCGACACCAGAGGTTCGGCCAGGACGAAGGCCAGGAAGCCCGCCAGGAAGGTCCGGATCACTCCGAACCGGACCCCCAGCAACCGCTGCGCGGCCGTCGCCAGCGCAAAGATCATCAGTAACGAGACGAGCCCGACAAGCAGCGTGGCAGGAGCATCCATGGGGACGAATCATCGCATGGCGCGCGCCCTGCGCTCTTCGCGGCGGGCGACGAACCTGGCCGCCGTGACGTCGGCCTTCGCCAGGTAGGCCGACAGCTCCTCACGGGCCTGCTCGCCCACGGAGTCCAGGCCGGTCTGGTCGAAGACCGCCCACTGGCGCAGCACCGGCATGAGCACGTCGTCGAGGTGCAGCCGCAGGTCGTAGATGCCCTCGTGGGCGATGATCATGGCCTTGCGGGTGAAGCCCTCGATGTTGGAGCCGGGCATCTGGAAGGTGGTGACGACGTCGGTCACGGCCCGCATGGTCTGGTTGGGGTCCAGCTCGAAGGCGGCCTTGAGCAGGTTGCGGTAGAAGAGCATGTGCAGGTTCTCGTCGGCGGCGATGCGGGCGAGCAGCCGCTCGCAGCCCTCGTCACCGGAGGCCCTGCCGGTGTTGCGGTGCGCGATCCGGGTGGCCAGCTCCTGGAACGACACGTAGGCGAGCTGCTGCAGCATCGTGTCGTAGTCGGTGATGAAGCCGCTCTGCATGTGCACCATGCGGGCCCGCTCCAGCGCGACGGGGTCGACCGCGCGGGTCACGGTCAGATAGTCGCGCAGCGCGGTGCCGTGCCGGTCCTCCTCGGCCGTCCAGCGGTGCACCCACGTGCCCCAGGCGCCGTCGCGGCCGAAGGTGGTGGCGATCTCGTGGTGGTAGCTCGGCAGGTTGTCCTCGGTCAGGAGGTTGACGATGAGCGACACGCGAGCCGGCTCGGGCAGCTTGGAGTCGCCCTCCTGCCACGCCTCGCCACCGTAGATGCCGTCGAAGTCACGCCCCTGGCTCCACGGAATGTACTCGTGGGGGAACCACTCCTTCGCCACCTTCTCGTGGCGGTCGAGCTCCCCGGCCACCACCGGCTCGAGCTCGTGCAGCAGCTGCGTCTGAGTCATCGCCATGCAAGGATCCTCTCCCTCAAGGTTACGGCACCGTAAGTTAGATTACCGGAAGGAGATACAGGTCAAATAGGGTGGGGGCATGCGACCCAGTGTTCGGGGCATCCTGCTGGATCACGACGACCGCCTGGTGATCTTCCGGCGCACGGTGCCGGACCGGGAGGTCTACTGGTCGGTGCCGGGCGGCCACGTGGAGCCGGAGGACGCCACGCTGGAGCACACGCTGCACCGGGAGCTCCTGGAGGAGCTCGGCGCGACCGTCTCCGCCGTCACCCCGCTGACCACGGTCACCTATCCCTATCAGGGCGAGGTCAAGACCCAGCACGTGTACGGCTGCCGCCTGCTGACGATGGATCCCGCGCTGCGCCACGGCCCCGAGTTCGAGGACCCCTCGCGCGGCGTCTACGAGGTGGAGCGGGTCCCGCTCGCGGAGTCGGAGATCACCTCACGCCACCTCATCCCCGAGGCGGTGGCGGCCTACCTGTCCGTCCACATCACGGCCCTGCCGCGACTCATCGGCGGTCTTCGATCTCCCACAGATGGTCGATGACGTGCCAGATGACCCGCCGCCTGGCGTAGCTCGGCGGCCAGCCGGTGGTCGGCGGCGGCTGCCAGGCCCGGGACAGCACCTCGGCCAGCTCCGCGCGCATCGCCTCCCTGTCCTCGCGTGACCTGAACGGCCGGTGCCGCACGTCGATCTTGCGGGCGTAGGCGCGCTCGGAGTCCTCGACATGGTGCACGATCTTCGTCAGGTCGCGCCCGCCGCCGCGCGGGCCCTTGCGCAGGTCCTCCGGCGAGCCGGCGGCCACCTCGTCGAACATCTCCCAGGCGGCTCGCATCAGCGTCACCTCCCGCCGCGCGGTCGCCTCGTCGAACGGCTCCAGGTCCAGCTCCGGCACCTCGTACGGGACGCCGAAGTCCGTCATGTCGCTGCCCGCCACGCGCGCGACCACGACCGGGTCGCCGGGCTCGAACGCCAGCCCCGCCCGCGCGGCGATCGCACCGTAGCGCGGGACGTACTCCATGAGCCGGTCGATGGCGGCCTCTTCGCCCTTGGCGATCCGGCACCAGCCTGGCCAGTCCAGCGAGCAGGCGAAGACCTTCTTCGGCCCGGCCTCGAGGTAGATACGGGTCATGAGAGCAGCCTGCCACCCGTACCTGTCAGCTTCCGGCAGGTTCCACCAGATCGATCAGGTCGGCGACCGAGTCGACGACCATCGACGGCCGGTAGGGGAAGCGCTCGACCTCGTGGCGCTGGGTGACTCCGCTGAGCACGAGGATGGTGAACAGGCCCGCCTCCATGCCGCAGACGATGTCGGTGTCCATCCGGTCGCCGATCATGGCCGTGGACTCGCTGTGGCCGCCGATCTCGTTGAGCGCGCTGCGCATCATCCGGGGGTTGGGCTTGCCGACGAAGTACGGCTCCACGCCCGTGGCGCGGGTGATCATGGCGGCGACGGCGCCGCAGGCGGGCAGCGACCCCTCGGTGGACGGGCCGATCGGGTCCGGGTTGGTGGCGATGAAGCGGGCGCCGGCCTCGATGAGGCGGATGGCACGGGTGATCTGCGTGAAGCTGTAGGTGCGGGTCTCGCCGAGCACCACGTAGTCGGGGCCGAGGTCGGTGAGCACGTAACCCGCCGCGTGCAGCGCGGTCGTCAGCCCGGCCTCGCCGATCACGTAGGCGGAGCCGCCCGGCCGCTGGTCGTCGAGGAACTGGGCGGTGGCCAGCGCCGAGGTGTAGATGGAATCGGCGGGCACGTCGAGTCCCGCGCCGGACAGCCGCACCGACAGGTCGCGCTGGGTGTAGATGGAGTTGTTGGTCAGGACCCTGAAGGGCATGCCCGACTCGCTGAGCCGCTTGATGAAGGTGTCGGCCCCGGGAACGGGCCGCCCCTCGTGCACGAGGACGCCGTCCATGTCGGACAACCAGTAGTCGATCCGCCTACGCTCAGTCACGCGGCCATCGTACCGAGCGCGGCATATCGACTTCCCACCTGGTACGTGAAGAATGTTCTTCATGTCGTTCACCGAATCCGCGCTGGACATGCGGGACGAGCTCGTCCAGCTCCGCCACTCGTTGCACACCACACCCGAGCTGGGCCTCACGCTGCCGCGCACACAGGAGAAGGTGCTCTCCGCCCTCGACGGGCTGCCTCTGGAGATCACCCTCGGATCCGCCCTCACCTCGATCACCGCCGTCCTGCGGGGCGGCAGGCCGGGTCCGGCCGTCCTGCTGCGCGGCGACATGGACGCGCTGCCCGTCGCCGAGCGCAACGACCTGCCGTACATCTCCCAGACCGACGGGCAGATGCACGCCTGCGGCCACGACCTGCACACCACGATGCTGGCGGGCGCCGCGCACCTGCTGAGTGCCCGGCGCGAGGAGCTCGCGGGTGACGTGATCTTCATGTTCCAGCCGGGCGAGGAGGGCCACGAGGGCGCCAAGCACATGATCTCCGAAGGCGTCCTGGACGCGGCGGGCACGCCGCCGATCGCCGCCTACGGCATGCACGTCGTCTCCTCGATCCTGCCGCCCGGGCTGTTCTCCTCGCGGTCCGGCCCGATCATGGCGGCCGCCGACGTGTTCACGGTGACGGTCAAGGGCCGCGGCGGGCACGGCTCCAGCCCGCACCGGGCGCAGGACCCGATCCAGGCGGGCTGCGAGATGGTGGCGGCGCTGCAGTCCATGGTCACCAGGACGTTCGACGTGTTCGATCCCGTCGTCGTCACGGTGGGCAGTTTCCACGCCGGGTCGACCGACAACGTCATCCCGGACGAGGCGCGCTTCGAGGCGACCGTGCGCACCTTCAGCAAGGGCAACCGGGTGCTGGTGAAGCGCCGGCTGGTGGAGGTGGTGCAGGGCATCGCGGCGGCGCACGGGCTGGGCGTCGAGGCGTCGTTCGGCATGGGCTATCCGGTGACGGTCAACGACCCCACCGAGGCCGACTTCGCCGGCCGGACGGCGGACGCGCTGTTCGGGCCCGGTCGTTACTTCGTGTCGCCGCAGCCGGTCATGGGCTCGGAGGACTTCTCGTACGTGCTGGAGGAGGTGCCAGGCGCGTTCGTCTTCCTCGGCGCCTGCCCGCCCGACCGGGATCCGGCGACGGCGGCGTACAACCACTCCCCCGAGGCGATGTTCGACGACGCGGTGCTCACGGACGGGGCGGCGCTGTACGCCTCGCTCGCCCATTCGAGGCTGGCCGCGGCCGATGCGGGCCTGGGCGGTTGACCGACCCGGGCCGATCGGGTCCGGGCCGCTGCGGATGGTGGAGCGGCCGGTCCCGGTGCCCGGGCCCGGCGAGGTGCTGGTGCGCGTCGAGGCGTGCGGCGTGTGCCGTACGGACCTGCACCTCGCGGAGGGGGACCTGCAGCCGCACAGGGCGATGACGTCGCCGGGCCACCAGGCGGTCGGGCGGGTGGTGCGGCCGGACGGGAGCGACGGGGGCCGGGTGGGGGTGGCGTGGCTGCGCTGGACGTGCGGGCACTGCCGCTTCTGCCTGCGCGGCATGGAGAACCTCTGCCCGTCCTCGGCCTACACCGGCTGGGACGCCGACGGGGGGTTCGCCGAGTATCTGACGGCGCCCGAGGCGTACGTCTACCCGCTGCCCGAGGACGTGCCCGCCGAGCGGCTGGCGCCGCTGCTGTGCGCGGGGATCGTGGGCTACCGGGCGCTGCTGCGCTGCGACCTGCCGCCAGGCGGGCGGCTGGGCCTGTACGGGTTCGGCGCGTCGGCGCACCTGACCGCGCAGGCGGCGATCGCCCTGGGGGCCGTGGTGCACGTCGTCACCCGCTCCGCCGCGGCCCGGGAGCTGGCCCTGGAGCTGGGGGCGGCCTCGGCCGGGGACCGGCCGCCGGAGCCGCTGGACTCGGCCATCCTGTTCGCGCCCAGCGGGGACCTGGTGCCCGTCGCGCTGGAGGCGCTGGACCGGGGCGGCACGCTGGCCGTCGCCGGGATCCACCTGACCGGCGTGCCGCCGCTGGACTATGAGCGCCACCTGTTCCAGGAACGGACGCTGCGCAGCGTCACGGCCAACACGCGGGACGACGGGCGGGCTTATCTGGATCTGGCGGCGGCGCGTCCGCCCGCCGTGGCGACGGTGCCCTACGCCTTCGAGGACGCGGACCGGGCGCTGGCCGATCTGGCGAACGGGCAGGTCAACGGTGCTGCCGTGCTCCGCCTAGGCTGATGACCCGGCCGTGGAGACGAGCGCCATCGCATGAGGCAATGAAGGAAAGTTACATTAGCCTCACAACAACTGGAGATTATTGACGCAATCCCCACGTGACCGTAGTGTCCGGTCAACCCCACAGATCCTCATCAGGTCCGAGCATCCCCGGAGCGGTACATGAAGCGACTAGCAGCGGTAGTGGCGTTGACGGGCCTCGCCGCCGTCACAGCGTGCAGCGGCGGCGGCAGCACCCCCAAAGAGTCCGGTTCGGGTGGCGGCGGCGGGCTCTTCACCACGATCGACGTGAACCGGCCGGGCCTGGAGCCGTCGGCTCCGGCCAACCCGTACGCGCCCAAGGGCAACTCGTTCGTCGGCTACAACGCGATGAACATCGCGTGGGTCAAGAACCACCTGACGGATCCCAACCAGGCCCTGCCCGGCATCGCGGCGAGCTGGGAGATCGCGCCAGACAACTCGGCCATCACGCTGAAGCTCCAGCCGAACGCGAAGTGGTCCGACGGCAAGCCCGTCACCGCCGAGGACGTCAAGTTCTCCATCGGGGTCGCCTACACCCAGGGCAGCACGGCCTTCTCGATCACCCCCGGTGCGGCGGGTGCCGCCGCCGAGGTCACCATCGTGGACAACACGACTCTGAAGATCACTCAGGACATGGCCAATCCCAGCCCCAAGTTCGCCCGGGGCGTGTTCGACACCATCGTGCTGCCCGCGCATGTCTGGTCGAGCGTGCTGCCGACCGACTTCTGGGACAAGCTCAAGGCCTCCCGCGCTGAGGGCGCCGACGCGGAGAAGGCGCGCGAGGAGATCCTGGCCCTCGGCGAGAAGGTGCTCGCCTTCGCGCCGCCCAAGGACGTCTCCGCGGGCCCGTTCGTGCTGGAGCGGGTCAACCCCGGCGAGGCGCTGCTGGTCAAGAACAAGAGCTTCTTCAACGCCGCCAACGTCGCCCCCGACCAGGTGAAGTTCCTCAACTACACCGGCAACGAGCAGATCTGGAACTACCTCACCCAGGGCAAGCTGGATCACTCCGGCTTCGTCGCCGCCCCTCCCGACGTGATGAACCGGATCAAGGCGGCCCCGGGCAGCGAGGTCATCAAGGGCTACTCGCCGGTGGCCGTGGGCATGGCGTTCAACCAGTCCAAGAAGCCCTACGACAACGTGCACGTGCGCAAGGGCCTGGCCTACCTGATCAACCGCGAGGAGGTCACCAAGGTCGCCTCCTCCGAGGGCGGCACCGCGGCGGTCACCACGAGCGGCATCCACCAGAAGGCCGCCCAGGCGTGGATCCCCGAGGCGCTCGGGCAGCTTGAGCCGTACAAGACGGACGTGGCCAAGGCCGAGGAGGAGTTCAAGGCCGCCGGGCTGACCAAGAAGGACGGCAAGTGGACCCTGGCCGACGGCAAGCCGTGGAAGGTCTCCATGCACGCGCCGTCCGGCTTCTCCGACTGGCTGTCCGCCCAGGAGAACATCAAGAGCCAGCTGATCAAGGGCGGTGTCGACGCGGAGGTCGTGACCACCACCGACTACCCGCTCTACCTTGAGGAGCTGGCCGCGGGCAAGTACGACGTGGGCTTCTGGCTCATGGCGCTCGGCCCCGCGCCGTACGACATCTTCCAGCGGCTCTACGGCACCTCCAACGGCTGGACCAACGTCGCCGGCAAGGTCGCGCACTCCCCCGCCGGCAAGGGCGGCAACTGGATGGGCGGCCCCGAGGAGATCGAGGTCGACGGCGAGAAGGTCAACCCCGGTGAGCTGACCGGACAGCTCAACTCGGCCACCGAGGAGGAGGCCAAGCCGATCATGGCGAAGCTGGCCAAGGCCGCCAACCAGGATCTGCCGGTCATCCAGCTCTGGGACTACGTCAACAACCAGTTCGTCAACAACAGCCGCTTCACCGGCTGGCCGAAGGACGACGAAATTCTCCGCTCCGGTGCCAAGGTGCTTCTCTCCGGGGTGTGGATCCAGGCTGGCATGATCAAGTCGAAGCAGTAGTCCATGACGCTCATCGCACGCCGACTCGCGGGCCACCTGGCCCGCGGGTTCGTCATGATCCTGGTGGTCGCCACGATCAGCTTCTTCATCATCAACAACATCCCCGGCGACCCGATGGCCGCCCGTTTCGAGAAGCTGATCGAGCAGGGCATGTCGCCCGACGCGGCCGCGCAGTCGGTCAAGGTGCTCTACGGCTTCCAGCCCGACGGCACGCTCTGGCAGCAGTACCTCGACTACATGGGCGGGCTGCTCCGCCTCGACCTCGGCGAGTCCGTCACCCGGCCGGGCACCCCCGTGCTGGACGTGCTGGCCGAGAAGGCGAAGTGGACCGTTCTACCGGTGCTGGCCGGCACGCTGCTGAGCTTCCTCGTCGGGGTCATCCTCGGCGTCTACGCGGCCATCAAGCGCACCGGCAAGCTGGGCGACGCGCTGGCGATCTCCGGCTCGCTGCTGCACGGGATCCCGCAGTACGTGCTCGCCATGCTGCTCGTGGTGATCTTCGCGACGCTGATCCCGATCCTGCCCGCCGACGGGCCGGTGGACATCCTGTTCGAACCGGGCTTCAACGCCGGCTACATCGGCTCGCTCGCCGAGCACGCGGTGCTGCCGGTGGTCACCTACGCCCTGTCGGCCTACGGCGGCTGGATCCTGGCGATGAAGTCCAGCGTGGTCACCGTGCTGGGCGACGACTTCATCCTGGCCGCCGAGCTGCGCGGGATGAAGCGCTCGATCGTCTTCCGCTACATCGCGCGCAACGCGATCCTGCCGCTGTTCACGATCCTCGCGCTGTCGCTGGGGCTGCTGCTCGGCGGGGCCGTCTTCATCGAGAAGATCTTCAACTATCCCGGGCTCGGACTGCTGCTCATCGACAGCGTCAACGACCGCGACTACGCGACGATGGGCGGGGCCTTCCTGCTGATCACCGTCGCGGTCATCGTGGCCAACATCGTGGCCGACCTGTTCTACACGGTCATCGACCCGCGGGTGCGCAGCGGAGAGGAGGCGAGATGAGCGCCACGCTCATCCCCGAGGCCGGGTCCGCCACCGCGACCATGCGCCGCAACTTCTGGCAGGGCGTATGGCGGGTGATGAAGCGCAAGCCGAGCCGGATGGCCGGCGTGGTCATCGTCGTCGGCTTCGCGTTCATGGGCGTCTTCGGGCCGATGTTCTTCCCGGAGCACCTGCCCGGCAACGTCGAGGCGATCACCCAGCCGCCGAGCTGGGAGCACTGGTTCGGCACCGACCCGCAGGGCCGCGACGTGCTCGCGCTGGTCATCACCGGCTCCCGCTACGTCCTGCTCTGCGCCGCGGTGACCGCGCTCATCACGGTCGTCGTCGGCACCGGGCTCGGCCTGTTCTCGGGCTTCAAGCGGGGCCGCTGGGACACCGTGATCATGCGGGTCACCGACATGAAGCTCACCATCCCCGGCCTGCCGCTGCTGCTCGTGCTGGCGACGGTCTGGAAGTTCGGCAGCCCGATCCAGATGGGCCTGGTGCTCGGCCTGCTCGGCTGGGGCGGCGTGGCGCGGGCGGTGCGCGCGCAGACGCTGTCCCTGCGTGAGCGCGGCTTCATCGAGGCGGCGCGCGGGCTCGGCCTGTCCACCGGACACATCGTGGGCAAGGAACTGCTGCCCAGCATGGCCCCGTACATCGCGATGAACATGCTCATCGCGGTCACCGGAGCCGTGTACGCGCAGGTCGGCCTGTTCTTCCTGGGCGTGCTGCCGTACGAGTCGGACAACTGGGGCGTGATGCTCAACCTGGCCGTGTTCCAGGCGGGCGCCATGATCCAGCCGAACGCCCTGGGCTATCTGATGGCGCCGCTGCTGGCGATCCTGCTGCTGACGCTCGGCATCGTGCTGGTGGTCGACGCCATGGACGAGATCTTCAATCCCCGGCTGCGCGAGGAGTAGCAGTGCCAGAACAAGCGCCGGGAGTGCGCATCGGCGGCCTCACGGTCGTCTACAAGACCTCGGCGGGCGAGCTGCCCGCCGTGCGGGACGTCAGCCTGACCCTGGAGCCGGGCACGATCACCGGCATCGTCGGCGAGTCCGGCTCCGGCAAGTCGACGCTGGCGCTGTCGCTGCTGAACGCGGTGCAGCCGCCCGGCCGGATCGCGGCCGGCAGCGTCGAGATCGACGGTCTCGGAGACGTGGCGGGCCTGCGGGGCGAGCAGCTCCGCAAGGCCAGGGGCAAGCACATCGGGTACGTCTTCCAGGCGGCCCAGAACTCCCTCAACCCGCTCAAGACGGTCGGCAAGCAGCTGCTCGATCTGGGCCGCTCGCACGGCGTGGAGGACCTGCCGGGCCTGGTCCGCGAGGCGAAGGAGCTGCTGGGCCGGATGGGCCTGGACGGCGCCAGGGTGCTCGACTCGCACCAGCACGAGCTGTCGGGCGGCATGCGCCAGCGCGTCGGCATCATGCTGGCGCTGGTGCTCAACGCCCACCTGGTGGTGCTGGACGAGCCGACCACCGCCCTGGACATGATCACGCAGGCGAACATCCTGAAGATCATCCGTGAGGTGCACGCCGAGCGCGGGCTGACCACCCTGGTGATCACGCACGACATCGGCGTGGTGGCCGAGGTCGCCGACCGGCTCGCCGTCATGTACGGCGGGCGGCTGGTGGAGCAGGGCCCGACGCGGGAGGTGCTGGGCGCGCCCAGCCACCCCTACACCAGGGGCCTCATCAAGGCCATCCCCCGCCTGGTGGGCGACATCGACGAGGCCCGGGCGCTGCCCGGACGGCCGCCGACGCTGACGACGGTGCCGGACCGGGGCTGCGTCTTCCGGGACCGGTGCGCGCTGCGGATGGACGTCTGCGACACCGAGGATCCCGCGGCCGTCCCGCACGGATCGAGGATCGTCGCCTGCCATGCGGTGACGGTGAAGGAGCACGCGTGATTACCGGAAGCGGCATCGTCAAGTCCTTCAGGCAGCGGGGCACGATCCTCGGCAGCCGGGAGGTGCGCGCGCTGCGCGGCGTGGACTTCGCGATCCCGAAGGGCGGCGCCGCCTCCTTCATCGGCGAGTCCGGCTGCGGCAAGACCACGTTGGGCAGGATCATCGCCGGGCTGGAGTCCTACGACGAGGGCGAGCTGGTCATCGGCGGCACGGCCCTGTCGGAGCTGAAGCCCAAGCAGCGGCAGCCGCACTTCCGCAAGATCCAGCTGATCCACCAGGACCCCTACTCGGCCCTGAACCCGACCCGCACCATCCACCAGACGCTGCACGCCCCGCTGAGCCTGCGCGCCAAGCAGACCGGCCGGTCCAAGGCGTGGATCGAGGAGCGGGCCGCCGAGGTGCTGTCGCTGGTGGGCCTGGACCCCGGCACCGTGCTGGCCCGCTATCCGCACCAGCTGTCCGGCGGGATGCGGCAGCGGGTCGTCATCGCCCGCGCGCTGACGGTCGACCCCGAGATGCTCGTCGCCGACGAGGCCGTCTCGATGATCGACGTGTCGCTCCGGCTGGGCATCCTGGCACTGCTGAAGGACCTGCGCGAGCGGCTCGGCGTCAGCGTGCTGTTCATCACCCACGACGTGGCCACCGCCCGCTACATCGGCGGCGACGGCGAGCTGTACGTCATCTACCGGGGCCAGGTCGTCGAGCGCGGCCCGGTGGACACGATCATCGCCGACCCCGTCCACCCCTACACCCAGTCGCTGCTGTCGGCCATCCCGGTGCTGCACGGCCTGGAGCAGCCGGGTGAGCAGCCGGTGGTGCCGCTGGAGCCGCTGGACCCGGGCCAGGACGAGACCGGCTGCCTGTTCGCCGGCCGCTGCCCGTTCCGCGGCGAGCGGTGCACGAGCGAGCGCCCGCTTCTGCAGGTCACGGAGGGCCATCCGCAGGAGCACGCCTGCTTCTACCCTGAGCGCCGCAGCGTGATCGCGCGCCCGCTGAGCGAGGTGTGACCGTGCTCCCTCGCCCCGACGAGCACGCCCACGGCCCGGCCGCCGGCCCCGGTCAGGCCACGGGTGACGTGCGCCGGACCGGGGAGCCGGCCGCCGCCGGGCTGGCCGAGGCCGGAGAGGTGGCGCGGGCGGCGCTGACCTACGACGCCGCCGAGGCCGCCGCGCTGGTGCGGCGGCTTGCCCGCCCGCCGGCGGACCGCCGGTGGACGGCGCTGCTGGCGGACGGCGGGGTCGCGATGGCGTCCGTGTCCACCCGCGACCCGGCCGTCGGCCACATCGACCTGCTGGCCGTACACCCGGACGCGCAGGGGCACGGGCTCGGCCGGAAGCTGGTGCGCGCGGCCGAGGAGTGGCTGCGCGCCGAGGGCGCGGCGCGGGCCCGCTTCGCCGGGAACCCGCCCTGCTACGCCTGGCCGGGCGTCGACGTGCGCTACACCGCCGCCGCGTCCCTGGCCGAGAGCCTCGGCTACGAGCGCTACGACGTCGCCTGGAACATGACCGCGGACCTGTCGGCGGAGCTGTCCGTCGAGGACGACGTCCAGCGGCTCGCGAAGGCGGGCGTCAGCGTGGTCGCGGCCGGCCGCGACCGCGAGCGGGTGGCGGCGTTCGTCGCCGAGCACTGGAACGACAGCTGGGCGTGGGAGGCCGCCAACGCCGCCGGCGTGCACTACGCCGAGCGCGACGGCCGCATCCTGGCCTTCGCCGCCTGGGGCGCGCGTCCGACCTGGTTCGGCCCCATGGGCACCGCGCCCGCCTCTCAGGGGCTCGGGCTGGGCCGGGTGCTGCTGCGCCGCTGCCTGGCCGACCAGCGTGCCGCCGGCCAGCGGACCGCCCAGATCGGCTGGGTCGGCCCGCTGCGGTTCTACTCGCGCGCCGTCGGCGCCCGCGCCGAACGCGTCTTCTGGCTGTACGGGCGCGAACTGGCGTGAAGTCACCCGTAAAGGAGCGGTCCATCCGGGTGAGCGGGGTCGGGGCAGAGCTCGCGCGGGTCCTCGCCCGCGTCCAGGCACCTGCTGAGCGTGTCGGAGCCCCACAGGTGGTCCATGAACAGCTCGGGCCCCCGCCACACCAGATGGTCGGCGTAGAGGGTGCGGGCCACGTGCAGCATGGACAGTCCGGTGAGCACCGGCCTGAACTCCGCCTCGTCGTGCACGTGGAGCTGGACGCCGCGCACCTGGATGCCCGCGTGCTTGTGGAACGCCGGGGTGAACCAGGTCTCCCTGAAGCGCACCCCCGGCAGGCCGAGCGCGGAGAGCGCGGGCGCGAACCCGTCGTCCACGTACGGCGCGCCGATCAGCTCGAACGGCCGGGTGGTGCCGCGCCCCTCGGAGAAGTTGGTCCCCTCGAACAGCCCGGTGCCGGGATAGACCAGCGCGGTGGCGGGCGTCGGCATGTTCACCGACGGCATCACCCAGGGCAGGCCCGTGTCGGCGAACGCCTGCTCGCGCCGCCAGCCCTCCATCCGGACCACGTGCAGGTCCACGTCGAAGCCGAACAGCACGGCCAGCTCCCCCACCGTCCTGCCGTGCCGCAGCGGCAGCGGGAACCTGCCCACGAAGCTGGCGAACGCCGGGTCGAGCAGCGGCCCCTCGGCGACCGTGCCGCCCAGCGGGTTGGGCCGGTCGAGCACCACGAACCGCAGCCCCAGCCTGGCCGCCGACGCCAGCAGGTCGTACATCGACCAGACGTAGGTGTAGAAGCGGGCGCCCACGTCGGCGATGTCGAACACCAGCGTGTCCACTCCGGAGCGCGCCACGAGCTCGTCCAGCGCCTCGCCGGCGGCCTTGTAGGTGTCGACGACCGGCAGCCCGGTGCGGACGTCGACGGTGTCCGGCTCGCTGAAGCTCGCCTGGGCGGTGCCTCTGACGCCGTGTTCGGGCCCGAACAGCGCGGTCAGCGGCGCGCCGGCCGCCAGGAGCGCGTCGGCGGTAGGGGTCAGGTCGGGCAGGACTCCGGTGGGGTTGGTGATCAGGCCGAGGCGCGCTCCACCCGCCAGCGCGGGATCCGTGGCCAGCCGTTCAGCTCCGGTGCGTATGTATGACATGAACCCCATTGTCTGAAAGATATTTACAAGAGAGAAGTAAAGGGTGGAAATTAGCGTCATGATTGATCCGCTACCCGAGCTGCCCACCGAGCAGAGCGATCCCCGCTACAGCCAGATCGACCAGTTGCCGACGGCGCAGATCGCCAGGCTGATGAACCAGGCCGACGCTGCCGTCCCGGCGGCGGTCGCGCTGGCCGTCCCGGCCATCTCCGACGCCATCGACGCGATCTCCGCACGCATGGCCAAGGGCGGCCGGCTCCTGTACGTGGGCGCCGGCACGTCGGGACGGCTGGCCGTGCTCGACGCCTCCGAGTGCCCGCCCACCTTCGGCACCGACCCCGAGCTGGTGCAGGGCATCATCGCGGGCGGCCACGACGCGCTCACCCGCTCCATCGAGGGCGCGGAGGACGACGCGGGAGCCGGCGCCGCCGCCCTGGCCGGCCTGGACGTGGGTCCGCTCGACTCGGTGGTGGGCGTCTCGGCCAGCGGGCGCGCCCCCTTCGTGCTGGGCGCGCTGGCTGAGGCGACCCGGCGGGAGGCGCTGACCGTCGGCCTGTCGTGCAACGACGCCGCGCCGCTGTCGGCCGCCGCCAAGCACGCGATCGAGGTCGTCGTGGGGCCCGAGGTGGTGACCGGCTCCACCCGGCTCAAGGCCGGCACCGCCCAGAAGCTGGTGCTCAACATGATCTCCACCATCTCGATGGTCCGGCTCGGCCGCACGTACGGCAACAAGATGATCGAGATGTCGGCGATGAACAGCAAGCTGGCGGGACGGGCGGTCCGCATGGTCAGCGACATCACCGGCGCCGACCACGACGCGGCGGGCGAGGCCCTGGACGCGGCCGGCGGTCAGGCCAAGGTGGCGGTGCTGATGATCCGGCACGGCCTGGACGCGGAGGGGGCACGGGCCCTGCTGCGCTCGCACGGCGAGCGCCTCAGCGACGCGCTGAGCGGCTGACGGCGCCTGGATCACCAGGGGGCTTCGACTCCACCCCACGACGCGTGTGGGGTGACGTACGGGGAGGTAACGGGGATGTCTGATCGGCTGGACGCCATCCTGGCGGGCGCGGTGCCGCGCGTGTGCTCCGCGGCGGTGGCGCTCGTCGCCGTGGACGGCGCCGTCGTCGCGGCCTCGGCCACCGGAGAGCTCGTCCGCTACACGGACACGGACTTCACACTCGCGGGGGACAGGCCGCCCGCGCGCCGCGACTCGCTCTTCGACCTGGCCTCGATCAGCAAGCTGTTCACCACCTCAGCCATCGGGTCGCTGCTCGACGAGGGCCTGCTGGATCTCGACGAACCGGTCGCGACCTGGCTGCCGGGCCGCGACGCGCGCATCACGCTGCGCCGCCTGCTGACGCACACGGCGGGGCTCCAGCCCATCCGACGCATCGACCTGGAGCTGCCGGGCGCGGACCCGGCCACCCGCATGGGGGCCATGCTGGACACGCCGATCACCGCGCCGGTCGGCGGGCCCTACCTCTACTCCGACGTCGGCATGATCATGGCGGGCCGGGTGGCGGAGGTGGCGGCCGGCGCCCCGCTCGACGCGCTGGTCCGCGCCCGCGTCACCGAGGTGCTGGGCCTGTCCGACACCGGCTACCGGCCGGCGCCCGAGCTGCTCCCCCGGATCGCCGCCACGGAGTGGAAGCCCGAGCGTCCCGGCCCCGGCTGCGTGCGCGGCGAGGTCCACGACGAGACCTCTCACGCGCTCGGCGGCGTCGCCGGGCACGCGGGGGTGTTCGGCACCGCCGACGATCTGCTGAGCCTCGGCGAGACGCTACGGCTCGGCGGCGGCCCCATGCTGCGCCCGGAGACCGTCGCCGAGATGCTGCGCGACCAGGGGGCCGAGGGGGCTCCGTTCCGGCACGGGCTCGGCGTGCGCCTCGGCGACCCCGGCATCGTCGGCCCGCTGGCGGGCGCCTTCGGCCACTCCGGGTTCACCGGCACCAGCCTGGTCGTCGCCCCCGCCCACCGGCTGACGGTGATCCTGCTGACCAACGCCGTGCACCCCGTGCGCGGCCGTGACGGCATCCGCGACCTGCGCGCCGCGGTCGCCGCCGAGGCGCTGCGCCTGGCGGCCTGAGGGCGCATAGCCTGGCTCTGGAGCGGAAAGGAGCACCCCCATGCCCGTGCAGCTGAACCATACGATCGTGGAAGCCCGAGACAGGGACGTGACCGCCGAGTTCCTGGTGGACGTGCTCGGCCTCCAGCCCGCCGAGACCTTCGGACCGTTCAAGGTGGTCTCGCTCGGCAACGGCGTCTCGCTCGACGTCGTCCAGGCCGGCCCGGACGTGCACCCGCAGCACTACGCCTTCCTGGTCGGCGAGGACGAGTTCGACGAGATCTGGGGCCGCATCAAGCGCTACGGCCTCACCTACTACGCCGACCCCTTCCACCGCCACGCCGGCCAGATCAACACCAACGACGGCGGCAGGGGCCTCTACTGGCTCGACCCCAACGGCCACAACCTGGAGATCATCACCGTCCCGTACGGGGGCGGCTGAGTCCTACGGGGCCAGGGCCTCCAGCGCCTCCTCGGCCCGCCGCATCGCCTCCTTCGGGTCCGCGGTGACGATGTCCGGGTCGAAGTTGAGGTCGTGGAAGACGTCCGTCACGCCCTCGGCCGCGAGCGCGTCGACGTCGCCGCGGATCTGCTCCGGCGTGCCGGTGAGCGGTGGCCGCCGTTCACCGGCGCCGGCCCTGACCCGCGTCACGCCCCGGCAGACGAAGCGCAGCTCGTCCCCGTCCCGGCCCGCCTCCCGCGCCGCCGCCTTGATGATCTCGATCCGCGGTCCGATGGCCGACAGGTCCTCCCTGCTGGAACTGACCCACCCGTCCGCCAGCCGGCCGGCCCGGCGCAGCGCCACCTCGGCGGTGCCGCCCAGCAGGATGGGCGGCGCCGGCGACGGCTTGGGGTCCTGATGCGACGGCGGGACACGGAAGAACTCGCCCCGGTGCTCGACCACCTCGTCCGTCCAGGCCTTGCGCAGCACTTCGACGAACTCCTCGCCCCTGCGCCCCCGGTGCGCGAAGCCGACGCCGGCGGCCTCGAACTCCTCGGGCAGCCACCCCAGCCCGAGCCCGGCCGTCAGCCTGCCGCCGGAGACGGCCTGGAGCGTGGCGAGCTGCTTGGCCAGCACCACCGGCTGGACGAAGGCGTTGACGACGGCCACGCCGAGCCGGATGGCGCTCGTCGTCCCGGCCAGGTAGGCCAGGGTGACGAGCGGGTCGTGGACGCTGCGGTAGGTGGGCCCCATCGGATGCCCGACGGGGTAGAGCAGCCGCTGGAAGGTCCACAGCTCGTGATAGCCGAGCTCCTCCGCCCGGGTGGCGACACGGCGCATGTTGTCCGGGGTGGCCCAGGGCCCTGACTGAGGCACGGCGAAACCCATTCTCATGCCCCCTAGTCTGGCCCTCTACTCTGTACGGGTGGGTCTTGAGGCGGAGTTGGCCGGGGTCGCCGGCGCGTATGGCGGCGCGGGCGAGCCGGTGCTCCACCCGACGCGCACGGACGTGGTGGTGCTGCGCCGCGGCGAGGTGGTGGTCAAGGCGCACTCGCTGCGCGACGACGTGGCCGCGCTGCGGCCCCGCCTGCGCGCCACCGCCTCGGCGGCGCTGGCCGGGGTGATGCTGGCGCCGCTGGAGCCGGAGGTGCTGTCGGTGGCGGGCCGCGCGGTGACGGTCTGGCCCGCCGGGCGTCCCATCCGGCAGGACGAGACCGACTCCGCCCCGTGGGAGGAGGGGGCCAGGTTGCTGGCCCGGCTGCACGCGGTCCCGCTCACGCTGCTGCCGCCCCTGCCCGCCGCCGGCGGTCCCGCCCGGGCGGCGCGCGCGGTGCGGCGGATGGCCGGCGACGGTCCCGTCGAGCAGCTCGTACGGCGGGCGTTCGCGGAGTTACCCGACCCCGAGCCGTCCCCGGCCCTGGTGACCCACGGCGACTGGCATCTGGGCCAGCTCGTCCACCGCGACCGCTGGCTGCTCATCGACGTGGACGACCTGGGCGCCGGCGACCCGGCGTGGGACCTGGCCAGACCCGCGGCCTGGTATGCCGCGGGGTTACTCGACCCTGACGTCTGGGACCGGTTCCTGGGTGCCTATCAGGCGTCGGGCGGGCCCGCCCTGGGCGCGGGCGAGGACCCCTGGCAGCGGCTCGACCTGCCCGCCAGGGCGCTGACCGTGCAACTGGCCGCGGTGGCGGTGGTCAACGCCGCCCGCGAGGGCCGGGAACTCGACGAGGTCGAGCATTCGTTGGTCGAATCGTGCAACAGAATCGTCAGAGCGTGACGGCGTTGCGCGCGGTAGGTTTTGCTCAACACTACGAGGCCGAGGAGACCGACTAGATGCAGTGCCCGAAGTGCCGCGGCAACATGCGGACATATGAGCGCAACGGCGTCCACATCGAGCAGTGTGACAACTGCCGTGGGATCTTCCTGGACTATGGCGAGCTCGAGACGCTGTCCCAGATGGAGTCGGCCTACCACGCCGCTCCCCCGCCTCCCGCGCCCGGCCCGGCGTGGGGTGCCCCTCCCCACCGTGGCGGCGGTCACGGCGGTCACGGTGGCCACTACGGCCACAACCGCCAGCGCAGCTGGGTGGGCATGCTCTTCTCCAGCTGATCCGCCTGTGCGGGGGCCGCGCACCCGTGAAGCGCGGCCCCCGGATTCGCTCCGGCTCAGCCCGGGAAGTCGTCCGGGTCGACCGGTGCGGTGCGGGCGTTGCCGCCCGAGATCGCGTGCAGCGTGACGCGCCAGTCGTGCCAGAGGATCTGCGTGGCGGTGACGGTCGTCTTGAATTTCACCGACTTCTGAAACCGTTCGAAGCTGCAGTCGCGGCTGAAGGCCTTCCGCTTGCGGTCCCAGTCGACGCCGTGCGTGAAGTAGATCCGGTAGGTGCCGTCGCTGACGCCGTTGATCTTGAATTTCGCCTTCCGGCGCACGTACACGCTGAGCACCTTGGACTTGCCGCGCATGATGTTGACCACCGCGTCGCGGCTGGCGCCGTTGTGGATCTGCAGGGAGCTGCGCCCGCCCAGGCCGCCCCTGCGCAGGAACTGGCCGTTGCTCAGCCGCCTGCTCTGCTTGCTACCGGCCTTCACCGTCACGATGTCGGCCGGATAGTCTCCCGCCTTCTGCAGCGCCTCGCCCGCCTTGTCGAGCGCGCCCAGCGCGTCGCCGAGGTCGGTGAGCACGGCCGGCGGGGTGCACAGGTCGCGGGCGCCGACCTTGGTCGCCGCCGAGTCGAGGTCGGTGGCGACGTCGCGCAGGCTGGTGATGTAGGCGTCGTGCTGGACCTGGACCTCGGGGGGCGGCGCCAGCGCGGCGAGCTCGGTGGCGGCGCCGTCCAGTGCCTGCTGGGCACGCCCGACCCGCTGGTCGAGCGTCTTGACGGTGCGCGCGCCCACCATGGACTTGATCGCGTCGCCCATGGCCTTTTGCCTGGTCTCGAGCTCGCCCTTGTACGCCTCGGCGGTCAGCGCGCTGGGGGTCGGGCTGGAGCTCTCGACCGGAGCGCCGGTGGCGCTGGACTCGCCCCCTCCGGCGACGCCGCCGGCGGTCGGCTCACCGCCGGTCAGGGTGGGGGCTGAGGTGCACGCGCTGAGCGTGAGTGTCGCCAGGGCGAGTGCGCAGGAGATCATCCGGGAGGCAGCCACCTGCCACACTATCGCCCGCTTCATCCCACCACGTCAATCGCGTTCAGGCCAGTCCACCGTCGCTCCGGCCCGCCACGTGACAGGACGGGACCATCGACTGAAACGCTCCATTAGTCCTAGAGTCTGCTCAACACCCCCACTGGAGGTCAGGCATGTCGAGCATCCCCGCCCTGCTGCGCGACCGGATCGCGGCCACCCCCGAAGCCGAGGCGTACCGAATGCCGTCAGGCGACGGCTGGGCCTCGTTGTCGTGGCAGGACGTCGGGGAGCGGGTGCGCGGGCTGTCGCTGGGGCTGGCCGAGCTGGGGGCGGGGCCGGGCGCCAGGGTCTCGATCCTCTGCTCCACCAGGGTCGAGTGGATCCTGTGCGACCTGGCGGTGCTGTCGACCGGCGCGGCCACCACCACGATCTACCCCTCCAACACCGCGGCCGAGTCGGCGTTCGTCATCACGGACTCCGGCAGCACCGTCGTCATCGCCGAGAACGACGACCAGGTGGCCAAGCTCAGGTCCGTGCAGAAGGAGCTGCCCGACGTCACGCGGGTCGTGGTGATCGACGGCACGCCCAGCGACGACGGCTGGGTGGTCACCCTGGACTCGGTGAGCGGCGAGGGCGACTACGACGCGATGGTGGACGCCATCGGCCCGGACGACGTGGCCACCCTCATCTACACCTCCGGCACGACGGGCCGCCCCAAGGGCGTGGTGCTCACCCACGACAACTGGCTGTACGCCGCCGGCGCCGTGCGCGAGCTCGACCTGCTCAGCGGCGACGACCTGCACTTCCTCTGGCTGCCGCTGTCGCACTCGTTCGGCAAGCTGCTCGAGGTCGTGATGATCGGCATCGGCGTGCCCACCGCGATCGACGGCCGCCTGGACCGGATCGCCGACAACCTGGGCGCGCTCCAGCCGACCTTCATGGCGGCCGCCCCGCGCATCTTCGAGAAGATCCACAACACGGTTGCCGCCACCCAGCAGCGCGAGGGCGGCGCCAAGCTGAAGATCTTCAACTGGGCACGGGCCACGGGCATCAGGGTCGTCAAGGCCCGCCAGCGCGGCGCGGGGATCCCGCTGACCACCCGCCTGGAGTACGGCGTGGCCGACCGGCTGGTCTTCAGCAAGCTGCGCGCCAGGTTCGGCGGCCGCATCCGCTTCTTCATCTCCGGGGCGGCGCCGCTCTCGCAGGAGATCGCCGAGTTCTTCGACGCGGCGGGCCTGACCATCCTGGAGGGCTACGGCCTCACCGAGTCCTCGGCCGGCAGCTTCCTCAACCGGCCCGACAACGTGAGGTTCGGCACGGTCGGGCTGCCGCTGCCCGGCACGCAGGTGCGCATCGCCGAGGACGGAGAGGTGCTGATCGGCGGGCGCGGCATCATGCGCGGCTACCACGACCTGCCGGAGGAGACCGCCGACGCGCTGGAGGACGGCTGGCTGCACACCGGCGACATCGGCGAGCTCGACGACCAGGGCCGGCTGATGATCACCGACCGCAAGAAGGAGTTGATCAAGACCTCCGGCGGCAAGTACGTCGCGCCCACCCACCTGGAGGGCCGGATCAAGGCCGCCTGCCCGTTCGTGTCGCACGTGTTCGTGCACGGCGACCGGCGCAACTACTGCACGGCGCTGGTGACGCTGGACATGGACGTGACCAGGCCGTGGGCCGAGTCGGAGGGCCTGCCCACCGACCCGGAGGAGCTGCGCACGCATCCGCGCATGCGCGAGGAGGTCGAGAAGGCGGTCGACCAGGTCAACGCCGACCAGGCCAGCTACGCCACCATCAAGAAGTTCTCCATCCTGGCCGAGGACTTCACGGTCGAGGGCGGAGAGCTCACGCCCAGCCTCAAGGTCAAGCGCAAGTCGGTCGAAGAGCGTTACGGCGACACCCTGGACTCCTTCTACAAGGAGACGGTGTAGGGACTGCGGAAACCCATGGCCTCCCTGCTGCGGGTGCGCCCGCGCCACTGCGACGCGCAGGCGATGGTGCACGCGATCCGCTACTACGAGTTCTTCGAGGACGCGATGCTCGACTGGCTCGACGAGCGGGGCGGCTACGGGCGGCTGCGCGAGGCCGGCGCGGACCTGGTGATCAAGGCGAGCGGTTGCGAGCATCACGCACCCGCCCGCCTCGACCAGGTGCTGACGGTCGAGACCCGCCCCGCGCGGGTCGGCACCACCTCGATCACGATGACGTTCACCCTGCGCCACGAGGACGAGCTGGTGGCCGTCGGCACGCTGGTCTACGTGTGCGTGCGCGACGGTGGGCCCGTCCCGCTCCCGGCGATGCTCACAGCACCCGCTTAGCTCCGGGCAGCGAGCGCACCAGGTAGGCCAGAGCCCAGCAGAGCGGCAGCGAGACGGCCACCGCGACGGCGAACTTGACGACGGCGACGGCCTGCAGGCCGCTCAGCGCGTAGCCGACGGCGACGAGCACCAGCGGATGGACGACGTAGACGGTGAACGCGTGCTCCGACAGCCACCTGCCACGCGGCCCCTGCGCGCCGAACCGCTCTCTGAAGAGCACCACGAGCCCGATGATCAGGCTGACCGCGAACGTGGACTCCCAGGTCGCGGTCAGCGCCGCCGACACCGCCCCGGTGGTGATCGCCGAGAGCGGCACCAGCACCACCGAGGAGACGCCCGCCACGACGAACCCGAGCCGACCGGCCCGGACGGGCAGCGTCTCGAACCAGCCGCGCCTGAAAGCGACGATCCCGGCGACGAACATGCTCGCGTACTGCGGCAGGAAGTTGGGTGTGGGCAGCCCGAGCACCGGCACGTAGCTGCCGACCGGCACCGGGATCCGCCACAGGAACGTCGCCACCGACAGGCAGAGCACGAACAGCACGATCCACCGCGGCCGCAACGCCGACGGGCTCGCCTCGACCGGCCGCCTCCAGCGCCTGAAAAGCGCGTACAGGAGGGCGAAGCCGAGCAGCACCTCGGCGAACCACATCGGCCCCGGGTCCCACGAGCCGAGGTAGAACATCCAGTAGGGCATGCCGTCCTGGTCGGCGTAGATGCCGAGGGTGACCAGGGGGCGCAGCAGGAGCAGATAGACCAGCAGGGGAATGCCGAGCCGCACCAGCCGGTCGCGTAAGAAGGCGCGCCCGCCCTTGCGGTCGTGGGAGCCGGGGGTGAAGAAGCCGGAGACGAGGAAGAAGAACCCCATGAAGAACGCCTGGTTGATCATCACCAGGATGTCCAGGACGGCGCCGGAGGCGTCGCGGGCGGGCTCGGTGTAGTACCACAGCGGGATGTTGCCGTAGGTGAGGGCGACGTGGTGGACGACGACCAGCACGGTCAGCGTCACCCGCAGGTTGTCGATGGCGAAGAGCCTGGTGGCGGCCCTCGGCTCGGTCTTCATGAGACGGCCCTTTCGAACAGGTCCGCCAGCTCCCTGGCGTGCGCGTCGAGGTCGTGGTCGGGGTGGACGATCCAGTAGGCGAACATGTTGTCGATGGCGGACGAGTGGGTGATGGCCATCACGCGGACGTCGAACCGGCGGAACTCGCCACTCTCCTGGCCGAGGCGGTAGATCGCTTCCAGCGACCGGTAGAGCTCCTCGTTGGTGTGGATGCCGTAGCGGGGCTGCCCGTCGTCGGTGCGCAGGTTGGAGAAGATCTCGCCGAGCGCCTTGAGCTGCGTGCGGTTGCCGCGCATGTGCTCAGTGACGGACAGGATGTGCGTCCGGAGCAGGCCGGTGGCCGTGCCGACCCCGTCCATCCTGACGATCACGTGGTCGGCGATCGACGTGTAGACCTGGTTGACCACCTCCTCCATCAGCTCGTTCTTGCCGGTGAAGTGGTAGGAGATGACGCCCTTGCTGATCCCGGCGCGCTCGGCGATCCGGGCCAGCGACGCGCGGGCGAACCCGAGGTCGGCGATCACCTCGATGGCGGCGGCGATGATCTGCGCGCGCCGCGCCTCCTCGATGAAGGATCGGCCCTTCTGACCGCTTGGCTTGATTTCTGGCCGCACGGCCAAAATCTAACACGAACGGCCAGAGACCGTGCCGCGCCTCAGGCGGGGGCGCCCAGGAGCGGCGTGGCGGCTTCGCGGATCTCGGGGCTGAAGGGAGCCGGGCGCAGGGTGGCGGGGTCGAGGTTGACGTTCACCCGATAGCCGTCGGCGTGGACGACCGACCGGTCCGCCGACAGCACCCGGAACCCGTACACCCCGCTGGTGCGGCCCATCCGGTCCATCCAGAACTCCACGAGCACCTCCCCCGCCCCCATGATGGGCACGTTGTAGGTGATCTTGAACTCGCGGACCGCCAGGTAGACGTCCTTGAACCGGGAGGTCGCGGGGTCGAAGGTCCACCCCTGGTCGGCCCAGAAGGCCGAGACCGCGCGCTCGACGAGCAGCGCGTAGCGCGAGTTGTGCAGCAGGCCCATCGCGTCCAGGTCGTCGAAGTGGATCTGGACGGTGCGGATCTCGGTCACGACGGGTCCTCCGGGAGCAGTGCGGGGTCGGTGGCCAGGGCGCGCAGACGCTGGAGCACCGCGCGGTGGGCGCGCCGGTAGGCGGCGTCGCGATCGAGCAGCCGGGCGTGGGTGACGGCGGCCTCGCCCAGGGCGTCGATCTCGTAGGCGAGCTGCCCCGGGTCGGTGTCGGCGGACAGCTCACCCAGCGCCACCGCCTCCTCCACGACCTGCTCGATGAACCCCACCCAGCCGGCCAGCGCCTTGGCGATCCGGTCGCGGACGGGCCCCGGCCGGTCGTCGAACTCGACCTGGGCCACGAAGAAGAAGCAGCCGCCCGGCAGCACCTCGTCGGCGTAGAACCGCAGCCGGGCCTCGTGCAGCGCCAGCACCCGCCGGACTCCCGCGGGAGCCTGCAGGGCGGGCTGCACGATGTGCTCGATCCACTGCAGCCTCGCCCACTCGACGGCGTCGAGCTGGAGCTGCTCCTTGTCTCGCCAATGTGCGAAAAATCCGGACTTGCTCACGCCCGCCGCCTCGGCCAACCGGCCCAGGCTGAGCCCGCCCAGCCCGTGCACCGAGGCCAGCGACACCGCCTGCCCCAGGATCGCCTCCCGGCTGCGCTCACCCCGGAGCAGCCGGCCGTCCCTTCTGTTCCCTGCCATGCGGCCGACTATATAAGACCGACCGATCGTTCGTATAACCGGGCAGGGCAGGCCGGATCAGGCTCGCTTGAAGGCCGACAGCAGCCGGTCCGCCGCCAGGGACGGGGGCAGGGTGCCGGCCAGCACCTCGCGCTCCACCTCGTCGCTGATCGCCGCCACCGCCGGGTCGTCGCGCAGCTCGGCGAGCAGGCGGTCGCGGACCATCGTCCAGGTCCACCGCACCTGCTGCAGGCGTCGCTTGGCGGCCAGGTCGAGGCCCTGCTTGTGGGCGAGGACCTGCCGCCACAGCTCCTCCAGCCCGTCGCCGGTGAGCGCGCTGCAGGTGAGCACCGGAGGCGCGGACGTGTCGGAGCGCAGCATGCGCAGCGCCCCGGCCAGCTCGCGCGCCGCCTTCCTGGCCGCGAGCGCGTGCTCGCCGTCGGCCTTGTTGACCGCGATGACGTCCGCCAGCTCCAGCACGCCCTTCTTGATGCCCTGGAGCTGGTCTCCCGTGCGGGCGAGCGTCAGCAGCAGGAACGTGTCCACCATGTCGGCGACGGCGGTCTCGGACTGGCCGACGCCGACGGTCTCGACCAGCACCACGTCGAACCCGGCCGCCTCCACCACGACCATCGCCTCCCTGGTCGCCTTGGTGACGCCGCCGAGGGTGCCGGAGCTGGGTGAGGGACGGATGAACGCGGCGGGGTCGGTGGACAGGCGGGCCATGCGGGTCTTGTCGCCGAGGATGCTGCCGCCCGTCCTGGTGGAGGAAGGGTCCACGGCCAGCACGGCGACCTTGTGGCCCCGGCCGGTCAGCAGCGTGCCGAGCGCGTCGACGAAGGTGGACTTGCCGACGCCGGGCACGCCGGAGACGCCCACCCGCGTGGCCTGGCCCGCGATCGGGGTCAGCTCGACGAGCAGCCGTTGCGCCAGTGCCATGTGATCGGGTCTGGTGGACTCGACGAGCGTGATCGCTCGGGCGATCCACGTGCGCGAGCCCGCCTTGACGCCCTGGACGTAGTCCTCCAGCGACCGCACCCCCGCCTCCTTGTCTTCCGCCTGCTCCGATCCTGTTTCTAGAGTTCCATGAGCCTAACTCCCGACGAATGCCGAAATTTGCCGCTATGGTGCTACGGATTCGATCTCATCCGTCACAGGAGTCACTCCCCTCATGCCCCATGTCGAACCCCTACGCGAGGGTGACCCGGCGGCGGTGGGACCGTACCGCCTGGTGGGACGGCTGGGCGCGGGCGGCCAGGGCGTCGTCTACCTCGGGCAGGCCCGCAACGGCGCGCCGGTCGCGATCAAGGTGCTGCGCGACGGCCTGACCGGCGACGACCGCTTCGCCCAGGAGATCGCCGCCGCGCGGCGGGTGGAGCCGTTCTGCATCGCCCAGGTCCTCGACGCCTCCACCGGCGGCAGGCCGTACATCGTCACCGAGTACGTGGACGGGCCGTCGCTCCAGCAGGCCGGCCGGCACACAGGGACCGAGCTGCAGCGGCTGGCGGTCGCGACGGCCACCGCGCTGGCCGCGATCCACCAGGCGGGCGTCGTGCACCGGGACTTCAAACCGGCCAACGTGCTGCTCGGGCCCGGTGGGCCGCGCGTCATCGACTTCGGCATCGCCCGCGCGCTCGACTCCGGCGTCTCCGCCACCAGCAGCATCGTCGGCACCCCCGCCTACATGGCGCCGGAGCAGCTCGCCGGGCAGCGGGTGGGGCCGCCGTCGGACGTGTTCGCGTGGGCTTCGGTGATCGTGTTCGCGGCGTCGGGAGTGCCGCCGTTCGGCGACGACTCGCTGCCCGCGGTGATCAACCGCATCCTGCACAACGAGCCGCAGCTCGGCGAGCTGCCGCGGCCGCTGCGCGACGTGGTGCTCGCGTGCCTGGCCAAGGACCAGGCTCACCGTCCCACGATGCAGGACGTGCTGCTCCGGCTCCTCGGCGGCCAGCACGCGCCGGCGTCGCAGCACGAAGCCGCCTCGGCCGCGGCCGGACCGGGTCCGTTCGCGCAGGGTGGCGGCGGCCCGGCGACACGGCCGTCCCAGGGGCGGCGGCGCGGCAGGACGGCGGTGATCGCGGCGGTGTCCGGCGTGACGGCGCTCGCGCTGGCGGGCACGATCGTCTGGCTGACGCCGTCGACGCCCACGCCGAAGGCCACGAACCTGGCCGTCGTCACGACGGGCACGACTCCGGCCGCGACCGCCACGCCACCGCCCAATCGGACCCGCAAGCCCAGACCAACGGGCCAGAGACCCACCACCGGTTCCACCGGCTCCACCGGTACCACCGGCCGTCCGACCGGTGACGCCACCACTCCGCGCGCCACCGCCACGACCCCGCGCCCCGCCACGACCCGCCCATCCGGGGGCCTCAGGCTGCTGTACGTGCGCACGGTCGGCAGCTGGCACGTCGATCCCGGCTGCTACGCCGGCGGGAGCGTCGCGGTGCACGCCGTGGTGGAGCGCACCGGCTCGGCGACCGTGCCGTTCCGCTACACGTGGTACTTCGACGGCAAGAGCGTGGACAGCGGATCCGCCCTCATCGTCAACGACACCGAACAGGTCCGGCCCCCGCACGAGCTGCAGGCCGACGGCGGCAGGCATGTCGCCACCCTCCGCATCACCTCGCCCGTGTCCGCGCAGCGGTCCGTCTCCATGGTGTTCTGCGAGCGGGAGACGTACTGATGCCCCGCGCCGCCCCGCTGCGCCCCGACGATCCGGCGGCCGTGGGACCGTACCGGATCATCGGGCGGCTGGGCGAGGGCGGCCAGGGCGTCGTCTACCTCGCGCAGGCGGGCGACGGCACGCCGGTCGCCGTCAAGGTGCTGCAGGACGGGCTGGCCGGTGACGGCAGGTTCGCCAAGGAGATCGCGGCCGCGCGGCGGGTGGAGCCGTTCTGCATCGCCCAGGTGCTCGACGCCTCGCTGGGCGGGCGCCCGTACATCGTGACGGAGTACGTGGACGGGCCGTCGCTCCACCAGGCCGGCCGGCACACCGGCGCCGACCTGCAGCGGCTGGCGGTCGCCACCGCCACGGCGCTGGCCGCGATCCACCGGGCCGGCGTCGTGCACCGCGACTTCAAGCCCGCCAACGTGCTGCTCGGCCACGACGGGCCGCGCGTGATCGACTTCGGCATCGCCCGCGCCACCGACGCCTCCCTGACGGTGACCAGCAGCATCGTCGGCACGCCCGCCTACATGTCGCCCGAGCAGCTCGCGGGGGCCGCGCTCGGGCCGGCGGTGGACGTGTTCGCCTGGGGCTCGGTCATGGTGTTCGCCTCGACGGGCACGCCGCCGTTCGGCAACGACTCGCTGCCCGCCGTGATCAGCCGCATCCTGAACGGCGAGCCGTACCTGGGGGACCTGCCGGAGCCGCTGCGCGCGATCGTGTACGCCTGCCTGGCCAAGGACCCGGCCCGCCGCCCGGCGATGCAGGACGTGCTCCTGCGGCTCATCGGCGGCCCCGCCGCGCCGCTGCCGGCAGGCGCGGCGGACGGCACGGTGAGCGGCAGGCGGGGACGGGCACCCGGGCCTGGACACGGCGGCGCGGTCCCCGGCCGGAAGCGGCGGAACCTGCTGCTGGCGGGCGCCGCCGCGGCGGTGTCCGTCGCGGCGCTCGCCTCAGCCGTGTTCTGGCTCCCGCCCATGGTGGCCGGCGCGGAGCCGGACGACCTGGCCGCGGGACCGCCGTCGCGGACCGTCGCGGGCGGCACGCCCACCGGAACGAAGAAGGCCACCCCCGGGACGAGCCCGGCGCCGAAGCGCTCCGCCAAGCCGACCCCCACCAGGACGCCGACCACCACCAGAACGTCGGCGCCTCCCACGACGGCCACGACGGAAGCCGGCACGTCGAAACCCGCCACGACGAAAGCCCGGCCGACCGTCACCAAGGCTTCCGGCGGCAGGATCACCTCCGCGACGTTGACCGTCCATCGGCCGAAGAAGGCGAGCGGCTGCTATCCCCGCCTCAACGAGGTCTACGCCATGATCGCCGGCACCGAGGGCGCCAAGGCGACCTACAGGTGGATCGTGAACGGCCAGGACCAGGGGCGCAGCACCACCTATCTCAGCACCGAGAAGAGGATGCTGCAGAACTCCTACGGCACACTCGACAAGCCGGGCGGCAACACCGTGATCCTCAGGTTCGAGTCGCCGCAGCGGGTCGAGCGCAAGGTCACGTTCACCATCTGCGACGACTACTACTGACGGGCCCGCAGCTCGGCCAGCAGCTCCAGGGCGGCGGTGGCGATCACCGTGCCCGGCGGGAAGATCGCGGCGGCTCCGGCGGCGCGCAGCTCGGCGAAGTCGTCCGGCGGGATGACGCCGCCCACCACGATCATCACCTCCGCTGCGTCCAGGTCGGCGAGCGCCCGCTTGAGCGCCGGCACCAGCGTGAGGTGACCGGCGGCCAGCGTGGAGACGCCGACGATGTGCACGTCGGCCTCGACCGCCTGCCTGGCCACCTCCTCCGGAGTCTGGAACAGCGGGCCGACGTCCACGTCGAAGCCCAGGTCGGCGAAGGCGGTGGCGATCACCTTCTGTCCCCGGTCGTGGCCGTCCTGGCCCATCTTGGCGACCAGGATGCGCGGGCGGCGGCCCTCGGCGCGCTCGAAGTCCGCGCACGCCTGGCGCGCCCGCTCGATGTCGCCGGCCGGTCCGGCCTCGTCGCGGTACACCCCCGAAATGGTACGGACCGGCTCGGCGTGGCGGCCGAACACCCGCTCCAGCGCGGTGGAGATCTCGCCCACGGTGGCCTTGGCGCGGGCGGCGTCGACGGACAGCTTGAGCAGGTTGCCGTCCAGGCCGGGTGAGGGGTCGTCGGCGGCCTTGGTGAGCGCGTCCAGCGCCCGGCCGACGGCGTCCTCGTCGCGCTCGGCCCTCAGCCTGCGCAGCTTGTCGAGCTGCTGGGCGCGCACCGCGCTGTTGTCGACCTTGAGCACCTCGATGGGCTCGTCGGCGTCCGGGAGGTACTTGTTGACGCCGATGACCGGCTGGCGGCCCGAGTCGATGCGGGCCTGGGTGCGGGCCGCGGCCTCCTCGATGCGGAGCTTGGGCAGGCCCGCCTCGATGGCCTTGGCCATGCCGCCCGCCTCCTCGACCTCCTGGATGTGCGCCCAGGCGCGTTCGGCCAGGTCGTGGGTGAGGCGTTCGACGTAGTAGGAGCCGCCCCACGGGTCGATCACCTGGGTGGTGCCGGACTCCTGCTGCAGCAGGAGCTGGGTGTTGCGGGCGATGCGGGCGGAGAAGTCGGTCGGCAGCGCGAGCGCCTCGTCCAGGGCGTTGGTGTGCAGCGACTGGGTGTGCCCCTGGGTGGCGGCCATGGCCTCGACACAGGTGCGGGCGACGTTGTTGAACACGTCCTGGGCGGTGAGCGACCAGCCCGAGGTCTGGCAGTGGGTCCGCAGGCTCAGCGACTTCGGATTCTTCGCCTCGAACCCGGACACCAGCTTGGCCCACAGCAGCCGGGCGGCCCTCAGCTTGGCGACCTCCATGAAGAAATTCATGCCGATGCACCAGAAGAAGGAGAGCCGCGGCGCGAACCGGTCCACGTCCATTCCGGCCGCGATGCCCGCCCGCAGATATTCGACCCCGTCGGCGAGGGTGTAGGCGAGCTCCAGGTCGCAGGTGGCTCCGGCCTCCTGAATATGGTACCCAGAAATGCTAATAGAGTTGAATTTCGGCATTTTTTCACTCGCATAAGCGAAAATATCCGAAATTATCCGCATGGACGGCGTCGGCGGATAGATGTACGTGTTCCGTACCATGAATTCTTTGAGGATGTCGTTCTGGATGGTCCCGGCGAGCTGCTCGGGCGCCACCCCCTGCTCCTCGGCCGCGACGATGTAGAGAGCCAGGACCGGGAGCACCGCCCCGTTCATGGTCATCGACACCGACATCCGGTCCAGCGGGATCCCGTCGAACAGCTGCCGCATGTCGTAGATGGAGTCGATCGCCACCCCGGCCATGCCGACGTCGCCCGCGACCCGGGGGTGGTCGGAGTCGTAGCCCCGGTGCGTCGCCAGGTCGAAGGCCACCGACAGCCCCTTCTGCCCGGCCGCCAGGTTGCGCCGGTAGAAGGCGTTGGAGTCCTCGGCCGTGGAGAAGCCCGCGTACTGGCGGATGGTCCACGGCTGGTTCACGTACATGGTGGGGTACGGGCCCCGCAGGTAGGGGGCGGCGCCGGGGTAGGTCTCGAGGAAGTCCAGCCCTCGCAGATCCCGGCCGGTGTAGAGCGGCTGGACCGCGATCCCTTCGGGCGTCTCCCACACCTGCCCGTCCCGCGCCGCGGCGCCGGCGGCGTCCTGGTCGCTCGCGGGCGGCGCCGCGCCCGTCCGGGCATCGTCGTCGAGCGGGATGCCGGAGAAGTCGGGGATCATCGCGTCACCTCCAGGTCGCGGAAGGTCGTGCGGAGTACGTCGAGCGCGTCGCAGCCGGCGAACAGACAGCCGTCGACGCTCTCATAGGTTCCCTTCCCCGCCAGCCAGACCCTGCGCGCCCCGGACCGTTTCAGCGCGGCGGCCACCGCCTGCGCGTGCTCGCCGTACAGCCTGTCGCTGGAGCACAGGCAGGCGACGGCCGCGCCGCTGATGGCGAAGGCGGTGGCGATCTGCTCGGGGTCGGTGCCGGGCCCGGCGGTCTCGGTGGCGAGCCCGCCCGCCTGGAACAGGTTCGCGGCGAACGCGGCCCGGGCGGTGTGCGCGGCGACCGGGCCGATCGTGGCCAGGAACACCTTGGGCCGCTCGGGCTGCGCGTCGGCGAGGTCGCGCAGCTCCTCGAACTCCCGCGCGTAGCGGATCCCCGGCCCACCGGGGAAGGTCGCCGGGTCGACGACGGCGCCGACGGCGTCCTGCCCCGCCGCCGCGGGCTGGACGCGCAGGGGCTTCTCGTCGATGTCGGGGAACTCGCTGACGCCGGTGATGGGCAGGCGGCGGTGGGCGATGTCGTCGGCGCGGCGGGCCCGAGTGGCGGCCACGCGGGCGGACACCAGCTCGGCGGCCGCCTCGACGCCGCCCGCCGCCTCGATTTCCTGGAACCACGCCCAGGCACGCTCCGCCAGGTCGGCCGTGCGCCGCTCGACGTACCAGGAGCCGCCCGCGGGGTCGATCACCCGGCCGGCGCCCGCCTCCTCCAGCAGCAGCGACTGCGTGTTGCGGGCGATCCGCCGGGAGAACGCGTCCGGCGTCCGCAGCGCGGCGTCGAACGGCTGGACGGTGACCGCGTCGGCGCCGCCCACCCCGGCGGCGAAGCAGGCCAGGGTGGTGCGGAGCATGTTCACCCACGGGTCGCGGGCGGTCATCATGGCCGAGCTGGTCACCACGTGCTGGCGCTGCGGGCTCCGGACGCCGCACACCTCGGCCACCCTGGCCCACAGCTTCCTGGCGGCACGCAGCTTGGCGACGGTGGCGAACTGGTCGTCGGTGGCCGCGTAGCGGAAGTCGAGCTGGCCGAACGCCTGCTCGGCCGTGAGCCCGCCGCCGGTGAGCGTGCGCAGCCCGGCGACCCCGAGGGCGATCGAGCACCCCAGCTCCTCGGCGTCGCCGCCGCCCGCGTCGTGGTAGGGGGTGGCGTCGACGGTGACGGCCCGCAGTTGCGGGAACTCGGCCACGCACCGGGCGGCGAGCTCGGCCGCCACCGGCTCTCCGGCGGGAGCGCCGAGGTTGCCGCTCGGCGTGACGCCCTGGGCGGCGGCCAGGGCGAGCAGGGCGCCGGCGGCCTCCGCGGTCCGGGCGCCGGCCTCCAGCGTGATCGGCACGAGGTCGAGGTAGACGTCCTTCAGGACCCCGGGCAGTTCCTCGACCGGGATCGCGCCGTCTCCGGCCACCAGCCAGAGCGAGGTGACCCCGTTCTCCAGGTCGGCCAGCACCGCCTCGGGGTCCGCCACGGCGTGCCGTTGCCGGACGTCCCACCCGGTGGCGGTGCGCGTCTCCCGCCGGGCGGACTGAGGCAGGTCGCCGGCATCGTAGAGCGGCTGGACGGTCACCCCGTCGTAGGTCACGCTGGCCAGCGCCTCTTCCGGCGTGGCGGCCTCGACCCCGGACTTGCGCAGCACCGCGAGCGCCAGCCGCCGCCAGTCGTCACGGGTGGTGGAGGGAAATCCCGCTGCCAGCTTCATGTTCGGATATTAAGCGCAACCGGGACAGTCGTATGAACAGGGGTCTACCGGGCGGGAGCCTCCCATGCGAGTCGCCAGGTGACCGGTCCCACGACGCCGTCGTCGTCGACGCCCCGCTCGCGCTGGAAGTCGCGGCACACCTCACGCGATCGGCTGCCGTAGGCGCCGTCGGCGTCGATCTCCCATCCGCGGGCGGCCATCTGCGTCTGCCAGGTGCGCACGTCCTCGCCGCGCATCACGGGCGGGTATTTCAGCAGCCGGCCGGGGAACGGCGGCACCGACGGCGGCGTGTCGTCACCGCCGTCGGTGCCAGGGCGGGGCGCTCCCCGCCTGAGCCACGAGTACAGCGGCTCGCCGGGGCAGTCGGTCGAGAACCCGTCCCGATGCCCCTTGATCTCCTTGCCGGCGCGCCCGTTGGCGCGTACGTGGTCGACGGCGTCGAGGATGGCGTGCAGCATCGGGTCGGGCGGCTGCACCAGGCCGGAGTTGCCGACCAGGCCGAGCACGGCGTAGTGCCCGGCGTTGAGCCCGGACCCGTTGGCGGCAGGTAAGTGGTGCAACCCCCGCCCCTCGAAGACCTTCTTATGCGGACATGCCACAAATGAATAGCCAATATCGATCCAGCCATTGCCGTTCATGTGATGGCCCTGAATGGATTGCACAAGTTTGACGCACCCGGCATGGTCGGCGACGATGCCCGGATCCACCCTCCCGCCGGTGTAGTGGATTTTCACCCCTTTGGTGGAATCGAGCTGTGTGTAGTCGCCACGCGGTGACCGCGCATCCCAATCGCGCCTTATCACAAGGTCAATGGCCATACTGTGCTCCGCAACGTCGGGATTATGACAACCGAGCGTAACGCGGGATGCGCGGACAGGTCCGGAGATCAGGCTTTTTTGGTCTACGGCCGGATGATGCGCTTGTCCGTCACGATGGCGGTGATCAGATCGTGTGGTGTCACGTCGAACGCCGGATTGGCCGCCTTCGTGCCTTCAGGAGCCACTCTCGTGCCCGCGAAGGCGACGACCTCGTCGGCTCCCCTGTCCTCGATCTCGATGTCCTCGCCCGACGGGGTCGCCGGGTCGATCGTGGTCTCCGGCGCGACCACGATGAACGGCACCCCGGCCCGCCGGGCGCCGAGCGCGAGCGCGTACGAGCCGATCTTGTTGGCGGTGTCGCCGTTGGCGGCGATCCGGTCCGCGCCGATGAGCACCGCGTCCACACCTCCCCTGGACAGCAGGTACGGGCCCGCGGAGTCGGTGATGAGCCGGTGCGGCGCCCCCATCCTGGCGAGCTCCCAGGTGGTGAGCCTGGCCCCCTGCAGGAGCGGGCGGGTCTCGAGCGCCAGCACCTCGGCCAGCCGCCCGCGCTCGTGCAGCGTCTGCACGACGCCGAGCGCGGTGCCCCGCTCGACGGCGGCGAGCCCGCCGGTGTTGCACACGGTCATGATCCGCAGCCGGTCGCCCTGGAGCAGGTCCGCGCCGCGCTCGCCCATGGCATGGCAGGCGGCGATGTCGTCGTCCCTGATCCGCAGCGCCGCCTCCAGCACGGCCCGGGGGCCCTCGCCGAGGCAAGCGGCGGCCTGGTCGACGCCCCAGGCCAGGTTGACGGCGGTCGGCCTGGCGGCCCGCAACCTGGCGATGGCGTCGCGGTCGTCCCCCGCGAGCACCACGCCGAGCGCTCCGGCCACGCCCAGCGCGGGCGCGCCGCGCACGGCCAGCCGCCGGATAGCGTCGACGAGCTCGTCCACGGTGTGCAGGCGCAGCATCACGCACTCGCCGGGCAATCTGGTCTGGTCGACGAGCTCGACGGCGCCGTCCACCCAGTCGATGGTCCTCACGACCGAACGCTATCCCTCGGCGAGCACGATGACGGAGTCCCGCTCGGTCAGGGTGAGCGGCTCCCTCTTCGAGGGGTTGAGCACGATGCCGTAGTGCGGTGGCGTGTTGAGGCCGGAGGCGTCGCGGTAGCCGATCGCGGTCTCGCCCCTGCGCCGGGCGGCCTCGACGACCGTGGAGAAGGCGATCGGCGTGCCCGTGATGACGTAGGAGGCGGCGGGGCGGGGATAGATCTCCGAGCCGCGGGAGTCGAAGAGGACGCGGAAGACGTCCTCCAGGTGCCGGTTCGTGGCGAGCTGGGCGAGCAGCAGGCCGATCACGGTGTCGCTGATGACGATGTCGTCGGCCTCGGTGACCTCGGCCAGGGCGCGGTTGTTCTCGTCGTGCATCTCGCTGACGATCGAGTAGTGCTCGCCCAGGACGCTCTGCATGTCGCGCAGTTGCAGCAGCGTCATGAGCGTGCGGGTGTCGGCGTGGTGCGGCGTGAACCGGTCGTCTGACAGCACGATGACGTGCTGGTAGAGGCCGATGCCGAGCGCTTCGAGCGCGTACCTGTCGGTGGTGTCGCAGTCCTTGACGTTGACGGTGAGGTGACGCAGGCCGTCGAGGCCGGTCCCGGCCTTGGGGTGGTCGGCGGCGATCTCCAGCACCGAGCCGGGGGCGACGTAGCCGTCCAGGTAGCGGACGATCTGGGCGGCCCGGCTGTTCCAGTTGAGCAGCAGCGTGCGCTCCGGCATGGGGCCGGCGACCGTCGCGGCGGCGATCGCGTCCTCGTCCACGGCGGCGGCCTTCTCGGCGAGGTGGATCCGCGAGTCGTCGTGGGCGATGACGATGACCTGGTCGTCGCCGGTGACGGTGGTGTCCATGGGCGGGTTGAGCACGACGCCCGACGGCCTGCGCAGGCCGATGACAGTGGCGGTCTCGTAGGCGTGCAGCGCCTCGCCGTAGGTGTGCCCGGCCACCTCGGCGCCGGCGCGCAGGTAGATCTCGTCGTCGTCGAAGTTCAGCAGGTCCATGCAGACCACGGACATGCCCGACTGCCGGGAGGACTGCACGATGAGTTTGGAGGCGGTCTCGTCGGAGTCGACCAGGTGCACGTCCGCGCCCCCGGCCAGGCGGGCGGCGGCGAGGTTGCGGGTGGCGGCGATGGCCGCCACCACCGGCGGGTGCACGCCGTCGCGCTTGGCCAGCGCGAGGAGGATCTTGATGACGTGCGCGTCGGGATCCTCGCCCTCGGGCGACAGCACGACGATGGACCTGGCGGCTGCGAGGTTCAGGAGCGCGAGGTCGTGCGGCTGTGTGGCCGACCCGGTGCGGCAGACCAGGCGGGTCCTGCCCAGGTCGCCGACGTGCTCGCGGATCTCCTCCTCCATGGCGAGTTTGTCGCGCTCCGCCAGCACGGCGACCACCGCTCTGGACTGGCTGGCGTGCGCCTTCGCCAGCTCGGCCACGATCGTGAACACCTGGTCGGACCAGCCCAGCACCACCGTGTGACCGGTCTCGGCAATCTGGGATCGCCCTCTGCGCAGCCGGTCGACCTTCTCCTTCAGCCCGTTGGACAGCAGGCCGACGAGCATGCTGACGACGAAGAGGCCGCCGAGCGACCCGGCGAGCATCACCCCCAGGTAGGCCGCGGAGCCGTCGTCGCTGGCGACCTTGCCGGGGGAGAGCGCGTGCATGAGCGTGACCCAGAGCACGTGCCCCGGCCCGCCGGTCCCCTCCGGCTCGCCGGGAGCGAGCCAGAGCGTGAGCCCGGCGACCACCACGATGAGCCCCACCGACACGACGGCCAGCCAGCCGACCAGAGAGGTGGTCCCTCGGGACATCGTGTTGTCGAACCAGTACCGCATGCGCTCGCGGAACGTAACCCCAGCCACCCCGATACCTCCAAAATGAAGCAATTTGATCAACTAGACAAGGTATCGACCTATCTGTCCCGCCGCATGAAGACCGATAACGTAGCCGCCATGGTGACCCCTCTGACACCGGACGACCCGGCCGCGCTGGGCGGCCACCGCCTGGCCGGACGTCTCGGCGAGGGCGGGCAGGGCGTGGTCTACCTCGCGCACACGCAGGCCGGCGAGCCGGTCGCGATCAAGCTGCTGAGCACCGGCGACCGCGAGACCCGTGCCCGGCTGGCGCGGGAGCTCGAAGCGCTGGAGAGCATCGCGTCCTTCTGTACGGCGCGGGTGCTGCACGCCTCGACCGACGGGCCGCGCCCGTACGTGATCAGCGAGTTCATCGACGGTCCTTCGCTGGCCCACCGGGTGCGCGACCGCGGCCCGCTGGCGGGCGGCGAGCTGGAGCGGGTGATGGTCGGCACCGCCACGGCGCTGGCGGCCATCCACGCGGCGGGGATCGTGCACCGCGACTTCAAGCCCGGAAACGTGCTGCTCGGGCCCGACGGCCCGCGCGTGGTGGACTTCGGCATCGCCAGGGCCGAGGGAGCGGCGACGATGACCTCCGGGCTGATCGGCACGCCGGCCTACCTGTCTCCCGAGCAGATCAGCGGGACGCCCGCCTCTCCGGCCTCGGACGTGTTCGCGTGGGCGGCGACGATGGTGTTCGCGGCGACGGGGATCAGCCCGTTCGGCGCGGACACGGTCCCCGCGGTGCTGCACCGGGTGCTCCACTCCGATCCCGACCTGTCGCCGATGCCGCCGCGGCTGCGCGCGGTGCTGGCCGACTGCCTGACCAAGGACCCCTCACGCCGCCCCACGGCCAGGGACCTGATGGGCATCCTGGTCGGCCCGAACACCCCGCCCCGGGCGGGGTCCTCACCCGCAGGAGGCCCTCCGCGGCCCACCGGCCCGAACGGCGCCTCCTCCCAGCCCTCGGGGCTCTCCACTCCCGGCGGCGTGCCGCATCCGGGAACGGCTTCCGGCGACGCCCACCACACCGGCCCGCCGGGCCCGGCGCACACCACGGGCGTGCCGCGGCGGCGTTCCCGTGGCGTGCTGATCGGCTCGCTGGCCGTGGTGGTGGTGCTGTTGGTGGGCGGCGGCGCCCTGCTCTGGCTGAACGGCACCCCCTCCCTCCTGTCCACGCGATCCACCACGGCCCCTCCCACGCCGACCACAGGCGCGGGCACGGGCACGGGCACGGCGTCCTCTCCTCCGCAGACGCCCGCCACGGAGACCAGCCCGGAGACCAGCCCCGAGACCAGCCCCGAGACCAGCCCGGCGCAGGTGCCGACCTCGAAGGAGAGCGCGGCCGCGGGCGGGCTCAAGGTCCCGGCGGCGTTCGCCGGCACCTGGTCGGGCAAGGCTGACGGCAAGATGATGGACAAGGAGTTCAAGGACGAGGCCGTGACGATCACTCTGCGGCAGGGCGCGGGCACGGGCGTGTGGGAATCCCCCGGTGAGGACCCCGGCTGCTCGAAGGGCACGCTTACGCTGACCAGGGTGAGCGGCTCCACGCTGTCCTTCGACCTGACCGGCCTCGGCGGCCTGTGTGCCGTCCTCGACAGCGCGGGAGGCATCCGGGTCTCCCTCGAGCGCAAGGACGAGGGCCGGGCCGAGTACGAGCTGACCATGTTCGGCGGGACCAGCGAAGGAGAGCTGACCAAGTCAGGCTGATCCCGCAAATCCTTCGACACCATGCCCAGCCAACTGTGATCATTGGAGAATGTCTGTGATTAGGGAGGTGCCGTTCCCCGGCCAGGAGTCCGCCGAGCTCCCGATGAACATCTGGATCGACGACTCCGACTCCGCCATCGACGTCATCGACGCGCTGGCGCTGTCGCCGTTCGCCACCGGCGTGCAGCCCTGGTCCCGCCTCGCCAGCCTGGAGCGGGTCCGCCCGGAGGCGCCGCTGCGTCCCGCGCACGGCCGCGTCGTGCGGACCGCGCAGATCGAGGACGGCTCGGAGTCGCGGCTGATCTGCGGCGACGGCTGGACCCTGCGCGTCATCCGGCACCGCAACCGCGCGGCGACGGTCAGCGTCACGGCGATCAGCGAGGAGCTGGCCCGCTCGGTGCTCAAGGAGAGCCTGGAGGGGGCGGAGGAGCCGGATCCGGAGACCGACCACGTCGACATGGGCTTCTGGTGGCGTGGCTCGCACGGCGGCACCCGGTCGGAGAAGCCGATCACCGCGCAGCCCTGGCCCAACATCAGCGGCAACTACTCCGCGAGCGTGCGCGGCTCGCTCGACGACCTGATGGCCGTCACCCCGGCCGATGTGAACGGCCGCCTCATCCTGCTGCACGGTCCTCCCGGCACCGGCAAGACGACGGTGTTGCGCACGCTGGCCAAGCAGTGGCAGGACTGGTGCCAGGTCGACTGCGTGCTCGACCCTGAGCGCCTGTTCGACGAGCCCGGCTACCTGATGGAGGTGGCGGTGGGCTACGACAACGACGAGGACGACAAGCAGCGCTGGCGGCTGCTCGTGCTGGAGGACTGCGACGAGCTGATCAGCTCGTCGGCGAAGTCCCAGACGGGGCAGGGCCTGTCGCGCCTGCTGAACCTGACGGACGGCCTGCTCGGCCAGGGCCGCGACGTGATGGTGGCGATCACCACGAACGAGGACCTGGCCCGCCTGCACCCCGCCGTCGTGCGCCCGGGCCGCTGCCTGGCACAGCTTGAAGTCAGCGCGCTGACCAGGGAGGAGGCGGTCTCCTGGCTCGGCTCCGCCGACGGTGTCGGCCCTTCGGGCGCGACCCTGGCCGAGCTGTACGCCCTGCGCTCGGGCCGCGCGGTCACCCCGGCGTCGTCCAGCGGCGAGAACACGGGGCTCTATCTGTAGTGGTTCCCTGCCCGGGGGCGCCCCCGCGCTCCCCCGGGCAGGAGGTCCTCAGGCCAGCAGCGCGTGCAGGCGGCGGGCCTCACGGACGAAGCCGCTGGTGCCGTCGCGTCCGGCGATCTCCGCCACGCACGGCAGCGCGCCCCTGGCCCCGCTCCACCGGGCGATCCGGCAGGCGAACGCCAGCGCCTGGGTGTGCGCCGTGTGCGCCCGCTCCCCCGGCCCCGGCAGGTAGACCGGCAGGAAGCCGGTCAGGATCCGCCACACGTGCTCGTGACCGCCCCGGACGGCCGCGGTCTCCAGCGTTTCGCGCATCGTGACCGGCTTGAACCAGGTCCGCCTCAGGAGCAGCGCCAGCTGGCGCCCGACCTCGGCGGCCGGCAGGTCGCCCCTGGCGGCCAGGCCGAGGAGCAGCGGCACCCCGTCGTCGGGCCGCCACTCGCGGTGCAGCAGGAAGTGGGCCACCAGCAGCGCGACGCCCTCGCCGGCCGGCCCGTCCGCGAGTGACAGGGCCTCGACGTGGGCGATCCGGACGTGCGACCCGTGCCACCGGCAGAGCAGGTGGGGCAGGTAGTGCGACGCGACGGCCTCGCGGTCGTGCGGCATCATCGCGGGCCAGCCGCCCGGGTCGTCGCCGTCGCCCTGCCAGCGTGACGGCCGCGGGTCGGACAGCAGGCGGTCGACGAGCTCCAGCCCGGTGGGCTCGATCCGGATCCCGGGGATGAGGGAGGGCTCGTGCGGGGCGCCCGGCTCCCGGTCGTCGAGATACAGGCGCGAGCCGTGGGACCAGCCGACGCGGGTCCGCGGGCGCGGCCGGCGGCTCATCCAGCCCGCCACCGTGACGCCCGCCGCGGAGGTCAGCCGCCCGGCGCGCGCCGCCACTTCGGGCGCGATCTCATGAGGCAGCCGGAGCAGCGCCTGTTGCAGGTCGGCGGGCATCGCCTCGGCGCCCGCCCGCTCGTGAGCCTCGATCCTGGCGACCAGCTCCGCCGCGTCGAGCGCGCCGGTGCCGGTGGTGGGCGTGGCCAGCAGGCCGGGCGGCGGCGTCCCGCCGCGCACGGCGGAGTGGAGCTCGGCCAGGCGGCGCAGCAGGAGCCAGTGCGGCGCGGACACCCGCGACGCTTCGGGCAGCCGGCCCTCCGCCGGTCGCGGCGCGCCGGGCCGCTCTCCGGGCGTGACGACGTGCCTGGCCATCGCCTCCGCCCACTGGCCGGGATGCTGCCATTCGCGCTCGTCATGGAGGCCTGTCGGCTCGTCCGCCAGGTCCTTCAGCGCCACCCGGAGCCCTTCGAGGTCTTCGGTGTGGAACCGCACGAACGCCGCCAGCCAGCGCTCCAGCTCCTGCCAGCCTGATCGCTCGGGCAGCCGCCGCAGGTCGGCGGGGTCGGCGATCGGCGGTGGCAGCGGCGCGGGCTCCGGCGCGGGCGGCAGCCGCTCGGGGGCGAAGTCGCCGGGCCCCTCGGCCATCCGCGTGCCGGTCGCCTCGCGGGAGGGGGTCACGCGGGCACGTCCACGGCGAGGCGGGCGGCGATCCTGGCGGCGAGCACGTGCTTGCACGGCCCGCGCGACCCGCGGTGGTCGAACCACCACTCGCACGTGCAGGTGCCCTGCTCGATCCGCACCTGCCTGACTCCGCCGGAGGTGGTGACCCGGGCGTGGTCGCCGTCGAGCCGGACCGCGCCGGAGTCGGCGAGCGCGCGTGCCGCCGTGAGGCGCGGGTTGAGCTGCGCCACCTGGTCCCTGTCGTAGGGCAGCTCCCGGTGGAAGTGGGACGCCTCGCGCAGGTCGTAGCCGACTCGGCCGGCGGTGCCGAGCTGGGTGAGCGCGGCGCGTACCCGCTCGACCGGCAGCCCTGACCGGTCGGCGAGCAGCCCGATCTCCACGGTCGGCTCGAAGTTGAGCAGCATGCCGAGCACGTCGGCGTCGCCGGCCGCCTCGTCGGTGGCCAGGTGGTCCAGGACCGCGCCCTCGCCGGAGAAGCCGCGCCACGGCTCGGGCGAGACGGCCAGCGTGTAGCGCATCCCGGGCAGCTCCAGCTCCCACGCGCCGGCCTGGTGGCCGGCGCCGGCGGCCGGGCCGTAGACGCGCAGCGCCTTGGCGAACCTGAGCAGCGGCATCAGCGTGGTGACCCGGCCGGTGCCGGACAGGCACACCGCGCCGCGCCCGGGCCCGGAGGCCAGGCGCAGGTCGCCGCCGGACGGCATGGCCCACACGGTGGAGGTGGCCTTGCGCGGCAGCGACCGCAGGAACCGCACCGCCTGCGGCCCCTTCAGCTCGGCCCGCAGGTCGAAACCGGCCGCGATCACCTGCACCTCGGCGAAGCCGCGCAGCCAGCGGGTGGGCAGCGGCACCTTCTTCTCCACGACCGCGCCGTCGAGGGTGGTGACGGTCAGCTCGTCCGGGCCCACGCCGAGGTGCAGCGGATCCCGGCCGCCCACCCTGGCCAGCGACTCGCGCAGCGGGCCGTTGACGTCGACGTTGGTGGTGCCGCGGTCGAGCACGTCGCCGTCGAGGGCGTCCACGTCGAGCCGGGCGTAGACGCCGCCGCAGGCCGAGAACGACTCGAACCTGAGCCGGCCGCCGTCGCACGTGACGACCGGGTCGCGGGTCCAGCCGGGGCGGGGCTGGTGATAACGGGTGAGGGCCACGTCCGCCACGGCCAGCAGGCCCGCGGCGGCCGGAGCGGCCTGGGTGAGCAGCCCGCTGAAGAACCTGGGATGGGTCTGAGGGCCCGACAGTGCCGTGCCGCCGGAGGTGGACAGCCCGAGCCGGCCGTCGGCGAGCACGGAGGGCCCTGCGTAGGAGTACGCCTGCACCGCTTGAGTCATGGCCCGGACGATAGTGATCACCACTGACATTCCGGGGCAGTACGTAAAACCTCCGATGCGCCAGCTGTGAGGCCGATCCACAATGAGCCTGGTGCTCACCGTCGACCTGGCCCGCGTCGCCTTCACCCGCTTCACCGTGCCCCCTGACCCGGGCGCCGCGTGGACCGGCGAGGAGCAGCCGGTCGGCTTCCCCGCGACGCAGCTCGTGGCCTCGTGGACCGCGCACACCCCTCCGGGCGCCTGGATCGAGGTGGAGCTGCAGGCCACGACCGAGTCGGGGACCCGCACCAAGTGGTACGTGATGGGCCGCTGGTCCGAGCACGGCCATCCGCGCACCTCCGTGCCCGGGCAGGGCGACGAGGACGGCGATGTGGCGGTGGACACGTTCGTGGCCCGGCGGCCCGTGGTGGCCTACCGGGTGCGGGTCACGGCGCACGGTGTCGGCGCGCGGGTGGACTGCCTGGGCGTGATGGCCTCCGCCGTGCCGCGGCGTCCGGCCGCGCCGGCGGCCTCCACCGCAGGGTCGGCCGCGGCGGGCGCGGTCCAGCTGGTGGTGCCCGCGCACTCGCAGCACGAGCACGCCGGGCACCATCCGGAGTGGGACGGCGGCGGCGCCAACTGGTGCGGCCCCGCCGCGGTCGCCATGGTGCTCGCCTTCTGGGGCCGTGGCCCCGCGCCCGCCGAGCTCGGCTGGGTGGGCGACGGCGACCCGTGCCCGGTGGTCGACCACGCGGCGCGCGGCACCTACGACACCAGCTACCAGGGCACCGGCAACTGGCCGTTCAACGTCGCCTACGCGGGGACGTACGGGCTGGCCGGCTTCGTGACCAGGCTCCGGTCGGCGGCCGAGCTGGAGCGGCTGGTACGCGCCGGCATCCCGGTGATCACCTCGCAGTCGTTCAAGGCGCACGAGCTGCCGGGCTCCGGCTACTCCACCAACGGGCACATCATGGTCGTCACCGGCTTCACCGCTGAGGGCGACATCCTCGTCAACGACCCCGCCGCGCCGGGCGACGCGCAGGTGCGCAGGGTCTATCCGCGTGCCGCGTTCGAGAATGTGTGGCTCAGAGGTTCAGGCAGCGGCGGCATCGTGTACGTCCTGCATCCGCCAGAGTTTTCCCTGCCCCCGTCAAATGGCAATTGGTGAGATATGAGTATTCGACCGATCGATGTGGCCCGCACCGACGGCGGCCCCCAGTGGGTGGAGGCCGTCGCCACGCCTGAGGGTGTGGAGGTGTGGTGGGACGAGCCGCGCCCGCACGAGGGCGGCAGGCGGTGCGTGGTGCGCCGCCTGCCCGGCGGCGAGCGCGTCGACGCCCTGCCCGCCAGCTGGAACGCGCGCAACCGGGTGATCGAGTACGGGGGCCGCTCGTGGCGTCCCCTGCCCGGTGGCGGCCTGGTCTTCACGAACTGGGCCGACCAGCGCGTCTACCGCGTCGACACCGGTGACCCGGTGCCGCTCACGCCCGCGGGGCCGGCCCGCTACGCCGACCTCTACCTGCCGCCAGGCCGCGACGAGGTGTGGGCCGTGCGGGAGACCGAAGACGTGCGCGACCTGGTGGCGATCCCCCTCGGCGGCGGCGAGGTCAGAGTGATCGTCAAGGCGCAGCACTTCGTGATGAACCCGCGCCTGTCGCCCGGCGGCACCCAGGTGGCCTGGATCGGCTGGAACCATCCGGCCATGCCGTGGGACGGCACCGAGCTCTGCGTCGCCCCGCTCGGCCCCGACGGGATCGCGGGCCCGTACGAGGTGGTCGCGGGCGGGCCGCAGGAGTCGGTCGTGCAGGCCGAGTGGCGCGACGACGACAGCCTGTACGCGGTCACGGACCCGACCGGCTGGTGGAACGTGCACGTGATCGGCACGGACGGCGCCCGCGGCCGCAACCTCACGCCGATGGAGGCGGAGTTCGGCGCCGCGCCGTGGAAGCCCGGCCTGGCCTGCCTCGCGGTGACCGGCGACCGGTTGGTCGTGGTGTACGGCACGGCGGACCGCCGTCGCCTGGGCGTCCTGGACCCCGCGAGCGGCGACCTGCGGGAGATCGGCGGCGAGGCGACCTACTGGGCCTCCACCGTGTCGGCGGCCGGCGGCAAGGTCGCGGCCGTGGCGGCCACCCCGTACACGCCTCTCGAAGTCATGCTCGTGGACCTGGAGGGCGGCGGGCGCGAGGTGGTGTCGGCGCCGAAGCCGCTGCCGGAGCGCGATCTGCTGCCCGACCCGGAGTCGGTGACGATCGAGGGCGTGCACGCGCACCTCTACCCGCCCGCCGGCGTCCGGGGCCCCTCGCCGTACGTGATCTTCGTGCACGGCGGGCCCACCGGCAGCAGCCCGGTCGTGCTCGACCTGGAGATCGCCTACTTCACCAGCAGGGGCATCGGCGTGGCCGAGGTGAACTACGGCGGCTCGACCGGCTACGGCAGGGCCTACCGGGAGCGGCTGCGCCACCAATGGGGCGTGGTCGACGTGCAGGACTCCGCCAAGGTGGCGCGCGGGCTGGTGGAGCTGGGCCGGGCCGACGCCGCCCGGATCGCCATCCGGGGCGGCAGCGCCGGCGGCTGGACGACGGTGGCGGCGCTGGTGCACAGCGACGTGTTCGCGGGCGGGGTGGCCCACTACGCGATCACCGATCCGGAGAGCTGGGCGGCCGAGACGCACGACTTCGAGTCCCGTTACCTGGACGGCCTCATCGGCCCGCTGCCGGAGACCCGCGAGCGCTACACCGACCGCTCGCCGCTGCTGAACGCCGGCCGGGCGTCGGGCCCGTGCCTCATGCTGCACGGGCTGGAGGACGCCATCGTGGACGTCGGCCAGGCCGAGCGGTTCGTCGCCGAGCTGGACAGGCACGGCAAGGAGTGGGCCTTGCTGACCTTTCCCGGAGAGCAGCACGGCTGGCGCAGGGAAGAGACCATCGTGGCGGTGCTGGAGGCCGAGCTGGCCTTCTACGGAAAGATCTTCGGGTTCGAGACGCCCGAGGTGGCACCGCTCAAGCTGGAGGGAAGCAAGTGAAGAGCGTCGCCGAGATCTGCTCGGACCTGATCAGGTTCGACACCACCAACCCGGGCTCCGGGGAGCGCCCGGCCGCCGAGTACGTGGCCACGTTGCTGGCCGAGGCGGGGCTGGAGCCGGAGGTGTTCGAGTCGGCGCCGCGCCGTACCACCGTGGTGGCCAGGATGGAGGGCGACTCCTCCGACGCGTTGCTGATCCACGGTCACCTGGACGTGGTGCCCGCCGACCCGGCCGAGTGGCGGATGCACCCGTTCTCCGGTGAGATCACCGACGGCTGCGTGTACGGCCGGGGCGCGGTCGACATGAAGGGCTCGTGCGCGATGACGCTGGCCACCGTGCTCGGCATGCGGGCGCGTGGCCTGCGGCCCAAGCGTGACGTGGTGCTGGCGTTCCTGGCGGACGAGGAGGCGACCGGCGACTACGGCTCGCGGCACGCGGTGACCGAGCACCGGGAGCTGTTCGACGGCGTGACCGAGGCGATCAGCGAGTCAGGCGGCTTCAGCGTCGCCTCCGGCGATCACCGCGTCTACCCGGTGGCCGTGGGCGAGCGCGGCACGGCCTGGATGAAGGTCACCGCGCACGGCGTGGCAGGGCACGGCTCCAGGCCCGCGGTCGACAACCCGGTCGCCACGCTGGCCCACGCCCTGTCCCGGGTGGCCGCCCACCAGTGGCCGGTGCGGCTGACCCCGTCCGTGGCGGCGCTGATCCGGAGCCTGTCGGAGATCACCGGCTCGCCGGTCGACCTGGACCGCCTGGACGAGGAGGCGGCCCGGCTCGGCGCGCTCGGCCTGCTGTTCAAGGGCCAGATCCGCAACTCGGCGAACCCGACCATGCTGAACGCCGGTTACAAGGTGAACGTGGTGCCCTCGACGGCCGAGGCGCACGTGGACGGGCGCTACCTGCCTGGCCTGCGGGAGGAGTTCCTGGAGACGATCGACGAGCTGCTCGGCCCGAAGATCACCCGGGAGTTCGTCAACCTCGAGGACGCCCCCGCCGCGCCGTACCCGTCGGCGTTCTTCGACGAGCTGGCCGGCTCGCTCGTGGCCGAGGACCCGATGGCCCGGCCGGTGCCGTACGTGATGAGCGGCGGCACGGACGCCAAGTCGTTCGCCAGGATCGGCATCGAGGGGTACGGGTTCGCGCCGCTCATGCTCCGGCCCGACCTGGACTATTTCGGCATGTTCCACGGCAAGGACGAACGGGTGCCGGTGGAGGGGCTGGAGTTCGGCACGCGGGTGCTCACCCGCCTCCTGACCTGAGTGGAACAAATCATTCCGTTCTGATAGAGTTCGGGAGGACGAACACCGAAAGAGGAGCCACCAGTCATGAGCCAGAACACCGGTTGGGACCTGCTGGACGCCTCCCACGAGGCGCTGCGCACGACCGTCGGCAACGTGCCCGCCGAAGCGTGGGGACGGCCCACGCCGTGCTCGCAGTGGAACGTCACCCAGGTGCTCCAGCACGCGGCGGGGGACCAGATCGGCTACGCCGCCTTCCTCACCGGCGAGCCCGGCCCGGACGAGAACCCGTTCGCGCCGTCGGGCACACTGGCGGGCGAGCCCCTGGCCGTGGTGGAGAACGCCATCGAGCGCTCGGCCAAGGCCTGGGCGGGCGTCGACAGGCAGGCCGCCGAGGTCTCCGTCCCGATGCCGCCGAACAAGATGACGCCGGCGCTCGGCGCGGGCGCCTGCGCGCTCGACGCGGCGGTGCACGCCTGGGACATCGCCGTCGCCACCGGTCAGCCCTCGCCGTTGACTCCGGAGCTCGCGGCGGGACTGCTCCCGGTGGCACGGCAGACCGCCGAGATCGTGCGCGGTTTCGCCTACGCCGACGCGCTGGAGCCCCAGCCGGGCGACGACGAGGTGGCGCAGCTCCTGCGCTACCTCGGCCGCGACCCGCACTGGACCCCCACCGCCTGAGCCGGCCGCTAGGCCGTGCGGCGCAGCGTGTGCCGCACGGCCAGCCCGCCCATCACCGTCGAGGCGAGGAGGAGGATGCCCGCCTCGGTCCACTGGAAGCGCCAGAACCGCGCGGGCGGATGGTAGCGGACGGCGTAGCCGTACCCCTTGCCGAACAGGCACTCCTGCCACGCTTCGGTGTTCCTGCTGCTGCGCCCCGGGTCCACCCGGCGGGGGCAGACCTCCGCGCCCGGGCTGTCGACCTCGCGGCCCGACGGGTCCACCCAGGTCGCGCTGACCAGCCGCGCGTCCGGATCGCCGAGCTCCACGGCGCCCGACAGCACCACCCGCTCCGGGGCCGCGTAGTGGTCGCTCAGCGCGAACAGCGTGAACATGGTCACCGCCACCCCGGCCACGACCAGCGCCATCGCGGGCAGCGTGCGCCTGAACAGGGCCCCGGCCAGGGTCCCGAACGCGAACGCGTACAGCCACCACGCCGCCGGCGCCACCCCGACCATGTTGAACACGCCGACGTTGCCGAACGACGAGTCGATCCCGGCGCGGAACACCGGCCGCCAGAGGCTGATCATCAGCGACAGCAGCAGCCCTCCGGCGACCACGGCGCCGCCGAGCACGACCAGCTTGACCGCCAGCCAGCGCCATACCGGCACCGCCTGGGTCCAGGCCAGCCGGTGCGTGCCTCGCTCATACTCCCTGCCGAGCAGCGGCGCCCCCCAGAACGCGCCGACCAGCGCGGGCAGCACCAGCGGCATCCAGCCGAACACCGAGTAGACCGCGTCGTACCGCTCCCCCAGCGCCACCTCCAGCGGCGCGCACGCGGGCGCGGCACCCGGGCAGCCGGGCGGGGCGTGGCCGGCGACGTACAGCGCGGCCTCGATCGCGGAGCCGAGCAGCAGCAGCCCGAGCACGGCCAGGAAGGCGGCGGTGAGCAGGATCTGCGCCCGGTGCTGGCGCCAGGTGAGCCAGATCATCGGCGCACCCCCGCGAGGCTCGGCAGTGCGGCCGACTCGGGGCTGCGCAGATAGCCCATGACGAGCTCGTCCAGCCCCGGCCGCCGCGCGTGCCATCGCGGGTCCAGCACGGGCTCTCCCCTGACCAGCAGGCTCGCCTGCCTGCCGGTGCGGCTCGCGGAGACGACGTGGCTCCGGTCCATCAGCTCGCCGGCCGGCTCCGCCGGTCCCGTCAGCACGAGATGCCCGGCCAGCAGCTCCTCGATGTCTCCGCTGACCTGCAGCCGGCCGCCGTGCAGCACGACGAGCCAGTCACAGGTGTCCTCCAGATCGGAGACCACGTGCGACGACAGCAGCACGCTCAGCCCGTGCTCCGCCACCTCCGCCATGATCGCCCGCATCACGTCGTGCCTGGCCACCGGGTCCAGGTTGGCGAGCGGCTCGTCCAGCACGAGCAGGTCGGGGGTCCTGGCCAGCGCGATGGTCAGCGCCACCTGCGCCTGTTGGCCTCCGGACAGCCTGCCCACCTTGCGCTCCAGCGGGATGCCCAGCCCGGCCAGCCGCTCCAGCGCCGCCCGCTCGTCCCACCGCAGGTTCGTCCGCCGTCCGAAGGCGAGCATCTCGGCGACGGTGAACGACTCGTAAAGCGGCTTGTCCTGGGCCACGAACGCGACCTGCCCCCGTACCACGACACTCCCCTTCGCGGGGGCGAGCAGCCCGACGGCGGCGTGCATGAGCGTGGTCTTGCCCGCCCCGTTCGGCCCGACCAGCGCGGCGACCCGCCCGGCCGGGACGGCCAGCGAGCAGTCCCGCAACGCCCACCCGCGCCGGTAACGCACCCCCAGCCCGGTCGCCTCCAGCACCGGCGGGCTCATGCGACGCCCTCTCTGGAGGAGTCGGACAGCACCGCGCCGAACAGCGCCCGCAGATCCTCCTCGTCCAGCCCGGCCTCCCGGGCCTGCCGCACCCACTCCTCGAGCCCGCGCCGCAGCCGGGTGTGGTCGGCCAGCGTCCCCCCGGCGAAACCTCGCTCCACGAACGTCCCGAGCCCCGGCTTGCCCGCGACAAGCCCCTCGCGCTCAAGCTCCCGATAGGCCTTGAGCACGGTGTTGGGGTTGATCGCCAGGCTCTCGACGACCTCCCGCGCGGTGGGCAGCTTGTCGCCCGGCCGCAGCGTGCCGAGCCGCAGCGCCTGTCTGACCTGATGGACGAGCTGGAGGTACGTGGACACCCCCGAGCCTCGGTCCAGCTGGAACTCGATCACCAGAACACCCTTTCACTAATTGAATAGTGAAAGGGTGTTAGATGGCGGCCGAGCTTGTCAACTCAGCTGAACTTCGTCTTCGGCCGTTCCTCACGCTCACCGTCGAGGTAGATGTCGAGCTTCTCGTTGTAGAAGGCGATCAGGCCGGCCACCCGCTCGCTCTCGGGCAGCGGGGTGCGGTACGACCAGGCGAGGTCCTCCTGCCCGTTGACCTTCCAGTATTCGGCGCTGCCCTTGTACGGGCAGTGGGTGACGGTGCCGGTGTGTTCCAGCAGGTCGAGCCGGACGTCGGTCTTCGGCAGGTAGTAGCGGGCCGGCAGGCCCGTCTCGAAGAGGATCCTGGCGTTGCGCGAGTCCGCCACCGTCACGCCGTCCACCTCCACCCGCACGTGACGCGAGCTCGGCAGGATGTCGACGCGGGTGTACGGGTCGCGCGGGTGGTGGTAGACCTCCTCGTCCTCCTCGAACCAGGCGTCCATCGCCTCCCAGTCGAAGCGCACATGCCCCCGCAACGCCTCCAGCGGCGACTCGGGGTAGGCCAGCGCCGCCTCGGGCGCCTCCACGCCCTCGGAGGTCACCGTGTAGACGACGCCCTCGCCCCTGCTCGGCGAGTGCCGGGTCGTGCCCGTCCGCTTCAACGCCGACTCCTCGAGGTCCTCCAGCGGGAAGTAGTAGACCGGATAGTAGGGAACCTCCCACACCAGCAGCGCCCGGGTGGTGTCGGCCACCACCCGGCCGCCCAGGTAGGTCCTGACGCGCTTGGCCGAGCGCTCGACACGCACCCGGCCGCGGTTCGTGGCATCCATATTCCCGCAAACCCCCACCGTCTACGCGCTATTCCATGCCGAACGCCGCCAGCGTGACCCAGGTGATGAGCGCCCCCACCGCGGCCCCCACGGCCACCTGGGCCGGAGTGTGGTGGGCCAGCCGCACCCGCGCCCAGCACACCAGCGCCACCACGGCCACGCCGGCGACCAGGGTGGGCAGGACGGGCAGCACGTGCGCCAGCACCACGACGGTCCCGGCGGAGACGGCGGCGTGGAAGGAGATCTTCCAGCGCAGCGTGACCGGGATCGTCACGGCCAGGGCGGCGAGCATCGCGGTCACGGTGGCGACCAGCAGCCTCGGCGCGCCCAGCAGGGCCAGCACCAGCAGCGCGACGACCACGGCGGCGACGGCGGCGAGCAGCGGGCCGGTCCGGCGGGCCCGGTCGACGATGTGGTGGGAGTCCAGCCGCCCCGAGCGCACGCCCACGGCGATCACCGCCGCGGGCACGCCGCCGCAGAGAGCGGAGGCCACCAGGCCCCACGCGGCTCCGGGCCAGCCCTGGGCGATCAGGCCGACGGCAGGCGGCATGGCGATCACGAGCACCTGCGGGGCCAGCAGGTCCGTCACCCTTCGCGCCACCGAATCGGCCATCATGGCACGAAAGATTACGCGATCATGAGCGTCTGCCCGGCCGCCGCGCGTCCCGTGTCTCCCCTAGGACTTGCCCGCGGCGTTGACGATGCGGGTGGTCGAGCGGTCCGGGATGGCCTCCAGCTCCCAGCACTCGGCGTCCAGCAGCGCGGCGGCCGCGCACCGGGCGCCCGCGTGCGGGTCGCCCGCCGTGTGCGCGAGCGCGCCCGGCCGCATCGGCGCGAGCAGGTCGATGTAGTCCTCGGGCCCGTGCGCGTCCGGCGGGCCTGTGACGATGAACACACCCGTCACGAACCGGAGCGCCGCCATCACCTCGGCTCGCTCAGGCGCGGGGTTGAACGGGCGCGACGGCCCCTTCCAGGCGCGCACGCGCGGATCGTCCTCGATCCCGACGATCAGCGGCAGCCCCCGGGCCGCGACGGAGCCCAGGTAGCGCACGTGGCCCACGTGCAGGATGTCGAAGACGCCGGTCACGACCGCTGCCCCCGGGTGGTCGTACGGCTGCACCCAGACGGCCTCCAGGCTGCTCACGCAGGCACTCCTCCTAGTCGACTCGTCGATCGCAGCGTACTCGGTCCGGCCGGACGGTCGTACGGGTGACCTTGGGAAAGGGCATTCCTACCTTTTCGCGATAGTCCCAGGCACCAGTGTGGCGCGTCTCATGACGTCGCCGTCATCAGGGGGTCACCGTGGCATCGTCCTCGCAAGAGACCACCGAACCGGGCTCCCACCATCTCGCGCACCGCTTCCCGGGTGTCCCGTCCCAGGTGGCGGGGGCGAGGAGCCTGGTCACCGCGGTGCTCGGCCGCGACCATCCGCTGCACGACGACTGCGCGCTGCTCACCAGCGAGCTGGCCACGAACGCGATCCTGCATTCGCGGTCCGGGGCCGGGGGCGAGTTCACGGTCACCGTGCTGGCGGCTCGGGACCTGGTGCGGGTGTGCGTGGAGGACGGGGGCTCCGACGGGCCGCCGTGCGCCTGCCGTACCAGCCTGCAGGCGACCGGCGGACGCGGGCTTCCGCTGCTGGAGGCGCTCAGCCACCGCTGGGGTTTCACCCGCGGCGACGGCAGGACCGCCGTCTGGTTCGAGCTGCCGCTGGTGACGGTCCCGGCGGGCTGGACCGTCTAGACGTCCAGGCGGCACAGGCCCTCCGCCAGGACCTTGGTGGTGAGCCGGGTGCGGCTGTCGCAGCCGAGCTTGGCGAAGATGTGCTCCAGATGGGTCGTCACGGTGCGCACGCTGAGCACCAGGGCGGCGGCGATCTGCGGGTTGGAGTCGCCGGCCGCGACCCGGGTGAGCACGTCCACCTCCCGCCCGGTCAGGTCGTACGGCAGCGTGCAGGGCCGCTCGGCGACGACCGCGCCCTGCAGGCCGCCCTGGAAGCCGACTCCGGCCCGCAGCAGCCGCACCTCGCGCCACCGGCCGCGCTGGTCCAGCCAGAGGCCGCGGCGGTTGAGCTCGCGCGAGTCGATGAACGCGCGGGCATAGCCGGCCATCGCGGGCTCGTCCCACAGCACCGCGGAGGTGTCCAGGCCGGGCACGTCGCGGCGGGTGCCCACCCGGTCGAACGCGACCGCCCGGAACCCCGCGGGCAGCCCCACCGGGTCGATCACGCACCGGGCCAGGTCGGTGACGTGCGCCAGCATCGGGCTCACCGCCGCGACCAGTGCGGGCGTGACCTCGGGGAAGGCGTCCCTGGTGGCCAGGTGCAGCAGGCCCGTGTAGCGGCCCTCGGTCAGGAACAGCGGCGCGGTCAGCCCCGCCCGCCAGCCGTAGGGAGCCAGGTGGCGGCGGAAGTAGCGCTCGGTGCCGGGCTCCGGCATCGTCACCGGCGCCCGGGTGGCCATGGCCGTGCGGTAGGCGTCGAGGCCCGCGTACTCCTCCGCCGCGTCACCGTCGATGCGCCGGTGCCCGTCGGAGACGACGCTGTGGTGCCGGCCGGTGGCGGGGTCGAAGGCGACGAACTCGTAGGCGTCGAGCGGCACCACCTTGCGCAACGCGGTCATCGCGCCGTGCGCCCCGCTGCCGCCGGCGACCTGGTAGCCGACCTCGGCGAACGCCTGCAACTGGCGGACGTGCAGGGTGATCTCGGCCACGGTTCTTTATATCATTTGCCGATTTTCGGGCCTTTCTTGGTAGTTGTGTCCCACCTGCTGCGCGTGACCGCCGGTGCTACCGTGGTCGCATGCAGCGCGCTTACGTCACGACGACGCCGGACCCGTTCCCGGCGCGCTGATTCCTGCTCCCCGGGCGAACGCCCGGGGAGATCGGTCGTTCGCCCCTTCCTCGTAAGGGATGATCATGAACGACCACCGCAGGCTCGGCCGCGAGCTCGGCCTCTTCGACACCGATCCGCTGATCGGCTCCGGCCTGCCCTTCTGGCTGCCCGCGGGCGCCGCCGTCCGCAAGGCCATCGAGGACTACGTGCACGAGCTGGAACGCCGCCACGGCTACCAGCACGTCAACTCGCCCGTGCTCGGCAAGCGTGAGCTGTACGAGAAGTCGGGACACTGGGCGCACTACGCCGAGGACATGTTCCCCCCGATGCTGGTGGGCGGGGAGGAGTTCGTCCTGCGGCCGAGCCTGTGCCCGCACCACGCGCTGATCTACCGCTCCCGCCAGCGCAGCCACCGCGACCTGCCGCTACGCGTCGCCGAACTCGGCGGCATGTACCGCTCGGAGCTGTCGGGCGTGCTCGGCGGGCTGACCAGGGTGCGCGCCATCCAGCTCAACGACGGCCACGTCTTCTGCGCGCCCGAGCAGGCGGCGGACGAGGTCTCGGCAGCGCTCGACCTGATCGAGGCGGCGCACGCCCAGCTCGGCATCCAGGCCGTCCGCTACCGCCTGTCGCTGCGGGGCGAGGGCACCAAGTTCGTCGACGACCCGCCGATGTGGGAGCGCTCCGAGGCCGTCCTGCGCGACATCCTGAAGCGGCGCGGGCGCGCCTTCGACGAGGAGCGCGGCGAGGGCGCCTTCTACGGCCCGAAGATCGACATCCAGATCGCCGACCCGGCGGGGCGTGAGTCGACCCTGTCGACCGTCCAGGTGGACTACTACCAGCCCGAACGCTTCGACCTCGGCTACACCGGCGGCGACCGGCCGGTCATGGTCCACCGCAGCGTGGTCGGCGGCCTGGAACGGCTCGTCGCCCATCTGATCGAGGTGCACGGCGGCGCGTTCCCCGCCTGGATGGCACCGGTGCAGGCCGTCGTGCTGCCTCTGTCCGACGCCGAGCTGCCCGCCGCCGAGGACCTGGTACGGCGCGCCGTCGAGGCCGGGCTCAGGGCCGAGCTGGCTCCCGCCGACCGGGGGACCCTCGGCGCCAGGATCAGAGCACACCGGCTGGTGCCGTACCAGCTCGTGGTGGGGCCGCGTGAGGTGGCGAGCGGACAGGCGTCGGTGCGGCTGCGTGACGGGAGCCAGGCGGGCCCCGTACCCCTTGCCGAATTGGCCGAACGGTCCAGGCACCGGTTTTGAGGCAGGCAATAAATCAAATAAAGGTAACGGAGTCTTCCCACAGCCGGTAAAGGGCTCGTAAATTGCCCCCAACGCCGTGTCGGGAGGAAACGATTTGACCGAGCTCAGTGAACGAGAGGCGGAGCTGGTCTCCGCTCACGAGCAGGAGCGGCCGGCCCGGCAGCTCGGCGGCCCCCTGCGGCTCGGCGTGTGGATCGTGGGCGGACTGCTGTCGGCGTACTCGATCGCGGTGGTGTTCTACCCGGTCGAGGCGCTGCAGCATCGGATGACGTTCCTGGCGGTGGCGCTGCCGCTGGTCTTCCTCAGCTACCGCTCCGGGCTGGGGCCGGCGATCCAGCGGTGGCGGGCCCGCCGCTCCACCCCGCCGGGCGACGCCTCCTCGGCCCGCTCCCCCGAGGCGCCCACCCTGCCAGAGGTGCACACCCCCGACAGCCCCACGATCCAGTTCTCGACCGCCCCGGACGCGCCGACCCTCCAGGACATGCCCACACCGGACCCCGCGGCCGGCGCGCCCACGCTCCGCGCGATCCCCGCGCCGGGGGACGCGCCGGGGCGGGCCGACGGGACGGATGCGCCCACCCTGCGGGAAACGGCCGCCCCCGTGGACGCCGCCGCCCTCCGGGAAGCGGGAGCGACGGCGGACGCCGTCACCCTCGCCGAAGCCGGCGCGCCACCGGACGACGCGGGCCCCGCGGCGGGACCGCACGGCGCCTCCCTCACCGAGACCACACCCGCGGCGGACGCCCGCGCCACCGTCCCGGCCACCGAAAGCGTGAGCGTCCCAACGGCTGAGGAGGACACGCGCCCCGCCGAGAGCTCCACCCGGCCGGCCGTGACGGAGGCTCGGACAGCGGACGACACCCGTCCGGCCCCTCCAGGCGCGGGAGGGACCGTCCCCGCGGGGCCGGTCCCCGCGGCGGCGGGCGGGAGGCGGGTCGAGTGGCCGAGCGTGGGCGACTGGCTGCTGGCCGCCGCCGCGCTGGCGGCGCTGGTGTACCCGCTGCTCGGCATCGACGCCTTCCGCGACCGGGGCTCGGGAGCCGCGCTGAGCGAGATGGACGTCGTCGCCGGGCTGCTCCTGACCGTGCTGCTGCTGGAGGCCGTACGGCGGACCGTCGGATGGTCACTCACCATCATTTGCGCCTTTTTCCTGGCATATGCCTATTTCGGCGCATATTTGCCGATTGACTGGACGATCGGCCATCGAGGGTTCGACCTCGACCAGATCGTGTCGCAGCTCTACACCGGCACCGAAGGCTTTTTCGGAGTCCCCCTGCAGGTGGCCGCCAGTTACATCATCCTGTTCACCATCTACGGCGCCGTGCTCGACTTCTCGGGCGCCAGCAAGTTCTTCATCGACCTGAGCTTCGCCGCCTTCCGCAAGTCCCGCGCCGCCCCCGGCCGCACCGTCACCACGGCGGGCTTCCTGCTCGGCACCGTCTCGGGATCCGGCGTGGCCACCACGGTCAGCCTGGGCAGCGTCGCCTGGCCGGTGCTCAGGCGGGCCGGCTACCCGAAGGAGCCGGCGGGCGGCATCCTGGCCGCGGGCGGAATCGGCGCGATCCTGTCACCGCCGACGCTGGGCGCGGCGGCGTTCATCATCGCCGAATACCTGCGGGTCAGCTATCTGGAAGTGCTGGTCTTCGCGACGATCCCGACGATCCTGTACTACCTGGGCATCTTCCTGGCCATCGAGATCGACTCGCGCCGGTTCAACACCCACGCCGTGGCCGTGGACGCGCCCCGGGTGGGCAAACTGCTGCTGCGCTTCGGCTACCACTTCAGCTCGCTCATCCTCATCATCGTGCTGATGGCGCTGGATCGTTCGGCGTTCCAGTCCGTGGTGATCGCCACCGGCGTCGCCTTCGCACTGTCCTTCCTGGACCCGGCGCACCGGATGGGCCCCAGCCGGATCGGCCAGGCGCTGGCGAAGGGCACGCTGGAGGTGCTGCCGGTGACCGCGGTCTGCGCGGCGGCGGGCATCATCGTCGGCGTCATCACCCAGACCGGGCTCGGGCTCAACCTCAGCGCGATCATCGTGGACTTCGCCGCGGGCAACCTCATCCTCACCGCGGTCATGTCCGCCGTCGCCGTCCTGCTGCTCGGCCTGGCCGTCCCGGTGACCGCGAGCTTCATCATCGCGGCGGTGATCATCGGCCCGGCACTCACCACGCTCGGCGTGAGCCAGGCCGAGGCGTACATGTTCGTGTTCTACTACGCGGTCCTGTCGGAGGTGAGCCCGCCGACCGCGCTGTCGGCGGTCGCCGCGGCCGCCATCACGGGCGGCAACACCTACAAGACCATGATGATGACGTGGCGCTACACGCTGCCGGCCTTCCTGGTGCCGTTCGCGTTCGTGCTCACGCCGAACGGCCAGGCGCTGCTCGGCCAGGGGCCGATCGGCACCGTGCTGCTGATGACGGCGGTCTCGGCCGTCGCGGTGGCGGCGCTCGCCCTGGCGACCGGCGGCATCACCGGCTGGCCGGAGCGGCTGATGGCCGCGGTCGCCGCCGTGCTGCTGCTCTTCCTCGAACCCGTCCCGATCGCCGTCGGCTTCGCCGTGCTGGCGGTCGCGGCAGCCGTACATCTCATCAGAAGAAGGAGAGTCCCAGCGTGAAGCGGATTTTGGCGCTACTCGCCGCAGCGGCCCTGATCGCGGGCTGTGGCGGCGGATCGGGCGGCTCGGGCAACCGGCTGTCGATCGCGACCGGCGGCACCACCGGCGTCTACTACGTCTACGGCGGCGGGCTGGCCAAGCAGCTGTCCTCCAGCATCGCCAACACCCAGGCCACCGCCTCGGTCACCTCCGCCTCCATCGAGAACATCAAGCTGCTGGCCACCGGCAAGGCCGACATCGGCTTCTCCCAGTCCGACACCGCCGCCGACGCGGTCAACGGCACCGGCTCCTTCACCGAGAAGCAGGCGGTCAAGTCGCTCGCCCGCATCTACGACAACTACTCCCACGTGGTGGTCGCGCCAGGGGTCGCCGCCGAGAAGGTCGCCGATCTGAAGGGCAAGACGGTCTCACTCGGACCGCCGAACTCCGGCACCCAGGTGGTGGCCAGACGCATGCTGGAGGCGGCCGGCCTCAACCCGGACACCGACATCACCAAGCAGCAGCTGTCGATCAACGAGTCGGTGCAGGCGGCGAAGGACGGCACGATCGACGCGTTCTTCTGGGTGGGCGGCCTGCCCACGGCCGGTGTGGTGGACCTGGCGACGACCAAGCCGGACATGAAGATGCTCGACACCAGCGACGTGCTCGCCAAGATGCAGACCAAGTACGGCAAGCAGTACGTCGGGCTCGACATCGACATGAACGTCTACAAGCTGGAAGGCACGGTCAAGACGGTCGGGATCGCCAACGTGCTGCTGGTGCCGGACAAGATGGACGAGCAGCTCGCCTACGACATCACCAAGACCCTGTTCGAGAAGAAGGCCCAGCTCGTGGCCGTGCACCCGGAGGCGGAGAAGCTCGACGTGGCGCTCGCCCAGCAGGTGGACCCGGTGGCGCTGCATCCGGGCGCGGCCCGTTACTTCAAGGAGAAGGGCTGATCAGGCTCGTTCTCGCGCTCGTGGCGGTGCTGGCGCTCGGCTCCGGTGGTGGAGCCGGGCGCCCGGCCGTGAACGGGCTCGTCCTGCCCCCCTCCGGCGTGTTCGCGATCGGTTACGTGCATTCGATCTACCGGGCGCCGTCGGCGGAGGTGTTCACCGTGGAGGGCAGCCGTTTCACCATGCGGGCCGTCGTCTCGGCCAGCGGCGGCGTGCTCGACTACTACGCGCTGGACGGCGAGCGGAGCCGCCTGCCCGACGGGCTGTGGCTGCTGCGCCTGGCGGTGCCGGCGACGTACGAGGAGCTGCCGCTGATCGCCACTCCCATCGGCCGCAGGACGCTGCTGGCGGGCGGGCGCTGCCTGCCGTTGTATCCGGCCTCGGGGGCGCGGCAGGTGCGGGTGGCGGTGGCGCCGGCGCTGGACGACCGGGGGGTGCCCTGCGCGCCGCCCTACAACCAGTCCTTCTTCTTGAACACCACGTACAGCCCCACTGAGGCGAGCGCCACCAGCACCAGCGACGTCCAGAAGCCCCACGCCTCGCCCGAGCCGGGGTAGGGCACGTTCTGGCCGTAGAAGCCGGTGATGGCGGTCGGCACCGCGATGATCGCCGCCCAGCCCGTGAGCCGCTTCATGATCTCGTTCAGCCGGAAGCCCTGCTGTGCCAGCCGCGTCTCGCGCATGTTGGCCAGCAGGTCGCGCAGCGACTCGACCCACTCGGCCGTACGGAGCACGTGGTCGTAGACGTCCTCGTAGTAGGGGGCCATCGCCGGGGCGGCCACCAGTTCCTGGTTGCGGCGGCGCAGGGTGCCGACGATGTCCCGCATGGGCATCGTCGCCTTGCGGAACCTGACCGTGGCCTTGCGCAGGGAGTACATCCTGCGCTGCAGCTCGCGGCCGCGCGCGGGACGGTCCTCGAACAGGGCCTCCTCCAGGTCCTCGGCCTGCGCGTCGAGCTCCTGGACCACCGAGAGATGGCCGTCGGCCACGAAGTCCAGCACACCGTGCAGCAGGAAGGAGACGCCGTGGCCCGCCAGGTGGGGGGCGGCGGCGTCCCAGGCCTTGACCACCTCGTCGATGTCGAAGCGGTCGCTCTGCCTGACTGTGACGAGGGCGTTGGCGGTGACGAAGATGTCGACCTCGCAGAGGTCTAGGGTCTCGCCGTCGAGGTGCGCGGCATACACGCTGATGAACAGGTGGTTGTCGTATACGTCCACCTTCGGGCGCTGGTGGTCGCTCGACACGTCCTCGACGGCCAGCTCGTGCAGTCCCAGCTCCTCGCCGATCGCGTCGAGTTCCTGCACCGTGGGGGCGCACAGGTCGAACCAGACCACGTTGTCGCCGTCGGCCACGTAGTCGGAGACCTCCGCGACCGGGAAGCCCTCCTTCTGCAGGCGGCCGTTCCTATACAGACGTGTGCGCATCTACACGAGTGTGGCAAAGCGCCGAGCGTTCCGCACCGCCGCTCCGCCGGGGTCGTTGTTGAAGTACACGTACGCGTCCCGCCAGCCCGCCTCACGCACGCGCCTGGCCCAGGACCTCAGCGACATGTCACCGTACGAGGGCCTGGGGGTGGCGCGGCCCTCGTGCAGCCGGACGTAGCCCCAGGACGCGGTGTCCCAGAACGGGTTCTGCGGCCTGCCGAGCCGGTCGGCCCAGCACAGGGCCGCCTCGCGCGCCCGCAGGACCTTGCGCGTCTCGTCCGTCCACCACGACTCGTGCCTGAACTCCACCGCCACCCGCACCCGCCCGGGAAAGCAGCTCAGGCACCGGTCGAGCTTGCCGGGATCGGCCTTGAGGTTCGGCGGGAGCTGCAGCAGGATCGGGCCGAGCTTGTCCCCCAGCCCCGCCACGGCCCCCATCAGCCGCTCCACCGGCTCCTCCGGCTCGGCCAGCCGCTTGATGTGGGTGAGGAACCTGCTCGCCTTCACCGCCATCACGAACCCGTCCGGGGTCCGCTCGCGCCAGGAGGCGAACAGCTCCGCGGACGGCAGCCGGTAGAACGCGTTATTGCTCTCGACCGTGGCGAACGTCTCGGCGTAGGTCTCCAGCCAGAGCCGCTGCGGGACGCCCTGCGGGTAGATGACGCCGCGCCAGTCCCGATACTGCCACCCAGAGGTGCCCACCAGCGTCGCCATGCCAGGCGCCTACCCGGGGAGAGTGCCGCCTACCGCGCATCGGTGCAGTACTGTCGCTCTGCGAAATCGTAGGAGGTCTCCACGGATGGGCGCCAACCACGCGCACGGCACCGCTGCGCCCGCCTCACGCCGGGCGGTCGTGGCGACGCTCGCCGTCCTGCTGCCGCTCGCGGTCGCCACGCTGGCGGCGCTGGTCTGGCTCTGGCCCGACGGCCGCACCGAAGCGGCGCAGGAGCCGCCCGCCTTCCAGCGCGTCACCGGCACCATCACCGCCGTCACGCTCGAAGCCTGCCCGGAGACGCCGCCCGAGTCGCCCAAGCCTCACCCGGCCACCTGCGGGACCGCCACCGTCGCGGTCGGCGACGGCGAGAACGTCACGCTCCCCCTGCCCAGCGGCCCCGGTTCGCAGCGCTTCGCCGCAGGCGACGAGATCGTGCTGCTGCACCACCCGGAAGCCGAGCCGGGCACGCCCGCCTACCAGATCTCCGACCACGACCGGGCGAGCACCCTGTGGCTGTTCGGCGCGGCCTTCGCCCTGGCGGTGATCGCCTTCGGCCGGTGGCGCGGCGTGACCGCACTCGTCGGGCTCGCGATCACGTTCGTGCTGCTGCTGACGTTCGTCATCCCCGGCATCCTCGAAGGCCGGCCACCCATGCTGGTGGCCATCGTGGGCGCCGCGGCGATCATGCTCACGGTCCTGTTCCTCACCCACGGTTTCACCCAGGCGACGGCGATGGCCGTGCTCGGCACGCTGGCCAGCCTCACCGTCACGGGAGTCCTGTCCTACGCCGCGCTCGGGGTGGCCCGGCTCAACGGCATCACCGACGACAGCTCCTTCACCCTGGACATGAGCCTGTCGATCGACACCCAGGGGCTCCTGCTGGCCAGCATCATCATCGGCGCGCTCGGCGTGCTCGACGACGTGACGGTCACCCAGTCGGTCACCGTCGCCGAGCTGGCCGCCGCCAACCCCACCTACGGCTTCCGCCGCCTCTACCGGGCCGGCAGCCGCGTCGGCCGCGCCCACATCGCCTCGGTGATCAACACGATCATCCTCGCCTACGCGGGGGCCTCGCTGCCGCTGTTGCTGCTCTTCAGCATCGGTGAGCAGCCGCTCGGCGAGGTGCTCACCACCCCGGTCATCGCCCAGGAGATCGCCCGCAGCGTCGTCGGCACGCTCGGCCTCATCTCCGCCGTGCCCATCACCACCGCGCTGGCCGCCCTGGTCGCGGCGCGGCGCGACCCGCCCGAGGAGCCGCACGCCCCCCATGCCCCCCATGCCCCCGCTGAGCCGCCCATGCCGGCGGCCAGGCACCGCCGGTCGGCTCAGCCCAGCTCGACGCTGCCGTCCACGCGCAGCTTGCGGCGGGCCCGCTCGTAGAAGGTGGTGCCGAGCCTGACCACCTTGGCCGCACCCGGCGCGGCCGCGACCGTGATGCTGTCGCCGGGGACCAGGTGGCCCACCACGATGCCGTCGAGCTCGACGGCAAGCCGCCCGCTGATCGGCAGCACCTCCAGCGTCACCTCCTCGTCGGCGGGCAGGACCAGCGCCCGGTTGAAGGAGGAGTGCGCGGCCGCCGGCACCACGAGCACGGCCTCGACCCGCGGCGAGACGACGGGGCCGCCCGCGGAGAAGCTGTAGGCGGTGGAGCCGGTGGACGTGGCCACGATCACCGCGTCCGCGGCATAGCTCACGAACGGCTGCCCGGACGGCGAGACCCTCACCCCCGCCAGCCGGTCGCCCGGGATGCGGGCCAGCGCGATGTCGTTGAACGCGGTCAGCTCGCCGCTCCCGGCCAGCGTCGTGCGCACCGCCATCCGCGGCTCGACGGTGTACTGGTGACTGTCGATGGCCGACAGCGTGGCGGCCAGCTCCTCAACGTCGATCTCGGCCAGAAAGCCGAGCCGCCCCATGTTCACCCCGAGGATCGGTGTGCCCCGCCCGGCGATGAGCCGCATGGTGCGCAGCATCGTGCCGTCTCCGCCGAGGCTGACCAGCAGGTCGGCCCGCTCGACGAGCTCGTCACCGTTCACCGCCACCGCGCTGCAGTCGATGCGGTCCACCTCGTCGGGCAGACCGAGCACGGTGGCGCCCCGCACGGCGGCCCAGCTCAGGATCGTGTCGATCGCCTTCTTGGAGTCGCGCTTGGGATGAAGCACCAGCCCGACCGTCCCGACCATGCCCATGGATCCACCTTAGGGGGCGCGATCTGAACAGCCTCACCCCGCCTGAAGTTGGCACGGAGAGGTCTGTGGCCCGTGATAGTGTTTTCCACGCAAGACCGGGCCGAACACCTCCACAAAAAGGTTCAGCTCGGGGATTGGCGGGACGTAGCGCAGCTTGGTAGCGCACCTGACTGGGGGTCAGGGGGTCGCAGGTTCAAATCCTGTCGTCCCGACACAATATCCAGCCCGATCACCGGAATTCGGTGATCGGGTTTTCTCATGCGCGAAAGCCCCGGCATCATGGCCTTGACGTGCATCGCGAGCTGAGGAGGCCGGGTGGGGCGCAGGCCGACGATCGATCGGGGCGAGCTCTCCAGGCTCGCCGCCGAAGGGCTGAGCGTGCAGGAGCTGGCCGCGCACTTCGGGGTGAGCGAGTCCGGGGTTCTGCAGGCCAAGCGGGCCGCCGGGCTGGCCAAGCCGATGCTCGACCACAGCCGCGCCGTACCGTGGAAGCTGTCGCGCACGCACGCGCAGTCCGGGCCCGCCACCAACCTGCGCAACCTGTCGGCTGCCGCGCAGGGCAAGCCTCCCGCGGCGGAGCGGCTCAACACCGCGCTGCGGTGGGCGCAGCGGCTCGTCGACGCCGGGCTCGACGTGGACTACGACCCGGCCGCCGGATTCGTGGAGATCCCCGCCGACGCATCCGGCTCTCATGTCGCAACCGTGCTGGCAGCGGCCAGAAAAGCCCTGGACGAGCGGTGATGTAGGCGTTTCGTGAGCCCGTTCGAGGGCAGACGCTGGTCTCAACACAGAGACCGGAGGCGAACATCATGACCACCTTCATCTGGGTGGCCGTCGTCGTGGTCGCGGTCGTGGCAGTCGCCGCAGTGGGCTATGTCGTGCTACAGCAGCAGCGCCGCAGCCGCCTCCGCGAACGTTTCGGCCCCGAGTACGAACGCATGATGGCCGAGCACGAGAACAAGCGGGACGTGGAGCAGGAGCTGATCGCCCGCGAGCAGCGCCATGCCGAGCTCGACATCCGGCCCCTGCCGGAGGAGTCGCGCGAGGCCTACGCCAGCCGCTGGACCGAGGTGCAGGAGCGCTTCGTCGACGCTCCCGGCTTCGCGGTGACGGAGGCCGACCAGCTGGTCGCCTCGGTCATGGCCGAGCGGGGCTACCCGACGGAGGACTTCGAGCAGCGGCTGTCCGACCTTTCGGTGGGGCACGCGGCAACCCTGGACCACTACCGGACGGCCCACGAGATCAGCGGGCGCGCGGCCAGGAAGGAAGCCTCCACCGAGGAGCTTCGCCAGGCCATGGTGCACTACCGCGCGCTGTTCGAGGAGCTGCTCCACGAGACAACGCGAGGACGGTGACAGACATGCACGGCGACGAGCTGAAGGTGCCCTCGCAGCGGGCGGATGAACGCCACGACGAGCAGGCGCACACGGACGTGACCGGCGACACCACCACGAACGACCACACACGGGACGACCACACCGACGCGGACGACCCCACACGGGACGGTCACACCGACGCGGACGACTACACGCGGGACGACCGGACCGACACGGACGACCCCACACGGGACGACCGGACCGACGCGGACGACCCCACACGGGACGACCGGACCGACGCGGACGACTACGTGCGCGACGGCCAGACCGACACGGGCACCTACGTGCGGGACGGCCACACCAATGACGACACCCCCTACGGCGAGACCCAGCGGACGGACACCACCCTCGACGACTCCGAGGACGCCCCCTACCGCGACCCCTACGCCAAGACCGACGACGTGCTGGTCGAGCCCGAGACCGTCCCCGAGACGGGCCCGGACGCCGGCATCGAGGGCGTGACCCAGACCGGGCCCGCCAACACGGACGAGACCCCCGCGCACGCGGCCCCCAAGGAGATCGTCCTGTTCGACCAGGACCCCACCGCGGTGCAGGCCCGCTGGCGCGACCTGCAGGCGGCGTTCGTCGACGACCCGTCCGAGGCGGTCCAGCGGGCCGACGGCCTGGTCGAGGAGGTCGTCGAGGCCCTCACCAGCGCGCTGACCACGCGCACGGGCGAACTGCGCGAGAAGTGGAAGGGCGCCGACGGCGGCGACACCGAGCAGCTCCGTCTGGCGCTGCGCGAGTACCGGGGCGTGCTGGAGCGGCTTCTCGCCCTGTCCGGAACGGGAACGAGGTGACGTGACATGCTCGCCATAGTCGCAGCGATCGTCTTCGGGCTGGGTTTCCTGCTCGACCTGCTGGACACCCAGATCGCCGGGAGCATCTCCGGCACGACCTTCATGCTGCTCGGCCTGACGCTGCTGGCGCTGCACCAGGCCGGCATCGGCACGGCCAGTGTCAAGAGCTACCGCGGCAACTGGCGGGGACGCACCCGCCGCTGACCACCGCGGACCAGGCGCGGCGCACTCGATCTTCCGAGTGCGCCGCGCCTGGCGTTGTCATCCCTTGCCGGGGAACCGCATGATCACTGTGCTCCCGCCGTTGCCGATGCGCAGGGTCAGGTCGGACGAAAGCATCCTGGCCACCCACAGGCCCATGCCGCCGACCGAGCCGGGCATCGGCCCGGGCTTCCAGGTGCCCTCGTCGTGCACCTCCACGACGAGGTCGCCGTTGTCGAGCCAGGTGCGGACCTGGGCGTCGTCGTCGCCGTGGGTGACGGCGTTGGTGGCCACCTCGTTGACGGCGATGACGAAGTCGTTGACCGACTCCGCGGGCATGCCGAAGTCACGGGCTTCGGACTCGGCGAACTCCCGGACCTGAGGCAGGTCCGGGAGCCGGAAACGGAGTCGTCGCACGGGCGTGCCGGGCGGTGGGCTCGTGGAACCCGAACGAGGATCGCTGTCCTCTGACATCACCCGGAGACCGCCTTCTCAACCGACCAGAAGCTCTGCACGCAACTGGTCGAGAACCTTACGAAGAATCCTGGACACGTGCATCTGTGATATGCCGAACTCCGCCGCGATCTCGGCCTGCGTCATGTTGCCGAAGAAGCGCAGCAGGAGGATGTGCTTCTCGCGCGACGGGAGCGCGTCGATGAGCGGCTTGACCGCCTCGCGGTCGACCATCGTGCTGAGCGTGTCGTCGTCTTCGGGGATGACGTCGCCGAGTGAGGCGGCGTCCTCCTCGGTGCCGAGCGGCGCGTCGAGCGAGAGCGTGCTGTAGGCGGCGGAGGCGTCGAGCGTGAGCAGGACGTCCTCCTCGGTGATCTTCATCTTGGCCGCCAGCTCGGCCACGGTCGGCGAGCGGCCGAGGTCCTGGCTGAGGTCGGCGACGAGCCGGTTCAGCTCGGAGCGGCGTTCCTGGTAGAGGCGGGGCACCCGGATGGCCCAGGTGCGGTCGCGGAAGTGGCGCTTGACCTCTCCCGTCATGGTCACGACCGCGTAACCCCTGAAGGCGTGGCCGAGGGTCGGGTCGAATCCGTTGACGGCCTTCATCAGGCCGACGTAGGCGGCCTGGAGGAGGTCCTCGAGTGGTTCGCCGCGGTAGCGGTAGCGTCTGGCGATCTCCATGGCGAGCGGCCGGTGCATCTCGACGATGCGTTCGCGGAGCCGTTCGCGCTGACTGTCAGGGGTGCCGTCCCTGACCATCTCGGCCAGGAGCTCTTCGGCGGTCATCTCTTCGAGGACGCGATCCTGCACAGCCATGGCTGCTCCTCATATGGGTGGCAGGCGCCCTCTGCGCGAAAGAGAAGAAGCCCATGCAGAGGCGCGCCTCGCTCAACTTCGAGACGGAAGCCCTCTGCTGGACTTCGGACACCAGTATCCCCCATCGTCCGGGAAGTATTCCTCCCTTGTTGAGTGACAGTAAAGTTGCCCCGTGACAATGCCCGAGAACGGCGACGGGTCCGTGGCGGCCCTGAGCCTGACATCGTCGACAGTGGCCGAGATCTCTGTGATCAAGGTCGACGGTGTCCTTGATGCCACGACGCGCGAACAGTTCGCCGACTATCTGTCGCTGGCCGGTCGGGATCTGATCCTGGACCTCGGTGGGGTGACCTTCATGGACTCGCGCGCCCTGGGGCTGATCGTCCACCACTGGCAGACCAGCCTGACCTCGGGGACCAAGTTCGCCCTGATCGGCGTGGAGTATTCCAAGTCCAAGGTGATGTGGATCACAGGACTGGCCCAGAGGTTGCCGATCTACGACACGCTCGACGACGCTCTGGCCGCCATTGGTTAGCGGCGGTTCTTGCGCTGATGCTCCTCGACCAGGAGCCTCGCCAGGTCGGCCACCTTGACCTGGTGATGCTGGGAGATCCGACGCAGCTCCTCGAAGGCGGCTTCGGCCGTGCACCCGCTGGTCTGCATGATGATGCCCTTGGCCTGGTCGATCAGCGCCCGGCCGGCCAGCGCCTCCTGGAGCTGGGCGGCGTCGGTGCGCACCTCTTCGAAGTCCCACATGTTGGCGATGGCCACGCCGACCTGCTCGGTCAGCATCTCGGCGAGCGACTGGGCGCCCTGCGGGGAGAAGGCGCCGCGCCGTACCGAATACAGGCCCACGATCAGCAGGACGGGAGCCACCTCGATGGGCACCGCGAGGACCGAGCGCACGCCCCAGCGGGTGGCCAGGGCGGCGTAGCGGGGCCAGCGGCTGTCGGCCAGCACGTCGGCGACGGCGACGCGGCGGCCGCTCTGTCTGGCCTCGACGGACGGCCCCTCGCCGAGCTCGCGCTCGCCTTCGACGAGCATGATGAGCTCGCTGTGCGAGCCGGAAACCAGGACCCGGTGGTCGCGCCAGTGCTCGGCCGAGCCGCCCGAGCAGCCGGGCACGCCGTCTGCCAGCGCGGTGGTCAGGCCACGCAGTACGCTCTCCGTCGAGGTGTCCTCACCGAGCCGGCCCAGCGTCGCCAGGTCGCGGGTGAGCCCAGGAGTGATCATCGCGGTTGATTCCATAGCAAGAAGCCCCTACCCCTTATGGCTAGCATTATCCCGTGTGGCGTAGCGTCAGAGGATGACCATGCCAGACCTCGAGCACGCTCTGGACGCACTCGCAGGGCGCGTCTCCTCGTTGCGTGAGGCGAGGGCTGCCTACCCCTCGGACCTCGCCCCCACGCTCGACGCCGCGCTCGCGGAGCTGGACACCGCCGCCGAGCTGCTGGCCGAGGCCCGCGAGCAGCTGGGCAAGGCGCCCAGGCGGCCCGCCGGCAAGAAGGACGGGTCGCAGCGGGAGCTGAAGCTGCTGCGCCAGGTGTTTCGCGCCTTTCCGGTGCCCGTCGTCGTCCTCGACGGCGGCGGCATGGTCAGGCGGATCAATCCCGAGACCTCTCGCGTGCTCGGCAGCCCCGACGGCTACCTCGTCGGCCGGTCGTTTCCGCTGCTGGTGGACGTGTCGAGGAGAGCGGCGTTCCGGTCTCACCTGACCTCGGTGCTGCAGACCGGGCAGGCCGCGGCCTTCGAGACGCGGCTGTCGCACCAGGGCAGGACGCACACGGTGCAGCTCGCGATGGCCCGGTTGACGATGCCGGGCGAGCCGCAGCAGATGGTGGCGGTGGTGGCGCTGCCGACGAAGGTGCAGTTGCCCGAGCCGAGTGCCGCGCGGCCCGAGCAGTCCGACGGCGCGCTGCTGCTGGCCGCGGCCAAGCGGCACGACCTGCTGGCCAGGATGGGCGCGCTGCTTCTGGACGAGGAGGCGCTGCGTCAGCCGGTCGCGCTGCCCAGGGCGACGCGGCTGCTGGCTGCCGAATGGGCCGACTGGGTGATCGCGGACATGGTGCGTGACGGGCTGCCGCGCCGCTCGGTCGTGGTGGGGCCGAAGAACCTCCCGGTGAGCGAGCTGGTGCGGCAGGTGGAGGCGACCGCCCCGTCCGGCGCCCAGGTGGTGACGCAGGTGCTGGAGCGCGGCTCGGGCGTGGTGCACGAGATGGTCGACGACGAGACGCTGCTCGGCTTCTGCGCCGAGGGGCCGTTGCTGACCGTGATGGGCGCGGGATCGCTGCTGTGCGTGCCGATCGGCACCGGCGACGGCGCGCTGACGCTGGTGCGCACCCCTGACCGGCCGCCGTTCACGCTGGCCGACCTGAGCGTCATGCAGGAGGTCGGGCTGCAGCTCGGGTTGGCGGTGCGCGCGCAGAGCAGCTTCCAGAGCCGTTCGCGGGCCGCCGACGCGCTGTCGACCAGTGTGGCCCCGCGGAGCCTGCCGGACGTGCCCGGTTACGAGGCAGCCGCCGTCTACCATCCCGGCTCGTCGGTGGGCGCCGAGTTCTACGACATCTTCCCGGTCGGCGGCGGCTGGGGTTTCGCCCTGGGAGGCGCCGCCGGCAAGGGCGAGGAGGCGGCGTCGGTCAGCGCGATGGTCAGGGGCGGGTTGCGGGTGCTCAGCGTCTGGGAGTCCGATCCGGACCCGGTGGTGCGCAAGGTCAACGAGGCCCTGGTGGCGCAGGGCACCGGCATGTTCGTGATGGCCGTGGCCGGTTTCGTGAAGGGGCGGCGGATCCGCATGTCGTCGGCCGGCCACCACCCGGCGGCGCTGGTGCAGCCCGACGGCTACGTCCGCTTCGCCGCGGGCGGCGGCGTCCCGCTGGGCATCTCGCCGGAGGCGGAGACGAGCACAGAGGAGATCACGCTGTCGGTCGGCGAGACGCTGGTGCTCTATTCGGAGGGCCTGGTCTCCTCCAGGAACGAGACGGGCGAGCCGTACGGCGAGGAGCGGCTGGCCGACGTGCTGGGCAGATGCGCAGGTCAGGCGCCGTCCACGGTGGTCAAGGCGGTGGAGGCGGACCGCAACGCCTTCTCCGGCGGGCAGGTCTGGGACGAGATCGTGGTGCTGGCTCTCCGCGGTGTCTGATTAGGCAGGGTTTGCGAACCGCGAGAAAGTGGGTATCGTCTTGGCGTAGACAGACGTGCCTAAGACGCAGGCACACCTTGAAGGCTGCTTTTTCACGCTGAGGTGTGCCATGAATATCGCAATCGTCGCTTCCGGCTCTGACAACAAGCGTCACCACATTCTCTCCGTGGCGCGTGAGCTTGGGCGTGAGCACCACGTCACCATCTACTCCCGCCGTGAGAGCGCCGACGGCAAGCCCAAGACGAGGGTGGCCCCGGGTGTCACGGTGGAGCACATCGACGTGGGGCCGGCTCGCAGTCTGACCGCCTCCGATGTGGCGCCGTTCCTCAACGACGTCGGCGAGTACCTGATGAAGCGGTGGCAGCAGGACCGCCCCGACGTGATCCACGCGCACTCCTGGACCTGCGGCCTGGCCGCCGTCTCCGGCGCGAAGGGCCTGGACGTACCGGTCACCCATACTTTCCACACCGTCGACCCGGCGCACCAGAAGCTGGAGCGGGCGCTCGGCCGTAGAGCCAGGGCGGTCATCGCGGGCTCGGGCGACGAGGAGTCGGCCCTGATCCGGATCGGCGTCCCCCGCAACAACATCGCCATCGTCCCCTACGGCGTGGACACCGAGCGCTTCCACCGCCAGGGTCTGACGGCCACGCGCGGCACACGCAGGCGCCTGCTGCACGTCGGCCCCCTGTCGCCCGACCGGGGCGCGCACACCGTGGTGCGCGCGCTGCCCGGCCTGGCGGACGTCGAGTTCGTGATCGCGGGCGGCCCCGACCCCGAGGAGCTCGAGCAGGACAGGGACGCGCGGCGCCTGCGCGCTCTGGCCGAGCAGCTCGGCGTGTCCGACCGCGTGACGTTGCTGGGTCAGGTCAAGCGGACCTCGGTGCCCAAGCTGATGCGCAGCGCCGACGCCGTGGTGTCGGTGCCGCGTGAGGCCACCAGCGGCATCGTGGCGCTGGAGGCGATGGCCTGCGGCGTGCCGGTGATCGCCTCGGCCGTCGGCGCCCACCTGGACTCCGTCATCGACGGCGTCACCGGCCTGCTGGTGCCGCCGGACCGGCCCGCCAGGACCGCGCAGCTGGCGCGCGAGCTGCTCACGGACCCGACGCTGCGCACCGCGCTCGGCTACGCGGGCGCCGACCGGGCCCGCTCGCGCTACTCCTGGGAGCGCGTCAGCCAGGAACTCCTTCGCGTGTACGAAGCGGCCTGCGCGTAGGAATCTGGCACGACGGCCCCAAAGAGCCTCATATATGGTCAGCGCATGCTGATCCACCCGTGGGATGCGGGCACCGACGACCAGTCGCTCGCCTACGTCAGGGACAACCAGTTCGGGCATCTCATCGCCGCCGGCCGCGGCCGTGACGTGCCGGTCGTGGTGCCCACCCAGTTCCTGCTCGTGGACGACGAGACGATCTGGCTGCATCTCGCGCGGCCCAATCCCATCTGGCCCGCCATCGAGGAGAACCCCAAGGTCCTCCTTTCGGTGGCGGGCCCTTGGGCTTACATCGCCGGCCGGTGGCGCGCCGACCCGGGCACCGATCCCGGCCTCGGCGTGCCCACCACCTACTACTCCTCGGTCCAGCTCACCTGCCACGCCGAGATCGTCGCCGACCCCGAGGGCAAGCTGGAGATCCTGCGCGCCCAGCTCGGCGACCTGGAGCCCGGCCACGGCGACCCGGCCGCGATGCCCCGGCTGCTGTCGGGACTGCAGGGCATGCGGCTGACCGTCGCGGAGATCCGCGGCAAGTTCAAGTACGACGGCCACAAGGACGCCGGGCTGCGCGAGCGCGTCGCCAAGGGCCTGGCCGGGCGCGGCGGGCCGGGCGACGAGGCCGCCCTGCGCCACCTCGCCTGACGCTCACCGCAGCCGGGCGGCCTTCAGCCCCAGATGGACGCTGAGCCGGTCGTCGCCGTCCGACAGGTCCCGGTGCGTCAGCCGCTCGGCCTTGCCGAGCCGGTAGTAGAGCGTCTGGCGGTGGATGCCCAGCTCGGCGGCGGCCTTCTGGGCATGGCCGCCGAGATCCAGATAGACCTCCACCGTCTGGGCCAGCTCCGGGTCGAGCACCGCGACCTCGGCCGCCAGCTCCCGCAGATCGCCGCCGCCGAGCCTGGCCAGCAGCCGGTGCACGCCCAGCTCCTCCCACCGGGCGACGGGGGCGAACCTGGGGAAGTGCTCGGCGATGCGCAGCGCCTGCTTGGCCTCGCGCCAGCTCTGCCAGGCGTCCCCCGGGTCGGTCCGGGCGCCGCCGATCCCCGCCGCGGTGCCGTACGCGCCCTGCACGGTCTGGGCCACCTCGGCGGACAGGTGCGCGGGGGCGAGCAGCGCGACCGGCGAACCGGCGCGCGCCAGCACGCCTCGCGGGAGCGTCCAGAGGGCGGCGACCCGCTCCGGCGACTCGCGCACCGCGATCGCCGTCACCGGCCCCGGCACCTCGATCGCGGCCTCGGCCCGCTCCTCCGGGTCGGCGGACAGCAGCGCGGACAGGCCACGGCCGAGGTCCTGACGGCTCCTGGCCTCCTGGGCGAGCGCGGCGGCGGCCCTGGCGACGAGCGGCGCGACCCGCTCCAGCGCGTCGTCGGTGAGGCTGCCCGAGTCGAGCAGCCACAGATACCCGTAGGCGACGTCGCGGTGGCGCAGCGGCCAGCAGACCCTGGCCAGCACCTTGAGGTCGGCGTCGGCGGGGATCCGCACGGGGCCGTGCGCCCTGGCGATGCCATAGCGTTCGAAGTAGTCGCGCACCTCCCCCGTGGCACGCCGGCGCAGGATGGACTCCTGTCGGACGGTGTCGATGTCGCCGTGCTGCGCGCCGTACGCGAGCAGCCGGAACGAGCGGTCCTCCAGAGTCGCCGACGCGCCCAGCACGCCGGCTATCTCGTCGACGATCTCCTGCAGATCGGTGGCATTGTGCATTTGTATGACAGCCTGCCACAACCCGCGTTACGCCCGTCGATGGCCCCTCCTGAACAGGCGTTTTAACCTGTAGTCATGTTGGGTCAACTGCTGCTCGCCACCTCCCGCAGCGCGCTCGTGCGCCGCTCGGTGTCCGGCTTCCCGCTCACCCGCAAGGTGGTCGACCGCTTCGTCGCCGGGGAGGCCGGCTCCGAGGCCCGTGCCGCGATCGAGCGGCTGCGTGACACCGGTCTCGCCGTGACCGTCGACCATCTCGGTGAGGAGACCCGGGACGCCGGCGCCGCGGCCGCCACCGCGAAGGCGTACATCACGCTGCTGGAAGAGCTGCGCCCGCTGGGGCTCGGGCGCGGAGCCGAGGTGTCGGTCAAGCTGTCGGCCGTCGGGCAGGCGCTCGACGACGCGATGGCCCTGGAGCACGCCCGCGAGATCTGCGCCGCCGCCGACGGCAACGGCTCGACCGTGACGCTCGACATGGAGGACCACACCACCGTCGACTCGACGCTGCGCATCCTGCGTGAGCTGCGCGCCGACTACCCGTCGACCGGCGTGGCGATCCAGGCCTACCTGTTCCGCAGCGAGGACGACTGCCGCGCGCTCGCCGGTGAGGGCTCGCGCGTGCGGCTGGTCAAGGGCGCCTACCGGGAGCCCGCCTCCGTCGCCCACCAGAGCAAGAGCGAGGTGGACAAGGCCTACGTGCGGTGCCTGCACATCCTCATGGCGGGGAAGGGTTACCCCATGGTGGCGACCCACGACGACCGGCTGATCTCCATCACCGAGCTGCTCGCCGACCGCTTCGGCCGCTCCATGGGCGACTACGAGTACCAGATGCTGTACGGAATCCGCACCGACCGGCAGGAGGCCCTGGCCGGGGCCGGTCACACGGTCCGCGTCTACGTCCCCTACGGCGACGACTGGTACGGCTACTTCATGCGCCGCCTGGCCGAGCGCCCCGCAAACGTCGCCTTCTTCCTTCGTGCCCTTGGGGGTAAGTGAAAATGGATGCCATCAGCAACGTGCCGGTTCCCGCGAACGAGCGGATCTACGGCTACGCGCCCGGCAGCACGGAGCGTTCCGCGCTGGAGCGCCGGATCAAGGAGCTGGCCGGCTCCTCGATCGACCTGACGATGACGATCGACGGCGAGCAGCGGCTCGGCGGCGGCGCGCCCATCGACGTGGTGCAGCCGCACAACAAGGAGTCCGTCCTGGGCCGCACCCATGACGCCACCGCCGACGACGTGCGGGAGGCGATCTCCAGCGCCCTGCGGGCGGCCCCCGCCTGGCGGGCGCTGTCCTTCGACGAGCGGGCCGCCGTCTTCCTCAAGGCGGCCGACCTGCTGTCCGGTCCGTGGCGGGCGACGCTGAACGCCGCGACCGTCCTCGGCCAGTCGAAGTCGGTGCAGCAGGCGGAGATCGACGCGGCCTGCGAGCTGATCGACTTCCTCCGGTTCAACGTGTCCTACGCCCGGCAGCTCTACGCCGACCAGCCGGTCTCCTCCCCCGGCGTGTGGAACCGGATGGAGTACCGGCCGCTCGAGGGCTTCGTGCTCGCGATCACGCCGTTCAACTTCACCGCCATCGCCGGCAACCTGCCGACCTCGGCCGCCCTGATGGGCAACGTGGTCGTCTGGAAGCCGTCGCCCACCCAGCAGTTCGCGGCGCACTTCACGATGCGGCTGCTGGAGGCGGCCGGGCTGCCTCCCGGCGTCATCAACATGGTGACCGGCAACGGCCAGGCCGTCTCGGACGTCGCGCTGACCCATCCGGACCTCGCCGGCATCCACTTCACCGGCTCGACCCCGACGTTCCAGCACCTGTGGGGCACGGTGGGCGCCAACATCGCCTCCTACCGCGGCTACCCGCGGCTCGTCGGCGAGACCGGCGGCAAGGACTTCGTGCTGGCCCACCCGTCGGCCGACCCCGGCGTGCTCACCACGGCCCTGGTCAGGGGCGCGTTCGAGTATCAGGGGCAGAAGTGCTCGGCGGCCTCGCGGGCCTACGTGCCGCGCTCGGTGTGGAGCCGGATGCGGGACGACTTCGTGGCCATGACCGAGTCGCTGACCGTGGGCGACGTGGCGGCGGACCTGTCGACGTTCATGGGCGCGGTCATCGACGAGCGGGCCTTCGCCAAGCACAAGGCGGCCATCGACCGGGCGCGCTCGGCGTCGAATATCGACCTGCTCACGGGCTCGTACGAAGACTCGGCCGGATATTTCGTGAAGCCGACCATCCTGGAGTGTGCCGACCCGGCGGACGACATCTTCGTCAAGGAGTACTTCGGCCCGATCCTGGGCGTGCACGTCTACGACGACGGCGACTTCGACGCGGTGCTCGACCAGATGGAGGGCATCGCCCCCTACGCCCTGACCGGCTCGATCATCGCCCAGGACCGCTACGCCATCGCCTCGGCCTCCGAGCGCCTGCGCTTCGCGGCGGGCAACTTCTACGTCAACGACAAGCCGACCGGCGCGGTCGTGGGCCAGCAGCCGTTCGGTGGCGCCCGCGCCTCCGGCACCAACGACAAGGCCGGCTCGATCTTCAACCTGATCCGGTGGGTGAACGCCCGCACCATCAAGGAGACTTTCGTCCCGCCGACCGACCACCGTTACCCGCACATGGGCTGACCTCGCGCGACGGGCTGGGAACAGCCCCGGCGCCCGGCCGTTGACGAGCCTTCCGATGCGGCCGGACGGACAGCGCCCCGGGACTCGCACAAGAGTCCCGGGGCGCTGTCGTTCGCGACGGCGGAGCGACGACCCGGACCGGCTGTCGCGGGACGTTGCCCCCGGACGCCTGACCGGCGAGGACGTACGTGATCGTCGCGCGGTGCTGCGGGTGGGCGATAAGGTTCGTGATCATTTGTCGGTGATCGCGTAGAAGGCGTCCACGGTGAGCCGGTGGATGCGCGAGGTGGCGCCGCGCGGCGAGTAGACCTCGGCGCTGGTCCGGTTGACGACGCCCGCCAGGTAGTGTCCCGCCTCCCGATCGGAGGCCACCGCCTCGATCCGGGCCACCCGCCCGACGGCCGGGCCACGCTGGGCAAGGCGGTGACCGGCAAACTTCGCGAGGCGATCACCCGGATCACGGTGTCACCCGAGGGCAGGATCGCCTACGCTCGCGAGGTCGCGAAGGGCCACGACACCTCGTCGTTCGCGGGGGTGCTCGATCCCGGCCGGGAGTGGCCCGCCCGCACGCGGGGCCTCTACTGGCGCGACGCGCACACCCTGGGCCTGCCCGAGGACGTCCTGCACGAGACGGGGGCGCGGGACTCCGCCGGCCAGCTGACCGTCACGACCCGGGAGGCGGTCATCGACGTGCGCCTGCCCGCCGCGGACCCGCGAGCGACCTCCGAGCGGGTGGCCGCGCCGCGCGGCCTGCCCGGCTACGACCGGGTGGTGCCGCTGCCGGACGGCCGCACGCTGCGTGCCCTCGGGTCCGAGGCGGCGAAGGTGACGGTGCACGACGGGGACCGGCCGATGGGCGCGGCACTCACCCTCGGCGGTGGCGGCCGGATCGAGTCGATGGCCCTGGCTCCCGGCGGCGATCACCTCCTGGTCAGCACCTCCGTGCAGGTGAGCCCGCCCTCGGAGGAGTCGCCGTCCGGGACGTCCACGTACGAGCTGGTCCGCGTCGACCTCCGCCCCGTGACCGGACGGGCCGTGACCGGCGAGGGTGACCTCGGGTTGCCGCGCACCGTCGTGTGGCGCGGATCCGAGCACGTCGGGGAGCTCGCCTGGTGAGCCGCCTGCACCGATATTTTCGGACGTATGTCACAGATGTTCTGAACATCCCGAAATAGCGAGCGTTTTCCGCTAGAAAGGTCCCTTTGGGAATTGATGTGAACATAGGGACTGATGTGACCATGCTCAACAGGCGGCGACTCCTCCAGTCGGGCGCGCTGGCCGCCCCCGCCATCGCGCTCGGCGTCCGCCCGGCGGTTGCCGAATCCGCTTCGGCCATCCCCGTCAGCGGCGTCGTGCCCAGCCAGCTCGCCGGGTTCGACACGGCGTTGAAGACCTTCATCGCCCAGCGCGGCATCACGTCCGCCCAGCTCGCCGTCGCCAAGAACGGCAAGATCCTGCTGGCCCGCGGTTACGGCAGCTATGCGCGCGGCGGCGTGACCAAGACCGTCCAGCCGACGTCGCTGTTCCGGATCGCCAGCCTCAGCAAGAGCATCACCGCGGCGGCCGTCGCCCGGCTGGCCCAGGACGGCAAGCTGACCCTGGGCACCCCGGTGACCAAGCTGCTCGGCCTGTCCGCCACCGCCGACCCCCGGCTCGCGAACGTGACCCTGTGGCGGCTGCTCCAGCACACCGGCGGCTGGGACCGGGACGCCTCGCTCGACCAGCTCTGGGCCGACCACACGATCTCCGCCGCGCTGGACGCGCCGCTCCCGATCGGGCACGACGAGATCATGGAGTACGCCACCGCCAGGAAGCTCGACTTCACGCCCGGCTCGCGCTACGCCTACAGCAACTACGGGTACATGCTGCTCGGCCGGATCATCGCGAAGGTCTCCGGCCTGAGCTACGAGGCCTACGTCAAGCAGCGGCTCCTCGCCCCCGTCGGCATCACCCGGATGCGCCTCGGCCGCAGCCTCGCCTCGCAGGCCGCCTCGACGGAGGCGAACTACGACTCCGTCTACACCCGCAAGACGGTGCTGAACGACGCGGGCGCGATCGTGCCCTACCAGTACGGCGGCTTCAACATGGACAACCAGGACGCCAACGGCGGCTGGCTGGCTTCGGCCGTCGACCTGGTGAAGTGGGGCTTCGTCTTCGACGCCCCCGGCCCGGTGCTGAACTCGACATCGCTGTCACGGGTGTTCGCCAAGCCGGAGATCGGCATCGGGTCCGGCGGGTCCTGGTACGGCCTGGGCTGGAGCGTCCGCAACAACAACGTGGGCGGGCTCAACATCTGGCACAACGGCTCGATGCCCGGCACGTTCGGCTTCCTGGCCAGGGTGCAGAACGGGGTCAGCTACTGCGCCCTGTTCAACCGCAGGCAGGAGGGGGACGCGCCGTCGTTCGGCGACATCGACCCGATCCTCGGCAAGGCGATCGGCACCGTCGCCTCCTGGCCGGCGACGGACCTCACCTCGCGTTACTTCTAGCGCCACCGCGCCTGGGACCCCGCCCGACGACGTGCCGGGCGGGCCTCAGACGGCGGGCGGAGTCGGGAAGGCCTCGGGGCCGGCCAGGCCGGTGCTCTCCAGCAGCCGCTGATGGTTCAGCACGGCCGCGTTGCAGATCTCCGCGAAGCGCCGTACCAGCGTGTTCTGGGTGCTCCCGCGCACCGCGCCGATCAGGGGGAAGATCTGCCCGTGCGCCAGCCGCAGCCACTTGACGTACGTGACGTCGTAGTCGCGCCCGGATCTGCCGGAGATGTCGGCCATCCAGCGTTGCTGCGCCTCTGTCGGCCTCACCGGCAGGCGCACGTCGAACCTCTTCGCCAGCTCGCGGGCGTCCTCGTCCAGCCCGTGGTGCTGCTCGGAGATCTCCGCGCTGATCGTGCGGACCTTGGCGGTGCTCGCTCGCTGCATCGCCTCCTGGGCGATCGTCATCTCCCACAGCGTGGCCAGCCGTACCTTCTTGATCAGGTCGCGGTCGGCGGCCGACAACGGGCCCCACTTGGTCGGCCAGGTGCCGGTGTCGCCCGCCGTCTCGGCGGGTGACGCGGCCGGCGAGCCGGTCGGGGCTGTGAGGCTGGTCGCCGGAGGCGCCAGCTCCTCTTCCGGGATGTCCTCCACGGCTGTCGAGGGGGTGTCGAAGACTCGCGCCGTGTCGGCGCTCTGCAGGCCGCCGGGGGTGGTGCAGCCGACTGCGGCCAGGAGCGCGACGGCGCCGACCAGTACGAGTCGGCCATGTCGAGGGGGCACTCGCCGTCATCCCCTTCCGGGTCATCGGGTATGACCAGACCGGCGGTTCGCCGATCAACAGTGGGTACGCACGGCGCGGCGGGGGCGTTCATCGTCATGGGCAGAACGTTCGGCGGGCGACGATCAGGTGTGCCCGAGCAGGACGCCGAGGACGAACTGCTCCTCCTCGCCTTCGAGGCCGAGTGCCCGGTTGACCAGGTCGTCGAAGAGGCCGCTGACCGGACGCGCGTGGACGCCGAGCGCCGTCGCGGCGAGCACGAGGTTCTGCGACAGGTGTCCCGCCTCGGCGATCAGCATCCGATAGCCGCCCTCGCCGTGCCGGTCCTCATGGCGGGCGAAGACTCCCGTCAGGCAGATGAGGGCGGCGGCGCTGCCCAGAGTCGCCCGCTCCTTCGGCAGCGCCGCGCCCAGCACATCGGCCCGCACCTCCCCCGCGCGCACGGGGTCCAGCGCGCTCGCCCGCGCGTCGTAGCGGTACACGCCGGATGGCAGGCCGTCCACCGCCAGGACGGCGGGGTAGACCTCGATCGCGTAGCGCCCGCCACTCGACGGGTAGGCCCGCAGGGGCACGCCGTGGCCCTGTGGGCGCAGCGTGCCGGTGACGCCGCAGGCGGTGGTGAGGATCGCGTCGAGCTCGGCCCTGCGCAGGGCCGGGCCGTCGTGGTCGTGGACGGAGCGGCGGCTCCTGGTCAGCGCGTGCAGCGACGCGAGCGGGGCCGGGACGCCCGTGCTGACGGGCAGGCGGCCCGCGACGCCGCGCCGCGCCCGGACGGCCGCCGGCCGCACCGTGCCCGCTCCCGCGGACGCCTGCGCACCGCTCGCAGGCGGCGCGGGTGCGGCGTCGGTGAACGGCTCTGAGGCCCCTCCGGAGGCGCCCGAGCCCTCCGCGGTTCCCGCCCCCGCCTCGGGGACAACGCTCCCGCCCGAGGTGACGGCCCCCTCAGAGCCCGCGCCTTCGTCGGAAGGGGTATCGCGGGACGTGTCCGAGACCGGCTGGGAGAGGCTCTCGGCCGGCGGAGGGGCGGGTAGTGGTACAGGGGGGCGGATCGGCGGGTGGAACAGGGCGCGGGACGTCAGCGGGTCGCCGGGCAGGACGCCCTTCTTGGTCATCGTGTGCAGGTAGCGGGCGACGGGCCGGCCTGACAGGTCGAAGGCGCCGGCGGCGGCGAGCCTGCCCGGAAGCGTGCCGCAGGCGGCGGGGAACCGGCCGGCGGGCGTGTGACCGTCCGCCGCCCGCAGCGTCTCCCAGAGCGGCCGCAGGTCGCCGCGGACGAGCACGTCCCGGCGCCGGCGCCGCAGGACGGTGACGGCGTTGTGGCGGTCCAGCACCGGCTCGCCGAGCGGCAGGCAGAGCCGCGCGGCGCCCGACTCGTCGAGGTAGAGCCGGGTGCCCGGGACCAGCACGGGCCGGCACTCGGGGTCGAGGCGGGCCGCCTCGCGGACGACCGCGTGTGTCCGCCGCCCGCGTCCGCCGACGATCAGGTCGGTGTCCAGCACGTACTCCACCGAGAGCTCGTCGCACACCTCCACCGTGCAGCCAGGCTCGTCAGCCGTCATCGGTACGGCCACGACCTGCCCGGGGCCGGCGCGCTCCGGGCGGGGCGGTCGGCTGGGGAGCGGTCGCATGGCATGTCGCATCCTTCGTCGCCTCGCCGGCCCGGCGAAAAGGCCAGGTGACGATGGACACTAGGGCGCTGATCGACGATCTCGCCTCAGGGCGCGACCTAGGGATGCCCCTAGGCGGGGTGATCCTCGGCGTCGTCCCGCTCCGGCTCCTCGCCGCCGACGCCCACGGGGAAGACGTCGAAGTGCACGATGACGTGGGCCGTCGCGGGGTCGGCGACCGGGGCCTCGCGGGTCCGGCCGTCGGAGAGAGCGCGGTAGCGCTCCAGCACCTCGAACACCGCGTCCCGCATCCCGGTCGTCTCCTTGGCCGTGAGCCGCAGCGAGCGGCGGCCCAGCCCGCTGGCCTGAACCCACTCCTGCGGCGTCCCGTCCACCTCCTCGCGCCACCGGGTCAGCTCCGCGCCGCGCTGCCGTACCAGTTCGTCGAGCAGGAACTCGAAGGCGCCGGCCGTGTCGGCGTCGGCGGGCTGCTCGCCGAAGGAGAAGCCGCCGGGCACCACCCGCCAGTACTTCTCCTTGCCGCGTCCGAGCTCCGGCACGGTCTCGATCATCTCGTGCCTGGCCAGCTCCCGCAGGTGGTAGCTGGTCGCGCCGGTGTTGTGGCCGACCAGGACGGCGAGCTGGGTCGCGGTCGACGGGCCGCGCTCCTCAAGGAGCTCGTACAGGCGCAGGCGGAGGGGATGGGCGAAGGACTTGAGCGCGTGGGCGTCGAGAGTCCGGGCGGAAAAGCTCTTGCGCTGCATCAGTGTGCAAACCTATCTTTGCAAAGGAATCCATGCACAGTTTTCCTTACACACTACCGGAGTACCCCATGGCACGTCTCGGCCGATCGTTCGGCTTCCTGTTGTCATCCACCGCGCTGTCGAACCTCGCCGACGGCGTGCTGAAGGTCGGCGCGCCGCTGCTCGCGGTGTCGCTGACCCGCTCCCCCGCCCAGGTGGCGCTGGTGGGGGCGGCGGCCACGCTGCCGTGGCTGCTGTTCGCGCTGCCCGCGGGCGCGATCGCGGACCGCCTGGACCGCCGGCGGATCATGGTGCTGGCGAACGTGGCCCGCGCCGCCGTCCTCGTGGCCGCGGCCGCGCTGGGCGCGCTCGGGCTGATGAACTTGTGGATCATGCTGGGAGCGGTGCTGCTGGCGAGCGTGAGCGAGGTGTTCGCGGACATCGCGGCGCAGTCGGTGCTGCCGATGACGGTCTCGCCCGCCCACATCACCAGGGCCAACGGCCGCGTGGTCAGCACCCAGATGATCGGCAACGAGTTCGCCGGCGCGCCCGTCGCGGGCCTGCTGGTCACGCTTCTGCCAGCCGCCGTCTTCGGCGCCCCCGGCCTCCTGTACGGCGCGGCGGGGCTGCTCCTGCTGGGCATGCGCGGCCGGTTCCTGCCCCGAGCCGAGAGCACCGGGCAGCGGTCGATGGCCGGGGACATCGGCGAGGCGCTGCGTTACCTGTGGGCGCACCGCCTCCTGCGCACGATGGCCGTCTCCGCCGGGATGCTCAACCTCGCCAGCGCCGCCTACTTCGGCGTGTTCGTGCTGTGGGTCGTCGGCGAGGGGTCCCGGATGGGGATGGAGCCGAGCAGCTACGGGCTGGTGATGACGGCGCTCGCCGTCGGGGCCGTGGCGGGGTCGCTGGTGTCGGAGCGCGTGACCCGGCTCGTCGGCGAGGGCCGGGCGCTGGTGGGCCTGTGGCTGATCAGCGCGCTGCTCTACCTCGTCCCCGTCCTCCTGCCGATCGGGTGGCTGCTCTATCCGACCGCCGTGGTGTGGGGCGCCACCGGGGCCGCGGCGAACGTGCTCGTGGTCTCCGCCCGGCAGCGGCTCATCCCGGCCGAGCTGCTCGGGCGGGTGAACTCCGCCTACCGCCTGATCGCCATGGGCGGGATGCCGATCGGCGCGGCGCTGGGCGGGGTGCTGGGCGAGTTCGCCGGGCTGCCGGCGGTGTTCCTCGGCGCCGCGGCCGTCTGCCTGGCCGCCGTCGGCCTCATATGGCGTGTCGCACTGGATCGAATTTCATCGCCTCTGACCAGCGACACTACGATTCCCGACATATCCAGATCACGTTAGGCATCCAAAGACGTGCGCTGAGATGACATGATTACCCCTGTCAATGAGGGGATGGTATGCGGGAGATCGGCGGACGGTACCTCCTGAACGAGGAGGCCGGTCGTGGGGGTATGGGCGTCGTATGGCGCGCATTCGATCAGCTCCTCCACCGTGAGGTGGCGCTCAAGGAGCTGACGCTGGCCGGGGAGGCCGAGATGGTGCGCCGTCGCGTGCTCCGAGAGGCGCGCATGGCGGCCAGGCTCTCGCACCCCAACATCGTCACAGTCCACGACCTCATCGAAGAGGGCGGCAAGCTGTGGATCGTGATGGAGTACCTCGACGGCCTCTCTCTTCACCAGTTGCTCTCCCAGGTGGGCACGCTGCCCGCGCAGTCGGTGGCGGCGATCGGCCAGCACCTGCTCGCGGCGCTGCGCACCGCCCACCAGGCCGCGGTGCTGCACCGTGACGTGAAGCCGGCCAACGTCATGCTGACCGGCGACCGGGTGGTGCTGACCGACTTCGGCATCGCCACCGCCGAGGGCGACATCCGGATGGTCACCTCCAGAAGGCTGCGCGGCACCCCCGCGTTCATGGCCCCGGAGCGGCTGCACGGCGGACCTGCCAGCAAGGAGGCCGACATGTGGTCGTTCGGCGCCACGCTCTACAGCGCCATCGAGGGCCAGCCGCCCTACCCGGGGCAGGACGCCGCGACCGTGCTGGGGATGGCGCGCAGCGGGGGCTTCCCGCCGCCGCGCCGGGCCGGAGTGATGCGCCCGCTCATCGAGGGCCTGCTCCACCACGATCCGGTGCGGCGCTTCACTCCGGAGCAGACGGCGGGGCTGCTGGCGGGCATGCGCGCCAGCAGCTATCAGGCCGCCATCTAGAGACCCGGCTGGTCCTTCGCGGCGCGCGCTCGCGCCTCGGCCTCGTCCATGGCGGCCGCCTCCTCGGGGGTGGGCGCGGTGCCGCCCAGATGCGCGGGCTGCCACCACACGCCCTGCGGGATCTCCGGATAGGTCCGCTGCGCCCGGTCCACCAGGCCCGACAGCCGGGAGTGCAGGTCGGCCACGTGCTGGTTGACGTCCTCGCCCCGCTGCGGGTACATCGGCTCGCCCACGATGATGGTGATCGGCACGTGGCGCTGGAGGAGCTGCTTCTTCCTGCCCTTGGTCCACAGCCGCTGGCTGCCCCACAGCGCCACCGGGATGATCGGGACCTTGGTCGCCTGGGCCATGCGGATGGCGCCGTTCTTGATGTCCTTTACGGTGAACGAGCGGCTGATCGTCGCCTCGGCGAACACGCCCACCACCTCGCCCGCCTTGAGCATGCGCAGCGCCGTCGCATAGGAGCCGGCGCCCGCCCCCCGGTCCACCGGGATGTGGTGCATGCCGCGCATCAGCGGCCCGGAGACGCGGTGGTCGAACACGTCCTGCTTGGCCATGAAACGCACCAGCCGCTTGGCCGGGACCGCGCCGAACCCGGCGAAGATGAAGTCGAGATAGCTGATGTGGTTGCTCACCAGCACCGCCCCGCCGGTCCGCGGGATGTGCTCGGTCCCCTCCAGGTGGAAACGGTAATCGAGCACGCGAAAGAGGGTCCGCGCGGCGGCGATCACCGGCGGGTACACGATCTCAGCCATGACCAGAAGGTAGCCTATTGAGGCCGGTTCCTTGGCAGGCGCCGTCCAGCGCATCGGATCGCCGGGATCCACGCCGTGGCGCTTGCCTCCCGCCCGGAACGGGCAGATGTTCTGACCATGAAGAAGCTCATCAACACGGCCGAGTCCGTGATTGAGGACGCACTGACCGGCCTCGCCGCCGCGCACCCGTCGCTGCGGGTGCGCGATCGGGTGGTCTACCGGGCCGGCGGCCCGCGGCCGGGCAAGGTCGCCCTGGTCTCCGGGGGCGGCTCAGGGCACGAGCCCCTGCACGCGGGATTCGTCGGCCACGGCATGCTCGACGCGGCCTGCCCGGGCGAGATCTTCACCTCCCCCGTGCCCGACCAGATCATCGACGCCACCAGGGCCGTCGACGGCGGCGCCGGCGTGCTGCACATCGTCAAGAACTACACCGGCGACGTGCTCAACTTCGAGATGGCCGCCGAGCTGGTCGAGGACGTCGAGGTGGCCAGTGTCCTGGTCGACGACGACGTGGCCGTGCGGGACTCGCTCTACACGGCTGGCCGCCGCGGCACCGGGGCCACCCTGTTCGTGGAGAAGATCGCCGGAGCGCTGGCCGAGGAGGGCGCGCCGCTGGCCGAGGTGGCGCGGGTGGCGGGCGAGGTGGACGAGCGCAGCCGCTCCTTCGGCATCGCGCTGACCTCCTGCACCGCGCCCGCGGCCGGCAAGCCCACGTTCGACCTGCCTGAGGGCGAGGTGGAGCTGGGCATCGGCATCCACGGGGAGCCGGGCAGGGCCCGGGTGCCGATGGCCCCGGCGCGGGAGCTGGCCGCCGTGGCCATGGAGGCGATCCACGGCGACCTGCCGCTGGAAGGCGACCTGCTCGTCATGGTCAACGGCATGGGCGGCACCCCGCTGATGGAGCTGTACGTGGTCTTCGCCGAGGTGACGGCGTTCGTGCGGGGCAAGGGGGCGCGGGTGGCGCGGTCACTGGTGGGCAACTACGTGACGAGCCTGGACATGCAGGGCTTCTCGGTCACGGTCTGCCGGCTCGACGACACCCTGACGCGGCTGTGGGACGCGCCCGTCGAGACGCCCGGGCTGCGCTGGGGACGCTGATGGACACCGAGTTCTTCCTCGCCTGGCTCACCGGTGCCGCCGAGCTCGTCCGGCGGCACCGCGACCACCTGACCGAACTGGACGCCGCCATCGGCGACGCCGATCACGGCACGAACCTCGACCGCGGGTTCACCGAGGTGCTGCAGGCGCTGGACGACTGGCCACCGACCTCGCCGGCGCAGGTGCTGCTCTCCGCCGGCACGACCCTGATCCGCCGCGTCGGCGGCGCCTCCGGCCCCCTGTACGGCTCGGCGTTCCGGCAGATGGGCAAAGCGCTGGAGACGCCGGTCACGCCGGCCGGGTTCGCCACGGCGTTCGAGGCGGGAGTGCGGGCGGTGGAGCGGCTGGGCAAGGCCGTCCCGGGCGACAAGACCATGGTGGACGCGCTGGTCCCCGCCTCCAGGGCGCTGGCGCAGGCCGTACAGGAGGGGGTGGAGGCGCGGGAGGCGTTCGAGCGGGCGGCCCGCGCGGCCGAGGAGGGGGCGAAGGCGACGATCCCGCTGCGAGCCCGAAAGGGGCGGGCCAGCTATCTGGGCGAGCGCAGCGTCGGGCACGAGGATCCGGGCGCGGCCTCGTCGGCGCTCATCATGGCGGCGCTGGCGGCGGTTTCCTGATGGTGGCCGTCTGATGGTGGGCGTGGTGCTCGTCTCGCACAGCGCCGGGCTGGCGGCGGAGGCGGCGGCGCTGGCGCGCGGCATCGCCGGGGAGCGGGTGCCGGTCGCGGCGGCGGGCGGGACCGAGGACGGCGGGCTGGGCACCAGCGTGGATCTGATCGAGCGGGCGATCGCGGCCGTCGACCAGGGGGACGGGATCGTGCTCGTGCCCGACCTGGGCAGCTCGGTGCTCACCGCCCGCCTGCTGGAGGAGCCGGACCGGATCGTGGTGGCGGACGCGCCGTTCGTCGAGGGCGCGATCACCGCGGCCGTGTCGGCGGGCGGCGGCGCGCCGCTGGCCGCCGTCCTCGCCGCCGCGGAGGAGGCCCGCGGCCACCGCAAGCTCTAGTGCCCTCTGAACGCCTCTTCCAGCCACCAGGACGGATGCTCGCGGGTGACCTTGGCGTGCACCAGCATCGGCCGCTCACGCGGGCCCTTCAGCCAGGCGGCCACCCCGGCCAGGCCGGCCGGGTCCGTCACCGTCACGGCCTCGAACCCGTAGCCGCGGGCGATGGCGGCCAGGTCGGCGGGCGGGAACCTGACGGTGTCCAGCGGATGCCCGTGCGGCCCGAAGTGGTGCACCTCCGCGCCGTAGGCCTCGTCGTCGTAGACCACGACCAGCATCGGCAGGCCGAGACGCGCGACGGTCTCCAGCTCGGCGGCGCTCATCAGCGCCCCGCCGTCGCCCAGCGCGGCCACCGGCAGCCGGTCCGGCCGCGCCACGGCGGCTCCGACGGCGGTGGCCAGGCCCAGCCCGACCGCCTGGAACGCCTGCGTGAAGCAGAACCCATACTCATCGGGGACATCCAACAACATCGAGGGATATCCCATGAAATTTCCGGAATCGGGGGCTACGAGCCGTTCGGCGGGGAGCAGATCGTCCAGCCCGATCGTGAGCGTCCTCGGGTCGATCCGGCCGTCGCCGCTCTCGTCGGTGTACGGAACGGCCCGCCACCGGCCCTCCCGTCGGATGCGCCCGGCCAGCTCCGGCGACCGGTAACCGTGCTCCTCCGCGACCTCCCGCGCGGGAGACGGCCCGATCGCCTCGCGCGCCGCCAGCGCGACCCGCGCCACGTCTCCCACCACGCCGAGGTCCGCGGGCACGTGACGGCCGATCGCCGCAGGCTCCAGATCCACCTGTACGACCTTCGCCCCGGGCCCGATCAGCGACCCGTGGCGGGTGGTCCACATGTTGAGCCCGCACCCCCAGCCCACCACGAGGTCGGCGTCGCGGATCAGCTCGGCGGCCAGCGGCGTGGCGAACCCGCCGCTCACGTCGAGGTCCCACGGGCTCCCGCGGAACAGCCCCCTGGCGACGGCCGAGGTGGCCAGCAGGGCGCCCGTCTGATCGGCCAGCTCCTCCAGCTCGCGCCGGGCGTGGCGGGCCCCGCGCCCGGCGACGAACACCGGCCGCCGGGCGCCCATGAGCATCCGCACCAGCGGCGCCACGTCCTCCACCGCCGGCGCGGCGGCCTGCGGTCGTTCGCGGAGCCGGGCGGCGGCGAGCTCGAGCTCGTACCACGAGCCGCCGGCGTCCGCCGCCTGCACATCCAGCGGAAGGTTGAGCAGGACCGTGCGCCGCTCCTGGCAGGCCACCCGGAAGGCCTCCAGCGCGCACTGCCCGGCCGTGTCCGGGGCGGAGACGCGCATGGGCACCGCGCCCACGGCGCGGGCCACGGCGTCCTGGTCGATGGCGAAGTTGGAGCGGGCGTCGGTGGCCTCGCCGGACAGCACGATCATCGGGGTGCGGCTCTTGGCGGCCTCGGCGATGCCGGTGATCGCGTTGGTGAAGCCGGGCCCCTGGTGCACGGTGACGACGCCGCCCCTGCCGCTCATGCGGGCGTAGGCGTCGGCCATGGTGGCCGCGCCGCCCTCGTGGCGGGCCGCGACGAAGCGCGCGCCGTGGCCCACGAGAGCGTTGGTGACGTGGAAGTTGCCGCTGCCGACCACACCGAAGACCACCTCGGCGCCCGCCGCCGCGAGGATCCTGCCGACGGCCTCGGCGACGATCAACGCTCGACCAGGGCGAGCACCCGGACCGGGCTGCCGGAGCCGCCCACGATGGGCAGCGGCGGCGCGACCACCACGGCCCCCGTCACCGGGAGGCGATCGAGGTTGCGCAGCTGGGTCAGGCCGTACTTGCCCGCGCCGAGCAGGAAGGAGTGGCACGGGAACGCCGGGTCGAAGGAGTGGGCGGCGCCCGCGTCGGTGCCGACGGTCTCCACGCCGAGCCCGAGGATGGGCGTCTCGCCGGCCAGCCACTTGGCGCACTCGACGGAGATGCCCGGGGTGTGCGGGCCCGTCTCGTCGGCGTTCAGGAACGCGGCCTGGTCGGCGGACCTGGCGTCCCAGCCGGTGCGGTAGAGGAGCCAGCCCCCCTCGGGCAGCGGGCCGTTGGCGCGTTCCCACTCCTTGACGTGGTCGATCTGGAGCAGGAAGTCGGGGTCCTTGCCGGCCTCGGCGGAGAAGTCGAGCACCACGGCGGGCGCGAGCAGGCTGCGCGCCGGAACCTGCGAGACGTCCTCGCCGTCGCGGGCGGTCACCCAGTGGATCGGGGCGTCGAAGTGGGTACCGGAGTGTTCGCCGGTGTGAATGTCGTTCCAGTACCAGGCGGGGCCGCGGTCGTCGTAGCGGCTGATCTCCTCCAGCCGGAACGGGATCGTGTTGCCGAACGGCTCGGGCAACTGGAGGATCGGCGTCTCCTGCGACAGCGGCGCGGTCAGGTCGATCACCTCGATCGAGCCGTTCCGCACACTGTCCACGAAGCTCCGCAACACCGACATGTCATCCTCCTTGGTGGGCTGAGGAGATCCTCCTACGCGCGGATGAACTGAGCAATCACCCCCGGCGGCGTGCCCGATGCGTCACGCCTTCGCCCACTCCGCGCAGCCGGCCGTCTGGAAGCCCTTGTCCGTGGGCAGGATCGTGACGGTGGCGGGACCTGACGGCATGTCGGCCGCGATCACGTCGCCGAGGTCGCCGGTCGTGCCCTTCATACGGGCCCAGTAGCACTGTCCACCGCCCGTGGCGGGGCCGGTGGTGCGGTAGGTGCCCGGCTGGATGTCCACCCCCACGACCAGCGTGCGAAGGGACTCCAGGGCGCCGAGCAGGTCGGTGCTCGTCCCGTTCGGGGGCGATCCCGTCGCCGCTCCCGTCGGCGCGGGCGTGCCGGTCGGGGCCGAGGTCGCCGGGGGCGCCGGAGGCTCGGTGGTCGCGGGCGCCGACGGCTGCCCGGACGGGGACTCGCGCTCGACTGTCACCGTGACCCGGGGCGCGGGCGAGGACGAGGTGTCACCCGAGCCCATCCCGGCGAAGAACCCGAGGAGGAATCCCAGCACGGCCGCCATCCCGGAGACGAGCAGGATGATCGTCGGGCTGCTGGAGGCGCGCGGGTATTCGGGAGGCCCGTACATCACCCGGACAGCCTCCCACCCACGTCAACGGTGGAGATAGTCGACCAGCGACGCCTTCTCGGTCTCCAGCTCCTCGATCGCGCTCTTGACCACGTCTCCGATGCTGACGATGCCGACCAGGCGGCTCTCTTCGACCACGGGCATGTGCCTGACCCGGTGGGTCGTCATGATCTTGCGCAGCTCTTCGACGTTGTCGCGCGGGGTGACCGTGCGGACCTCAACCGTCATGATCGTCGAGACCGGCTCGTCGAGGATCGCCGCGCCCCGGTCGTGCAGGCGGCGCACCACGTCGCGCTCGGAGACGATGCCCGCGATCGTGGCACCGTCAGAAGAGACCACGACCGCTCCGATATTGTGCTCCGCCAGCTGCGCCAGCAACTCGCGGACGCTGGATTCCGGCGCCACCGTCGTGACGTCGCTCCCCTTGCCGCGCAGGATCGTACCGATGAGCATGTGCACCACCTCGGCTCTCAGTTACCCCGAGCGGGACCCGTCTAAAGCGCTCCACTCGACCTGGTTCCCAGGCAAGCGCGCCGGTGGGGACCCCGTCAAGGAATCCCGTAAGCTGCCCGTACCGAAATCACATGAAAGCACCCGCGGGGACACGTATGACCGAGCCGCTCAACACCGGAAGCCACGATCTACCCATCACCGAGGAGCTGGCCGCGTTCATGCGCACGGGGTGGGCCGACACCCGGCGCACCGGCGTGCCCGCGGTGGCCGTCGCCCCGTGGGCGGCCAAGCGGCGCGCCGCGCTGGCGAGCCGCTTCCCCGGCGAGCGGCTCGTCGTGCCGTCGGGAACGCTCAAGGTGCGCAGCAACGACAGCGACTACCGGTTCCGGCCGCACAGCGCCTACTCCTACCTGACGGGCGCGAGCGAGCCCGGCGACGTGCTCGTCATCGAGCCGTCGGGCGAGGCCAGGCTGTACGTCAGGCCGCGCTCGCCGCGCGAAGAGGGCCAGGAGTTCTACCGTGACCGCCGCTACGGCGAGTTCTGGGTGGGCCGCAGACCGGACCTGGCCGAGGCGGCGGAGCTCTACCAGGTGGAGTGCGCGCACCTGCGCGAGCTGAGCCTGAAGGGCCCGGCCCGGGTGTTGCGCGGGGTGGACCCGTCGGTGGACGCGCTGGTGGACCCGGGTGAGGGCGACGCCGAGTTCGAGATCTTCCTGTCGGAGATGCGGCTGGTCAAGGACGAGTGGGAGGTCGGCGAGCTGCAGTCGGCGGTCGACGCCACCGGCCTCGGCTTCGAGGACGTGGTCCGGGCCCTGCCGCTCGCGCTCGGCCACCCGCGCGGTGAGCGCTATCTGGAGGGCGTGTTCGGGCTGCGCTCGCGGCTGGAGGGCAACGCGGCCGGCTACGACAGCATCGTCGCCTCCGGCGCGCACGCCTGCGTCCTGCACTGGATCCGCAACGACGGCGCGCTCCGCCAGCAGGACCTGCTCCTGCTCGACGCCGGCGTCGAGACCGACAGCCTCTACACCTCCGACATCACCCGCACCCTCCCGCTGTCGGGCCGCTTCGACCCGGTGCAGAGGCAGGTGTACGAGCTGGTGTACGCGGCGCAGGAGGCGGGCATCGGCGCGCTCAGGCCGGGAGCCCGCTTCCGCGACTTCCACCAGGCGGCCATGCGCGTCATCTGCGAGGGACTGCGCGACTGGGGCGTGCTCAAGGGCTCCCCCGACACGCTCATGGAGTCGGGCCTCTACCGCCGCTACACGCTCTGCAGCAGCGGCCACATGCTCGGCCTCGACGTCCACGACTGCGCCAAGTCCCGCGCGGAGGCCTACCTCGACGGGGTGCTGGAGGAGGGCCAGGTGCTGACCGTCGAGCCCGGCCTCTACCTGCAGCCGGACGACCTCACGCTGCCGGCGGAGTTCAGAGGGCTGGGCGTGCGCATCGAGGACGACCTGGTGATCACGGCGGACGGGGCGCGACTGATGTCCTCCGGCCTGCCCCGGCACCCGGACGAGGTCGAGTCCTGGATGGCGACTCTGCTCTCCTAGGAACGGGGCCAGGGCGCGGGGTCAGGCCTCGGTCTCGTCCAGGCCTGCTCGCGCGGCGGCCAGCTCGTAAGGGTCGCCGATGCTCCGCGCGAGCTCCAGCGCCGCACCGAAGCACTGCCTGGCCCTGTCGCGATCGCCGGCCGCCGCGTGCGTGCCGCCGAGGCCGTTGAGCACCATGCTCTCCAGGTGGCGGCTGGCCAGGCGGCGAGCGAGTGCGAGGGCCTCCTCTTGGTGGCGCAGCGCCTCGGCGAGGCGGCCCTGCATGGTCTTGATGTTGCCGATGCGGCAGAGCGCCTCGGTCTCCGGCTCCTTGCCACCGATCTCGCGGCTGATGAGCAGGGCCTGCTCCTGGCAGCGCAGGGCACGCGGGAGATCGCCGAGGCCGGCGTAGGCCGTGCCCATGTGCATGAGCGTGTGCGCCTCGTCGTGACGCCGCCCGCACCCGCGGATGTGATCGAGGCTGGTGCTCAGGTGCGCCACCGCCTGGCCCATGTCCCCGAGCCGCAGGTGCACCTGCCCGATCGTGTCGATGACGGCGATCTCACCCGGACGGTCGCCGAGCCCCTGGTAGAGCTCGCGAGCCTGCGCGCACGCGTCGAGTGCCTCGGCCAGCCGTCCGGTCCGATGAAGACCGTAGCCGACGTAGTAGAGGGCTTCTGCCTCTGTCTGCCGCTCGCCTTGCAGCCGGGCCAGCGCCACCGCCTGACGCTGGCAGTCCAGGAACTCCGCGTACTGGTCGGCCGCCATGTGGGCATGGCCCAGTGTCGTGAGGACCTTTGCCTCGCCTGAGTGGTCCCCGACGGATCGCACCGCTGTGAGAGCCAGACGCTGGGTGGCCACCCAGTCGTCGATGCTGCTCGCCAGGTAACAGTGGTACGCCGCCGTGTACGCGAGCTGCCAGGCGTGGACCGGCCACCCGTCGCCCGCGGCAAGCTCCACCAGGGCGACCCAGTTACGGTGCTCGGCGGCCAGCCACGCCAGCGCGCTGTCACCACCGGCGAACTCGGGCACGCCACCGGCAGGCTCCTCGACCGTGGGCCGGATCAGGTTCGCGTCGGGATCCACCCACGACATCGCGGAACGGGTGGTGTGGGTGTGCCAGTCGAGCAACCGGGTCAGTGCCTGACGGCGCTCGCCGTCATCGGCAACCTGCTCGCGGGCGTACTCGCGGATGAGGTCGTGCATGCTGAGGCGGCCGCGCTCGTCACGGTGGACGAGATGGGCGCGCACGAGAGCCCCGACGACGTGGCGGGTGGCCTCCGGCGCCTGCCCGGTCATCGCGGCCACGGCCTCGAGACAGAGATCCGGCCCGGGGTGGAGGCCGGCCAGCCGGAAGGCCTGCCGCGCGGGATGCAGCAGGCTGCGGTAGGACAGGGCGAACGCGGCGCGCACGCCGATGTGCGGGTCGCCGTCGATGTCGAGCTCGGCGAGCCGGTTCCCGTCGCGGAGCCGGTGCGCGAACTCCGCCACGGACATACCGGCGTGGCCTCGGACGTGCGCGGCGGCCAGCCGGAGGGCCAGCGGCAACCCGCTGCACAGGCGGGCCAGCTCCGCCACCGCGTCGGTGTCCTGTCCGGCGCCGAGGAGGGCGACGAGCAGTTCCTCCGCTTCCCGCGCGGGCAGGACGTCCAGGTGCAGGAAGCCGGCGTCGTGGGTGACCGCCAGCCCAAGCAGGGAGTGCCGGCTCGTGATCAGGGTGCGGCCCTCCGCGGACCCCGGGAGCAGGGGGCGTACCTGGTCCGCCGAGGCCGCGTTGTCGAACAGGAAAAGCATCCGCCTACCGGCGACGAGCGACCGGTACATGCCGGCGCGTTCGTCGGTCTCGTGCGGGATCTCGTCCGCCGGCACGCCGAGCCCGCGCAGCAACTGGTGCAGCGCCTGGCCAGGCTCGACCGGCGGGCCGGGCGAGTAGCCGCGCAGGTCCACGTACAGCTGGCCGTCCGGGAACCGGTCGGCGCTCCGGTGCCCCCAGCGCGTGGCGAGGGCGGTCTTGCCGACGCCGCCTGCGCCCGCAACGGCGGCGATCATCAGCGCGCCGGAGAGGAGCTCGTCCAGCTCGTCAAGGCTTCGCTTGCGTCCGGTGAACCGGACGACGTCGGCGGGCAACTGCCGGGGGACCAGTGTCTGGCGGGTCCCGACACCCCGCGGCCGGTCCTGCGTGCCGTCCGCGGTGAGTATCCACTGATGGAGCTCGCTCAGCGCCCGCCCCGGCTCCAGGCCGAGCTCGTCACGCAGGGTGGTGCGCGCCAGCCGGTACTGCTGCAGCGCATCGGCGCGTCGCCCCGCACGGTGCAGGGCCAGCATGAGCTGGGCGCGGAAACGCTCGTCCAGCGGTGCTCCGTCGACCAGGCGCCGCAGCTCGCCGATCAGTTCCGCGTGCCGTCCCAGTTCGAGATCGGCGTCGACCCGGTCGGCCAGGGCGGCCATCCGGCGTTCCTCCAGCGCGCCGCTCTTGCCCGCCTGGAACTCCTGGCGGGTGCCGCCAAGGGCCGCTCCCCGCCACAGCGCCAGCGCGGCATGCAACTCGCCGGCCGCCTCGGCGACCCGGCCCGCGGCCCGATGCGCGCCTGCCGTTTCGACGCGCTCGGCGAACACGGCCAGGTCTAGCTCTCCGGCCGGGATCCGCAGCGCGTAGCCGCCGGCGGTCGTGATCAGCTCTCCCCCGTCGCCGATCAGCCTGCGCAGGGACCACAGGTGGTTGTGCAGAGCCTTACGTCCAGCACCGGGCGGCTCGTCACCCCACAGCACGGCCAGAAGCTCATCGTGCCGCGCCACCTGGCCCGCGTGCAGCAGGAGCTGTGCGAGCAGGGTGCGCTGCTTCTCCCCCACGATCGGCACAGCCACTCCGTCGCGCCAGAGCTCCACCGGCCCGAGAATGCGAAATCGCACTCTTCCCCCTTCGGCTTTTGAAAGACCCCCGTCCCTACTCGCGGTCACATGGTGAACGATCATGATCTCGGTGCGCGCACCGTGGGGTAACAGATCGGCATGACAAGATCGCGACAAAGTGTGGAGAGAACCGAGAGCGGTCGCGTTCATCATGACGGAGCCAATCCCGACCGAGTCGAGGAACCCGGTCAATCCCTGCTCCCCTGATGGAGGAACGGGTGCGCTCACGCCCCCCGATCGGCACGCGCGCGCGTGCACGAAAAGAAATCCCTTTGGTCCCGGCCACCGCTCTGATGCTGGTCTCGGCCCTGCTCGTCACCCTGCCCGCCACAGCGCCGCCCGCAGCCTCGGAGGCCGCGACCGGCGCGCCCCCCGCGCTCACCACGTTCCCGCGGCCGGATGACCCCGACGCCCACCTGCGCGCCGCGCTCGCCGAAGCCAGGAAACGAGGCGAGCCGGTGCCCGTGGAGGCGGCCTACACCGAGGCCACGCGCACGTGGGCCTATCCGGACGGCCACCTGACCACCCAGTCGTACGCTGCCCCCGCCCAGCTCAAGCAGGCGGACGGCACGTGGGGGTGGATCGACACCACGCTCGTCGAGCAGAACGGGGTACTCAAGCCCAGGCTCACCAAGGCGGACGTACGCCTATCGACCGGCGGCGACGGGCCGTTCGTCGCGCTGGAACGGGACAGGGGAGAGCGGCTCGCCCTGTCCTGGCCATCGGACCTGCCGCGGCCCGAGGTCACCGGCAACGTCGCCACCTACCGCGACGCCGCGGGCAAGGGAGCCGACCTGGTCGTGACGGCACTGGCCACCGGTTTCCGGCACGACGTGGTGCTGCGCGAGCGGCCCAAGGGTCAGGTCGAGTTCCGGATGCCCGCCGACACCGGCAAGCTCAAACTCGCCGCGGTGAAGAGCGGCGGCCTGAAGCTCACCGATGCCAAGGGCCGCGTCCAGGCGCTCGCTCCCGCGCCGGTGATGGTCGACAGCGGCCGTACGACGTCCGGCAAGGCTCCCCAGCAGCTGAACCGGCGCACCGGGAAGATCATTACCAAGGTGGAGACCGAGGGCGGCAAGAGCGTGTTGGTGCTCAAGCCCGACGCCGGCTTCCTCGCCGCCGCGGACACCGTCTATCCGGTCGTCGTCGACCCGACCACGACGCTCGGACTGGTCAGCGACACCACCATCAACTCGATTCCGCCGTCGCCCTTCTGGACTTCCTGGGACGACTACACGGGCGAGCTGCTCACCGTAGGCGGCGGCCTCGATCTGGACGGTTCCGAGGAGATGGACCACCATCGCGCCTTCCTGCAGTTCGACACCGCTCCCCTGGCCGGGCGCGCCGTCAGCGACGCCCGCCTCGAGCTCTGGGCGGTCGACGCCGTGGACTGCCTCCAGCTGATGGGCGGCATGAAGGTGTCGCGCGTGACCGAGCCCTGGGAGCCAGGCGGGCTCAACTGGGACGAGTTGCCCGCCGTCGTCGAGAACGACGCCCAGACCCAGCTGTGCAAGGACTTCTACGATGACGACGAGCTGCCACGGGCGTTCACCTGGCCGATCACCGGCATCACCCAGGCCTGGACTTCGGGGGCGCCCAACCACGGCGTGCAGGTGCGCGCGGTCAAGGAGGACGAGGACCGCTTCAACGACGCCTGGGGGTGGGTGGACTTCCACTCGGCCGAGATGACCGGCTCGGGCGCTCGTCCGCCGAAGCTCACCGTCTCCTACATGCTGCCGCCCGAGATCCCCACGATCACGGCCGAGTCGATCGACTCCCTGTCGGGCAACGATGCGATCGCCCGCAGCACCAGCGTGAAGGTCGGCTTCAAGTCCAGCGTCGCGGAGGCCCGCCCGCTCGACTACACGGTCACGGTGAACGACTCCACCATGGCGCCGCCGCCATCCATCCCGTCCGGGGCGCGCGCTTACTGGAAGTTCGACGAGACCACCGGCGACACGGCGGCGGACTCATCTGGCGGCAACGCCACGGCCACCTTCGACGGCGACTACACCCGCGGCCCCGGCCAGATCGGGCAGGCGGTCACGTTCACCGAAGGCCACGCGGCCACCACCGGGCCGCTCGTGCACACAACGCGAGCTTCTCGGTGAGCACCTGGGTCAAACTGACCACGGACACCGAGGCCCAGACCGTCTTCAGCCAGGCGAGCGACGATCGCCCGGGCGTCGCGCTGGCCTACCTCGGCTCGTCCGACGACCCGGACCTCAGCCAGAAGTGGTGGCTGGAGATGGCCCGCACACCCACCACCGGCGGCATCATCGCGCTGTCGGACCAGCACGCCAAGATCGGCACCTGGACCCACCTGGTCACGGTCTACGAGCACGCGGCGGGCAAGCTCCGGCTGTACGTGGACGGCGTGCTCGCCGGTGAGAAGGACCACACCAGCACCTGGGACGCCCGCGGCGACTTCGAGATCGGCCGCGGCGACATCATCGGCATCGACGGGCAGCTCAACGGCGGAGTCGACGAGATGCGCGTCTACGAGCGGGCACTGAGCTCCGACGACGTCCGTGCCCTGTACGGCGCGCCGTCGGCCACCAGCTACAACGGGATCCCCTCCGGCCAGGTGGTGGACCAGGTCTTCGCGCTGGACAACCCGGCCAGCTTCAAGTTCGTGGTCAAGGCCTGCCGCAACGGTGTCACCCCGCCCTCCTGCAACGAGAGCCCTGCCTACCGGATCACGTCGGACGCGCCCATGCTGCCGTCGGATACCGAGACGGGCATGGCCGATCCGGCCCAGCCAATCCTTTCGGGCATGGTCAACCGGCCCTCCGGCGGGCCGCTCATCGCCAAGTACTACCTGTACGACGACCAGGGGACGCCCATCGGAGCCGCCCCGCTCGGCACCCGCGCAGCCAACGGCGGGGAGCGGGCCTCGTTCCAGGTCCCGCCTGGCACCGTCCAACCGGGCCGTGCGTACCGATGGCAGATGATCGCCTGCGCGGTCGGCGAGGGCACGGCGACACCGACCGACCCGACCCCCACCCCGACTCCGACTCCGACACCCACCCCCGAGGGGCCGGTTCGTCATGAGGCGGAGTCGGCGGCTCTGTCGGGTTTCCGGGTCATGACGAATACGCCGGCCGGAACCTCGGGCAGCGCGGTCAGGAATCAAGGCTCGTCCTCCAGCATCACGTGGACGATCAACGCCGCCTCGGCGACCAGCGCGGGCCTGAGCTTCCGCTACAGGAGCACCCAGGCCTCGCCCATGGTCCTGGTGGACGTCAACAACGGGAGCCCCGTCTATCCGTCCATGGCCAGGACCACGACCTGGCTCGACGCCACGGTCACGGTGAACCTGAAGGCGGGCCAGAACACCATCCGGATGTCCACGCTGCTGGTGGCGGACGGCAACCTCTCACTCGACTACCTGGAGGTCCAGCCGCAGGCGGCCGCTCCCGCTCCGGCCACGGCGCGCGCGACGTCCACCGCGACGGAGGGACCACTGGAGGAGGTCTGCACCCCCAAGACGACCGCCGTCACGTTCACGACGCCGGGCACCCCGCCACCGCCTCCAGCGGAGGATGTGCGGCAGCTGACGCTGGGCCAGGACGGCTTCGTCATCAAGACGGCGAAGACGGATCCGACCGCCTGCGACGGCGGCCCCTGCACAGTTACAGACGCCGCCACGATGCGTATCGGTGGCAGCGGCATCGACAGGACAGCGGCAGTGGTCGGCTTCAAGCTCGACGAGTTGCCGGACGGCGCGATGGTGTCCGAGGGAATGCTGAAACTGGGCAGTCCCACGTGTTCGCCGGGTACCTGTCCGGCTGACGCGATCATCACGGCGACGCCGTTGAAGAACACGGTCACCAGCCAGACCAAGGGCCCGGATCTCGCGAACGACGTGGAGCCTGACGCCGCCTATTCCCTGCCGTTGAGCGGCCCTCAGGGCGACATAGCCGGCAGCGAGTATCAATGGCTCCTGCTCACAACCGATAGGGAAGAGATCATCTCCTTCGGTGACCCGGCGGCAGCCGAGCAACCATCGCTTGCGCTCGCGTACCTTCCCGCCGGTCCACCAAGCAGCGTGCTCAACCTGATCGCCAAAGGCGGCGATGCCAGCGCCACGGCCAGTTGGGGCCTACCGGAGAACAACGGCAGCATCGCCATGCTCGACGGGTACGACGTCGAGGTCACAGATGCCGGCGGCGCGGTCGTCAAGTCCATGGAAGCGAACCAGCCGTTCGCCGCCATCGACGGCTTGGCGAACGACATCACTTACACGATCAAAGTACGGGCGAAGACTGCGTTCGGCTCCAGCGACTGGCAGAGCACGACCGCTACGACCAAGGCTGTTCCGCCACCTCCAGCCGATGGAGGCGGAGGGGCGGAATGTGTTCCCTACGAAGAGCAGAGCCCGGCGGCCATCGCGGAATCCGTGGCGGGCGCGCAAGCGTACATCGACCGGGTCAAGCACTATTACCAGGCCCAGGACGCCGTTCTAGAGGGTCGCGCGAGCACGGTCTGGGACGCACCAGGGGTAGATCCTCAGGCGCCGAACACCGCTTCACTCTCCCTGCTCAACGCCGCGTTGCAGCAGCGGCACGAGGTCTCAGGGCTGGAAGGCCTGCCGCGGAGCAACTCCACCGTGACGCTCAATGACGTGGTGGTCCAAGAGATGGGCGGTGGTTCCGTCCGCGTCATCGCGGGAGTGAAGCGGGAATGGGACGTGCCCGCCACCGCTGCAAGAACCGGCACCGCCTCGGACGAGCCGGGCATGGTCGAGCCCATGGAATACATGATCTCGATCCACGTCTTCGAGCGATGCGGCAAAATGAGCGTGATTCAAGTGCCCTACGACGCCGAAGAGGATTCGACCGACTTCGATCCGGGAAATGCCGGCGGCGCGAGCCTGGATCCCCCGATCAAGGACGGCGAGTACGCATGGTGGCGGGGCAATCTCGGCCAGGAGCGCGACAGCAAGAGCGGAAAGCTCCGCATCGGAAAGAATTGGTATGTGATGGCCAAGAGCTATTCGGAGTGGACGGTACCGACCAGCTACAACGAGTGGCTCAGGAAATGGCGACTCAAGAACGTGTTCAGCAGGCTGGACATCTATCCCGCCTCGTCGGCTCAATATCAAACGGCATACGGTAAAGCGCTGGTCAAGCACCTGACGGTCAGCATCGAGAGCACGGTCTGCGTCAAGACACAGACGACAACTACCCAGACCAACATCGGTTTCACTGTCGGCACCGACAACACCGGAAATTTCGGACAGTCATTCACCACCAGCACCAAGTGGGAGTGCATCAAATACAAGCGAACCCTCGGAAAGGGAGTCAAGCCATCCCTTAATGCAGGCGTGAGCTGGATAGAAGCCGAATGCCTGGATGACTGCTCCGCCAAGTACTATCGCCATGCCACCATTGCCACGCTCGTGGCCAAGTTCATGGGCAAGGACAAACTGGTCCACGAAGAACAGGTTCGGGCCGACCTTTCCTGTGAGGTCGAAAGAGTGCCGCCTCGGGCCTTCGGATCCGCGAGAGGGTCGTTCAGGTATCCAGTATGCAAATCAGGAGGTAGCCCCAACCGTCCTATTCTAGAAGACTGACCTGAGCGCAAGGGCGTGAGGCGAACCGTCTCACGCCCTTGCGCGGGCGAGAGGACGAACATGAAGGCTGCTCCTTCTGGGGGAGGGCTCCCGTACTTAACGGTGCTGATGACACTGGGGCTGACGATGGCGAGCAGTTCCTGTACGACGGGATCGACCCTCACATCATGTGAGCGCCTCCGACTCGTCGGGCTGAATTCCTTCGCCGTGACCCACGGGGATTACGAGCTGAAGCGTGGCACGTTCGGAGAGGCGTGCGAGGACGGGACCCTGCCCATCCATCTGGGACCTCGCAGCGCGATGAGCGACACGGCGCAGTGGTCCGACGAGATTCGATGGGGAGATTCGGGCGAAGTGTTGTCGCCGTACACGCTCCCATGGCGGCTGACCTCGATTTTGGGCGACGCCACCGGAATGGCGTCCGCAGAGGCCGAGTTGGGCGATCAGAAGACTCTGCTCGAGTCCATCCCGTCCGGCATGCCCGTTCAGGTCGTCGTTGTTCTCGCCAAACCGCTCAAGGAGAGCGAGGTAAGAGCTCTCTGGTCGGATCCGCGGACTCTTCTGATGGCACCCGCCCAGCCGTTGATCTGGGAGGAGCCGATCTCCTGCGACCACAGGGGATTCGACACATGCGCATTCGACACCCACCCCGAACCGTTCACAGCCCAATTCAGGAAATGGGTGAGTCTGCTGCGGGCAGATGACGCCCCGATCCTCGCCCAGTTCAAGCTCAAGCTGCCGCAACTGCAGAAATACGCCAGCGACGGTCTCGTCTACGGGTTCACCGCCCGGAATCTGCCGGATCCTATCCGGGCCATCGTCAAGGATCCTCGCATCCGGGCCGTCTACGTCGTGGACACCGACCTGCCGCGTCCCTGACCGTCGGGTGGTCCGGGGTACGTGGGTATGACTGCGGTTTCATACTCCAGTCGGATGCACTGGTCGGGCGGTCTGGTCGAGGATCGAGGTCTCGACGATTGGACTCGCCATGCGAAGACCTGTCCTGATGCTCGCCTCCTTACTCTCCCTCATCGTCCCCCTGCTGCCGGTGGCGCCCGCAGCCGCCGCACCCGCCATCACCTGGTCCTCCTGCGCCCAGGACGCCACCGCCGAGTGCGGCACCCTCACGGTGCCCGTCGACTGGAAGAATCCCCGCGGCCAGACGATCGAGCTCGCCCTGGCCCGGCGCAAGGCCACCGATCCCGCCGCCCGGATCGGCTCCCTGGTGATCAACCCCGGCGGGCCCGGCGGCTCGGGGGTGGACGCCGTCCTGCAGGGGTGGCTCGGGTTCACGCCGGAGATCACGCGCCGCTTCGACGTCGTCGGGTTCGACCCGCGCGGGGTGGCGCGCAGCCATCCGATCCTGTGCTCCCTGGAGCTGGCCCTCCAGGCGCCCGACCCGCTGTCCATCGGCGACCAGGCGGACTTCGAGGCGCTGCTGGCCTACAACGAGCGCTACCGGCAGGACTGCCGGGCGCGCACCGGGCCGCTGTTCGACCACGTCGACACCGGCAGCGTCGTCCGCGACCTGGACACGCTGCGTGCCGCGCTGGGCGACGACAAGCTCACCTACTACGGCGTCTCCTACGGCACGCTCATCGGCCAGCTGTACGCCGAGCGGTTCCCCAAGCGGATCCGCGCGCTGGCGCTCGACAGCAACATGGACCACAGCCTCGGCACCCGGGCGTTCCTGGACACCGAGTCCTGGACCTCCCAGGACTCCTTCGACGAGTTCGTCGCCTGGTGTGACCGGACCGCCTCCTGCGCGCTGCACGGCAGGGACGTCCGCGCGCTCTGGGCCGAGCTGCTCGCGCGGGCCGAGCGGGGCGAGCTGCGGCTGCCGGGCAACCCGGACGTCACGCTGACCAAGCTCGACCTCATCGCGCAGGCGTTCGGCGCGTTCTACGGGCCCGCGTTCAAGGAGCTGGCCGAGTTCCTGGTGGCGCTCGACAGCGGGGCCACGTCGGCTCGGGCCATCCTGACGCCGCCCACCCTGCGGGCCGACCAGGAGATCAACGATTCCTCGCAGGTCTTCTGCCAGGACTATGCGCTGCCGATCCGCGACTATCGCGAGTACGCCGGGCATCTGCGCAGGTCGGCCGCGATAGCGCCGGACATGCTGGTCAGCGTGGTGGCGCACGGGCTGGCGGCCGCCTGTCTGGGACAGCCCACCCCGATCCCCAACCCGCAGCACCGGCTGCGCGTGGACCGGACCCCGACCCTGCTGCTGGGCAACGCCCTGCACGATCCGGCGACCGGCTACCCGTGGGCGGTCAACGCGGCGCGGCAGATCGGACGTGAGGCCCGGCTGCTCACCTACGAGGGCTGGGGGCACGGCGTCTACGGCAGGGGCGAGTGCCCGACGGGGGCGATCGACGGCTACCTGGCCTCCGGGGCGCTGCCCGCCAGGGGCGCCAGGTGTCCCGCCCTGCCTCCGGCCGAGGCCGCCACCCTGCGGTCCCGCCCGCTCACCGGTCCCCTTCCGGGGCTGCCCGGCTACACCTACAACCTCGCCCGATAGGCGCCGGGACGTCAGGGCGACGAGCCGTCGCCCTGACGCCCCGGCCTGATGTTGGCGTTCAGGTGGAAGGTGTTGTCCGGGTCGTAGACGGCCTTGACCGCGGCCAGCCTGGCGTACTTCTCCTGGCCGTAGGCGGCGTGGACGCGGGCCTCGTCAGGGTCGGTGAGGAAGTTCACGTACGATCCCGTGCCGCGCGCGTACGGGCGGAGCGCCTCCCAGGCGGCGCGGGCCCACTCCCGTTCCGCCGGCAGGTCGCCGGGCGACGGAGTCATCGCGGTGATGGACATGGTGTAGTGCGGCTCGCGCGTGCCGCCGAAGGCGGTCGCGTCGTCGGCGGGGGCCGTGAAGGCGCGATCGAGGCGGAACGTCGGCATGAACGACATCGGCGATCCCTTGCGCGCCGCCTGCTCGCAGATCACGCTCCTCGCCTCCAGCGGGAGCGACGGCAGGTCCAGCGCCCTCTCGTAGCCCATGACGCCCCAGGGGGCGCTCTCGTCCAGCAGCGACTGGAGTTGCGTGTACGGCATCGGCGCGACGAATTCGAACAGGGGCTTCAGCGCCTGCCTGATCGGCGCCAGCGCGGCCGCGTGGTGCTCGGCGGAGCCGAATCCGGCCAGGATGAGCACGTGACCGGGACGGAAGCGGTGCTGCACCGGCACGAACGGCGCGGGCGGGGCGCTCATGCCGAAGCCGATCAGCACACCGATGCGCTCGGGCAGCTCCGGCACCGTCGCCTCGATCGCCTCGATCGCCTCCGGGCCGCGTTCGGCCTCCCAGAACAGGATCGCGACGTGCACCTCCGGGCCCACCGGGTGCAGCCGGTAGGCCAGCGACGTGGCGACGCCGAAGTTGCCGCCACCGCCGCGGATCGCCCAGAACAGGTCGGGATTGTCGCTCGCGGAGGCGTGCACGTACTCCCCGCTCGCCAGCACCAGGTCGGCCGACTCGAGGTTGTCCACGGTCAGCCCGAAGTCGCGGGTCAGCCAGCCGAAGCCGCCGCCGAGGGTGAGACCGCCGACGCCGGTGTGGCTGATCGTGCCGCCGGGCGTGGCCAGGCCGTACGCCTGCGTGGCGGCATCGAGATCTGCCCAGGTCGCGCCACCGCCGCAGGTGACATAGCGGGCGGCGGGGTCCACTTCGACCAGACGCAGCGCGCTCAGATCGAGCATGACGCCACCGGCCGTCACGGCGGAGCCGCCGAAGCCGTGACCGCCGCCGCGGACCGAGATCTCCAGGTCCTCCTCGCGGGCGAACCCGATGGCCGCCGAGACGTCTCCGGGGCCGCTGCAGCGGACGATCACGGCGGGGTGGCGGTTGACGGCGCCGTTCCAGACCGATCGCAGGACGTCGTAGTCGGCGTCCTGCCGGGTGACGACCCGCCCGGCGCATCGCTCGCGCAGCGTTTCCAGTTCCCTTCTGATCAGCTGGACCATGGCGCACCCCCATGCGCGGCATACTGTCGCGAATTATCACTCAATCGTACGATTTTTCGCCCTTTAGGCTGGTTCGCGACGGGTGAAATCCTGACCACGCTCCGCCGACGCGCAGTCGGGTGGACGTCCTTTGACCTGCGGCTCAGCCTTTCCCGCCAGCACCCCATGATCACGGTGTCCCCGGCGGCCCCCTCTGGCGCGATGTCGGCAGGTGATCGCCGAGCTCCGGTGCGGGTGTCGAAGTCGGCCGCGCGCCCGGTGTACGTTTCGGACGAGGCGAGCGCGCGGCCGTCCGGCGTGGGCCTGAGAGCTCACGCCGATCAGGAGGCAGGCAGCCGATGCGACGGCTCCGGGTCCCGCCGAAGAGGACCGGCTTGACGAGCGGACGAAGGAGTGACCACACCCCGTGACGACCGGCCCCGCGCGGAGCACCCCGAAGACGACCGGCCCGGTGGCGATGGGCGGCCGGCCCGAGGAGGTGCGCGCGCCCGAGGAGTGGCTGACCGAGGTGGAGCGCGAGCGGGCCGCGCAGTTCAGGTTCGACGCCGACCGCCGCTCGTTCCTGGCCGCCCACCTGCTGGTACGCCTCTGCGCCGCCGCGGTGCTCGGCGCCGGGGCGCGCGAGCTCACGCTGCTGCAGTACTGCGACACGCACGGCCCAGGGCACGGCAGGCCGTACCTTGAGCAGGCCCCCGACCTGGGCGTGAGCTTCAGCCACACGCGCGGTTATGTGTGCGCGGCGGCCGGACACGGCCGGGTGGGCGTGGACGTGGAGCGGGTGCCGGCGGGGCCGTTCGACGAGGCCCTGGCGGGCATGGCGCTGACCCCGGGCGAGCGGTCGCTGGTCACCGGCAACGACGAGCTGATCCGGCACTGGACGCGCAAGGAGGCGCTGATCAAGCGCGGCGAGCTGACCCTCGACCGGATGGCCGCCGCCGATCAGGACTGGTCGGGCCGGTACCTGCTGGAGTGGCGCGCGGAGCCGGACATTTTAGTGGCCGTTGTCACCGATGCCCCAGCCGACCGCCTGCCTATTTCCGGATAAACTGGATACATGTTCTACCGCGAGCCCCTAGAAGAGCGCATTGCCAACAGGATGGCCACGCGGAAGCCCTTGGAAGAGGGCAACACCTTCGAGCACGGTCCGGCCAAGTTCGTGTTCGTCTCACTCCTCGTCGCCGTCGTGCTCATGCACGTGGTGGGGGTCGCGATCGTGATGGCCTTCAACTGACACGGAGCCCGCGAGCTTTCCCGGACTCGTCCCCTCATCGGTCACTCTACGTACGCTAGATTGGGGATCATGAGCGCGCCTCGCTGGCTTTCCCCCGCCGAGCAGCGTGCCTGGCGCACCCACCTGGCCCTGCACAAGCTCCTCATGCACCGCCTGGACCGGGAGTTGCAGGCGCACGCGCTGTCGCTGAACGACTACGAGATACTGGTCAACCTCTCGGAGAATCCGGGGCGGCGGATGCGCATGAGCGACCTGGCCGACGCCACCATCCAGTCGCGCAGCCGCCTCTCCCACCAGATCTCCCGCATGGAGGCCAAGGGCCTGGTCGTCAGGGAGGACTGCCGGGACGACCGGCGCGGCACCTTCGCGGTGCTCACCGACGAGGGCTGGGCGACGATCCAGCGGGTGGCGCCCGACCATGTGGCGAGCGTCCGCGAGCACTTCGTGGACCGGCTCACCGACGACCAGCTCAACGAACTGCAGGTCGCCTACGGCCCGATCGTGGAGCACCTGAAAAAGCTGCGCTGACACCCAACCGATATCGGCGACGGCGCGCGGCGTTTCCACCTGCTCGCTACGATCCGCTCATGTTCAAGAAGGTACTCCTCGTCCTCTTCATCGCCGCGCTGTCGGCCTGCTCGTCAGGCAGCGGCGAGGAGTTGCCCGCCGGGCCCGACCTGATGAAGAAGGCCGCCGAGGCGATGAAGACGGTCAAGTCGGCGACGTTCTCGATCGCCACCGAGGGCAAGCCCAACGTGCCCGTCAAGAAGGCCGACGGCAGGCTGACCGCGGCGGGCGACGCCGACGGCACGATCACCCTGGAGGTGCTCGGCAGCCTGCAGGAGGTGTCCTTCGCACTGATCGGCGACACCGTGCACTTCAAGGGGCCGACCGGCGGCTTCCAGCAGATGACCAGGCAGCAGCTCGCTCAGCTCTACGACCCCTCCCTGATCCTGGATCCGGCCAAGGGCATCGCGCAGCTGCTCACCTCGGCCGCGGAGGCCAGCGTCGAGGCCGAGGAGGGCGGCGCCTACCGGGTGGCCACCACCTTCTCCGGGCAGACCCTCGGCACGCTGGTGCCCGGCGTCACGCAGGCCGTCAACGGCAAGGTCTGGGTCGACAAGGCCACCAGCAGGCTCACCAAGGTGGAGCTGCCGCTGCAGAACGGCAGCGTGACGGTGACGCTCGGTGACTACGACGCGCCGGTGACGGTCACGCCGCCTCCCGCCGCCCAATGAAGCGCGCCCGCCGGGTCGCGCTCGGCGTGGGCGGGGCGGTGGTGCTGCTCGCCGCGCTCGACGCCTACGTGGTCGTGACCGTCCTCATCGACATCGCCACCGACCTCGGCATCCCGCTGAACCGCCTGGAGCGGGCCACCCCCGTGGTCACGGGCTTCCTGCTCGGGTACGTCGCGGCCATGCCGCTGCTCGGCGGGCTGTCGGACCGCTACGGCAGGCGGCCGCTCATCCACGCCTGCCTGGCGGCGTTCGCCATCGGCTCGGTGCTGACCGCGCTGGCCTCCGGAGAGGTGATGGTGGTGGCCGGCCGGACGATCCAGGGCGTCGCCGGTGGCGCCCTGCTGCCGATCACGATGGCGCTGATCGGCGACCTGTGGGGCGAGCGCGAGCGCCCGGTGGCCCTCGGCGCGGTCGGCGCGGCGCAGGAGCTGGGCAGCGCGCTGGGCCCGATCTACGGAGGGGTGCTGGCGCTGCTCCCGAGCGCGCCGGTGCTCGGGATCGAGCTGGGCGGCTGGCACGCCATCTTCTGGATCAACGTCCCGCTGGCCCTGGCCGCGGCGCTGGCCGTACAGTTCGCCATCCCGGCCGCCCCGGCGCGGACGGCGCGGGCGGCGGGCCGGATCGACGGGGTCGGCGGAGCGCTGCTCGCCCTGGCGCTCGGGCTCCTCGTCGTCGGCCTCTACAACCCGGATCCCGCCAAGGCGGTCCTGCCGCCCTGGGGCGTGCCCGTCATCGCGGCCGGGGTTCTGGTGGCGGCGGTGTTCGTCTGGTGGGAGATCCGCTCGCCGGTGCGCCTGCTCGACCTGTCGGGCGTCACGAAGGGGCCGCTGCTGGCGACGCTCGGCGTGAGCTTTCTGACGGGCGCCGCGCTCCTGGTGACGATGGTGTTCGTGCAGTTCACCGCCCAGACGCTGCTCGGTCTGGAGGCGCTGGACGCGGCGCTGGTGCTGGGCAGGTTCCTCATCGCCCTGCCCGTCGGCGCGGTGCTGGGCGGGCTGCTGACCCGCCGGTTCGGCGACCGGGCCGTCACCGTGGCCGGCCTGCTCGTGGCCGCCGCCGGCTACGCGCTGATGAGCCGCTGGCCGCTGGATCTGGCGAGTGCCCGGCTGCTGATGGACGCCGACCTGGTCGTGGCGGGGCTGGGCGTCGGCCTGGTGATCGCTCCGGTGTCCGCGGCGGTGCTGCGGGTGACCCCGTCCGCGCAGCACGGCGTCGCCTCGGCGGCGGTCGTGGTGGCCAGGATGATGGGCATGCTGATCGGCATCGCCGCGGTGTCGGCGTGGGGCTTCTACCGCTTCCAGTCGCTGACCGCCCACCTGGACACGCCGGTCCCGTTCGGCGTCGACGCCGACACCTACGCGCTGCGGCTGGCCGAGTACACGGGCAAGGTGCAGGCGGCGCTGCACGTCGAATACACCGAGATGTTCCTGGTGACAGCCTTCATCTGCTTGCTGGGAGCGGGCTTGGCAGTGTTCATGCCGCGACGTTGACCAGCCGGTACGATGATCCCGTCCTTCGGGGGCCGGAGCTTTATAGGGGTACGCCTTGCCAGAAATCGCTATTCTCCGCCCGCGCGAGCTGGGCTTATCCGAGATCGAAGCGTGGCGGGAGATGCAGCGGGCGCTGCCGCACCTGGCCAACCCCTTCCTGAGCCCCGACTTCACCCTCGCGATGGGCGAGGTCAACGACCGGGCGCGGGTGGCGATCGTGGCCGACGCGGAGGGCGTCGCAGGCTTCTTCCCGTACGAGGACCATCCCGGCGGCGGCACGGCCATCGGCGCGTGGGTGTCGCTGTGCCAGGGCATGATCCACCGGCCCGGCGCCCAGTTCGACGCCGACGCCCTGCTCAAGGCATGCGGGCTGCACGTCTGGGAGTTCGGCTGCCTGGCCGAGGGACAGCCGTGGTTCGCCCGGCACGAGACGCTCCGGCAGGAGGCGATCATCCTCGACCTGGCTGACGGCTATCCGGCCTACCTGCGTGAGCTGGGCGAGCGTGCGCCCAAGTTCCTGAAGACCACCCTGTACAAGGAGCGCAAGCTCGGCCGCGACAGCGGAGAGGTGTCGTTCGCGTTCGCGGTCGACGCCGACGAGCAGTTCCGCCTGTTACGGACGTGGAAGTCCGCACAGTACGCCCGCACCGGCCGTCCCGACCGGTTCGGCCGGGAGTGGGTGGTGGAGCTGGTGGAGAGGCTGCACGCGATCGACAGCAAGGACTTCGGCGGCGTGCTGTCCATGCTCTACGCGGGTGGCGAGCCGGTGGCGGGACATTTCGGGCTGCGTTCGCATTCGACGCTGGTCGGCTGGTTCCCGTCCTACGATCCGGCCTTCAGCAAGTATTCGCCAGGCCTGATCCAGCACCTGCGCATGGCGGAGGCGGCCGCCGCCGCCGGGCTGTCCTCGATCGACCTCAGCGTGGGCGCCGGTTACGAGTACAAGACGGCGCTGTGCAGTAGGACCGTTCCAGTCACCGAGGGCATCGTGCGACGGCGCACGATGCGAGCCGGCGCCCACTGGGTGCGCACGGAGCCGGTGCGCCGCGTGCGCCGCGCCGTCCTCGACGCCCCCGTGCTCTACAAGGTCGCCGACCGGGTCCTGAAGAAGTACGGCCAGATCAGGAGCGGATCACGGTGAACGTCACCGGCATCGAGGCCGCCATCAGCGAGCGGATCGGCCAGGAGTGCCTGCATGTGCCGTCCGCGCGGTTCGGGCTGCTGCTGGCCCTGCGTCACTGGTTCAGCCCAGGCGACCGGGTGCTGATCTCGCCGACCAACTGCGAGACCGTGCTGTTCGTCGCGCTGGCCGCCCGGCTCACGCCGGTGATGGCGCCGGTGTCGTGGCGCGACGGCAACATCGACGTGCCCCGCGTCGACTGGACCGGCCTCGCCGGAGTGATCACCACCCACCTGTACGGCCAGCCCGACCAGGTGGACGCGCTGCGCGCCGAGTGCGACCGGCGAGGGCTCGTCCTCGTCGACGACGCCGCGCACGCCTTCCAGACGATGATCGACGGCCGGGCGGCGGGCCTGTTCGGGCAGGCGGGCGTCTTCAGCCTGGCCAAGCACGGCCGGGCGATGTCCGGCGGCTTCCTCACCACCGCCGACCCTCGCGCGCTGCCCGAGCTGGCCGCGGCCCGTGAGGAGCTGCTGTTGCCCGGCGGGGCGCAGCTGGGCGCGGTGCTGCGGCCGCTGATCCGCGAGACGATCTACCGCACCGGCCTCGTCCGGCCGGTGTGGCACGCGCTCAAGAGACTCGGCATCGTCAAGTGGACCGGCCACCGCTACCCGACGACCGCGGAGGAGCTGGGCAAGGCGGCCGGGGATCTGGCGGCGATGGACCCGTGGCTGCGGATCGACCTGGACGACTGGCGGATGCGCCCGTCGTCGCCGCTGCTGCGCTTCCAGCGCTCCCGCATGAGGGTCGCCGACCGCGAACGTGACCGGCGGCTGGCCGGAGTGGAGACGCTGCGCGCCACCCCCTGGGCCGCGCGGGGAGTGCGCGAGGCTCCGGTGCGGCCGCTGCTGCGGGTGCCGCTGCTCGTCCAGGACAGGGACGAGGTGGTCGCCGAGCTGGAGAGCCACGGCGTGGTGCCGGGGTTCATCTACGACCCGCCGCTGGACGACTACCTGCCGATGATCGCCCAGGGGCCCACGCCCGAGGTGGCGCGCTGGTGGACCGGCCACGCGCTGCCGGCCGACCCGCTCGACGCCGCACGCGTGGTGCGGCTGCTGGAGCGGATCGGCGCACGACCGCTCGAGACCCCTCCCCCGGAAGGACCACCGGCCCATGACCAGTGAAGAGGTCGTCAAATCGGGACCCGGCCTGGTCGCCAGGCTGCGGACCGACCTGCGTAACCCGCTCTTCCTGCAGGGCTACGCGCTGATGGCCAACACCGCGGCCACGGCCGTGCTCGGCCTGGGCTACTGGTTCCTGGCCGTGCGCCTCTACAGCCCGGCCGCGTTCGGCGAGGGCCAGCTCATGATCACCGCGATGCGGCTGTTCTCCTCGCTGGTGGGACTGGCGTTCGTCGGGGTCATGGCCAGGTTCATCCCGATCTCCGGGGCCGCGACCTCGAAGCTGGTGCTGCGCGGCTATCTGGTCGCCGGCGTCACCGCGGTGCTCGCCGCGCTCGGCTTCCTGCTGACGCTGCCCCTGTGGGGAGCCGCCTACGCGGAGCTGGCCACGCTGGTGCCTGCGCTGTTCTTCCTGGGGTCGGTGCTCGTCTGGACGATCTTCACTTTGCAGGACGTGGTGCTGGCGGGGCTGCGCAAGGCCATCTGGGTGCCGGTCAACAGCACGGTCTTCGGCGTGGGCAAGATGGTCCTGCTGGTCGTGCTGGCGTTCGTGCTGCCGACGGGCGGGATGTTCGGCGGCATCTTCGTCTCCTGGATCGTGCCGACGGCCGCGGCGCTGATCCCGATCAGCTGGCTGATCTTCAAGGTCGCCATCCCGCAGCACGTGATCAGGACCGGCAGCGACGCCGCCCCGCCCCGGCTGCGCGAGATCGGCCGGTTCGTCGCCGGCGACTTCTCCGGAGCGCTCTCCACGCTCCTGGTCCTCTACCTGGTGCCGGTCATGGTCGGCGCCTGGCTCAACGACCCGGAGATGTTCGGCTACTTCTCGGTCACCCACACGCTCGGCTGCATGATGGGGCTGCTCGCGGCGAACATGGCGGTATCCCTGACCGTCGAGGGCTCGCTCGACTCCGCCCGCCTGGCGCAGACCACCCGCAACGCGTTGCGCCGCACCTTCCTCATCGTCGGCCCGGTCGTCGCGGTCGTCGTCCTCGCGGCTCCGCTGATCCTGCTCGTCTTCGGCCCCGAACTGTCCGAGGCCGGCACCCCGCTGCTGCGTCTGATGGCGCTGGGCGTGCTGCCGATGGCGCTGGTGGAGATCCGGCTGGGCACGCTGCGGGCGCGCAGCGAGGCCAGGAAGCTGGCGACGATCCAGATCGGGATGACGGTGCTCGTCTTCGCCAGCGTCATCGCGCTGTTCCCGGTCGCGGGCATCACCGGCGTGGGTTACGCGCTGCTCGCCAGCCAGACGGTGACCGGCCTGTGCGTGCTGCCCGGCCTCCGCAAGGTGCTGGCGCTTCCCCGTACGCAGGAGGTGGCCTGACCCGCCGTCCGGTGGGGACGGCGGGTCGTCGCGCGTTACGGCGAGAGCCGGTGCAGGTCGCGCGGGAAGGCTGTGGCCTGGCGGATGTTGGCCGCGCCGGTCAGGCGGGCGGTCCACCGCTCCAGCCCGATCGCGAACCCGCCGTGCGGCGGCATGCCGTACGCGAACGCCTGCAGATAGCCCTCGTACGGCTCCGCGCTCTGGCCCCTCTCAGCCAGGGCGTCCAGGTAGTCCTGGTGCCGGTGCAGCCGCTGCCCGCCGGTCACCAGCTCCAGGCCCCTGAAGAGCAGGTCGAAGCCAAGGGAGTAACCGGGACGCGCCGGGTCCGGATGGGTGTAGAAGGGCCGCTTGGACATCGGGTAGCCGGTCACGAAGAGGAACTCCGAGCCGTGCTCGCGCAGCGCCCAGCGCGACAGCCACCGCTCCTGGGCCGGTGACAGGTCCGGCTCGTCCTCGCCTGTCAGGCGCTGCGCCTCGGTGAAGTGCATGGCCGGGATCTCCGCGGGCACCTCGGGCAGTTCCAGGCCGAGCGTCCGGGTGGCGGAGGCGGCGCGCTCGCGCACCGACTCCAGCATGCCAGCCACCGCCTCCCGCAGCACCGCCATCACCTCGCGGTGGTCGCGGACGAAGCCGAGCTCGGCGTCCAGGCTGGTGTACTGGGCCAGGTGCCGGACGGTGTCGTGCGGCTCGGCCCTGAAGACCGGCCCCACCTCGTAGACCCGCTCGAACACCCCGACCATGGCCTGCTTGTAGAACTGCGGCGACTGGGCCAGGTAGGCGGGCCGGCCGAAGTAGTCGATGCCGAAGACGTTCGCGCCGGACTCGGTGGCCGAGGCGACGATCTTCGGGGTGTGGATCTCGGTGAAGCCGAGCCGGTCGAGCGAGGCCCGGAACCCCGCCACGCTCGCCGCCGAGATCTCCAGCGGGGCCCTGAGCGCCGGGTGGCGCAGGGCCACGGGGGCGTGGTCGAGGATCGTCGGCAGCGCGGCCGGCACGACCGGGCGGTAGAGGTCGAAGGGCGGCGCCTCGCCCGGCTCGGACAGCACGCGCTGCTCGGGGGCGGCGAGTTCGACACCGCCCGGCGCCTGGGGGTTGGCCGTCACGGTCCCGGTGACCTCGACGACGCTTTCCTCGCCGGGCAGGTCGCCGCCGTGGAAGACGGCCTGCGCCAGCCCGGTGCGGTCCCTGATGACCAGGAAGGACACGGATTTCAGCAGCCGGCGGCGATGGACCCAGCCGGCGATCGTCACTCGTTGCCCGGCGTGCTCAGCGAGCTCCGCCGACAGGACACGAGAGATCATCACAGCTCCTCACGAGGAAGTGCATGACCCCTTGGGAGTGCGGGGGAGAAGGGAACTCCCGGTGCCACCGCACTTTCGCCGCCCGCCAGGGGCGGCCTCCACGACCCGATGACGGGGGTCAGGCCGGCGGGGCATTGCCTCCCCGCACTCGGGAGTGTCTTCACCGGGGGGCGCGGGGCCGCCTTTCCAGCGTGCGGCGGCTCTCTGGACCCGCGCGGGCCCCGGCTACTCGTCTCCGTCTACGTGTTGCCGTGGATGGTATCCGGATCGCCACCCGCCCGGCAAAGGGTTTCAGCCGGGCAGTGCGCCCAGCCGGGTCAGCAGGTCGCGGGTCACCGGGACCCGCGCGGCCACGTCGGCGTCGTCCACGATGTCGGCGTTGAGGGCGAACGCGTAGAGCCGGTCGCCCCGCTCGATCCAGCCCACGTACCAGCCGATGCCGGGCGTGAAGGTGTCGGCCCAGCCGCTCTTCGCGTACAGCGTGTAGCCGTCCTTCTGCTCGACCTTCAGCATGTCGCGGACCAGTCTCAGGCTCTTCTTCGTGGCGGGCAGTTGCTGGCGGGCGAACTTCGACAGGAATTTGGTCTGCTCCACGGCGGAGATCTCCAGCGGCCCGTCGAGCCAGAACCGGTCGACGACCCGGCCGATCTCACGGTCGCCGTAGCCCAGCCGGTTCACCCACTGCTTCTCCTTCTTCAGCCCGATCCTGCGGGCGATCGTCTGGAACACGGGCACGTTCGACACCTTGATCGCGTCGCCCAGGTTCATGTCCTGCTCCCACTGGGGGAAGGACTGCGGCTTGCCGCCGTAGGGGATGATCTCGTGCTCGTCCTTGACCGCGCCGGTCTCCAGCGCGATCACGGCGTGCGGGATCTTGAAGGTGGAGGCGGGCGCCATCGGCTTGTACGCCCTGCTGCGGTCGACCACGGTGGTCCGGCCGCTCCTGACGTCGAGCAGCGCGAACGTACCGCGCAGGCCGGCCTTGTCGAAGACGGCCCGCAGGTCGTCGCGGACGACGACGCCGGGCTGCGCGACGGCGTGCGCCCCGGCGACCGGCGTGGCGGCGTGCGCCGTCCCGCCGGCCAGCGCGGTCACGGTCAGCAGGGCAGCGCTCAGCAACATTCGGGGATGTCTCATGCGGAAGATCAGATCAGCACTTCCGCAGTCGTGTCCAATATTGCTATTACTGCCAGCCCGATATCCGTCCGGATATCGGCCCAGGTCAGCGGTCCTTCTTCTGCCGCTTCTCGCGGATCTTCATCGTCACCTCGATCGGCGATCCGGCGAAGCCGAACTCCTCCCGGATGCGGCGCTCGATGAAGCGGCGGTAGGTGTCCTCCAGCCAGCCCGAGGTGAACAGCACGAACTTGGGCGGCTCGGTCGACGCCTGCGTGGCGAACAGGATCTTCGGCTGCTTGCCACCGCGCACCGGAGGCGGCGTCGCCTGGACCAGCTCGGTCAGGAACGCGTTCAGCCTGGACGTCGGCACCCGGGTGGACCAGGACTCCAGCGCCTTCTCCAGGGCGGGCACGAGCCGGTCCATGTGGCGGCCGGTCAGGGCGGAGATGTTGACGCGCAGCGCCCACGGGGTGCGGACGAGCTGCCTGTCGATCTCCTTCTCCAGGTAGTAGCGGCGGTCCTCGTCGACGAGATCCCACTTGTTGAACGCCACCACCATGGCCCGGCCTGACTCGATCACCAGGCTGATGATGCGCAGATCCTGCTCGGTGAGCGGCTCGCTGGCGTCGATCAGCACGATCGCCACCTCGGAGCGGTCCAGCGCGGCCCTGGTGCGCATGGCCGCGTAGAAGTCGGCGCCCTGCAGCTCGCGGTCGCGCCGCCTGATGCCCGCGGTGTCGACGAACCGCCAGGTCCTGCCGCCGAGCTCGATCAGCTCGTCGACCGGGTCGCGGGTGGTGCCCGCCATCGGGTCGACCAGCACCCGCTCCTCCCCCGCCAGCTTGTTGAGCAGCGAGGACTTGCCCACATTGGGCTTGCCGAGCAGCGCCACCCGGGCGGGCCCGCGCTCGGTGCCGAACGTCACCGCCGGCGTCTCCGGCAGCGCTTCGAGCACCACGTCGAGCAGGTCGCCGCTGGAGCGGCCGTGCAGGGCCGAGACGGCGTGCGGCTCGCCGAGGCCGAGCGACCACAGGGCCGCCGCCTCCAGCTCGATCTGCTGGTTGTCGACCTTGTTGGCGGTCAGGATGACCGGCTTGCCCGACTGGCGCAGGATCGAGCCGACGATCTCGTCGGCGTCGGTGGCGCCCACGGTCGCGTCGACCACGAACACGATCACGTCCGCCAGTTCTGCGGCGATCTGCGCCTGCTCGGCGATGCGCAGGTTCATCCCGGTTGCCTCGGGATCCCAGCCGCCGGTGTCGACGACGGTGAAGCGGCGTCCTCGCCAGTTGGCCTCGTAGGTGACGCGGTCGCGGGTCACTCCCGGCACGTCTTCGACGACCGCCTCGCGGCGGCCGATGATGCGGTTGACCAGCGTGGACTTGCCGACGTTCGGCCGCCCTACGATGGCCACGACCGGTAGCGGACCGCTGTCCGCCGGTGTTTCGGAAACTTCGAGATCGTCGAGGTCAACCTCGACCCAATCCCCCGTTGACACGATGTCTCATCCTTATGAGTCCCGCACCCCTAGGTGCGCTCCTTGACCAGTCTCAGCACCTCCGCGATGACCTCTTCGAGGTTGAACGCGGTGGTGTCGAGCTCGATGGCACCATCCGCCAACGAGAGTGGATCCGTCTTGCGTGTTGAGTCGAGCGTGTCACGCCTGGCCATGGCCGCCTGCTGCGCCTGCGCCGTGGTGCCGATCAGCTCCGCGGAGCGGCGCTGGGCCCGGGCCTCGGCGCTGGCCGTCAGATAGATCTTGACGGCCGCCTCCGGGGCGACCACGGAGCCGATGTCGCGGCCTTCGACCACGATGTCACCGGCGCCGATGATCTCCCGCTGGAGCGCGACGAGCCGCGCCCGCACCTGCGGCACCGCCGCCACGACGGAGACGGCGGAGGTGACCTCGTCCTGCCTGATCGGCTCGGCCACGTCGACGCCGCCGACCTGGATGGCCGGCGCGTCGGGGTCGGTGCCGGACACGATCTCGGGCTCGCCGCAGCGGGCCGCGACCGCGGCGGGGTCGGCGAGGTCGACGCCCTGCCGGAGCATCCACCAGGTCATCGCCCGGTATTGGGCGCCGGTGTCCAGGTAACGAAGCCCCAGCGCGCGGGCGACTCCGCGCGAGGCGCTCGACTTGCCCGACCCCGAAGGGCCGTCCATGGCGACGACCAGACCGGCCACGGTCTCTCCCTCTTCACGTTTCGACCTAACCTGAAGAGGTTACCGCCTCGCGCCCCGTCGATCCGCCGGTCAGTCGGCCACCCAGCTCCCGTGGAAGCCGAGCGGCACCCGGGCGGGCAGGTGCACGGTGGCGACCGGCTCTCCGGAGAAGTCCTGCGCGGGCAGGATCACCAGGTCGGCCGCCCCGCGCGCCGGGTTGTTGACGAAGGTCAGCACGTAGCCGTCATCCTCGGCCGCGCCCGACTCCACGAACACCGGCTCGCCCACGTAGGCGCCCCTGCCGAACTGCCGCGCCTGCTGGGTGCCCCGCTCCAGGTCGTGCTTGATGAGCGTGTTGTCGAACGCTTCGTCCGGCAGGTCCTCCAGCTCGGTGTCGCCCGGATAGACCACGTCGATCAGGTCGCGGGTGGCGGCGGTGTAGCCGTAGCGGTAGGGCCTGCCGGTGAGCCGCTCGTTGATGCGCGGGAACTCCTGCGACCGCCCGTCCAGGCGGGTCTCGGACACCTTGCCCGACGTCAGGTCGATCCGCCACCGGTCCAGCGTGGGCATGCCGCCCAGGTCGAGCCGCGCGTCGACGAACCGCTGCGGATAGCGCACCACGTCGACCACCACCTGGTCGCCGTCGTCGTAGGCGTTGAGCGTGTGGAAGACCCAGCACGGGTCCACCTCGAACCAGCGCACCTCGCCGGTCGCGCGCGACAGCAGGCCGAGCCGGGAGCCGTGCTCCTCGTTCCACGCGTACGGCAGCGGCGTGCCCTTGGCGGCGTGGTCCATGCTGAACGTGACGGGCAGGTCGTAGAGCACCACGTAACGCTCGGTCAGCGCGAAGTCGTGCAGCATGGGCGCGTCCGCGATGGGGATGTCCCTGGTCTGCGTGACGGCGCCCTTGGCGTCCAGCACGATGTGCTGGTGGTGGTCCCAGCCGAAGAAGTACGCCATCGCGTGCAGCTCGCCGGTGGCCGGGTCCAGGTGGGTGTGCGCGGCGAACCCGCCGGGCAGCCCGCCGTCGAAGTCGCACGCGCCGATCGTGTCGAGCTCGTAACTCAGTTCGTACGGCAGCGCGCCCGCCTCGACGGTCGCGAAGGTACGGCCGGCCAGGCCGATCACGTGGGTGTTGGCGGCGAAGTCCATGCCCGCGTGGTTGAGAGCGGACCGCGGCTGCTCGCCGAGCCGCCGGGCGACCTCGGCGTTGCGCACCCACCGGTTGCGGTACCACTCGGCGCGGCCGTCGCGCAGCCGGACGCCGTGCACCATGCCCTCGCCCAGGAACAGGTGCGCCGCCTGGGGGTCGTCGAGGCTGAGCGGGTTGGGGCCGTTGCGCAGGTAGCGGCCGTTCAGCTCGGCCGGGATGCGGCCGGTGACCTCGAGGTCGAAGGCGGTGATCTCATCTGTGACCGGGGTGAAGCCGCCTCTGTAGGGGGTGGACATCAGGTGGTCCTCTCGTCGGGAGTCAGGAAGGGCTTGAGCACCGAGGAGCAGAGCAGCCTGTAGCGCCGTTCGGCCTCGGCTCGATCGAAGTAACCGGACAGCTCCAGGCTGACCGCGCCGTGCATGGCCATCCAGAGCACGTCGGCGATCTCCACGTCGGTGGCGCCGCGCAGCCGGCCCTCCTCCAGGCACCGGCTGACCACGGCCACGAGCAGGCTGAAGGTTCTCCTCGCCACCTCCTGGGCCGGCCGGCTCGGCGTGAAGCCGGGCACCGCGCCCTGGAACATGACGCGGTAGTACGCCGGCTGCTCCAGCGCGTAGTCGCGGTAGGTCTCGATGCCCGCCCGCAGCTCGGTCAGGGCGTCGGGGTCAAAGGGCACGGCCAGCAGCCGCTGCTCGAACCTGGCGAACCCCTCCAGCCACAGCGCCTCGGTGAGCCCTTCCTTGCCGCCGAAGAGCGTGTAGATCACCTTGGTGGAGCACCCGGCCTCGCCGGAGATCCGGCGCACGGTCAGCGCCGCCGGGCCCTCGTTGATCAGGAGGTGCGTGGCGGTGTCGAGGATCGCGGCCCTGACGACGACCTGCCCTTCCTGCTGGGCTTGCCGGTAGGTGGTGGAGCTCATGGAGAAACGCCGTTTCTGTACGGTAACACTGTTACCAACATTTGTACGCCCTGCCGACGCCGCCGTCAACGCGAGTAAGGACGTTGTGACCGGAAACAAGGCCGGTGTGACGGACACGAGTGAAACGACCAGCAGGGTGACGGTGGTGGTCGCCACCATGAACCGCCTCCGCGCGCTGCAGCGCTCGCTCCCCCACCATCCCGGCCCGGTGATCCTGGTCGACAACGGCTCCACCGACGGCACCACCGGATTCGTCCGGCGCCACTTCCCGCACGTGCGCGTCGTCGAGGCCGGGCGCAACCTGGGCGCGCCGGCCCGCAATCTGGGCGTCCGGATGGCCGAGACGCCCTACGTGGCCTTCGCCGACGACGACTCCTGGTGGGCCTCCGGAGCGCTGGAGCTGGCCGCCGACACGCTCGACGCCCACCCGCGGCTGGCCGTGCTCGGCGCCCGGGTGCTGGTGGGGGCCGAGCAGCGGCTCGATCCGGTGAGCGCGGAGATGCGGCGCTCCCCGCTCGGAGTGGCGGACGACCTGCCGGGGCCGAGCGTGCTGGGCTTCCTGGCCTGCGGAGCGGTGGTGCGCCGACAGGCGTACCTGGAGGCGGGCGGCTTCGACGACGTGATCTTCTTCTTCGGCGAGGAGGAGCGCCTCGCGATGGACCTGGCCGCCAGAGGCTGGGGGCTCGCCTACGTCGACGACGTGGTGGCCCACCACCACCCCTCACCGCCTCGCGACCCGGCGGCACGGCAGGCTCTGGCGGTCCGCAACGCCCTGCTCACCGCGGTCCTGCGCCGCCCGTGGCGGGTGGTGGCCCTGCGCTCGCTCGACGCCCTGCGCCGGGGCCCGCCGGGCTGGCGCGGGCTGCGGTCTGCCGTGCCGCGCCTGTCCCGGGCCCTGGCGCAGCGCCAGGAGCTGCCGCCGGAGGTCGAGCTCGCGCGGCGAACCCTGGAGCGCGGTTACAGTATGTGACTAAAGGGTAGCAATGCGTCATGACAACTGCACCAAATCCGATTCAGCTACAGAAGCACCTCAAGGGTGTCGACTATCCCGCCAGCAAGTCCGACCTGCTGGAGGCCGCCCGCAAGCAGGGCGCGGACCGGGACACGATCAAAGCGCTGGAGGCCATGCCCGACCGCGACTACGACGGTCCCAACGCCGTCAGCCAGGCTGTCACCCAGCGTTGAAAACGCCGCGCGGGCCACCGGATCAACGACGATCCCGTGGCCCGCGCGGGCCTTTCACCTGCCACCCGCCGTCAGCCTGAAGAGCGCCACGGGCACCAGCCCTCGCTTGAGCAGCCTGTAGGTGGCCATGGGGCTGCTGCTGACGATCTCCTTGTAGGCCACGGCCGCCCGGCCGGTCAGGCGCCACCGGCGCGGGCTGTCGTCGGGGCGGGTGAACTGGATCACCGCGTCCTCGCGGCCCAGGCTGACGGGCTGGTGGACGTACCCGAACCTGAAAGGTCTCGGCCTCCGGCCGCGCAGCTCCGCGGCGAGCGCGGTGGCGGCGTGCAGCGCGCTCGGGATGCCGCTCTGGCAGGTGCCGTGCAGCACCCCGAACGGCTGCTTGACCGCGGCGGCGTCGCCGACGGCGTACACCTCCGGGTGCGACACCGACCTGAGCGCCTCGTCCACCACGATCCTGCCGCGGCCGTCCACAGTCAGCCCCGCGTCGCCGGCCAGCGGCAGCCCGGTGGTGCCGGCGGTCCACAGCGTCGCGTCGGCGTGCACCAGCTCGCCTCCGGCCAGCTCCACCCCGCCGGGAAGCACCTTGATGATCTCGGCGCCCGTCCGTACCTCGATCCGCAGCCGGTCCAGCGCCCTGTCGAGATGGGCGCGCGCGCCGGGGCCCATCATCGAGCCCGGAACGTCCCGGGTGAGCAGGACGACGTGCAGCCCCGGGTGCGCCTCGGCGAGCTCGGTGACCGACTCGATCCCGGTCAGCCCGCCGCCGGCGACCACCAGCGTGCCGCTTTCCAGCTCCGCCAGCCGGCCCGCCAGCCGTACGGCCTGGTCGTGGCTGTCATAGGTGAACGCGTGCGCCGCGACGCCGGGGACCGACGTGTCGGTGACGGTGCCGAGGGCGTACACGAGCCTGTCGTAACCGAGCACCCGCCCGTCGCCGAGCGCCACCTCCCGCCGATCGGCGTCGAGCCCGGTGACCGTGCCGCGGACGAACTCGGCGCCCGTCCCGGCGAGCACGTCCCCGATGGAGTGGTCCGCCAGCCGCTGCCCCGCCGCAGTCTGGTGCAGCCGGAGCCTCTCGGTGAAGCGCGCCGACGGGTTCACCAGCGTCACCCTGCCTCCGTGGCGCCGCGTCCTGACGGCCACCCTGATTGCCGCGGCGATGCCCGTGTAGCCTGCGCCCAGTATCACGATCCTTGTCATCTGCCCTGCCTCCTCGTCTCGCCGATGAAGACGTGATGAGCGGGCCGGGTTGTGACATCGCGGCGCCAGGTGACTAGGGGAGCTGCCAGTCCCGCTCGCGCAGGGCCCGGGTGAGGACCGGGGCCGAATCGGGCTGCACCGACACCTCGGCGATGCCCAGCGGCAGGCCGGGCGCGTGCTCCAGGCGGACGTCCTCGACGTTGACGCCGACCTCGTCGCAGACCTGGAAGAGCCTGGCGAGCTGGCCGGGGCGGTCGCCGATGACGACCTGGACGACGACGTAGGCGGAGGCGGGACCGCCGTGCTTGCCCGGGATCCGGTCGTGGCCCGCGACCCCGCGCTTGAGCAGCTGGGTGAGCTCGCCATGCGCCGTGCCGTCGCCGCCGGCCAGCGCGCGCAGCGCGGTCGCGGCCTCGGCCAGATCGCGGGAGACCGCCTCCAGCACCTCGGCGACCGGTGCCGCGTTGCCCGACAGGATGCCCAGCCACAGGGTCGGGTCGCCGCCCGCGATCCTGGTCACGTCGCGGACGCCCTGCCCCGCCAGGCCGAGCGCCACCTCGGAGGCGTCGGCCAGGCGCGCCGCGACAGCCGAGGCGGTCACGTGCGGAGCGTGGGAGACGACGGCCACCGCCCTGTCGTGGTCGGCGGCGTCCACCTCGACCGGGTTGGCGCCGCACAGCTCGATCAGCCGCAGCACCGCCGCCCTGGCCTCCGCGGACGCCTCGGCCGTGGGGCAGATCGCCCATGGCCGGCCCAGGAACAGATCCACTCTGCCCGCGCCGGGACCGGACTTCTCCCGCCCGGCGAGCGGATGGGAGGCGACGTAGCTGGTCAGATCACAACCGAGCTGGACGGCGCGCTCGATCGGCTCCGCCTTGACGCTGGCCACGTCGGTGTAGAAGCGGGCGACGCCGTCGCGCTGCAGCTCCAGCAGCTCGCTGGCGACATGCCCTGGCGGCACCGCGATCACCGCGAGGTCGATCTCCGCGGGCGGGCGGCCGGGCTGCCACTCCTCACCGGCGCCGAGCTCCCGCGCCAGCCGGACAGCGCCCTGGTCGCGGTCGGCGAGCAGCACGCGCACGCCCTTCTGGCGCAGTGCCAGGGCAAGCGAGGTGCCGATGAGACCGGTGCCCACTACCAGCACGGTGCGGAGTTCGGTGGCCATGTCTTCGTCCTGGAGGTGTGATTACTGAGCGATGTCCTGGCGCAGCGCGACGGCGCCGCGCAGGTAGACGTGCTGGATGGCGGAGCGCGGGCGGTCGGTCTCCACATGCGCCATGAGCCGCACCACCCGGGGCAGCGCGCCAGGCACGTCGATCTCCGTGGTGCAGATCAGCGGCACCTCGTGGAATCCGAGCTTGCGCGCCGCCAGCGCGGGGAACTCCGCGGTCAGGTCGGGCGTCGCCGTGAACAGCACGCTGATCACGTCGTCCGTGGTGAGCTCGTTGCGCGCCATGATCTGGGCGACCAGCTCGGTCGTCCCCTCGATGATCGAGTCGCGGTCGTCGGCATCCACCTGGATCGCCCCGCGGATCGCCCTCACCATGCGCTTCGCTCCTTCTATAAGCGGGAGAGCCCGTGCGGAGATTCGCACGGGCTCCTGCGTTCTGGTCAGGTTACAGCTTTACGGCGGCGTAAAGCTCGCCGACCTCCTTCAGGCTCAGCGACCTGATGGTGCCCGGCTTGGTACGGCCCAGCTTGACCGGGCCGAACTCGATCCGGGCCAGGTCGATGACCCGGTGACCGGCCTCTTCGAGCATGCGCCGTACGACGTGCTTGCGGCCCTCGTGCAGCACCACCTCGACCAGTGCCTGCTGGCCGTGCTCCTGCACGATCGCGAAGCTGTCGGCCCTGGCGAGGCCGTCCTCCAGCTCGATCCCCTGCTTGAGCCGGCGGCCCAGGTCGCGCGGGATCGGGCCGGGCACCTTCGCCCAGTACTTCTTCTGCACGCCGTAGCTCGGGTGCGTCAGCCGGTTGGCCAGCTCACCGTCGTTGGTCAGCAGCAGCAGGCCCTCGGTCTCGGTGTCGAGCCTGCCCACGTGGAACAGCCTCGGCGCGAGCTCCTCGACGAAGTCGGCCAGGCACGGCCGCCCCTGCGGGTCGTCCATGGTGGACACGACGCCGATGGGCTTGTTGAGCGCGTAGTAGACCAGGTCGGGAGCGGTCGGGATGCGCTTGCCGTCGACGTGGATGATCTGCGTGGCGGGGTCCACCTTGGCCCCGAACCTCCGCACGACCTGCCCGTTCACGGTGACACGACCGTCGCCGATCATCTCCTCGCAGGCGCGGCGGCTGGCGACACCCGCCTGCGCGAGCACCTTCTGCAGCCGGACGCCGCCGGGCACCTCGGTGGTGTCCCGCTCGTCGGTGTAGCCCTCGGGGAACAGGTCGCGGTCCCGCATCGGCTGGCGAGCCGTCTTGAACCGGTCGCGCGGCGGCTGGTCCTGCCCGCCGCGGCTCCCGCCGTAGCCGGCACGGGGCCCGCCGCCGATCGTCTGCACGCCGTCCCTCCTGGGGGTACGGCCACCGCGGCCGTCGTCCCGCCCGGAGGCGCGGCCACCGCCGCGGCCCTCGTCGCGCCTGCCGAACCTGGCCCGGGTCGCACCGCCCTCGGAGGCGCCTTCCCTGCGCCCGCTCCGGTCGGCCCGGAACCCGCCACGGTCCTCGCGGACGCCGCCGTCGGAGTGGCCACGGCCCCCGCGCTCACCGCGCTGGTCGCCGCTGTAGCCACCACGCTCACCGCGCTCACCGCGCTGGTCACTGCTGTAGCCACGCCGGTCGGCGCCGTAGCCGCCGCGCTCACCGTCGGCCGCGCCGCCGCGCGGGTCGGCTCCACGGCGGTCACCGCCTGGGGCGCCGCTGTCCGGACGGCGGTCACGGAAGCCGCCGCGCTCGTTACGCCGCGCGGAGCCGTCACGGCCGCCGGGACGGTAACTCTCGCGGTCACCGCCCCTGCTGGACCGGAAGCCCTCCCGGTCGCCACCCGCGGGGCGGGCGCCGTCACGGGAAGCCGGACGGTAGCCCTCACGGTCGCCGCGAGGCGCCGGGCGGAAGTCGTCGCGGTCACCGCGAGACGCCGAGCCGTAACCCTCGCGCCCCTCGGACCGGTTGTCGTAACGGCGCTCGGACCGGCCGCCGTCGAACCCCGTACGCTCCCGGCTGTCGCGGCCGGGAGACTTGCCGTACCGGGCGCGGGCCCCACCGCGGTCGGCGCGGAGCGAGTCGCGAGCGGGCCCGGCCTCGCTCCTGGAGTCGCGGCCGTAGCCGCGGTCACTGTCGTCGCGGCGGGGACCGCCGCGGTGGTCGTCACGGCCGGAGGCGCCGCGGTAGCCGCCACGGGCGCCGTCACGGCCGCCGTCACGGGGCGACCCGCCCCGGGAGTCGTCGCGGCGGAATCCGCCACGGGAGTCGTCACGGCCCGCGCGATCGTCGCGGCGGAACCCGCCACGGTCATCGCTGCGGGAGTCGTCACGGCGGGGGCCGCGTACGTCGTCTCGGTGGGAACCGCCGCGGTCGTCACGGCGGGGACCGTCACGGAAGTCGTCGCGGCGGGTGGCGCCGCGCGTGTCGTCCGAGCGGAAGGCGGGACGCCCGCCACGGCTGGAACCGCCGGCGCGTCCACGACCGCGTCCATCACCGGACGGGGTGCTTCGCCTGTTGATCACTTTGTTGTCTCCTCGAGGTTTTCCACGTCGTCGGGGAGGAAGGGCGCGAGCTCGGGGAGCTCGCTCAGGTCCCTCAGTCCCAGACGTTCAAGGAAGTATGAGCTTGTCCGGTAGAGCACTGCTTGGCTCTCCGGGTCGGTGCCGGCCTCTTCGACCAGCCCCCTCGCGACGAGCGTCCGCATGACGCCGTCGCTGTTGACGCCGCGTACGGCGGCGACACGAGCGCGGCTCACCGGTTGCCGGTAGGCCACGACCGCGAGTGTTTCGAGCGCGGCCTGGGTCAGCCGCGTCTGCTGGCCGTCACGGACGAACCGCTCGACCAGCTGTGCGCAGTCGGCGCGCGTGTAGTAACGCCAGCCGCCTGCGACCTCTCTCAGGTCGAAACCCCGTCCGGCGGCGGTGTATTCCTCAGCCAGCTCCCGCAGCGCTGCCGCCACCTGGTGCGTGGGGCGCTCCAGCACCTGGGCCAGCGTCACCTCGGCGACAGGCTCGTCGACGACGAGCAGGATTGCTTCCAGCGCCGTCTTGAGCGCGGGCGCCTCAACCTGCGGCTCACCGGGCTGCCCGAGTTCCTCGGCCCCGCCCGACGCACCGGCGCCGGGGACACCCGCGGAGGCGACCTCGAAGTCCTCGGAAGGTCCCACGGGCGCATCCTCGGGGGCCGTCGAGACCTCCCTCGCATCCGCACGCGCCGGGGCGTCCGGTGTGAACCCCGCCTCCTCTTCCTCCGAGGCTTCGGAGGCTTCATCAGGGTGATCCGGCGTCGCCGGGACGTCGGCGTCCCCGTGCGAAGGAGCGTCGTCCGGAGTGGGATCTCCGGGTGTCTCCGTGGCCGCGAGGGAGCCGGGGAGGGTCATCCAGGCGGGGATCCGGTCCGCTTCGCGGGAGTCGGTGGAGTCCGGCCGGGGGTGCTCAGTCATCTGCGGGTTTCTCCGGGCTCTCCTCGTAGTCGTCGCCGACCGAGACGTCACCGTCGTCGGCGCCGGTCCAGGTCACGTGCAGGTCGCCGAGTGGTTCGAGCTGGTCGAACGTGACGGCCGACTCCCGGAAGAGCTCCAGGACGGCCAGGAAGCGGGCGATGACCTCGTAAGTGCCCTCGCAGTCGGCGACCAGGGCCCGGAAGGTGGCCCTGCGCATCCGGCGCAGGCGCTGGACCAGGATAGCGGCTTGCTCGCGCACGCTGGCGAGCGGTTGGTAGATGTGGCCGACGTTGACGGTCGGCGGGAGCTTGGGGGTGAAGGCCCGGGCGGCGATCCTGGCCAGCTGCTCGGGGCCGATGCCGAGGATGAGCTCCGGCAGCAGGTCGGCGAACTGGGGCTCCATGGCGACGGTGCGGGGGAAGCGGAGGGCTTCCTGGGCCATGCTCCCGGCGAAGACCTTGGCCACCTCCTTGTAGGCCTTGTACTGCAGGAGGCGGGCGAACAGCAGGTCGCGGGCCTCCAGCAGGGCGAGGTCCTCTTCGTCCTCGACCTCGCCCGAGGGCAGCAGCCGAGCCGCCTTGAGGTCCAGGAGGGTGGCCGCGACCAGGAGGAAGTGGCTGGTCTGGTCGAGGTCCCACTCGGGGCTGCTGGAGCGGATGTAGGCGATGAACTCGTCGGTGACCTGGGAGAGCGAGATCTCGGTGATGTCGAGCTTGTGCTTGGAGATCAGGCCCAAAAGCAGATCGAAGGGGCCCTCGAAGACGTCCAGGTGAACCTGGAAACCCTGAGGCTCGGTCTGCTGCTCGGTCACCTGGCCATTGTCGCAGGCGCGGGCCAGCGCGACAGCACCTCGCGCGCCAGCTCACGATAGGCGTTGGCGCCCAGGGAGGACGGGTCGAAGGTGGTGATCGGCTCGCCGGCGACGGTGGCGTCGGGGAACCGGACGGTGCGGTTGATCACCGTGTGGAACACCTTGTCGCCGAACGCCTCCACGACCCGGGCGAGGACCTCGCGGCCGTGCAGGGTGCGGGCGTCGTACATGGTGGCGAGCAGGCCCTCGATCTCGAGGTCCTCGTTGAGCCGCTCCTGCACCTTGGTGATGGTGTCCATGAGCAGGGCGACGCCGCGCAGCGCGAAGAACTCGCACTCCAGCGGCACCATGACGCCCTGCGCGCAGGTGAGCGCGTTGATGGTGAGCAGGCCGAGCGACGGCTGGCAGTCGATGAGGCACACGTCGTAGTGCGGCAGCAGCGGCTTGATGACGCGGCCGAGCACCTGCTCGCGGGCGACCTCGGTGACGAGCTGGACTTCGGCGGCCGACAGGTCGATGTTGCTGGGCAGCAGGTCGAGGCCCTCGACGCCGGTTTCGAGCAGCACGTCCTCGGCGGTGACGTTGCGCTCCATCAGCAGGTTGTAGACCGTGAGGTCGAGCTGCAGCGGGTTGATGCCGAGGCCGACGGACAGGGCGCCCTGCGGGTCGAAGTCGACGAGCAGCACCTTCAGGCCGTACTCCACGAGGGCGGCGCCGAGGTTGATGGTGGTGGTGGTCTTGCCGACCCCGCCCTTCTGGTTGACCATGGCGACCACCCGGGCCGGGCCGTGCGTATCGCGCGGGACCGGCTCGGGAAACACCGGCCGGGGGCGCCGCGTGGGGCCCAGATTCACGCCGCTGGAAGGCGCGTTGGTCTTCGTGTCACCCCAGGGGTTGTCGGGGGTCCCCGGGGTCGAACCGTTGGTCTTCACAGTCACCAGCTCGAACCTCCCTGACGATCCCGAACCGGACCGTCCGGACGGACACTATGGCGTCACCACCAAACCCGGCAAGGCGGCACGCCGGAGTCACACGTGGCAAGGCGGCACGCCGAAATGCCGTATGACCCAGAAGACTATAGATCACTTCAGGGCACGGGGATGCGCGGCGGCGTACACCTCGCGAAGCTTGTCGACCGTGACCAGGGTGTAGACCTGAGTGGTCGTCACCGAGGCGTGCCCGAGGAGCTCCTGGACCACCCTAACGTCGGCGCCGCCGTCGAGGAGGTGGGTTGCGAAGGAATGCCGGAGAACGTGTGGAGATATCCCGGGGAGTCCGGCTCGTTCGGCGGCGGACTGCAGCACGTCCCAGGCTCCCTGCCTGGTCAGGCGGCCACCCCGGGCGTTGAGGAACACGGCGGAGGTGCCACGGCCGTGGGCCAGCAGGCCTGGCCTGGCCCTGACCAGGTAGGCGTCCAGGGCCGAGCGGGCGTAGCGGCCGAGTGGCACCATCCTGGCGCGGCCTCCCTTGCCGCGCAGCAGCACCTGCTCGTCGTCCAGGTCGTCGACCGCCAGGCCGACGGCTTCCGAGATGCGGGCGCCGGTGCCGTACAGGACTTCGAGCAGGGCGCGGTTGCGGAGGGTGAGAGGCGCGCCGTCGGGGCCGGAGGCGGCGATGAGCCGTTCCACCTCGTCGACGGCGACGGCCTTGGGGAGCCTGCGGAGTTGGCGCGGCGGTCGTACCGCGTGCGCGGGGTCGTGCTGGGTGACGCCCTCGCGCAGCGCGAAGCGGTGCAGGCCGCGTACGGCGGAGACGGCGCGGGCGGCCGAGCTGGCCACGAGGGCGGGATGATCACCGTCTCCCTGGCGCAGCGCGGTGAGGAAGCCGCGCACGTCGGCCTCCCCCACCTCGTCGAGGCGGAGGCGGCCGCGGGCCTGCAGGTGCTCCAGATAGCGGCGCAGGTCACGCCGGTAGGACGCGAGCGTGTTGGCAGCCAGGCCCCGTTCCACCGCCAGATGGGCGAGGTAGCTGGAGAGCACCGCCTCCACGGATGGTCCTTCCGTCAGACCTCGGGTGCGTCGGCGGGGCGCAACAGACCGAACCCCTCAACCGAAGCCGCGTACGCGGCGAGGATACCGGCCACGGCCGGGGAATTGTGGATCATTCCCATCAGGGCGTGCTCGACGGCGTCGGCGAGCGGCACCCACTCGACCGGCATGCCGATCTCCTCGTGCCGGTGTACGAAGCCGTTCTCCTCGTCGGGGATCTTGGTCAGGCCGCGGGCCAGGAAGACGCGGATGCGCTCGTTCGACATGCCGGGCGAGGTGTAGAGGTCGATCAGGGTGTGCCAGGTGCGGGCGCGGTAGCCGGCCTCCTCGGCCAGCTCCCGGGCGGCCCCCGTGACCAGCGGCTCGCCCTCGACGTCGCGCAGTCCGGCGGGAAGTTCCCACAGCAGGTGGCGCGTCGGGTGGCGGTACTGCCGGATGAGCAGGACCCGGTCGTCCTCGTCCAGCGCCACCACCGCGACCGCGCCGGGATGGACGACGTAGTCGCGGTCGGCGATCTCCTCGCCCGGCATCCGCACGGTGTCGGTGACGACGTCCATGACGTGCCCCTTGAACCGGTGCTTGGACTCGACGACGTCCCAGGCCTCGGGCGTGTCCTCGATCCTCACTTCGACACCTTGTCGGCGATCCGGCCGTCGGCGTAGACCAGGGCGGCGTGGATGAGCCCCTTGAACATCGGATTGGCCCTGGTGGGGCGGGAGCGGAACTCGGGATGCGCCTGGGTGCCGATGAAGAACGGGTGCGCCTCGGCGGGCAGCTCGGTGTATTCGACCAGGCGGCCGTCGGGCGAGACGCCGGAGAAGACCAGCCCGACCTGCTCGAGCTTGTCACGGTAGGCGTTGTTGACCTCGTACCTGTGGCGGTGGCGCTCGTCGGCCTTGGCCTTGCCGCCGTAGAGCCTGCGGGCCAGGGTGTCCTCGCCGAGTTTGGCGGTGTAGACGCCCAGGCGCATGGTGCCGCCCATGTCGCGCTCGCCTGCGACGACGTCCTCCTGGTCGGCCATGGTGGAGATGACCGGGTGCTTGGTGTCGGGGTCGAACTCCGCGGAGTTGGCGTCCTCGATGCCGGCCATGTTGCGGGCGGCCTCGATGACCATGCCCTGCATGCCGAGGCAGATGCCGAGCAGCGGGATCTTGTTCTCGCGGGCGTGGCGGATGGCGCCGATCTTGCCTTCGATGCCGCGCACGCCGAACCCGCCGGGGATCAGCACGCCGTCGACGCCGTCGAGCTCGCGCTCGGCGCCTTCGGGGGTCTCGCAGTCGTCGCTCTTGACCCAGCGGATGTTGACGCGGGCGTCGTTGGCGAAGCCGCCCGCGCGCAGCGCCTCGGTGACCGACAGGTAGGCGTCGGGCAGGTCGATGTACTTGCCGACCAGGGCGACGGTGACCTCCTTGGCCGGGCGGTGCACGCGGCGCAGGAGCTGCTCCCACTCCTTCCAGTCCACGTCCCTGAACGGCAGGCCGAGCCGGCGCACGACGTAGGCGTCGAGCCCTTCGGAGTGCAGCACCTTGGGGATGTCGTAGATGGAGGCGGCGTCGACGCAGCTGACGACGGCGTCCTCGTCCACGTCGCACATCAGGCTGATCTTGCGCTTGATCGACATCTGGACGGGCCGGTCGGAGCGCAGCACGATCGCGTCGGGCTGGATGCCGATGCTGCGCAGGGCGGCCACGCTGTGCTGGGTAGGCTTGGTCTTGAGCTCGCCCGACGGGCCGATGTAGGGCAGCAGGGAGACGTGCAGGAAGAAGACGTTGTCGCGGCCGACCTCGTGTCTGATCTGCCGGACCGCCTCAAGGAACGGCAGCGACTCGATGTCGCCGACAGTGCCGCCCACTTCGGTGATGACCACGTCCACCTCGGGGCCGGCCATGCCGCGGATGCGGTCCTTGATCTCGTTGGTGATGTGCGGGATGACCTGGACGGTGTCGCCGAGGTATTCGCCGCGCCGCTCCTTGGCGATCACGTTGGAGTAGACCTGGCCGGTGGTCACGTTGGCCGAGCCGTGGAGGTCGGTGTCGAGGAAGCGCTCGTAGTGGCCGACGTCGAGGTCGGTCTCCGCGCCGTCGTCGGTCACGAACACCTCGCCGTGCTGGAACGGGTTCATGGTGCCGGGGTCGACGTTGAGGTAGGGGTCCAGCTTCTGCATGGTGACGCGGAGGCCGCGCCCCTTGAGCAGGCGGCCCAGGCTGGACGCCGTGAGCCCCTTGCCGAGACTGGAGGCGACACCGCCGGTGACGAACAGATGCTTGGTTTGCGATGCGCTGCGCAAGGAGGCTCCCGTGGCTCGAGGTGTGGTCAAGTGTCCACGGGCTCTCAGGATATCAAACAACCTCCCCGACATGCCCGAACAGCTTGACCTAGCGGTAACTTTGGTCTTTATGTCACTTGTACGGCGGGCGATCGGCAAGCTGGTCCACCGCGCCTACACGGCGATCCGCAACGCGGGCGCCATCACCCCGGCCTCTCCGGGAGGCCACGGGTTCCGCCGCCTGGGCGCCGGCGCCAAGATCGCCTTCCCGCCGGGCGCGATCTTCGGCGAGGAGTGGATAGAGGTCGGCGAGCACACGCTCATCGGCGAGCGCGTTTCACTGTCGTGCGGCATGTGGCCGGGCGCGGACCTGGGCCCGGACTCGATCCTGCGGATCGGCCCGAGCTGCTCGATCGGCAGGGGCACGCACATCGTCGCCCACCAGTCGATCGACATCGGCGCCGACGTCTTCACCGGTCCGTACGTCTACATCACCGACCAGAACCACGTCTACGACGACCCGGAGACGCCGATCGGCAGGCAGTGGCCGCGTAACAGCCCGGTCTCGATCGGCTCGGGCTCGTGGCTGGGCGCGGGCGCCATCATCCTGCCGGGGACCCATCTGGGCCGCCAGTGCGTGGTGGCGGGCGGCGCGGTGGTGCGTGGCGAGTTCCCCGACCACAGCGTGGTGGCGGGCGTGCCGGCCAAGCTGGTGCGCAGCTACGACAAGGAGCTGGGCTGGCACTCGCCGGCGGCGGGCGGGCGCGGATCGGCCGGCGGACGCCTGGTCACCTCCTGGACCGAACATGCTTCTGGCGGTTAGCGTCAGATCATGCGGACCGCTATCTGCGAACGCCTCGGCGTCGAGTTCCCCCTGTTCGCCTTCAGCCACTGCCGCGACGTGGTGGCCGCGGTCACCAACGCGGGCGGCTTCGGCGTGCTAGGCGCGATCGCGTACACACCCGAACAGCTCGACACCGAGCTCACCTGGATCGACGAGCAGGTGGGCGGCAGGCCCTACGGCGTGGACGTGCTCGTGCCCGGCAAGGTCGACGCGTCCGCGCTGGACCGCGGCGCGCGCCTGGCCGACGCCATCCCCGAACGGCATCGCGACTTCGTCACCCACCTGCTGTCCAAATACGGGGTGAGCGGGCCCGGGCCGCTGGCCGGCGCCTCGGCCGACGAGTTCGGCAGGCGGGTGACCGCGGCGGGCGCGACCGGGCTGATCGACGTGGCGCTCAAGCACCCGATCGGGCTGATCGCCAGCGCGCTCGGGCCGCCTCCTCCGGAGATGGTCGCGAGCGCGCGGCAGGCGGGCGTGCCGGTGGCGGCACTGGTCGGGACCGTCGAGCACGCGCGCAGGCAGGTGGCGGCGGGCGCCGACCTCATCGTCGCGCAGGGCACCGAGGCGGGCGGCCACACCGGTGAGATCGCCACCATGGTGCTGGTGCCGCAGGTGGTGGACGCCGTGGCGCCGGTCCCAGTGCTGGCGGCAGGCGGGATCGCCTCGGGACGGCAGATGGCGGCCGCCATGGCGCTGGGCGCGGAGGGCGTGTGGTGCGGCTCGGTCTGGCTGACCACCGAGGAGGCCGAGACCGCGCCCGCGGTCAAGCGCAAGATGCTGGCCGCCTCCTCGCTCGACACGGTCAGGTCCCGCTCGCGCACCGGCAAGCCCGCGCGGCAGCTCAAGTCCGCCTGGACCGAGGAGTGGGACTCCGGCCAGGAGAGCCCCGGCCCGCTCGGCATGCCGCTGCAGATGCTGGTCGCCGAGGGGGCCATGGCCCGCATCGGCCAGGCCGCCGAGCGGGGCGACCCCGGCGCGGTGCAGCTGGCCAACTACTTCGTCGGCCAGGTCGTGGGCCAGCTCGACCGGGTCAGGCCGGCCCGCGAGGTGGTGTACGAGATGGTGAGCGAGTTCGGCGACGCGGTGGAGCGGCTGGCCCGGCTGTCGCGGTGACGGGCCACCATGCGCGTCTGGTCGGGACACCGCCCGAACTGGAGCGCGGCACCGGGGTTCCGGCGCACGTGCAGATCGAGCGGTGGCTGCTCGATGCGATCGCGGGCGGCGAGATGGAGCCCGGCGACCGGCTGCCCGGCGAGCGGGAGCTGGCCGCGCGGCTCGGCGTGAGCAGGATGACGCTCCGCCAGGCGCTGGCCACGCTGGAGCGCGACGGCGTACTGGTGCGGGTGCCCGGGCGGCGGGGCGGCGCGTTCGTGGCCGAGCCGCGCATCGAGTGCGACCTGACCGGGCTGGCGGGGTTCACCGAGCAGATGCGGCGCGCACACCTGCGGGCCGCGGCGAGGATCCTCGTGGCCGCCACCGTGCCCGCCTCTCCCGCCGCGGCCGCCGCGCTGGAGGTCTCGCCCGGCGACCCCGTCCACGAGGTGGCGCGGGTGCGCTCGGCCGGGCAGACCCCGGTGGCGCTCGAACGCTCCTTCTTCCCCGCCCTGCCCGGCTTCCTGGAGCAGGACCTCGGCGGGTCGCTGTACGCGCTGCTCGCCGGGCACTACGACCTCGCGCCGCGCACCGCCGTGGAGCACCTCGACCCGGTGATCGCCGCCGCGGCCGAGGCCGCCGAGCTGGGCATCGAGCCGGGAGCGCCGCTCATGCTGATCGAGCGCACCGCCTACGCGGAGACGGGCACCCCGGTGGAGTACGCGCGCGACCTGTTCCGCCCCGACCGGGTGCGCATCTCGGTGCGCAGCGGCGTCAGCGCACCCGCTCCCCCGCCGGGTCGTAGAGCGGATCGCTGACCACGCTCCCGGCCACCCAGTCGCCCTCCACCTCGACCTCCACCTTGGCGCCCGGCTCGGCCTCCAGGTAGGCGTAGGCGATGGACGACTCCACGGTGTAGCCGTAGCCGCCCGAGGTGACGCGGCCCACGACCTGTCCCTCCACCCGCACCGGCTCGTTGCCGAGCGCGACGGCCCGCGGGTCGCCGAGCGTCAGGCAGCGCAGCCTGCGCCGCGGCGCGGGGTCGAGCGCGTCCTTGCCGAGGAAATCCTTGTCCTGCTTGACGCAGAACCCCAGGCCGGCCTCGTACGGGGTGGTCTCCGGGCCGATGTCGGCGCCCCAGACGCGGTAGCCCTTCTCCAGGCGCAGGCTGTCGATGGCCCGGTAGCCTCCGGCCAGCATCCCCTGCGGCTCGCCCGCCCGCCACAGCGCCTGCCACAGCGCCAGGCCGTACTCGCTGGAGCAGTAGAGCTCCCAGCCGAGCTCGCCGACGAACGTCACGCGCAGCGCCAGCACCGGCACGTCGCCGACGGTGAGCTCGCGGGCGGACATGAACGGGAACTCCAGCGGATCCGGGGTGAGGGTCGACAGGATGTCGCGGGCGCGCGGCCCCCACAGGGCGAAGCAGGCGTACTGGCCGGTCACGTCCGCGACGCGCACGTCGGCGCCGCGCAGCCGGGCCTGCTTGCGCAGCCAGCCCAGGTCGTGGGAGCCGAAGGCGGTGCCGGTGACGACGAGGAACTCCTGCTCGCCCCGCCTGGTGACGGTGAAGTCGCACTCGATGCCGCCCCGGCGGTTGAGCGCCTGCGTGTAGGTGACGGCGCCCTCCTTGCGGGCGACGCGGTTGTCGCACACCCACTCCAGCAGCGACGCCGCGTCGGGCCCGGTGACCTCGATCTTGGCGAAGGAGCTCTCGTCGAACAGGCCCGCCGCCGAGCGGGTGGCCCGGTGCTCGGCGGCGATCGCGGGCGAGAAGTTGCGGCCGGCCCAGCCCCTCGGCCGCTCGTCGTCGCCACCCCGGGCGTTGCGCCGGTAGAAGTTGACCCGCTCCCAGCCCGCCTTCTCGCCGAAGACCGCGTCGTGCGCGGCGTGCCAGCCGTAGGCCGGGGAGACCTTGAGCGGGCGGCCCGCCGAGCGCTCGTCGCCCGGGTAGCGGATGTCGTAGTAGGTCTCGTAGTTCTCCACGGCGCGGGCCAGCGTGTAGGAGGGCGAGCGGTAGTGGCGGCCGAAGCGGCGGATGTCCATGTGCCAGACGTCCATGCTCGGCTCGCCGTCGACGATCCACTCGGCCATGACCTTGCCGATGCCGCCGGCGCCCGCGATGCCGTGCGCGCAGAACCCGGCGGCCACGTAGAAGCCGCCGACCTCGGTCTCGCCCAGGCAGAACTCGTTGTCCGGGGTGAACGCCTCCGGCCCGTTGATCAGCTTGCGGATGCCGACGTCGGCCATGGCCGGCACCCGGATCCTGGAGTTGTCGGAGATCTCCTCCAGGCGCGGCCAGTCCTCGCCGAGCAGCCGGCCGTTGAAGTCCGCGGGGATCGCGTCGTAGGTGGTCCGATCGGCCGTCCACGGCGCGCAGGTCCGCTCGTACCCGCCCATGACCAGCCCGCTCACCTCCTGCCGGTAGTAGACGAGCAGGTCGGGGTCGCGCAGCGTCGGCAGCCCGGTGTGGTCGTGGAAGCCCTCCGTCACCACGTACTGGTGTGACATCGGCACGATCGGGATCCGCACGCCTGCCATCCGGCCGATCTCGGCGGCGAACATGCCGCCGCAGTTGACCACGATCTCGCAGTCGATGTCGCCCTGGTCGGTGCGCACCCTCGTCACCCTGCCGCCGGCGACGTCCAGCCCCAGCACGCGGGTGCGGGTGCGGATCCGGGCGCCGCCCTGCCTCGCCTTGGCGGCCAGCTCGTAGCACAGGCGCGAGGGGTCGATCTGGCCGTCGGTGGGCAGGTAGGCGGCGCCGACGACGCCTTCGGGGTTCATCAGCGGGAACAGCTCGGCGGCCTCGGCGACGGAGATCTCCTCCAGCGGCAGGCCGAAGGTGCGGGCCCAGCCGATCTGGCGGCGGATCTCGGCCATGCGCTCGGGGGTGGAGGCCAGCTTGATGCCGCCGCACTCGGTCCAGCCCGCGTCCAGCGTCCGGTAGAGCTCGACGGAATACTGGTTCATCCTGGTCAGCGTGGGGTCGGCGCGGAGCTGGCCGACGAGTCCCGCGGAGTGGAAGGTCGAGCCGCTGGTCAGCTCGTCGCGCTCCAGCAGGACCACGTCCCGCTCGCCGAGCATGGTCAGGTGGTAGGCGACGGAGGCGCCGCCCACGCCGCCTCCGATGATCACGATGCGGGCCGAGTCGCTCATGCTGGCGAGGCTAACCGCCACCCGGGTAAAAGGTCTAGACCGTTTAGCGCGGCGGAGATTAGCATCGACCATGGCCGTGCCCGAGGTTCTCGACCGCATCCCCCTGCTGGCCGGCGTGCCGCGCTCCGTGGTGGAGCTGCCCGGCGGGCTGACCAACCGAAACTACAAGGTCACCACCCCCGGCGGCGTCTACGTGGTGCGCGTGTCGGCGAGCGACGGTTCGCTGCTCGCGATCGACCGGGACGCCGAGCACGCCGCCTCGGTCGCCGCCGCGCGGGCGGGGGTGGGGGCGCCGGTGCACGACTACCTGCCGGACGAGGGCGTGCTGGTGGTGGGCTACCTTCCCGGGCGTACGTTCACCGAGGCCGATCTCCGTGACTCGGCCAACCTGCCGCGGGTGGCGCAGGTCTGCCGGCGACTGCACACCGGGCCGAGGTTCGTCCGTGACTTCGACATGTTCGACATCCAGCGGCACTACCTGGCGATCGTGCGCGAGCGGGGCTTCCGGCTGCCTGCCGGGTATCTGGACTTCATGCCTCAGGTCGCCCAGCTGCGAAAATGCCTGGAAATACGCGCAGAAGGCACCGTTCCTTGTAACAACGACCTGCTGCCCGGCAACATCATCGACGACGGCGAGCGGCTCTGGCTTATCGACTACGAGTACGCGGGCAACAACGACCCCTGCTTCGAGCTGGGCAACGCCTGGAGCGAGTCGGACCTGTCGCTCGACCAGCTCGAGGAGCTCGTCACCGCCTACTACGGCCGGCGCCTGCGTAACAAGATCGCGCGTGCGCGGCTGCTCGGCCTGATGTCCAAGTACGGCTGGACCCTGTGGGCGTCCATCCAGGACGGCGCCAACGACGCAATCGACTTCGACTTCTGGTCGTGGGGCATGGAGAAGTACGAGCGCGCCGTGGCCGAGTTCGGGGGGCCGGACCTGCCGCGTCTCATGGACGAGGCAGCCCGGGCAGACTAGGGGCATGTTAGCTGCTCTGACAGGGCTGGGCCTGTCCACGGCCGCCGGACTGAACGCCTACATCCCGCTGCTCATGGTGGGTGTGCTGGCGAACGTCACCGACGCGGTGAAGCTGCCCGACGGCTACTCGTGGCTGTCCAACTGGGGCGTCCTGGCCATCATCGCGGTGTTGCTGGTGGCGGAGATGGTGCTGGACAAGGTGCCGGCGGTCGACAGCGTGAACGACGCGATCCAGACAGCGGTCCGCCCCGCGTCCGGCGGCGTGGTCTTCAGCGCCACCAGTGCCGCGGCCGAGCTGGAGAGCTCCACCTGGATGACGGCGAATCCGTGGGCGAGCTGGCTGCTGGGCATCGTGGTGGCGCTGGCCGTGCACGCCCTCAAGTCGGCGAGCCGGCCTGTGATCAACGCGGGCACGGCCGGAGTGGGCGCACCGGTCGCGAGCACCGTCGAGGACGCCGGCTCGCTCGGCATGAGCCTGATCGCGGTGTTCATGCCGCTGCTGGTCATCGTCGCGCTGGTGCCGCTGGCACTGGTGGCCTGGTGGGCGATCAGGAAGGTGCGCCGCTTCCGCGCCAGGAAGAGCCGCCCACCCCGCTTGTGAGCTGCTCGACGGTCGCGCGGAGCCAGCCCAGCTCCGCCTCGCTGGTGGCGTGCGCGATGGTCAGCAGTCCCCGCCTGAACGGGTCGGCGAACTCCTCGGCCGCCATCGGCCGGTCGCCGTCGTCGTAGAAGAAGCTCGTCGGCTCCTCCAGGAACGCCAGCCGCCTGCGCAGCACAGCCGCCTGTGCGCCCGGATCGTCCAGGTGACGCAGGAACGCCAGCAGCACGAACCACCGGTTCTCGTCGCTGATGTCGAGCTCGCCCGGCTCCCGCAGCCGCCGCTCCAGCTCGGCGCGCCCCGGCCCGCTCAGGTAGAGCGTCCGCCTCGGCGCGGCGGCTGCTCCGGGCTCGTCCTTCCTGGTGACCCAGCCCGCGCCGGCCATCCGCTTGATCGCCGGATAGAGCGTGCCGTCGGCCACCGGCCGCACGTGCCCCATCAGCGCCGCCACCCGTTTACGCAGGTCGTAACCGTGCAGCGGACGGTCCCTGAGGAATCCGAGTATCGCCAGTTCCAGCATGGTTGCCACTATACCTCGATGTCGATGTATATTGCTCCCGATATATGAGGAGACCCCCATGCACGATGCCATAGTCCATTCCAGCGGCGCCCGGATGCGCTGGGTCGAGCTGCCCGGCGAGGAGCCCGCCCGCGTCTACGTCCACGGCCTCGGCGCCACCTCCGCCCCCTACTACGCGGCGGTCGCGGCGCACCCGCTGCTGGCCGGCCACCGTTCGCTGCTGATCGATCTGCTCGGCTTCGGCATCAGCGACCGCCCCGAGGACTTCACCTACACCCTGGAGGCCCACGCGGACACGCTGGCCGAGGCTCTGCGCCAAGCCGGGGTGACGAGCGCGGCGGTGATCGCCCACAGCATGGGCGGCGCGGTGGCCATCGTCCTGGCCAACCGCCATCCCGACCTGGTCTCCCAGCTGATCCTCGTGGACGCCAACCTCGACCCGTACGTCCCGCCGGGCAGCAGCGGCATAGCCGGTTACACCGAGGACGACTTCGTCGCCCACGGCTGGCAGGAGATCCGCGACCGGGTGGGCCCCCACTGGTGGTCCACGATGCGCCTGGCGGATCCGCGCGCCCTCCACCGCACGGCGGTCGGCCTGTCCAGGGGCACGACCCCCACCATGCGCGTCATGCTGACGTCCCAGCAGATTTCGCGCGCCTTCCTGCACCCGGAGAACGCCCCGCCGGCCGGGATCGAGGCCCTGCGCGCCACCGGTGTCGAGGTCGTCGAGATCCCCGGCAGCGGGCACAACATCATGCTGGACAACCCGCACGCCTTCACGCGGACGGTCGCGGCGCTCCTGGCCGATCATCCGTCAGGGTGACGCGCATCCGCCTGCAGGCTGATTCGCCGGCGCCCTCGCCGCCAGTACGGTCGTGAGACCTACACAGGCCGTGTGGGCGCACCGTGGCCCCCGCCCAGCGCCCGCACGCACGAGGGCCCGGCAGCGCATCCCGCTGCCGGGCCTTTCGGGTCATCCGGGCGAGCCGCCCAGCCTGGCCAGCAGCGCGCCCTCCCCCGCGGTCCAGCCGCCGTCCACCGCCAGCTCCGCTCCGGTGACGTACGACGCCGCGTCCGACAGCAGGAACGCGATCGCCTCCGCCACCTCCTCCGGCTCCCCCCATCTCCCGGCCGCGGCGAGAGGGAAGCGCCCCTCTCCGGAGACAGCGCCGTACGACAGCGTCATCGGGGTGACGATCATGCCGGGATGCACGGAGTTGACCCGCACCCGTGAGGCCGCGAACTCCAGAGCCGCGATCTTCGTGATCCCCCGGACGCCCCACTTCGACGCCCCGTAACCACCCGTGCCGGGCAGAGCCGTGAGCCCGGCCACGGACGACAGGTTGACGATCGACCCGCCTCCCGACTCGCGCATCGCCGCCACCACGGCCTTCAGCCCGAGGAACACCCCGACGAGATTCACCTTGAGCACGCGTTCGAACTCCTCCAGCGACTGCTGCTCCAGCGCCATGGAGGTGGCGATGCCCGCGTTGTTCACCAGCCCGTCGACCCGGCCGTGCTCCTCGACCACGGCCGCCACGACACGGGCCCACGCGTCCTCGCCGGTGACGTCGTGCTCGACGAACCGGCCGCCGACCTCCTTCGCGGTGGCCGTACCCTCGTCGACCAGCACGTCGGTGACCACGACGCGCGCTCCGGCGGCGGCGCAGCGGCGGGCGGTGGCCGCCCCCATCCCCCTCGCACCGCCCGTGATGATCACGACCTTGCCGTCCAGCATGGCTGGGCTCCTCCCGATCGCAACGCCCTCCACGGGTGCTCTTCGAGAGGGGCTACCAGCACTGAAGCACGCCCCGACATCCCGATCAAGACGTGCGGCCCGCTCCGGAACCCGCACCCGCACCCGCTCGTTGGACCAGCGAAATCGCATACACGCGGCCCCGCCGCCCAAGCGAGATATCCTCGACAGCGAGCACTCAACAGGAGGTGGCCACGATCAGCGAAATCGTCCTCATCGTGCTGGTGATTCTGGCTTTCCTCCTACTGGTGACCGGGGTCGGCGTCTACTTCCTGGTCAAAGTGGGCAGGAAGGCCGCGGTCAAGGCCAGGCAGGCCACGACCAGGCTGACCACGCACGTCAACGCGATGGGCACCGGCGACGCCGCCGAGGTGGAGCGCCTCCGGCTGGACCTGCGGCGCGAGGTCTCCCTCACCCGCCAGGCCGTGGAGCAGGCCCAGCAGCAGGGCTGGGGCCTCGGCGACCTGCCCAGGCTCCTGGCGGACCTGACGGCCCAGGCCGACATCCACGACACCCAGCTCGGCATGTACGCGCAGCAGCGGCGCGTCTCCCCCTACGTCGACCACGCCACCCTCAGCCGGCTGCGCGAGCACCAGGCCAAACTGACGGCCATGTGCGCCCGCATCCGCGCCGACCTCCTCAGCGACCAGGTCCAGCACACCGCCACAGGCATCGACGACCTGCACTCCCGCACGGACCTGGAGATCGAGGCCCGCCGCCGCGCCCCGGACCCCCTGGACGAGATCGACGAGCTCTACCGCCGCACCATGCAGGAGCGCAGAGACCCATCCTGACTCCATGACGCCGGCTGCCCTGGGCAAGATCAGACGCTGACGTCACCTGTCCACTCGCGGTGGATGAACTCCGCGTACTCCTCCACCGTGCCTCCCCTGTTGAGGATCGCGCGGGCGGCCTGAGCCTGCGCGGTGCTCGGAAGGTGCCCGTCGAGCAGGATCGGGAGCGAGAGCCTGCGGCCCTGCACCTCCCGCGCCGAGATCCCGTACGATCTGCGCACCACCGAGACGTTGACCCGCAACGCATGCTCGTTGCCGGGCGGCACCCCTGGACGATCCACCTCAATGGCGGCGTACCGATACCCATGAGCCCGGGCACACGCAGCACAGCCGGCGGGGCCCCGGCTCAACCTCTCCCCGCACTCCGCACACTCAAGCCGGTCGTAGGCGGCGTCGACGACCCGCCAGGGATGCCGATCGATCTCGTCGACCACCATCTCGGCGATCGCCCGCTGGTCGTCCGCCGTGGCGCCCGCGAACTCCCGCTCGACGAACTCCCGCCACCCCGCCTCGACGATCTCGTCCACCACTGCGGCACACCGCCCGCAGTCCGGCGCGCCGGCGGGCTCCCACTCCCCGCACCCCTCACACCTGCGCATCCCCGCACGGTACAAGCCCTCCCATCCGCTTTCACCTCGATTTCGCCTCCGCCCCCGCAGGCGCAGGCTCGTCAGGTCCTGCAGTCGCTCCCACTCGGTGGCGGTCAGCGGCGCAGCACGGACCGACGGCAGGGTCAGCAAGGCGCTGCGCCGCCGGCCAGTACGCCGCGATCGATCTCCGGCGGCGTCGCGCCGGCCGAGCGGAACCTCGCGGTCGCCTGAGCCAGAGCGGCCAGGACCACCGCGGCTTCTGACCGGGGCACCGCAGGAGCCTCAGGTCGGGGGCGTTCATGATGAAAGCGGCCAGTGGACACCCGGCGAGGCCCCGGAGTGCAACCGGGGAGCGGGCTTCGGGATAGAGGAGGGTGTCAGCACGCCCCAAGCACGGAGGACGCCCTGCCATGAAGAGATGCCCATGGCCATGGTGAGTCATGCCAGGGATGAGTTGGACGATTCGAGGATCGTCGCCGCCTCCCTGGAAGACCCGGACGCGTTCGGTGAACTGTTCCGCCGCCACTCGCCGCGGCTCCACGCGTACGTCAAACGGCGCCTCGGGCTCGCCCTCGCCGACGACCTCGTGTCGGAAACGTTCGCGACCGCGTTCCGGCAGCGGGAGAGGTTCGACGGGCGCGCGGAGTTCGGCGCGTGGTTGTGGGGCATCGCCAGCAATCTGATCGCCAAGCAGCATCGGCAGGAGACGCGCATGTACCGGGCGTTCGCCCGGACCGGTGTGGACCCCGCCGAGGAGGACGTCGCCGACCTGGCCAGCGACCGCGTGTCGGCCGCGGCACTCGGCTCCCGGCTGGCGAAGTCCCTGGCCTCGCTGAGCGCGCAGGAGCGCAGTGTCATCCTGCTGCTGGCCTGGGGCGGGATGTCGTACGCCGAGATCGCGGCGACGCTGAACCTGCCTCTCGGCACCGTCAAGGCCAAGATCCACCGGGTCCGGGCGAAGCTCCGCAAGACCCTCCCTGAGGAGACCACCGATGGATGAACTCGACGCGTTGCGTCACATGCGGACGGCACTCGCCCAGGAGGAGCACCCGGACCGGATCGCCCTGCGCACCGACTGGCGTGGCGGCGCGGCCCGCCCCCGCCGCAGTCTCAAGATTCCGGTGGTGAGCCTGGCGGCGACGGCCGCCCTGGTCGTGGGGGTCGTCGCCGTCGTCCCCCTGCGGTCGGACAGGGGTGTTACTCCCGGCCCCGGTAGGAGCGGGGCCGTTATTCGGCAGGGCGACGTACTGCTGGTGGCCGCCGCCAGGGCGCAGGAGGCACCGGTCGGCGAGTACTGGCACACGAAGAGCGTCAGCGGCAGGATCTACGCGGTCGGCACGAGCGCGGCGGACCACTACAAGGTCGATTCGAGGCAGGGGTCCGAGTCCTGGACCGACCGGAGCGGCAAGGGGCGCTCGGCCCACATCGAGCTGGCCGACGTTCCGCTCACCGCCCAGGATGAGCGGAAGTGGCAGGCGGCGGGATCGCCCGAGCTGGTGAGGATCCCGGCCCCGGAGGGAGCGGCGCGCTCGGTGTACCTGGACATGGAACCGCCCTCGGTGAAGGACCCAGGCTGGAGGCCGGCCGCTGACCGGTACTACGGCCTGGCGCCGGATCAGATCGCCAAGCTGCCCACGGAGCCGGAGGCGCTGGAGAACGCCCTGCTGAACCTGAGGGGCCGCTGGCAGGCATACTCCTCGAAGACCGGGAAGGAACCGATCCGAGCCTTGCGAGGGCAGCAGCGTGTCCGGGCGCTGAGCGACGTGGCGGCAACCCTGCTGTCCACAGCACCCGCTCCGCCCACCGTGCGAGCAGCGGTGTTCCGGATGCTCGCGACCCAGCCCGGTGTCAGGGCCGAGGGCAGGGCGACCGACCCGCTGGGCCGCACCGGAACAGTCATCTCCCTGCCACTGGAGACCACCGTGCCTCTGGGCCTCTACACCGCCCCCAAGCAGCTGGGCACCTACAGGCGCCAGTTGGTCATCAGTCCCGACACCGGGCGGCTGCTGGCCATCCTGGACCTCGTGGCGACGCCGCCCCGAGGCAGCCGGAAACTCCCCACCGGGGACGACGGCGAGTCCCGCAGCTTGAAGGCCAGGAACATGCCTGACCGATTCCACCGCCCCGGCGAGCTGGCCTCGTATCAGGTGTTCGAGGTCACCGAATGGACCGACACGGAGCCGCCACGCTGACAGCCGTCCCGCTCGGGCGGGATGAGCGAGGAGCCGAACCTCACCGGACCCCGGCCTCCCGCATGTCCCGCAGCTCCCGCTTGAGCTCCTTGATCTCGTCCCGCAACCGAGCGGCCACCTCGAACTGCAGATCGGCCGCGGCCTGATGCATCTGCTCGGTGAGGGACTCGATCAAGGACTCCATCTGAGCCCGAGGCATCTCCCCCGCGATGGCCTTCGCATGCTGCCCCGCCTTGGCGGCGAACCCGGGCACCGGCGCCTTGCCGCGCGACTGCTGCCGCCCGCCGCCCATGAGCTGCTGCGTGTCGGCGTCCTCCCGCTGCAACGAGTCCAGAATGTCGGCGATCTTCTTACGCAACGGCTGCGGATCGATCCCGTTGGCCTCGTTGTAGGCGACCTGCTTGGCCCGGCGCCGGTTGGTCTCGTCGATGGCCCGCTCCATGGACGGCGTCACCTTGTCGGCGTACATGTGCACCTGCCCGGACACGTTTCGGGCCGCTCGCCCGATGGTCTGGATGAGGGAGGTCTCGGACCGCAGGAACCCCTCCTTGTCGGCGTCCAGGATGGCGACCAGCGACACCTCGGGCAGGTCGAGCCCCTCACGCAGCAGGTTGATGCCGACGAGCACGTCGAACTCGCCGCTGCGCAGCTCGCGCAGCAGCTCGATCCGCCGCAACGTGTCGACCTCGCTGTGCAGGTAGCGCACCCGGATGCCGAGCTCCAGCAGATAGTCGGTCAGGTCCTCGGACATCTTCTTGGTGAGCGTGGTGACCAGGACGCGCTCGTCGCGGTCGGCCCGCTCGCGGATCTCGTGCACCAGGTCGTCGATCTGCCCCTTGGTCGGCTTGACGACGATCTCGGGGTCGATCAGCCCGGTGGGCCGGATGACCTGCTCGACGACCTCGCCCTTGGCGCGGCCGAGCTCGTAGGGGCCGGGCGTGGCCGACAGGTAGACGGTCTGCCCGATCCGCTCCAGGAACTCCTCCCACTTCAGAGGCCGGTTGTCGAGCGCGGACGGCAGCCGGAAGCCGTGGTCGACGAGGGTGCGCTTGCGGGAGGCGTCGCCTTCGTACATGGCGCCGATCTGCGGCACGGTCTGGTGGGACTCGTCGAGGACGAGCAGGAAGTCCTCGGGGAAGTAGTCGATCAGCGTGTTGGGGGCGCTGCCGGGCGACCGGCCGTCCATGTGACGCGAGTAGTTCTCGATGCCGGAACAGGTGCCGATCTGGCGCATCATCTCGAGGTCGTAGGTGGTGCGCATGCGCAGCCGCTGGGCCTCCAGCAGCTTGCCCTGCCGCTCCAGCTCCGACAGCCGCTCACCCAGCTCGGCCTCGATGCCGGTGACGGCGGCCGTCATCCGCTCCTCGCCGGCGACGTAGTGGGAGGCGGGGAAGATGTAGAGCTCCTCGTCCTCCGTGATGACCTCGCCGGTCAGCGGGTGCATGGTGGAGAGCTTCTCGATCTCGTCGCCGAACATCTCGATCCGGACGGCGAGCTCTTCGTACTTGGGGATGATCTCGATGGTGTCGCCGCGCACCCGGAAGGTGCCCCGGGTGAAGGCGAGGTCGTTGCGGGTGTACTGCATGTCGACGAGGCGGCGCAGGAGCTGGTCGCGGTCGACGTCCATGCCGACGCGCAGGCGGGCCATGCGGTCGACGTACTCCTGAGGTGTGCCGAGGCCGTAGATGCAGGAGACGGAGGCGACGACGATGGTGTCGCGGCGGGTGAGCAGCGAGTTGGTCGCCGAGTGGCGCAGCCGCTCCACCTCGTCGTTGATCGAGGAGTCCTTCTCGATGTAGGTGTCGCTCTGCGGGACGTAGGCCTCAGGCTGGTAGTAGTCGTAATAGGAGACGAAGTATTCGACCGCGTTGTTGGGGAGCATCTCGCGCAGCTCGTTGGCGAACTGGGCGGCGAGCGTCTTGTTGGGCTGCATGACGAGCGTGGGCCGCTGCAGCCGCTCGATGAGCCAGGCGACGGTGGCGGTCTTGCCCGTGCCGGTGGCGCCCAGCAGGACGTTGTCCTTCTCTCCGGCCGTGACGCGGCGCTCCAGCTCGGCGATGGCCGTCGGCTGGTCGCCGGAGGGAGTCATCTCGGTGACGACCTCGAAGGGCGCCACCTTCCGCTGCAAATCTGTGACCGGTCGCATGCTGCCCAATGTAGGCGAAGCGACCGACAGAAACCCTCAGGCGGTCCGCTCACCGATGCGGGGGAAGGGCGTGGTGGAGAAGATCACCTCCACGGGCACCTCGAAGTAGTCGGCGATGCGCAGCGCCAGGTAGAGGCTGGGGCTGTATTCGCCGCGCTCCAGATAGCCGACGGTCTGGTAGTGCACGCCCAGCGCGTCGGCGAGCTGCCTGCGGGTGACGCCCCGCTCGGCCCGCAGCAGGGCGATGCGGTTGTAGACGGTCTCGCTCATCGTCGCCCATCTTCTCAGCCGATGCGCTGCAGTGCCCGCTCGCGGCGCACCTGCATCAGCGATCCCGACTCGCGCCTGGCCATCCTGCGCAGGATCGGCGGCGCCAGCACGAGACCGGCGACGGACCAGGCGAGGAGAACGCCGAGCGTCTCCAGGGGCCGCCAGGAGCCGCCGAGCTCGGCTGCCGCGGCAGCGTCGGGCAGCAGGGCCGAGCGCATGCCGAGCCCGAGCCAGTAGAGCGGGAACGCCTGGCCGATGACCTGCAGCCAGGGGAGCAGCGCGGTGATCGGGTAGAAGATGCCGGAGACTGCGGAGATCCCGCCCATGGTGAGCATCGACAGGCCGGCCGCCGTCTGCGGGCTGGTGGCCAGGGAGCCTATGACGGCGCCCCACGGCAGAGTGGCCAGCAGTCCCAGCAGGGCCACCCAGGCCACGGTGAGCCATCCGCCCGCTCCCGCGCCGGCCAGCTCGGGCACCAGGATCAGGCCGGCGACGATCACGATCAGCAGGCCGCCCACGGCGGTGAGGGAGAGCGAGACGATCCGGCCCACGAGATAGCCGACCATCCCCTGCGGCAACGCCTTGGCCCGCAGCAGCGTGCCGTCCTCGCGTTCGACGGCCAGCGCGCCGACCGCGCCGACGAGTCCGTTGAAGGCCATGCCGAGGCCGAGGATGCCCGGCAGCGTGGCCGCGGCCAGGGACAGGTCGGTGCCGGGCACCTTGGCGTCGCGCTGGAAGTAGAGCACGACGACGAAGGCCGTCGTGGACACGATGGTGAAGCCGATGTCCTGCGCGTTGGTCAGGCTGTGCTTGAACTCGGTCCAGCCTCTGGACAGGCCCAGCCGGGCCGCGTGCAGCGTCGGGTTCATCCTTCCTCCTTCTTCAGGATGGCCATGTAGGTGTCCTCGAGCGTGGCGCGCCGTACCTCCAGGTCGCCGATCTGCTCGCCGTACTGCGCGAAAAGGTCCCGCACGAAGGCGGTGGCGTCCTCGGTGGCGTGCACGAACTGCTCACCACCGCGGCTCCAGCGGACCTGGGCGTCGCGGGAGACCTCGCGGGAGAGGCGGTCGGCGCTGCCGTCGGCGACGATCTTGCCGCCCGCCAGGATGAGGATCCGGTCGGCGAGCTTCTCGGCCTCGTCGAGGTCGTGGGTGGTGAGCAGGATGGTGGTGTCGTCGAGGTCCGAAAGCCGGTGCACCAGGTCGTGGAAGTCGCGCCTGGCCTGCGGGTCGAAGCCGGCGGTCGGCTCGTCGAGGAAGAGCACCTCGGGGCGCCCGACGATGCCGATGGCGACGTCGAGCCGGCGGCGCTGGCCGCCGGAGAGCCTGCTGACGCGCCTGCCGGCCTGCTCGGTGAGGCCGACGGCCTCGATGAGCTCGCCGGTGTCGAGGGGGCGGGGCCTGCCGGGGGTGCTGTAGGGGGCGTAGTAGCGGCCCAGGTGCTCGAGCAGCTTGTGGACGGGCCAGCGGCCGTGATCGCGCCAGGACTGCAGGACGACGCCCAGCCCGGCCCGCCACCGCTCGTCGCCCTTGGCCGGCTCGGTCCCGAGCACGCGCACGTGACCGGCGGAGGGCATGCGGAAGCCCTCCAGGATCTCGATCGTGGTGGTCTTGCCCGCGCCGTTGGGGCCGAGCAGCGCGATCACCTCGCCGGGGGCCACGGTGAAGTCGACCCCGCGCAGCACCTCCAGCGGTCCGTAGCTCATGTGTAAGCCGCTGACCTCGATCGCGGTGTCGGTGTTTGTCACATTGATGTCTCCATCCAGAGCACTGGTGACGCTCATAACCCCCTCCATGTAGTAGGTCTACTATATTGATAGCACGGCTACTACGATTGGCAACAGTGTTGCGACATTCCGATGCAAGCGAACATTAAGTCGCACCCGATACGGTCGAATCCGCCTGAAGCGGAAGAGGAAGGTGCGATGTCACGACCTAGAGAGGCCCTTATCCAGGCAGGCCAGGGCCTGGCCCAGACAGTGGTCCAGGGAGGCAACGTTCGGCAGGCCGTGGGGCAGGCGATCGGCCAGGCCGGGCAGCAGCTCGGACAGCAGGCACAGGGGTTCGCGCTGAATCCCCACGACTTCGCCGCGGCCCGCGACGGCGGCGTGTCGATCGGCACCCAGATCGAGGCACGCACCGCGTCGCTGAACGACGCCGGCGAGATCGTCAACCGCAGCTTCGCCGAGAACGGCATGCACGTCATCTCCCCCGTGGTGATCCCCAAGGGCAACATCGCCAAGGTGATCCTGCAGCTGGGTGTCCTGGTGGTGCTCGGCCTGATCGGCGCGCTCGGCAATGTCATCCCCAACACCGAGCTGTTCTTCGGCCCCCACTACTGGGTCGTGCTGGTACTGGCCGCCGCGTTCCTGTGGTGGCGGCGCAGCGTGGTCATGGTGCCCGAAGGCTGCAAGGCGCTGATCACCAAGTTCGGCAAGATGGTGCAGATCGCGGACCCGGGCCGGGTGACGCTGATCAACCCGTGGAAGCGGGTCAGCTACATCGTCAACACCACCCGCGAGTACCCCTTCAACGCCCCCATCAGCGAGGCGCCGACCCAGCAGGGCGTCAAGGCGAGCGTCGACCTGTTCCTGCAGTTCAGGATCGAGAACCCGGCCGAGTTCATCTTCGTGCTCGGCTCGGTGAGCGGCTTCCAGTCCAAGCTTCAGAACGCCATCAGCGAGGTCACCCGGTCCCTGATCTACGCCCAGCGGGCCGAGGACATCTACGACCTGGTGGGCGAGAGCACGCACGGCATGCTGGAGAACCTCAACCAGCAGTTCCTGCCCGCCGTACGGCTCACGGACGTGAACATCACCCACGCCGAGCCGTCCAGTCAGGAGTACCGCATGGACCTGGCCGCCCCCGAGATGGTGCGGGTGGCCAAGGAGGCCTACACCTACGAGTACGAGCTGCAGCTGCGCAAGGAGCAGAACGAGGGCGACCTGGTCAAGGAGCTCGCCGGGCTGCAGGAGACGCTGAGCGGGATCCAGGCGGAGATCGCCGGCTATCAGGCGCGCATGGACACCGCCCTCGAGCGGGCCACCCACCAGGCCACCGCGCAGGCCAGGCAGCGCCTGGTCGAGGCCGAGTCCTCGGCCAAGGCCAACTCGGCCCTGCTGGAGGCACAGGCGCTGGACATCCGGGCGCTCAGCGCCGCCGAGGCGCCGGAGATCCTCGACTACCGCTTCCAGCAGGATCTGCTGGACAAGCTGGAGTCGGTCTCGGCCCGGCTGCCGCAGGTCGTGCAGGTGGGCGAACATACCGACATCGACTTCCTGACGCTGGCCCAGCAGCTCATCGGCGGCAAGGGAGCGGCACTGTTCTCGCCCGAGGACATGGCCACCATCCAGTCCAGGCTGTCGGCGATCGGCGCGCGCGTCTCGGACCGTCAGGCGGAGATCGACGCGCTGCTCCAGCAGGTCGCGGAAGAGGTCAACGAGGCGCCTGACACCGACATCGTCACCGTGTCCGCGCCGGCCGAGGGTCGGCACCACACGCAGAGCATCGAGGGTGAGGTCCGATGAGCCGCCAGTTCTCGAAGATCAAGGAGTCGGTGGCCTCCTGGTCCGACATCCGCCAGCTTCTGCGCGGCGGTGAGCAGGGCCAGCTCGTGCCCGTCGTGATCCCCAAGGATCGGCGCGGGTTCGCCTGGATGACCCTGATCTTCATCGCCGTCTACTGCGCCGGGATGGCCGTGCTCACCGACCTGACCGTCGTGGCCGCGCTGGCGGCGGCGTTCTTCCTGGTCGTCGGGCTGATCTGGATGTGGCGCAGAGCGATCATCGAGATCGAGGAGGGCACCACGGGGGTGCGCAGTCACTGGGGCGCCATCACCGGCACGCTCTCCCCCGGCCGTCACTACCTCTGGCTGCCGTGGGACCGGGTGGACGCGGTGGTCGACACCTCCACCGAGATCCCCTACTCGGCGCCGATCGTGGCCAGCCCCACGGCCGAGAACGTGCCGCTGAAGTCGATCGAGTTCTTCCTGAAGTTCCGTATCGTGGACCCCGTGGCGTTCGTGCGCACGATCGGGGCCGGCAACTTCGACCTGGTGCTGTCGAGCGCCGTACAGGACGCGATCAGGCAGCGCAGCCGCCGGGTCAACACCGAGCGGGCCTACGACCTGCGCGGCTCCGACGTCGGCGACATGCAGGACGCGCTCAACCGCCAGCTCGGCCGCTACGGCGTGCGCATCACCGGCGCTAACATCCCCGACCTGCAGCTGCCCGACACCTACCAGGCGCACCTGTCCACCCGCGAGAAGGTGGCCAAGGAGCTGTCGGCCTACGAGCGCGAGTGGGAGCTGACCCGCAAGCGCCGCATCGACACGCTGCTGATGGAGATCGAGCGTTCCAAGAAGACCAGGGACGCCCGCGTCGTGGAGGTCAAGGCCGCCCACAACACCGCCCGCAAGGACGTGGCGCGCATGCTGGAGGAGCAGGCGACCGAGGCGCAGCGGGTCCGCTGGGAGATCGAGGCGCGCGGCCGCGCCGAGCTGACCTCCGCCGAGAACGAGGCCAAGGCGCTGCGCAGGCTGGCGGACTCCTACCGTGACAACCGGGCCGTGCTGCAGTACGAGCTGGCCCGCAGGCGCCTCGACGTGGGCGCCAAGCTGGCGGAGAGCGCCCCCCAGCCGCTGGTGGTCCGCACCCAGCAGGGCACCGGCGACTCCGCGCTCTCCACCCTGCTGCTGGCCCAGTTGCTCCCCCGCTTCTCGGCCAACGGAAACGGCCAGGCCCCGACCGCATAGGAGAATCCATGGTGTTCCGCAAGCTGATGGCCGCGTTCGGCGCGGGCGTCGAAGTAGACACGGTGCTGAACAACGCCACCGTGCGCCCCGGCGAACCGCTGCGCGGGGTGGTCAACTTCCGGGGCGGCGGCTCCGAATACAAGGTGGAGGGCATCTACGTCGACCTGACCGCGGTGGTCGAGGTCGAGTCCGGTGACAACGAGTACAAGTCGACCTACAGCTTCCTGCGCCAGCAGGTGGCGGGCGCGTTCCAGCTCGCCGCCGGGGCGCAGCACGGGCAGCCGTTCGAGCTGCTGGTGCCGTGGGAGACGCCGATCAGCGCGATCGCCGGCCACCCGCTGCGCGGCATGCAGCTGGGCGTGCACACGGAGCTTGCGCTCGCGGGCGCGCTGGACAAGGGCGACCTCGATCCCCTGTTCGTCACGCCGCTGCCCGCGCAGGAGCATGTCATCGGCGCGCTGGACCGGCTGGGTTTCCAGTTCAAGAAGGCGGACCTGGAGCGCGGCACGCTGCACGGCTCCACGATGCCGTTCTTCCAGGAGATCGAGTACTACGCCGGCGGCCAGTGGCGACGCCACTTCAACGAGCTGGAGCTGACCTTCATCGCCGGCCCCCGGCAGATGGACGTCATCCTCGAAGCCGACAAGCGGGGCGGCTTCCTGACTTCCAGTCACGACTCCTACAACCGCTTCACGGTCCGCTACGACGACCACCCGGGCGCCGTCGACCAGTCGCTGCAGCGCGGCCTGGAGCAGATGGCGCGTCGCCGCGGCTGGTTGTAGCCGGTCCAGCACGTTGTAGCCGGTCGAGGACCACGGGCGGCGCCGAGCACCGGCTCGGCGCCGCCCGCCGTCGTTCCCACCCCTGACGCGGGGGTACGACGGACGCGCTTTTCCCGTGCTAGCCGGTGGCATGACGTGGTCGTTACCATGACCACGGGACTGACTGATCGTCGGGGATGCGGGGCGAGCGATGGCACGGTTGGTGGGGGCACTGAGGCGGATCGCCCCGTGGGCTGCGCAGAACGCCGACGTCGCGATCGCGCTGGCCCTGGCCATCGTCGTGGGCGTGCTCGGCATCATGCCCGAGGAGATTTTCGGCGCCGACGAGGAGCAGGGCGCCAAGGTCCAGGCCCAGTTCGTCAGCGCCGCGACCCTGGTGATCCTGGCGCTGGTGGCCACCGCGCTGCTGCGCGACCGGGCGCGGCAGGCCCCGGTCGAGGAGACCATCACCTCCGGCGCGCTCGCCCAGCTCCCGATGCGGCTGGCCCGCCTGGAGCAGATCGAGCACCTGGTCACCGGCACCCGCAAGGCGCTGGACGCGCTGCAGCTCGTCAGGGTGCTCGGCAGCCCGCAGGAGACCGCGCAGGCGCACGCCGAGGCGCGCAAGGACACCACCCGGTGGAGTTTCAAGGGCGGCACCGGGACCTACATGCGCGCCGTCACCCTGCCCGCCTGCGTCGCCGCCGCCCGCCGCGACAAGCGCCACCTGACCATACGGATCGAGGTCATCGACCCGGCGGACGCCGAGGTCTGCGAGACCTACGCCCACTACCGGCGCTCCCTGTCCGACCAGCCCGACGGCACCGGTGAGACGTGGACGACCGACCGGGCCAGGAAGGAGTCCTACGCCACGATCCTGGCCGCCTTCTGGCACCGGCAGCGCTACGGGCTGCTGGACATCGGCGTGGGACTGTCGTCCACGATGACCACGTTCCGCTGGGACCTGTCGAGCACCCGCCTGATCATGACGGTCGAGGATCCGAACCGGGCGATGACGGCGCTGGCCGACACCTTCTACTACCAGAACTGCGACACCGAGCTGCGCCTCAGCTTCGAGCAGGCGCGGCGGGTGCCGCTGGAGGCGTACAAGCGGGTGCCGCTCAGCGACGAGCCCACGATCGAGGAGGTGCAGGAGCTGTTCGAGCGCATCGGGATGCCGCTGCCCAAGTCCTACAACGGGCGCGACGTCGTGGACATCGCGAGAAAGGCGCTACGCGCCGTGGATCCGTACGGTGAGCCGCGTCCGGCGGCTCACCAGCGAGACGGAACGTAAGCACCGGTCATGAGCTACAACGGCGTCTACCAGCAGGTCGTCCAGGGCCGGGCCAGAGACTGGGCGCTCGACGCGATCTCCGGAGCCGGAGTCAGGGCCGTACGCCACCCGCTCGGTTTCGTCTGCCTTCCGCTGGAGCGAGACGGCGGCGAGGGGGTATGCATCCATCTGTGGTCGGATTCGCTCACGCACGCGCACAGCACCACCTCGCAGATCCACTGCCACAGCTGGGACCTCGTCAGCCACGTGCTCTACGGCCAGGTGCGCAACGTGCACGCGGTGGTCACGGACGCGGAGCGGGACGCGACGCACCGCGTGTTCGAGGTCGTCAGCGCCGCCGACGGCGACCGCATCTCCCCCACCCGCCGCACCGTGCGGCACGCGACCGGGCTGGTGGAGTCGTTCGGGCCGGGCGACACCTACACCCTGTCAGCGGACCGCTTCCACAGCAGCGTCGTGCCCGAGGGCGGCGAGGCCGCCACGATCGCGCTCGGGCGTGGCCACCCGGGCAGCCGCGACCTGTCGCTCGGCCCGCTCGGCGCGGGCGGCCACCACGTACCGAGGCGGTCGCTCGACGCCCGGGAGACGGCACACGCCATACACCTCATCGCCGCCCACCTGAGCTGAGGGATGCCCGATGGATCTGGATCACGCTCGCGCGGTCGCCGTGGAAGCGGCCGAGGCCGCGGGAAAGCTGCTCCTCGACGGCACCAGGGGGACGGTCGGCGTCCGGCCCAAGGGCGGATCCGGGGACGTGGTGACCGACCTGGACCTGGCGTCGGAGCGGCTGCTGGTCGAGCGCATCGTCTCGGCGTACCCCTCGCACTCGGTCATCGCCGAGGAGTCCGGCCTGCTGGGCGCCTCCGGCGGTGAGTGGACCTGGCTGGTCGATCCGCTCGACGGCACCAACAACGTCGCTATCGGCCTTCCCGCCTACGTCGTGGGCCTGGCCCTGTGCCACGAGGACCGACCGGTGCTGGGCGTGGTGCACGACCCGGTGACGGCCCAGACGTGGTCGGCGATCCGCGGCTGCGGCGCGCTGGCGTCCTCGGGGACGCGGCTGGCCGCCCTCCACCGGCCCTCGCCGCACGGTCCGCTGCTGGCTTGGACCCAGGGGTATGCTGTGACCAGGCATGACGCGACGGCGCGCGGACTGAGGTGCGCTCTGGAGCTGGAGGCCCGGCGGGTGCTGCAGCTCTGGGCACCGCTGCTGTCGTGGGCGATGCTGGCGCGTGGCGACATCGACGGGATGGTCGGCTATCGGGCCGAGGCCGTCGATCTGCCCGCGGGCGCGCTGATCGCACGAGAGGCGGGTGTCGAGATCCGCGCGCTGGACGGCGGGCCCTTCGAGGAGGGCATCGGGGGCACGGCCGAGGATCGCAGCTTCGTGGCGGCTCACCCCGAGGCCATGCCGGGGCTGCTGGCCCTGGTAAGCGGCCAATTGTAAAAAATCTTGAATTTCAGGCGGCGAATGTCGATAACTTTCGGCGTGGTTCGACGTCTATACAGAGGGTGCTTCTGAAAGGCACCGGCGGAGAGGAGAAACACCATGTCGACAGTTCTGACCGGACCGACCTCTGCACTGACTGTGACGGAGCTGGCGCAGGTGCTCTTCGCCTCCGCTCTGCAACCGTCGCTCACCTCGTCGCCGCTCCAGGTGCGAGCGGCCATCGACGAGCGGCTGTGCGCCCGCGGCGACCGCTCGGTGTGCGCCGGCTATGTCGCGCAGGAGGCGGGCGACCATCCCGAGGAGTACGCGATGCGCATGCGCTGGGCGCTGGACGCGGTGGCCGGGGCCTACGGCGTCCGGGCGGCGGCATGAGCGGCGAGCGCAGGACCGGTTGGGCGCATCCGTGGTTCGCGGCGGTGGTCGGTCCGCGGCCGTCCGAGGAGGTGCCGGCCGAGGAGGTCGAGCGCCGGGCCAGGCGCCGGCCCCAGCGGACCGTCACGGTCCGCCGTCGCTGAGCGGCGCCTACTTGAGCATGTACTTGCACGACCCCTTGCCCGTGGCGACCCTGCGACCGTCCACGGTGATGCGGCACGGAGCGGGTTTGAACTGCCCGTCGGCGCCGCGCACGGAGCCCGACACGATGGAGACCAGGCGGCCCACCTCCTGCTCGGCGCCGGTGAGCTCGATCTCGGCGGTCCTTGACCAGGGCAGGGTGGCGTCGCTCTCGACGCCGCTCTCGTCGGCGTTGTAGATGATCGGCTGGGCCGCCTTGCCCTTGCCGATGACCTCCAGCTTGACCTTGCGCACGGCCTTGCGCGGGGCCTCCGAGGCGGTGCCGGAGGGCTGGACGGACTGCTCGGCCGCGGCGGCGCTGGAGGGTGCGGCCGCGGGTGTGCCCCCGCCACCGCAGGCGGTCAGCCAAGCAGTCGCCAGGACGACAAGACCGAAACATCTGATCAGAGGTGATTTGGCCATGGCGACCATTGTCCCCGAGATCAACCGGTCATGGGCACTCAACCGAAGATCACCAGCGCCCAGGTGGTCGCCGGCAGGCCCACGACGGCCAGCCCGGCGCCGGTCAGCAGGAACCGGCGCATCGGCACCTTGACGTCGTGGCGGCGGCATGACTCGAACCAGAGCAGCGTGGCCAGCGACGCCCACGGCGTGATGACCGGGCCGACGTTGGTGCCGACGAGCAGGGCGAGGAGCTGGCCGCGCTCGTGGACGGGGATGACCTCCTCGACGGCCTTGTAGGCGGGCAGGTTGTTGATCACGTTGGACAGACCGGCCCCGACGGCGGCCGTGCGGTAGGGGTTCCGTTCGGCGCCGAGCATCCAGTTCATCAGCTCCGCCAGGCCGTGCGCGCTGAGCGTGGGCACCACCAGGAACAGGGCCGTCACGAAGATGAGCAGCTGCCAGGGGATCAGGCTCCAGGTCAGCCTCTTGCGGTCGCGCACGACGAAGGCGACCACCACCACGAGCGCCGCCGCAGACGCCGCCGTCCACACCTCCACCCTGGCAAGCAGCGCGACGATGAACAGTACGCAGGCGGCCGAGGCGGCGCCGAACAGCACCCGGTCGGCGACCGGCTCCAGCACCGGAGGCGTGTAGCGCAGGTCCCGCCGCTCGCCCCGGCGCCAGAAGAAAACCCACAGGAACGCCATGGTGACCACGATCGAGACGACCTGCGGCGCCCACATCCGCGCGGCGAACTCCAGCGGCGCGAGCCCGATCTCGTCCATGGCCAGCAGGTTCGTCAGGTTGGACACCGGCAGCAGCAGGCTCGCGGTGTTGGCGAACCAGATCGTGGTCATGGCCAGCGGCAGGGCGGCGATGCGCGCCTTGGGGGCCAGGGCCAGCATGACCGGGGTGAGCAGCACGGCGGTCGTATCCAAATTCAGAAATATCGTAATAAATGACGCGAAGGCCGTACAAAGAAGGAAGAGGGCGACGTAGTTGCCGCGGCCGAGCACGGCCATCCTGGCCGCGATCGCGTCGAAGACCTGCGCCTCCTTGGTGAGCTCCGCCAGCACGATGATCCCGACCAGGAACACCAGCAGCGGCCCGATCTCCCCCATGCTCTCCCGCGCGACCGGCAGCGGGAGCAGCCCGGTGGCCACGAAGACCAGACCGAGCGCGAGCAGCCCGATCCTGATCCAGTCGAGCACGCCAAGACGCCGCAGCACGCGTCGATGATCGCACATGGCCTGCCAAACGCCGATCCCGCAGGAGATACTGAGCGAATGGCACGTGACGGCAGGCCGACCCGGATCTTCGTCAGCTACTCCCCCGCCGACACGGCCTGGGCGACGTGGATCGCCTGGGAGCTGGAGGCGGCCGGCTACCGGACGATGATCCAGTCCTGGGACTTCGTACCCGGCACCAACTTCATCGACTTCATGGACCGCGGGGTCAGCGAGGCCGAGCTCGTGGTGGCGGTGCTCTCGCGTAACTACCTGAGTTCCCGCTACGGGCGGATGGAGTGGCAGGCGGCGCTGCGTGCCGACCCGGACAATCCGTCGAACAAGCTGGTCACCATCAGGCTGGAGGACGTCCAGCTGGAGGGGCTGCTGTCCACGATCACCTGGGTGGACCTGCTGGGCGTCACCGACCCGGGCCACGCCCGGGCGCTGCTGCTCGGCCGGGTCAGGGAGGCGCTGTCCGGCCGGGCCAAGCCCGATGCCCCGCCCGCCTTCCCGACCGGCTCGGACCTGCCCGTGCCCGTCCCGACGTTGCCGCCGCCGGGCGGCCACGCGCGCGCCCGGCGCACGCCGGTGAGCGCGCCGAAGTTCCCGCCCGCCGCCGGCCCGCACTCCCGGCGGGAGTCGCTCAGCGTGCTGCATCTCGGCGGCCCCCGGTTCGGGCGGGCGCTGCCCGACCCGGGCGAGCCGTTCACTCCCGAGGACATGCAGGCCAGGATCTGGGCCGACCTGACGGCCATGTACGACAGGGGCGCGCCGCGGCCCGACCTCATCGTGGTCGGCGGCGACCTGACCGAGTCGGGCAGTCTCGGGCAGTTCGGGCAGGCCACGCGGTTCGTCACCGACTTACGGCTGCTCATCGGCCTGGAGCCGCACCGGCTGGTGATCGTGCCCGGTCCGCGTGACGTCACCAAGGCCGCCGCCAGCGCCTACTTCCTCACCTGCGAGGCCGACGACGTCAGCCCGCAGCCCCCTTACTGGCCCAAGTGGCGGCACTTCGCCGGCCTGTTCGGCGAGGTCTACCAGGGGCTCGACGACCGGGTGTTCGACGGCGAGCAGCCGTGGACTCTCTTCGAGGTGCCCGACCTGAAGGTGGTCGTGGCCGGGCTCAACTCGACGATGGCGATGAGCCACCTGGAGCGCGACGCGTACGCCATGCTCGGCGAAGGGCAGGCCGCCTGGTTCGCCGAGCGGCTGCGGCCCTACGAGGAGCAAGGCTGGCTGCGCCTGGGCGTGATCGGGCATCCGCCCGCCGCGCTGCACGACGCGCCGGCCTTCGACCGGCTCCTGGCCCACCGCCTCAACCTGCTCCTCCAGGGGTCCGGCCAGCCCGGCGACGCCGCCGTCGCCGCGCCGCGCCGCCACCAGGTCGTCGAGATCACCGCCGAAGGCGTGCGCACCTGGCTGCCCGACGGCGGCGAGCCCGAGCGCGTCCCGCACACCTGGCGGGCCGCCCGCACCACGTTCACCGGCGAGACGCCGCCCGACCCTCCGCCGGACAGACGGGCTCCGGTGGGCTCGGGGCACGACAGACGTCAGCCCACCCCGGTGGAGCTGCTGCTGGACCGGATCACCGAGGTCTGCGAGGCCCGGCACGAGCGGGCCAGGATCCGCCGCATGCCGGACCACCTCGTCGTCACCCACCCCGAGGACGGGTTCGTCCGCCAGATGATGATCGGCGCGCACGTGGGTGAGCTCACCGCCGGCGACGCCACCGAGTTCGTCCGGCAGGCGCACTCCGCCGAGCTGGCCGCCGAGCTGGTCTACCAGGGGCCGCCGCCGCGGCGCACGCTGCGCGAGGACCTGATGCGCAGGGGCGTCCGGCTGCGCAGCTTCACCGAGTTCCAGGGCCTGCTCGACCTGTCCGGTTACGTCGCCGAGCAGACGGCCAGGCTGACCACCGACCGCCGTTATCCGCCCGAGCTGTACGTGCCACAGCGCTACCGCGAGCTCGACCGCCCCGGCCAGAACGTCAAGCAGGGGCTCACCGACGAGCTGATGCGGCTGCTGGGCACCGACCACGGCAGGTTCCTGCTGCTGCTCGGCGACTTCGGCCACGGCAAGACGTTCGCGCTGCGCGAGCTGGCCAGGCGCATCCCCGCCGAGCTGCCGCACCTGACGCCGATCTTCATCGAGCTGCGCGCCCTGGACAAGGCGCACTCGGTCGACGGGCTCGTGGCGGCGCACCTGGCCAATCACGGTGAGGAGCTCATCGACCTGAAGGCCTTCCGCTACCTGCTCAGGCAGGGCCGGATCGTGCTGCTGTTCGACGGCTTCGACGAGCTCGTCACCCGGCTCACCTACGACCGGGCCGCCGACCACCTGGCGACGTTGCTGGCCGCGGCGGAGGACAAGGCGAAGATCGTGGTCGCCAGCCGGACCCAGCATTTCAAGTCGCACAGCCAGGTGCTGACGTCGCTCGGCGAGATGGTCGGGGTGCTGCCGCAGCGGCGGGTGCTGGGCGTCGAGGATTTCACCCACGACCAGATCCGCTCCTACCTGGCCAACCGGTTCGACGACGACGACGAGGCCACCGCGCGCATGTCGCTGATGGAGGGCATCAAGGACCTGCTGGCCCTGGCCCAGAATCCGCGGATGCTGAGCTTCATCGCCGACCTCGACGCCAACCGGCTGCGCACGGTGGCGGGGGCGCGGCACACGATCAGCCCGGCGCTGCTGTACGAGGAGATCCTGCAGTCCTGGCTGGCCTTCGAGGAGCGGCGGGTCAAGGTGCCCGGCTCCCCCGCCTCGCTCACCACCGGCGAGCTGTGGCAGGCGGTGACGGCGCTGGCTCTGCGGCTGTGGGACTCCGGCGAGTCGCTGCTCGGCGTGGACGAGCTGACCGAGATCGCCGAGACCCTGGCCGACCTGGCCAGCGGCCAGCTCTCGGCCGCGCACACCGCGTACGCGATGGGGTCGGGCAGCCTGCTGGTCCGCACCGAGGAGGGCATGTTCGGGTTCATCCACTCCTCGGTCATGGAATGGCTGATCGCCAGGCATGTGGCGGCGACGATCGACGCGCCCGTGGCGCTGTCACGCCGGCCGCTGTCGGCGCTGACCGTGGAGTTCCTGTGCGACCTGGCCGACGTGCGGGCGCTGCGGGCGTGGGTGACCGACCCGCCCGCCGACGACGTGGCCCGCGCGAACGCCGTCAAGATCGCGGCCCGGCTGCGCACCCCCGCCAGGGCCGACCTGCGCGGCGCGAACCTGAAGGGCGAGGACCTGTCGGCCAGGGACCTGCAGGAGGTGGATCTGACCGGCGCCGACCTGACCGGCGCCACGCTCGCCGGCACCAACCTGTCCAGGGCGGTCCTGCGCGAGGCCAAGCTGGTGGGGGCGCGGCTCGACGGCGCCGTGCTCACCGGCGCCGACCTGCGCGGAGCCGACCTGTCGGGGGCGCGGCTGGCGCGGACGGACCTGAGCGACGTGTCGGTCGAGGGCGCCCGGTGGCACCGGGCCACGCTGATCAACGTGACCGGCACGCTGCCGCACCTGCCGGGGGCCGCGGTGGTGCCGGGCCAGCCGGTGGAGATGCAGCTCGCGCCCGCAGCGATCGGGGTGCCGTACGGATACCACTTCCAGACCAGCCGCCTGCCCGAGCCGATCGCCTACAGCCCCGACGGCTCGACGATCGCGATCGGCAACGAGGACGGCGGCGTGCTGCTGTGCGCCGGCGGGCTGCCGGTGCGCACCCTGCACGGGCACAACGGCCGCGTCTACGCCGTCTCGTTCGCCGGCGACCTGCTGGCCACCGGCGCGAGCGACGGCACCGTCCTGCTCTGGGACGCCCTCACCGGCGAGCGGCTGCACAAGCTGACCGGCCACCGCGACGGCGTCTGGCCCGTACGGCTCAGCCCTTCGGGGGAGCTCCTGGCGGCGGGCGGCGGCGACGGCGTGGTCCGGGTGTGGGACACCGCCACCGGTGAGCCGGTGCACGAGCTGACCGGGCACCAGGCGCCCGTCTACACGGCCTCCTTCGGCGGCTCGGTCCTGGTGACCGGCGACTCGGCAGGCGTGCTGCGAGTCTGGGACCTGTCCACCGGCCAGATGAGCCGAACCCTCGACGGCCACCGCGGCGCCGTGTACCGCGCCGTGCACAGCCCCGACGGCACCCTGCTGGCCACCGGGGACCAGGCGGGCACGCTGCAGGTGTGGGACACCGCCTCGTGGGCCCAGCGGCACGTGCTGACCGGCCACCGGGGCAGCATCTACTGCGTGACGTTCTCGCCCGGCGGCGACCTGCTGGCCATCGGCGACACCTCCGGTGACGTGCGGCTGTGGGACCCGTCAGGCGAGTTCCGTGGCCTGCACACCACCCATGCCGCCGCCGTCTACCAGGTGGCCTTCTCCCCCGACGGCCGCACGCTGGCCACCGGCGACTCGGGCGGCGTCGTGCGGCTCCAGACGGTCGGCACCCCGCGGCGGAGCGAGCTGACGGGGCACCGGAGCTCGGTCTGGCCGTTCGCCTGGCGGCCCGACGGCGAGCAGCTCGCCACCAGCAGCAACGACGGCACGGTCCGGCTGTGGGATCCGGACTCGGGCCAGTGCCAGCGCGTGCTGCGCGGCCATGGCCGGCGCATATCCTCGGTCCGCTTCAGCGCCGACGGCTCGATGCTGGCGACCAGCGGCAACGACGGTGTCGTGCGGGTGTGGGAGCCGCGCACCGGGCGGCGGCTGCGCGAGTTCACCGGCCACGCCGACCGGCTGATCTCCGCCCTGTTCTCACCCGCCGGACCGGTGCTGGCCACCTCCAGCAACGACGGTGGCGTGCACTTCTGGAACGCCACAACCGGCGACTACGAGCGGGAGCTGAGCGCCGAGACCGACCATGTGTGGGCGGAGGCGTTCAGCTCCACCGGCGACATGCTGGCCACCGCCAACGACGACGACACCGTGCGGATCTGGTGGCGGTCGACCGGGCGGCTTGTCGCCAACCTCGCCGACCATCGCGGCCGGGTCCGCTCGATCGCCTTCAGTCCCGACGGCCGCTACGTCGCCACCGGCTGCGACGACCGGCTGGTACGGATCTGGCACGTGGACTCCGGTGGCCGGGTGGCGACCCTGGAGGGGCACTCCGACCGGGTCTACTCGGTGGTGTTCGACCCGTCGGGCCAGTATCTGGCCAGCGCGAGCAACGACGGCCAGGCCAAGGTGTGGGAGCTGAGGCCGGGCCAGCCCTGGCAGCCGCTGCTGAGGCAGACCCTTGACGGGGACGCGGGGCGGCTGTGGAGCGTGGACTTCAACGCCGCCGGCGACCGCCTCGCCACCGGCGGCGACGACGCCGCCGTCCGGGTCTGGGACACCGCCTCCGGCCGCCTGCTGCACCAGCTCAGCGGCCACTCGCGGCGCGTCTGGTCGGTCGCCTTCAGCCCCTCCTCCGACCTGCTCGCCAGCGCGGGCGACGACGGCGTGGTGATCCTCTGGGACGGGCCGGAGCGCCGGACGACCCTGCTCGGCCTGCCGGAGGGCTGGGCGGCGCTGACGCCGGACGGCCGCTACAAGATCCAGGGCGACACGGCAGGCCAGTTCTGGCACGTCATCGGCATGTCGCGGTTCGAGCTCGGCGAGCTGGATCCGCACCTGCCGGGTGTCCGCCAGGTCCCCCTCGACGCGCCGTTCTAGCTTCGGCGGGCCGGTCTAGGCGCTGCCCGACATGGGGCGGCCCAGCAGGCCCGTCGCCACGGTCGCCACGTGCGGGGCCAGGTCGGCGGCCTCGGCCTCGGCCAGGGCCGGGGTGGCGACCACGGAGCGCAGGATGCCGATGCCGACCAGCCAGGCGCTGAGCAACTCCGCGCGCAGCTGCCGGTCCGGCCCCTCGGCCAGCTCCTCCAGCGCGTCGACGTAGGTGTCGCACACCTCCTGGCGGATGCGCTGCCTGGTGTCCTGGTGGCCGGCGGACTTGAGCATGGCCACCAGCGGGTGCTCCCCGCCGTGGGTGGACCAGTCCTGGTAGACCACCGAGCGCAGCATCCGGGCGACCAGCTCCTCGGGCGGCCCGTCGAGCAGGTCATCAGGCACCTGCCCGGGGGCGGTGGCCTCGTCGAAGAGCCGCTTCTTGGAGCCGAAGTAGCGGAAGATGAGCGTGGCGTCGACGTCGGCGTCGTGGGCGATGTCGCGCACGCTGGCCGCGTCGTACCCGTCGCGGGCGAATCTCAGCCTGGCGACCTCCAGCAGCCTGGCCCGGGTGGCCTCCCGGTCCCGCTTCCGCTTCTCCGCCACACCGCCTCCTAGTCATCGACCGTTGACATTGTAGCCGGTGGTCGTGCTACGGTCCGTCAAGTCAGCGTTCGATGACTTGAAGATGGTGAAATATGCGGAACTATGTCGTGGCGGGTGGCACAACCGGCATGGGGCGTGGGCTCGCCCTGCACTACCTGGGCCAGGGCCACCGGGTGAGCGTGGTGGGCAGCGATCAGGAGAAGGGGCGCCGGTTCCTCGACGAAGCTGAGCGGCTGGACGCCGGCGGGCGGGCTGCGTTCATCCGCGCCGACCTCACCTCGGCGGATGAGAACCGGCGCGTGGTGGAGGAGGTGAAGGACCGCCACGAGGCCCTGGACGGGCTGGTGCTCACCGCGATGCGCCACTTCCCGCGCAGGGTCGAGACCCCGGACGGCTTCGAGGGCACCTTCGCCCTCTACTACGTCAGCAGGTTCCTGCTCAGCTACGGCCTGACCGGCCTGCTGGAGAAGGGCGAGCGGCCCCTCATCGTGAACGTCTGCGGCGTCGGGGCGACCAAGGGCCGCATCCACTGGGACGATCTCACGCTCAAGGAGGGCTACGGCGCCATCAAGGCCATGCTCCAGGGCGGCCGTGCCACCGACCTGCTCGGCGTCGCCTACGCCGGCAACCATCCCGGTGGCCGGACCCGCTTCCTGCTGCACCACCCGGGCTTCACCGACAGCGGCACCGCGACCCTTCGGCAGCCCGCCAGGACCGTCATCAAGACCCTGGCCAAGCTCTTCGCCCAGCCGGTGGCCAGGAGCATCGAGCCGATCGTCGAGCTGATGGACGACCCGCCCGAGGGCTCGCTGCTCGCCTACGACCGCCGCGAGCCGCTCCCGCCGTCGCTGCCCACCCTGGATCCGGACGACGCCCGCCGCCTGTACGACCGCACGCGGCACCTCCTGTGAGCCGCGTCCCGGCCACCAGGGGATGAGCCGCCGCTAACCCCGGCCCGCGCGCCGCACCAGGTCGTCCCACACCTCGGCGACCCGGGCTTCGAGCTCGTCGAGCGTGCCCTCGTTGGGGATCACCACGTCCGCCACCGCGAGCCGGTCCTCCCGGCTCGCCTGGGCGGCGATGCGGGCCTTGGCGTCCTGCTCCGGCATCCCGCGGCGCTCGGCCAGGCGGGAGATGCGCACCTCGTCGGCCGCGTCGACAACGATCACCACGTCGTACATCGGAGCCAGCTTGTTCTCCGCCAGGAGCGGCACGTCGTAGACGACGATCGCGTCGTCGTCCGCCTCGCGCTGCAACCCCGCCACCCGCTCCCCCACCAGCGGGTGCACGATCGCGTTGAGCGAGCCCAGCTTGTCGGGGTCGGCGAACACGATGCCGCCGAGCTTCTCCCGGTCGAGCGAGCCGTCGGGGCGCAGCACCTCGTCGCCGAACCTCGCCACCACCCTCGCCAGGCCCGGCGTGCCCGGCTCCACCACCTCGCGGGCGATCCGGTCGGCGTCGATGACGACGGCGCCCCTGGCCGCGAGCCGTCTGGCCACCTCGCTCTTGCCGGACCCGATGCCGCCGGTGAGTCCAATCTTCAGCACAGCGGCAGCCTATCCACGATCCGCCGGACGAGCGTGACGCAGGTGGACCAGCGTCAGATGGTCGTCCATCCGCTCCCGGTGCGTCTCCCGATAGCCCAGCCGCTTGTAGAGGCGCAGGTTGGGCTCCGACAGGTGGCCGGTGAACAGGTCGAACGCCTCCGCATCCGGCACCTGCTCGTGCAGCGCGCCCAGCAGGGCAGTGCCGAGCCCCCGGCCCTGGCAGTCGGGCGCCACCACGAGCCGGCCCACCAGGCAGGTGGTGCCGGCCACCGAGCCGCGCACCGCGCCGACGATGCGGCCCGCCTCGGCGGCCTTGAGCACGACACCGGTCTCGATGGCCTTGCGGACCTGCTCCAGGGACTCCACGAGCGGCGGGATGTACGGATCGCCGTAGAGCTGCGCCTCGCTGACGTACGCCGCCCTCTGCAGGGTCAGGATCTCGCCCGCGTCCGCCGCAACCGCCCGCTGGATCTCCACGCGTGCACCCTACTCCAAGCGGGCGGCGTCGCGGT